>JAGZIY010000031.1 GCA_018365995.1 Butyricicoccus pullicaecorum | reverse complement strand
GCATCTTTATTATAGCAAAAGGAGTTTTTATTTCTTCATCTTCGGCAATAGCCTTCTTTTGAACCACTCGCCTAGCGAGTGGTTTTACATCACAAAAAAGAGAGGAACGAAATCGTTCCTCTCTTTGGATCCAAGTCCTTAAACCTTTTCTGCAACCTTTGCAGCCTTACCAACGCGGCCACGCAGATAGTACAGCTTTGCACGGCGAACCTTACCATTGCGTACTACTTCGAACTTTGCAATGTTCGGGGAGTGTACTGGGAAAGTCTTTTCCACGCCAACGCCATAGGAAATACGGCGAACGGTTACAGTCTTGTTGATGCCAGCGTGCTTCATAGCAATGATGATGCCTTCAAACACCTGAATACGCTCACGGTTGCCCTCCTTGATCTTTGCGTGTACCTTTACGGTGTCACCGATCTTGAGTTCGGGCAGGTCGCTCTTGAGCTGCTGCTCAGACAGAACTTTTACTAAATCCATCTTTCAGTCTTCCTTTCATACTGGATATTCATAACCTATCTTGATATTAAGGCTATCCTTCAGCCGGTAGGCAGCGGAATGTCCGTTGTTCTGCATTATTCTACCATACACAACAACTATTCGCAAGCATTTTTTTCATTCTTCACGTAAATTTTTCTGTATGTTTTTTCTATTTTTACAGCACACTGTACAAATGTCAGAAAATCAGATATAATAATACAAGCAAAACCAATTCCAACAGCAAAGGAGCTTGTATCGAATGTGGGCATATGAAAGTGTTTTTTATCAAATCTATCCGCTTGGCTTGTGCGGTGCGCCGCGTGTCAACGACGGTATCCTCGCCAGCCGTATTCGCAAAATCAATAACTGGATCCCGCATATCCAATCTCTTGGCGCAAATGCAGTTTATTTTTCTCCGGTCTTGGAATCGGACAGTCACGGCTATGACACACGCGATTTCCGCCTGATCGATCACCGTCTGGGTTCCAATGACGATTTTTCTTCGGTCTGCGCACATCTGCATAAAAATGGGATTCGTGTCATTTTAGACGGTGTGTTTAATCATGTCGGGCGTGGCTTCTGGGCATTTGAAGATGTACGAATGCACAAATGGGACTCTCCCTATAAGGATTGGTTCCACATCCATTTCGATGGCAATTCCAACTACAATGACGGTTTCTGGTACGAAGGCTGGGAAGGTCATTTCGAACTTGTCAAACTCAACCTGCAAAATCCCACGGTCGTTCAGCACATCTTCGACTGTATCCGCGGCTGGGTCAAAAATTTTGATATCGACGGACTGCGCCTTGATGTTGCCTACTGCCTGCCGCCGGAGTTCCTGCGCCAGCTTCGTTCCTTCTGTGATACGCTGAAGCCAGACTTCCTGCTGCTTGGCGAAATGCTTCATGGAGACTATAACCAGCGTGTTGGAGAGGGTATGCTTCATTCCTGCACAAACTATGAATGTTATAAAGGTCTGTACTCTTCCCTCAATTCCATGAACCTGTTTGAAATCACTCATTCCCTGCTGCGCCAGTTTGGGCCGGAAAACTGGACACTCTACAAGGGAAAGCATCTTTTGAGCTTTGTGGACAATCATGATGTAACGCGCGCCGCGTCCATCTTGAACAATCCCAAGCACCTGCCCCTCCTGTATGGTATGCTGTTCGGTATGCCGGGAATCCCCTGTGTATATTACGGCAGTGAATGGGGGCTCACAGGCAAAAAGGAGGATGGTGATGATGCGCTGCGTCCTGCAATCGATGCGCCAGTTGAAAACGAACTGACGGCATGGATTGCCAAGCTTGCAGCCGCACATAAAAACTCCAAGGCACTGTGTTACGGAGATTTCAAACAGCTTGTTTTGACCAACCGGCAATGTATCTGGGAACGCGTGACAGATGGTGAGCGCGTACTGATTGCCATAAATGCAGATGACCAGCCCTATACCGCACATTTTGATGCGTGCTGCGGACGTGCCACCGATTTGATTACCGGACAACTGCACGACTTTGGCGGCGGCTCCGAACTGCCCCCCTACTCGGTGGCATATTGGAAAACCGAATGTTGATGCACTTCTGAAAAAAATCAGAAAACTCCTTGATGTTTTACACATCAAGGAGTTTTCTTTTCGCTCATTTTTTATACAACGATTTGATTTGAAATCAAACCAAAGTAACAGTTCCCTTTCCATCATCAGCGACTTGAATGTTCTTGGTGATTTTGTTGCTATCTACTGTGATTTCTACTGTATACTCTCCCGGCTTTAAGGAAGTATTTATCAAAGAAACGATATGATCCTCGGGTTTATCACTGGGACATGTTACACTTATTTTCTGATAGCCAGAAATATCCTGTCCATTTCCCTTAATTCGAATATCATTATTACCAAACAAAAAGGATCCAGTTTCATTTTTATTCATTGTAATGGTCAGTTCATGACCGGTTCCAAACATGCCACCCCGATCCTGTATTTCACCGGTGATACTCACAATTTCATATTCTCCCGGCTCTGGTTCGGGTTCTGGATCGACTGCCTTATCTGGAATCTTTTTGTAGTCAAAGGTGGTGCTCAGGTTGCCCTTTGCATCCTCAGTGACAAAACAGAAATATATATCCTTCTCATCGACCATATCGGCAGGAATCTCAAAATCAAAATATTGTGTGCTCTCTTCAATTCCTCGATGCTCTCCATCCTTTCGTATCAGCTCTGGATCCTTGGGTCTGCTGTCTCCGGCACCAAAATCGCTGCCCTTCATGACCTTCCAGTAAACCTCACCTGCTTCCGAAGACTTAAAGGTTACCTCTGCCGTATTCTTATCGGTTCGTGTTATCTGAACGCCTGTCAAGAGGGGTGCTGTGAAGTCTACAAAGAACCGATGGGTTGCCTCTTTTCCGTCTGCAAAGGTAATGGTGCAGGTGAAATGGTTATTATCCTGTGGCATGTAACCATTTTGCATATATACCTTATAGGTCTGGTTATCATCTGTTTCTACACGCTTAAGCTTCATGGTGCCCTGTGCTGGACAGGTAAACTCGAACTGGTCAACCGTGAGTGTCTGCGCTGTCGGCTTGTCCAAAACCACCTCAAAGTATACAAGTTCATCTGTCAGGTCAGCGTCCGGAATCTTATGTGCTTCCGCAGATGTAATTTGAACATCACTGGCTTCTGGCTTTTCTGCCGGAGTGCCTGCAATCTCCACCAGCTTGACTGGTGTCACCTTTTCGTCAATACCCTTTGCCACATAATACATGGAATATGCAGTATCCGGCTTCAGTCCTGTCAGGGTAACGGTATTGCTGTGCAGCTTCATTTCCTGCTGGTTGCCGCTTGCCATAACCTCCTCAGCGGTTGGTTCTCCATTTGCCGCTCTGCGGAAACGTGTGCTTGGCTTTTCCTGAAGAATCCAATAGAACGTACCTGATGTATCCGAAACATAGGAGAAGGTTGCCTCCTCCGCCGCAGTACGCACGGTCTCTATGGAGGTCAACTCTGGGCAGTCATACTTGCTGACAAAATCATAGGTCAGCAAGGTCTGGTCGTCCAAAATAATTCCCAGCTGATAGGTATTGTCATTATAGTATGCTGTGCTGAGGTCATAGATGCGATTATCCGTGGTTTTTACACTCACAATGGTCATATCGCTGCCGCCGCCCGTACAAATAATGGAGAACTGATCCTGACGCAAAGCCGTGTCGGTTGCACGGTTGAGTGTTACACGTACCAGTCCATTTCTCACAGACTCTACGCGCTCGATTTCCAGCTTTTCTGGTCTCGAAGGACGATCATTGTTAGAAGATGAGGAGCCGCCGCTGCTCGAATTATTTTTAGAAGGTGTGGAGTTAATAGAACCACCTGATGGAACCTTTTGTCCGCCAGCTGTAATGCCAGTGGTTCCCTTAGCAGCCTTAACAACCGTTCCCTTGGTATCCACAGAAATATTATCTGCATTTGCCTTTACGGTGCTGACCTTGCCTTCACCAGAGACATCTGCCCCCGCAGCCTTGATTTCAACGGTTTCAATTGATGTGCCCTTATCTACAGACAACTCGGTATTCTTTGCGTCCTGTGCAACCTCTACAGTCTTGACCTGACTGTTTGACAGTGCAACCGCAGCATCGGGAGCATTGACCATAATGGTTCCAATCTTTGCATCCTGTGCTGTCAGCTTGCCAGAGCCTGCAACCGTAACGCTGGATACGTCACCTGCTACAATTGCCTCTGCTGCCTTCTCGCCCACTTTTACATGCTCTACCTTGGCGTCCTTTCCGTCCACAGCAAGGCGAACTGCTGCACCGTCACGCTCCATCACAACAGTTCCCAGCACAGATTTTCCAAGCACATGAATGGAGTTTACACCGCCGCCGCGAATCAGCACGCGGCCATTTACAACAACATTCTCAAGGGTCACATCGCCGTCCTGTACGCCCTCAGACAGAATCAAATCGCCGGCAATTGTCATATCCTTCAGGCTGACATCCTGTGTGTTGACCACGACCGTACCGTCAGCGGATTCTGAAAAACTGCCTGCATTTGGATAATATCCTGTCAGGATTCGATTGAGGATTGCAACTGTTTCTGCACGTGTAATTGGCTCCTTGGGACGAAATGCTTCTGTGCCGCTCACATAGCCTTTGTCAATAAAGGCAGAAATTGCGTCTGTCGCCCAACCTGCAATGCCGCCTGCATCCGGCACTTGGATCGGCTCTACATTGATTGTCTCAATGTCGAATGCACGCGCCATCATCACGACAGCTTCTTCTCTGGAAATGGCATCATTGGGACGCACCTTTCCATCTGCTCCCTGCAAAACGCCTGCATGTCCAGCCTTTAAGATGGCATCTGTGTAGAACGCCTGTCCCAAATCGCTGAAGTAATTGTCTGCACGGTTCTGGTAACGCATGACATGATCCAAAACCACTGCCATTTCTCCACGGGTAATGGTGTCGTCTGGTCGGAACTGTCCCCCGAACCCATTTACGATTTGATAGCCCTGCATACGGTCAATCGCAGCCTGTGCCCAATGTCCTGCTGTATCTTTGAAAGCAGCCTGTGCGGATGGCGCTCCCGTAAGCAGTAGTGTGCACAGCCCCGCCATGGTAGACAGGACAACCTTATTTGATTTCATTTTACCGCCCACTTTCTTTATCCACAAAATGGATAATCATTCTCTATTTTCCATTATACAGACTTTCCCACAATTTGTATAGGATTTTACCATGAATTTTTCAACAAATTTATTCTTTTTCTTTTGGCTGTTTTCGTTTGTATGCTGAGATACAATCCAAAAACGCCGCCCCATATCGTTTGACCTTGTAGGCAGGGATTCCGCCGATCCGCTCCAGTTCCTCCACAGTGCGCGGAAGCCGTCTGCACATTTCTCTCAGAATTGCATCAGAAAAAATCGAAAAGGGCGGAACACCCGCTCGCTGTGCCAATCGGCTGCACGTCTGCTGCAAGGCTTTGAACAAGCCTTCGTCCATTTCCTCCTGCTTGGGCGGCACCCCCGACTTCGGCACCTTCACCGAAAACGGCAGATGCTTTTTGATGATATCGCCCGAACGCGCACTCAGCTGAATGATGGGCAAATCGTCCGCACGGCAGGTCAGATACCCCTGCGCAATCAGGCAGTCCAAAATGTAACGAATATGATACACCGAACTGTTTTTCATCACACCAAAGGTGGAAAGACTGTCCAACCCCGACTCCTTCACCCGCTCCGTGCGTTCCCCGCGTAAAATCTCAATCAAAAAATGCTTTCCCACGGCGCGGCCCCGCTGGTTCAGCCGAAATACGCAGGACACGATTTTCTGAGCATCTATCGTCTGGTTCTTCCATTCCCAATGTACCCCGCAGTTCGCACAGCCTCCGCAGTAGGCGGGCGCAGACTCCCCAAAATAATGCAAAATCGCAGCGCGCAGGCAATCGGTTGTCTGCGTATACCACCACATGCGGCGCAGGCGCTCCATATCCCGCTGTAAAATGTGTGCATACGCCTGCTCGTCCAAATCCTCTGACAACGCCCGATTGTTTTGAATCAAAAACCGACACAGACGCAAATCCGAAGCATCAAAATACAAAATGCAGTCTGCCTTTCTGCCATCACGCCCCGCACGTCCCGCTTCCTGATAATAGCTCTCCAAGTCCGGCGGCATATTATAATGAATGACAAAAGACACATTCGGTTTGTCAATGCCCATACCGAAGGCGTTGGTTGCCACCAGAACATTGACCTTATCATATAAAAAATCATTCTGTGCCTGTTTTCGTGTCTGTGCGTCCAAACCTGCATGATACCGCGCCGCCCGCAGTCCCCGCTGACACAGTACCCCATAAACATCATCAACCAGCTTTCGCGTCAGACAATAGACGATCCCGCTCTGTTCGTTTCTCAGGGCAAGTTCTGCCAAAAGTGCAGCGGTCTTATCAGCAGGCTCGGAGACAAAAAAGCGCAAATTGGGTCGATCAAAGCCGGAAACCAGAACAAATGGGTCTTGCAGTCCCAAAAGCCGAATGATATCCTGCCGCACCCGTTTGGTCGCGGTTGCCGTAAAGGCACAGACGGGCGGACGGCTCGGAAGCTCTCGCAAAAATTCCGCAATATGCAGATAACTGGGACGAAAATCCTGCCCCCATTGAGAAATACAATGTGCTTCATCTACCGACACAAGCGCCAGAGGCAGTTCCTTACAAAATGCACGGAATCCAGATATCTCAAGTCTCTCAGGAGCGATATATAAAAACTTATAGTTCCCTGCTCTTACAGCCTGCAAAATCTGTGTGCGTTCTGCCTGACTCTGCGCACTCGTCAGACAGGCAGCAGGGATTCCAGCACTCCGAAGCGCGCGCACCTGATCCTGCATGAGCGAAATCAGCGGTGAAATTACCAGCGCAAGCCCTTGCCGTGCAAGCCCCGGAACCTGATAGCAAACCGATTTTCCGGCTCCCGTGGGCATCACTCCCAAGGTATCCTGTCCATTCAAAATCCGCATAACAATCGGTCTCTGGCTGTCTCGAAATGTGTCATATCCAAAAAAGCGTTTTAGGATATCCTCCGGTGTCATTTGGCTGTCCTCCTATATACACAAAAACAGCCGTTCGGTAAAACCGAACGGCGGCGTTTTCTTCAAAGCAGTGCGAGCATGGCATCTACATCTTCTGATTTTGTCGCCCATGAAGTCACAAAACGGACAACATCATGTGTTTTATCCCACTTCTGGCTGAACTCGAATGCAGCTTCGGTCGTCAAATCAAAAATCTGGTCTTTGCTCAAAATGGCAAAAATCTGGTTTGTGGTTGCTGGATAGGCAAGTTCATAGCCCTTTGCCAGCAGCCCGTCCCGCAGGCGTGCCGCCATCGCATTGGCATGACGTCCAAGCGTAAAATACAGGTCTCCTGTAAACAATCCTTCAAACTGCATACCCAAAAGCCAGCCCTTCGCAAGCATCGCGCCCTGATTTTTAATCATATAGCGAAAATTCGGTTTGAGCGTATCGTTTACGAGTACAAGCGCTTCTCCAAACAGTGCACCATTCTTCGTACCCCCGATATAAAACGCATCACACAGGCGCGGCAAATCTGCCGGCATCAAGTCACAATCCTCCGCTGTCATGCCGCTTGCAAGGCGTGCACCGTCCAAATATAAAAGTAAATGCTGCTCATCGCAGACTGTCCGCAAAAGCTCCAGTTCGCGCCGTGTATAGATGGTTCCCACCTCGGTGGACTGCGAAATATAGACCATGCGCGGTTTTACCATGTGCTCATCGGAATGACTGCGTACTACCGCCAGAATATCCGTTGGTGTCAGCTTGCCGTCAGCCTTGGGCACACCCAAAACCTTATGTCCGGTTCCCTCGATTGCGCCGGTTTCATGTACATTGATATGTCCGCTTTCTGCACAGATTACTGCCTCAAACGGACGCAGCGCACTGGCGATCATGGTCATATTGGTCTGTGTCCCGCCTACCAGAAAATGAACCTCAGCCGCTGGACAGTTGAACCGCTCCCGAATCATATCTGCGGCATGGGCACAATATTCATCCGTTCCATAACCGATCACAGGGGTTAGATTGTTGATTCGCATGGTTTCCAGAATACTGGGATGCGCACCCTCGCTGTAATCATTTCTAAAATTCAGCATCTTCTCTATCTCCTTTTATCTGTCCCATGGGGTCTATCCTTCCAAATGCACGAAAATTCAGCTGTGCCTCCATGAGAGAAAGCCCGCCATTGGGCACACTCTCCTTCCAGACGTCCTCTAATGTGTCATCTTGCTCCCAGCCGCAAATCGGACAGGTCTGCATGCCCTCCACAATGGTCAAAATCCCACATACCGGACATGCCGTCATCGGCATACCGGTCACTGGATCAAATTCATATTCCACCGACGCAGTCTCCTGCCACACGGCTTCCAAATCCGGACGCGCACAGACTTCGGTTTCTTGCGCACAGAACGCTGCATTATCTAGCATGTATGGATATTCTGGGTCAGTCAATTTCAATTACCACCGGGCAATGATCGCTTCCCATGACATCGGATAAGATCCGTGCATCCTTGACGCGCTCCATAAAGCGTTCCGAAACCAGAAAATAATCAATACGCCAGCCAGCATTCTTTTCACGCGAACGAAAGCGATAACTCCACCACGAATAGGCACCCTCCTTATCTGGATAGAAATGGCGGAAGGTATCCACAAAGCCAGCATGCAGCAATTCGGTCATTTTGCCGCGCTCCTCGTCAGTAAAACCAGGATTACGTCGGTTGGTCTTTGGGTTTTTCAGGTCAATTTCCTTGTGTGCGACATTAAGATCCCCGCAGATGATGACCGGCTTTTTGGTATCCAGCGCCTTGACATAATCACGGAATGCGTCCTCCCATGTCATGCGATAGTCCAGACGCTTGAGTTCGTCCTGCGTATTGGGCACATAGACGGTAACGAGATAAAAGTCCTCATATTCCGCCGTGATGACACGACCCTCATGGTCGTGCTCCTCAATTCCCAATCCCCTTGTGACCGAAAGCGGCTCTTCCTTTGAGAAAAGCGCAGTACCGGAATAGCCCTTTTTTTCTGCTGAATACCAATATTCAAAATATCCCTCCACAGCCGGCGCCTGCTCCGGCTGGAGCTTGGTTTCCTGCAAACACATCATATCCGGCTGTTCCTGTGCCAGAAATTCAAAAAATCCCTTTCCCACACAGGCACGCAAACCGTTGACGTTCCAAGAAATCAGCTTCATAGATTCACTCCTTTTTGTTATTGATGCAAAATATCGCTGTCCGCAATGCGCCGGACAGCCTCCTCCATACGTTCAGGTGGTACGACCAGTGCAAAGCGCACATAGCCTTCTCCCTGCGCGCCAAAACTCAACCCGGGCACACCGATGATTCCGGTTCGATCCATCAACTCTAACACAAAGTCAACCGAAGAGGTGTAGCCCTCCGGAATCTTTGCCCACACAAACATACTGCCCTTGGAATCCGGAACCTCCCATCCAATTTTGCGCAGTCCACCGCAAAGGGCATCTCGCCGTGCCTGATATGCCTGTTGGTTGCGCCGTATGATATCCTGTGGTCCTGTCAGAGCAGCAACCGCACCTGCCTGCGCTGGATAGAACATACCATAATCAATTTGTGAGCGGAACGCACGGAAACGCTGCACCATGTCTGCATTGCCCACCACAAAGGATACGCGCATTCCGGTTAAATTATAGGTCTTAGACAGAGAATTGAACTCCACGCCGACATCTGCTGCGCCGGGTACCGACAAAAAGGAAATGCCGCGCTGCCCATCCATCATGATATCCGAATAGGCATTGTCATGCAAAACCATGATTTCATGCTTTTTGGCAAATGCAACCAACTTTTCATAAAAAGCCAC
>JAGZIY010000030.1 GCA_018365995.1 Butyricicoccus pullicaecorum | reverse complement strand
CTGGGAGGTTGCGAAGGTATCGGAACCGCCGAACTCACGGGAAGAAACCAGAACACCGCGGTCTGCGCCCATTGCGAGCAGCTCACGCAGCATGCCTTCCGCCGGTGGGGGACCCATAGTTACAACAACGACCTCACAGCCGGTGTTGTCCTTGAGTGCCAATGCAGCCTCTACTGCATTCTTGTCATCGGGGTTAATAATAGTTGCCATAGATGCACGGTTCAGGGTGCCGTCCGGATTAACAGCCACCTTACCGGAAGTATCGGGAACCTGCTTTACGCAAACGATAGCTTTCATAATTTTCCTCCTGTTTCTTACTTGCCCAAAATATTGCCTGCAATGACAACGCGCTGGATTTCAGAAGTACCCTCATAGATCTCTGTGATCTTTGCATCACGCATCATGCGCTCTACCGGATAATCCTTGGTGTAGCCGTAGCCGCCGCACAGCTGTACTGCCTTGGTGGTGATATTCATAGCCGCCTCAGAGGTAAACAGCTTTGCGGTTGCCGCGTCGAGCGTATACTTTTCGCCAGCGGTCTTTTTGGTCGCTGCCTGATAGGTCAGCAGACGTCCTGCCTCGATTGCAACGTGCATGTCCGCAAAATTGAACTGTGTATTCTGGAACTTGGAAATCGGCTTGCCGAACTGGATACGGCTCTTAGTGAAGTTCACAGCCTCCTCCATAGCGCCCTCTGCAATGCCCAGTGCCTGTGCAGCGATGCCGATACGGCCGCCGTCAAGTGTCTGCATTGCGATATTGAAGCCCTTGCCTTCCTTGCCGAGCATATTTTCCTTTGGTACGATGCAGTCTGTAAATACGATTTCAGCGGTTGGAGAACCGTGCAGACCCATCTTGGACTCATGCTTGCCCACGGAGAAGCCCGGGAAGGAACTTTCTACGATAAATGCAGAAATGCCCTTGGTGCCCTTGGAGGGGTCGGTCATTGCAAATACAACAAAGACCTCAGCAACATATCCGTTGGTAATGAAGATTTTAGAGCCGTTGAGAACATAATGGTCACCGTCCAGAACTGCCGTACAGGTGCCCTTGGAGGCGTCAGAGCCTGCGTCCGGCTCGGTCAGTGCGAATGCACCTACCTTGTGTCCTTCGGTCAGCATGCGCAGATACTTCTGCTTCTGCTCCTCGGTACCGTGTGCCATGATAGGGCCGCAGCACAGACCGTTATGCGTTGCCAGAATATCACCGGTAGACGCACACTGCTTGGACAGCTCCTCAATTGCCAGCGCACTGCACAAGTCGTCCGCACCTGCGCCGCCATATTCCTTGGGAACGATCATGCCCATAACGCCCATGTCAAACAGCTTTTCAATGTTTTCACGGGGATAGGTGCAGGTCTCATCGGTGTAAGCGGCAATCGGCTTGACTTCAGTTTCTGTAAAGTCCTTCATCATCTGGCGCACCAGATTCTGCTCACGGGTCAAGTGGAAATCCATCTTCAAGTCTCCTTTTTTGGTATTGCCCAATTTTCCAAGTTTTCCAGATATGGGAAAAATGGTTCGTTTGCGCATTGTTACGATGTATATTTTGAATACATTTTTGGTAACTTTCGTTTTTCCGAATTCAATATACCATATCTGTTTTACCCCGTCAACCTATTAAAGACCTCAGATTATGTATAAATCCGTTCTTTTTTCGCAGATAAAAAGCAGAAAACCCGTCTATTTTGTAAAAATGTAAACTTTTGATTTTATTTTGGTCTATTTTTTCACTTTTTCTCATTTTTCTGTTATATTTATATGAACTTAATCATTCTATTTCGCAAATCACACAATATATTCCATTCTTTTTGGGCAGATTTCTATATCTTGTATCCGGTCTCCTTGTCAAGCTGTGCCATATATGTTTGTCCAATCAGGCGGAAATTTTGCTTGCATCTGACCGCAGCTGCGCCTTATACTAAAATAATAGGCTACAAATAGAAAGGGATTTATATGAATATCACCAAACGCGATGTGCTGGAGCTGCGCCGCCGTCTGACCAAAAAGGATTGTTCCTTTACCCGTATGGCAGGCTGTTATGTAGGCGGAAGCAAAAATATTATTATGAAATTTGCGCAGCCCTTCCTTGATCTGGAGGACGACGTCTTTTATAAATATCTGGAAATTGCCAAAAAGGTTTTTTCGGGCACACCGGGCGGCAATCTGCTCGAACTGCGCTTTGCCTCGGATGAGGACGCTGTCGGCTGTCAGCAGCTTTTGGACGCTGTCCGCGGGAGCGCACTCAAAAATGACAGTCTGCTCGACCGCCTGTATGAGCAAATCATTTCACAGTATGACAGTTCCGGAAACTATCTGATTTTGCTGTTTCATGACATTTATGATGTGCCCGCCCGTGCGCAGGACGGTGCAGCGCTGGGCGAATCCGAGGAGGTCTACACTTACCTCATGGGTGCCCTCTGTCCGGTGGAATTGTCCAAGCCCGGCATCGGCTACGACGAGAACGAAAACTGCTTCGGACCGCGTGTGCGCGACTGGGTCGTATCCCTGCCCGAGCTTGGCTTTGTCTATCCGGCATTCAGCGGCGGCGGCAGTGATGTAAGCGCTGTACTCTATTACGTCAAGACCGGAAAGGCATCTCATCCCGAGATCATGCAGCAGGTGCTGGGCTGTGTTCCGCAGCGCACTGCCGGCGAGGAAAAATCCTGCTTTCAGTCCATTGTCAATGAGGCATTCGGCACCGAGCAGGAGGAGGCGCAAAATGCCATGCTCTCCATTCAAAAAAATCTCAATGAACTGATTGCAGTGCGTGATGCAGATGACCTGCCGCCCGTCGCGATGACCACCGAAGCGGTGCAGGATATTCTGTCTGACACACCCATTCCGGCACCCGTTAAGGAACAAATCACGAAGTCCTATGCCGCGGCTTTCGATGGCGCGCTCCCCCCTGCGCAAAACCTGCTCGATCACAAGCTGGTTTCTGCCGGCATGCAGCGCGAGCAAACGCTCACCCTAACCCGCAAAATCGAATCGCTCGAGCAGCAGCTCGCACAAAAATCTGCTGACGCGCTGCCATGGGACGAAACACCTCCGGCAATCGTCCTTCAGGTATCTGAGGATAAGGCAAAGCAAATCCAATCGCAAATCATCGACGGGCAAAAATGTCTGGTCATTCCGCTTGCCGACGGTGACGGCGCACGCATCAACGGTGCACCGGCAGCACTGTAAACTTTTGATGATGTTGGGTATCTTTTATTTATTTTGTATAATATTGTAGGAATCCTCTTTGCATTGCTTGACCTTTCTTCCCAAAAAACGTATAATGTATTTATACCAACTTAGTCATATTTTCATGAGACCATATTACCTGATTAAAGGAGGATTTTTCCCATGGTTTTTGAACAGGAATATCAAAAAAAATGTACGACTGCTGACGAGGCAGTCAAAGTTGTAAAGTCCGGCGATTGGGTCGATTTCGGCTGGTGCACCGGCACACCAGTAGCGCTTGACCACGCACTGGCAAAGCGTGTTCCGGAGTTGTCTGATGTAAATTTCCGCGGCGGTATCCTGCTTCGCCCGCTCGAAACCTTTCAGGCTCCCGAAGCCAACGAGCGTCTGACATGGAACTCATGGCACATGTCCGGCATCGAGCGCAAGATGATTGCAAACGGCAATACCTTCTATAATGCACTGCGCTACTCCGAACTGCCGCGCTATATCCGCGAGCACTGTGACCCCATTGATGTTGCAATGTTTCAGGTATCTCCCATGGACGCACACGGCTACTTCAGCTTCGGTCCGAACGCGTCCCACATGATGGCTGTCTGCGACCGTGCAAAGGTCATCATCGTCGAGGTCAATCCCAACATGCCGCGCTGTCTGGGCGGCTTTGAGGAGAGTATCCATATTTCCCGCGTGGACATGATCGTGGAGCATGAATCTCCCATCGGTATCCTTGGCGGCGGCGGTGCGGCAAGCGAGATCGATGAAGCGGTTGCAAAACTCATCGTGGAGGAAATCCCGAACGGCGCCTGCCTGCAGCTCGGCATCGGCGGTATGCCCAATGCCGTTGGCTCCATGATTGCACAGTCCGACCTCAAGGACCTCGGCGTACACACCGAAATGTATGTGGACGCATTTGTAGATATCAGCATGGCAGGCAAGATTACAGGCGCACACAAGTCCATCGACCGCGGTCGTCAGACCTTTGCCTTCGGCGCCGGTACACAAAAACTCTATGATTTCATCAACGACAATCCCTGCTGTATGAGTGCGCCGGTTGCCTACACCAACGATGCCCGCACCATTGCACAGATTGACAACTTTATTTCCATTAACAACGCAGTCAATGTTGACCTGTTCGGTCAGGTCAATGCAGAATCTGCCGGCGTTAAGCACATCAGCGGTGCAGGCGGACAGCTTGACTTTGTACTGGGTGCATATCTGTCCAAGGGCGGCAAGAGTTTTATCTGCTGCTCCTCCTCCTTTACGGATAAAAACGGCAACCTGCAATCCCGTATCCTGCCGACACTGGATACTGGTTCGATTGTCACCGATGCACGTCCAAACGTACATTATATCGTTACCGAATATGGTAAGGTTTGCCTGAAGGGTATGTCTGCATGGCAGCGTGCCGAGGCGCTCATCTCTGTTGCGCACCCGCAGTTCCATGACGAACTGGTCGCACAGGCAGAAAAGATGCACATTTGGAAGCGCTCCAACAAGCGCTGATTGACCATGATAACGCCCCTGCCAAAATGGGCAGGGGCATTTTATGCCAAAGGAGGGTTTTTCTATCATGACCACACAAGAGCTCGAAATCGAACAGCAGGCACGGCAAGCCATGGAAAGCCTGCTTGCGCAGGCAAAGTGTAAATCCGGCGACCTTGTGGTCGTGGGCTGCTCCTCGAGTGAAATCCTCGGCTCAAAAATCGGAACTGCTTCGAGCATGGAGACTGCACAGGCGGTACTGCGCGGAATCCTTCCGGTGCTCAAGGCGCACGGTCTGCAGCTTGCCGCCCAGTGCTGTGAACACCTCAACCGTGCGCTGATTGTGGAGCAGCATACAGCCGAACAGTTTGGCTATGAGCCGGTCAATGTCATTCCCGCTCCCAAGGCGGGCGGCTCATTTGCAACGGCGGCATGGCAGACCTTCGAACAGCCGGCTGCTGTGGAGTTTGTTCGGGCAAAGGCAGGACTGGATATCGGAGGCACCCTCATCGGGATGCACCTTGGACATGTGGCGGTTCCGGTTCGTCTGTCCCGCAAGCAGATTGGCGAAGCAATCGTACTCGCCGCGCGGGTACGCCCCAAATTTGTAGGCGGCTCCCGCGCCGTTTATGACCCAGATTTACAATAAAAGGAAGAAATCTATGCAGCTCAAAGCAATCTTGTTCGACTTAGACGACACTCTGTACAGCAGCTTTCAGCAGGGTGCACAGGAAGGGTTTGCCCGCTGCGGGCAGTATGCGCAGGAGCACCTTGGTGTGCCCGACTTCTCTGCGCGTATGCAGCAGGCACGTCTTGCCATTGCCGCCCGTCTGCCCGGCGAACCCGAAATCCATGACCGCGCACTCTGGGCGCAATATGCGTTGGAATCGCTTGGAGTAAATCCCATTCCACACATTGAGGCGCTCGACCGCATCTATTGGCAGGGCGTACTTGCCCACACCCATCTGCGTCAAGGGGTCTTGGAATTGTTTGCCGATTTGCATGCGCACAATATCCGCATTGGCGTGTGCACCAATATGCTGGCAGGTGTACAGACCCGCAAGCTGCTGCACCTTGGCATTGCAGACCAAATCGACTTTCTCGTAACGAGCGAGGAAGCCGGCAAGGACAAGCCCCACCCTGCCATGTTTGCGCTTGCGCTGCAAAAAGCAGGCTGTCAGCCCGCACAGGCGCTGATGGTTGGAGACAGCTTTGAACATGACATTCGCGGTGCCCATTCCGCCGGAATCTTCGGTCTGTGGCTGCACGTACATCAGAACGCCGCGCCAGTCACAGCGGACTTTGACTTTTTAGAATCCCCCGATTTTCAGCACGCTGCCGACCAGATTCGCGCGCGTTTCCTGAAATAAATCCATCCAAAAAAGGAGACTTTCCCCATGCAGCACTATATGTGTAAGCCCAAGGGCGTGTGTGCACGCCTTATCGAATTTGACTTGGACGGTGACGTTGTACACAACGTATCCTTTACCGGCGGCTGTGACGGCAATCTGAAAGCCCTCAGTGCCGTTATCGACGGTATGACCGTAGCCCAAATCGAAAATGTATTCACCGGCATCGACTGCGGCGGCAAGGGCACGTCCTGCTCTGACCAGCTTGCAAAATGCCTGCACGAGGTTCTCGAAACCGTGAATACCTGACCAAAAAGCCCCCTATGCGGGCAAAAAAAGAGGCTGACGAACAAAATCGACAGCCTCACAGCAGCCTTTTGAGGCTGCTTTTTTCTTTTGCAGAGAAATCTCGCTTTGCCCAGCACTGCCCGCAGGGTCTCTGCTTTGCCCTCTTGCTCCTGTAACATAGGTCTTTCACTTCTTTCGGCGCTCAATCATATTGTGAAATCCGAGCACAAACGCCAGAACAGAAACCACGAGCGGGAATAACATTTGCTGAATCGTCCCGCCGCTTGATAAGGTCTGAAAAAATATATAAGCTGCAAAAACACCTGTCATGATTTGCACCACTTGAAAAAATGCCTGCGGGTCTCGCTTCATAGCCCTCTCCTTTCATCTGATTCGCTTGTTTGCTTGGTTCGACACTGCCAAAAGCGCTTTCTCGTGTACCAAAGCCCAAGCCCCATAACCACGATCGTGAGCGCCAGTGCAGCCCATCGGTTGATACCCCCTGCCCGAAAGGCAAGCCGGATACCATAAATAACGGCTGCATCTGCCATCAAAATGGCAAACTGAATCCAGTCACTCTGTTTTTTGGTGAACTGTTTCATGATGACACCTCCAAGCTGCTGCTCCAACTGGTTTTCCACTTGTTGTCAATCAGAAATATATGTAATTATACTGCCATATTTTGCAGCAAAGCAATCCCCAAAACCAACAAATTTTTCTCTTAATCCTATGCAATTCGACCAACACTGCCGGTTTTACCCATGCCAACGCAAGCCCTTGGGATAATGGTTTTTGAGCACACCATCGCTGACCTTGCCCCAGCCGACTGAAAACCCGTCTGTGAGCACCAGTGTCCAGCCATTTTCCCCATCACAGGGAATGGTCTGCCCGCAAAGATAGGGAATCGTTTGCTCTGCTGTCAGGCTGCACACACGCTGTACAGAATCAGCATGCAGTGCGAGTGCCAGTGCGTGAGATGGCTCAAAGCGTCCTTTTTTCACCGTGCCAAGCTGTAAGCCCTGCCGCAGGACACGCAGCCCGCTGATATCGGGCATCGCCTCCGGAAGTGCCCACAGGGTATCGCCGCCGCGTATCAGGTGCGCAAAATGTTCTGTCAGCGTATCCCGCTCGAATGTGTGATATGCTTGCGGAATTTCATTTTCCCGCAGGCACTTTGCAAGGGGCGGCTCGGCTGCTGGTGCCGTTTCATCACACAGTTTGTGGAGAACCGCTGCAAAATGTCCCTCACCAGACAGCTGATGCGGAAACAAACGGCACGTCTTTGCAAGCGCCGGACTTCCATTTTCAATCCATTCCGGATGCCCCTGTGAGAAATACCGCTGTTCGGGCACCTCGACAAGCGAAAAATCCGAATGGCGCTCCAAAAAGCGCTGTACACTGCCCTCGTTCTCCTCGGGCGCAAAGGTACAGGTAGAATATACAAGTTTTCCATCCGGCTTGAGCATGCTCGCGGCAGTATCCAAAATTTCTGCCTGCCGCTCTGCACATTTTCGCGGAGCATCGGGTGTCCATTCGGTGACAGCGATTTCCTCCTTGCGGAACATACCTTCTCCTGAGCACGGCGCATCGACAACAATGCAGTCAAAATACGCCGGAAAGCGTTCTGCCAGCCGAGCTGGTGTTTCATTGGTCACAATGCAGTTTGTAATGCCTGCACGCTCCACACTCTGCGCCAAAATTTTGGCACGTCCCGCATGAATTTCATTGGCAACCAAAATCCCTTGTCCTTTGAGATAGCCAGCCAGATGTGTTGTCTTGCCGCCCGGTGCCGCACACAGGTCCAGCACGCGCATTTTCGGTTCTGGCGCTGCCAGCGCCCCCACCGCCATGGCAGACGGCTCCTGAATGTAATACAGTCCAGCTTCATAATAGGGGTGTCTGCCCGGTTTGGTATGTGGGTCATAGTAAAATCCACCCGATGCCCATGGCACCGGACGCAGTCCAAACCGTGCTTCAAGCAATTCCTGTGCGTTCTTCATGGGATTGATACGCAGTCCATAGGCGCGTGTCCCCTCCATTGCCTGCCGAAAATCATTATATTCCGCTCCCAAGAGCATCTGCATACGCTCCATAAATTCCTTTGGCAGCTCCATCGTTCTTCCTCCTGTTTTATTCGAAAAGACGCCTGCCCGTCAAAGCCCCGTATCTGACGGTATCCGTTTGGCAAGCCCCGTCCCATCACTTTTATTTCCGTAACATTTTACCATATTTTGAACCCTGTAAACAAGCACTTTGTCAAAGTATGCTTGACTTTGCAGATACGCTCTGATACAATGATTTCAGTAAAATTTGTATGGATTTTCAGCGCAGGATCCTAATCGGCTGTACAGGCAAAATCAGGTCTTTTCTGTCGTTTATCATAGAAAGCCTTGCTTTTGTCACGCCTCTTGTCCTGCGGATCCATCCGCTTAGAAAGGTTGTCATTATCCATGTTTTCCAAACTCAAGCATATATTCGCTGCCGATAACAGCATCGAAATTCCCGCTCCCCTGTCCGGTCAGATTCGCCCGCTTTCCGCTGTCAATGACCCTACCTTTGCACAGGAGATTCTAGGAAAAGGCTGTGCTATCGAACCGGCAGAGGGCAAGGTAATCGCGCCCGTAGATGCTACGGTTGCAATGATGTTTGAAACCGGACATGCAGTATCTCTGGAAACCTCCGACGGTGTGGAGCTGCTCATTCATGTGGGTCTGGACACCGTCATGCTCAAGGGCGCACACTATACACCGCACTGTGCAACAGGCGATAAGGTCAAGGCGGGTGACACTCTGCTGACCTTTGACATTGAGGCGATCCGCGCAGCCGGCTATGATGTGATCACGCCGGTTCTGGTCTGCAATGCAGATGATTTCAAGGAAATCACCGTTGCTTCCGGTTCTGTTCAGGCATCTGCTCCACTTCTTACACTCAAAAAGTAAAAAACAGGCAACATCACCCGCTGTTTTGACAGTGTGTGGTGTTGCCTAAACTATTTTGGAGGTTTTTTATGAATCCTATCCTTCTTTTGCTCGCGGCGGCGGCTGTTGTCCTGCTGGGTCTGTATCTTGTACGCCGGTCATACAGACAAAACAGCAGCGCCGGAACAGACTATCTTGCCGCACAGGACTATGCCGGTCTTGCCAAGGTCATTTTGGACAACATCGGCGGCGCGCAAAATCTGAGCCGCTTTGACCACTGCGTGAGCCGCCTGCGGCTTGAGGTCAAAAACCCCGAATTGGTCAACGAAAAGCCCATCAAAGCTGCTGGCATTGCCGGACTGATGCGTCCGGAAAAGACCAAGGTGCAGCTCATTATCGGCAGCAAGGTACCACTTGTTTCTGATGCTCTCAAATCACTTGTAGATTGACACCATTTTATGGTGTAATAGTCACAAAGGTGCCTATTATACTAGATATTTCACGATTATACCACAGCGGCACATTGAACAGAGAAAAGGGGGTTCAAGTTCCTTCCGCTGTAGTATAATAGTCACAAAAGTGACTATTATACTAGATATTTCACGATTATACCACAGCGGCACATTGAACAGAGAAAAGGGTTTTCAAGTTCTTTCCGCTG
>JAGZIY010000018.1 GCA_018365995.1 Butyricicoccus pullicaecorum | reverse complement strand
GGGGTTTTTGAACCATTTTGATACGGTTTGAACAGCAGATTATCTCTTGCTGAACTGAGGCGCGCGACGAGCTGCCTTGAGACCGTATTTCTTTCTTTCCTTCATTCTTGGGTCGCGAGTCAGGAAACCAGCAGCCTTCAAGGTTGGGCGATACTCCTCGGTGTTTGCCTGGAGCAGAGCACGTGCGATACCATGACGGATTGCACCAGCCTGACCAGTGAAGCCACCGCCAACAACAGTGCACTCGATGTCGAACTTATCTGTAGTGTTGGTAGCCTCCAGAGGCTGACGCACGATCAGCTTCAGGGTCTCCAGACCAAAGTAGTTATCAATGGTACGGTTATTAATCTTAATTTCGCCGGTGCCGCCCGGGAACAGACGAACTCTCGCAACAGAGGACTTTCTTCTGCCGGTACCGTAGAAATATGCTTTCTTAGGTGTATACATTCTTCATTATCCTCCTTACAAGATTACTTTTCCCATACTTCAGGCTTCTGAGCTGCATGACCATGCTCAGTACCCTTATAGATCTTCAGACGGGTTGCAGACTGACGACCGATAGAATTCTTCGGCAGCATACCCTTAACAGCCAGCTGCATAGCCTTCTCCGGATTCTCAGCCATGAGTGTCTTATACTGAACTTCCTTCAGGTTACCAACCCAGCCTGTGTGATGACGATAGTACTTCTGCTCGAGTTTCTTGCCAGTCAGAACAGCCTTGTCAGCGTTGATGATGATAACGAAATCACCGCAATCAACATGAGGGGTAAAAGTAGCCTTGTGCTTACCGCGAAGCAGCATAGCAGCAGTAGCAGCAGTACGACCGAGGGGCTTGCCCGCAGCGTCCAGAACATACCACTTGCGCTCTACGGTCTCTGCCTTTGCCATGAAAGTGGACATGATGCTTTCCTCCATTTATATTAAAATAAAACTAGCGAATTTATATGTGACAGTTCAATAGTCTGCCACCAAGCTTCTCATCTGAAAGCTTTATTTATTAAACCATACCCAAAAGTGAAAGTCAACTGGTTTTTTCATTTTTTCAATTTATCTTCAAGCAATCTCTTTTAATCTCATCATATCTCTTTATATCTCATGTTTCCTCTTTTTCAATTTTATTTTTATTTTACACTTGCTCTTGCTGTCTTGACAGTTTTCTGTTATATTTCCACATATAGATTACGCTGTTTCACTTTGAGAAAGGAATCGTATTTTATGCTGCAAAAATTGTTATCTTATACCCGCCGCGCAGTCGACCACTATCACATGATCGAAGAGGGCGATCGCATTGCGGTTGGTGTATCTGGTGGAAAAGACTCTTTGACCCTTTTGACAGCACTTGCAGGTCTGCGCCGTTTTTATCCCAACAAATTTGAAGTCGTTGCCATCACCTTGGAAATGGGCTACGACGATATGGACTTTACACCAGTACAGGATCTATGTGATCGTCTGAATGTTCCATATATTCGTATTCCAACACAAATCAAGCAGATTGTATTCGATGTACGGCAGGAGGAAAATCCCTGTTCTTTATGTGCAAAGCTACGCCGTGGTGCCCTGCATGAAGCTGCCATCGCGGCTGGCTGTAAGAAAGTCGCGTTGGGTCATCATTTTGATGATGTCGTGGAAACCTATATGTTGTCTCTCATGTATGAGGGTCGAATTTCCTGCTTCAAACCGGTCACTTATTTAGACCGCGCAGATATCACCCTGATTCGCCCACTCATCTATGCGCCAGAGCACTATATCCGCTCCTTTGCAGCGCGACAGGAACTCCCTATTATACATAATCCCTGTCCCGCAGACGGCAATACCAAGCGCCAAGAGGTCAAGGATATGCTGAAAGCGATGGAAAAGGAAAACCGCGGCTTACGTGACCGCATCTTTGGGGCGATTCAGCGCTATCCGCTTGACGGTTGGAAAGCTGATACAACCCGTTATAAGCTGTAACCTCTATAAAATTCTCAGTGAGTTTGCAATCTAAATATTCAGCAAAAAACCGCCTGCACGGGCGGCACTCATAAGACAGTATTAGAAATGTTTTCGGGAAACGGCGTAGCTTGCGGGCTATGCCGTTTCTCCATTTTGCAGGTCATTCAACAAAGTCGCGGGGAGTATTCCCACAAGGTCATAGGAAATGTCAATCTGCTGTTCCCTATATCCCTTTGACTTATCCGGCGCGTGGACGTACACCGCTTTTACCATGTCATTTAAGACAGCGGGTGTTAATTCGTCCAAGTCAAGATATTTCCGTACTGTGCTGATGAACCTGTCAATGTTCTCTGTTTGTTCTTCCTGTTCATTAATTTCTTCATTCAATCGCAACAGCTTTTCCCGCAGTTCTTCCTGCTCCTTTTCGTAATCGTCAGAGAGCATTTGAAATCTGCTGTCAGATAATTTCCCGTTGGCGTTGTCCTCGTAAATACGCTTGAATAACCGGTCAATTTCTTCTATCCGGCGTTCTGCTTGCGTCAGTAGCCGCCGCTTCGCCGCCAGTTCCTTTTTTGCTTCGGCTTTCTGTTTTGCGCCCATAGCTTTTCGGAATTGTTCTTCATGGTTAGCGACACAGGCAATCGTCAATTTCATGTGGGCGAATACGCCCTGTTCCAAGACAACGGCGCGGATAAAATGAGTAGAGCAAACGTCTTTCCCTTTAAGCCTTGAAGTAGAGCAGACAAAATGGTCTTGCCTTGCTTCAAAATTCTTGCTTGTGCAGTAATACAGCTTTTCGCCGCAATCGGCACAGCGCACAATGCCGGAGAACATATTCGTCTTGCCTGTTCTTGTCGGGCGTCGTTTGTTCTTCCGTAATTCCTGCACCCGCGCCCATGTGTCAGCGTCAATGATTGCCTCATGGGTGTTCTCAAACACAAGTTGTTTTTCTGCCGGATTATAACACTTCTTTTTGTTTTTATAGGACTGAACAAATGTCTTAAAGTTTACTGTATGCCCTTGATACTCTGGACGTTCCAAAATGAATATTACTGTTTCAGCACTCCAACGATAGGGATTGTTTTGCGGCGTGTTCCTTATTGCCCGCCCGTTCTGCATGAAATGAATTGTTGGTGTTACCACTTTATCTTCTTTCAAAATACGGTCAATCTGCGACGGCCCGTAACCGTCCAGACAAAGGGCAAATATCCGCTTTACAATTTTTGCGGCTTCTGCGTCTACAATCCATTTTTTCTTGTTGTTCGGGTCTTTCATGTAGCCATAGGGAGGATTGGAGCAGAGGTGTTCGCCTGCTTCTCCTTTAGACTTCATCACAGCGCGGATTTTCTTGCTTGTATCACGACAATACCATTCGTTTATGATATTTAAAAACGGGGTAAAGTCGTTCTCCTGCTGTTGTGCGCTGTCTACGCCGTTACTGATAGCGATAAACCGCACGCTCTTTTCTGGAAAGAGAACGTCCGTATAAAGCCCTACGCGCAGATAATCACGACCAAGCCGCGACATATCCTTGACAATCAGAACGCCGACCTTTTCATCTTCAATCAGAGCGACCAGTTCACTCCAAGAGGGACGGTCAAAGTTCGCCCCCGAATACCCGTCGTCCACAAAAAATTAAGGATTAGGAAAATGGTTCTCCTTTGCGTATTTACTTAAAATCGCCTTTTGATTAACAATGCTGTTGCTGTCGCCCTGTAATTCGTCGTCGCGCGATAAGCGGCAATAGAGGGCGGTAATTTTGTCAGACTGCCTTAACATAGTTTCTGCTCCTTTCATCGGCGGGCAGTCTGCCAATACAGGATTGCTTATTTCTATTGTATCGGCTCCGGCATTTTTAATCAACATCTTTTTTGCCCTGTTCCTGCTCCATAAGGCGTAAAACCTTGTGGGGCAGGCTCCTTTCCCCGTCATAGCTGCCTGTAAAGCGATAAAGCGTCCTGCCAGATTTTATTGTTACTTCATGTTGGGGCAATTCTTGAAACAGCGGATTTTCCACTACAATATGCCCGTCCTTGATTTTTCGTTTCCGTTCCATTCCTTTCCCGTCCTTTCCTTGTTTTGTGATGTGATAAGTTCCGCAGCAAGCATAGGAAAAGAGTACCCTTTTCCGAAAATGCGTTGCATTTTGCTTGTTGGGAAGTTTCCCAAACCCTCTATTTTTTCTTTCACTACCTACTACACCGCGCATAGCGGTTTTGCCAAAGATTTAAGAAAAAATTTAGCTTTTTTATTTCTATCTCTACCAAAATAGCCTAAAAAGCAATTTGCTTCATTTTCGAGAGTTTTCCGCAACTATCTTTGAGAAATCTGCTATCATCAATTCCGTTGACTTTGAATAGCTTCCATGTTACAATATCTTTGCTTGTCAGAGGACTTGCAATCGAATAAGATTGTTGAAGTGGGATAAGACCATTTGGGGCTTTATCCCACTTCTTGTTTTATGTAGCGGGATAAAGCTGAAAGGGCTTTATCCCGCTTCCTTTATGGGAGGTATCTTGATGAACAAAAAAACAAAATCTTTATTTGCTTACATCTTCCCTGCATTGGGCGGATTATTTGTAACTTATCTTTACAACGTCGTGGACGGAATCTTTGTCGGGCAAGGCGTCGGCTCGGCTGCGTTGGGGGCTGTCAATATTGGTGTTCCGTTTATCACTTTTGTTGTTGCTATCGCAGCCATGTTCCCTATGGGCGGCGCAACCGTTGTTGCTATCAGAATGGGGCGGGGAGATAAAGACGGTGCAAAGCATGCTTTTATGACGGCATTTTCTTTAACTGTTCTGCTTTCCGTATTGCTTATGGTTGTAGGTATGGCATTTTCTCAGCAGATTGTTGATTTAAGCGGTGCAGGAAAACTAAGTGAAGAAATGCGGAAAATGTCAGCAGATTATTTGTTTTATTATTCTGCTTTTTCCATTCCTATGCTCATGAGTACCTGTCTTTCTGTTTTTGTCAGAAATGACGGATCGCCTGCGCTTTCCTTTGCGGGAATGTGCGTAGGTGCAGCAGCAAATATCTTTTTGGATTGGCTGTTTATCTTCCCGTTAGATATGGGTGTGATTGGCGCAGCAGTTGCGTCCGGTTTGGGGCAGGTCCTTTCCGTCCTTGTCCTGCTTTCCCATTTCGTGCGAAAAAAGGGTGAATTGCGGATTAAGCCATTCAAAATTGATTTTTCACTGATGAAAAAAATATGCAAGCGTGGTGTGCCGGAAGCCGTTACGCAACTCACAACACCTGTTACCGCATTTTGCTATAACCTTATGTTAGCAAGCCTAATCGGGGATATTGGCGTATCTACCTTTAGCGTTCTAAGTTTTATTTACTCTCTTGCAAACGCTATTCTTTCTGGTGTTGCACAAGGTTTACAGCCTCTTTGGGGACATTGTTACGGCAAGCAGGATACAACGGAAATGAACTGGTATTTTCGTTGCGGAATTATCATTAACAGCATTTTGTCAATTTTAATATACGGAGCATTATTTATTTTTGATAAGCCTGTAATTTGCATATTTAATCAGGACCCCGACCTTGTACAAACCGCTTCGGCAGCTTTGCCGTTATTTAGCCTGTCCTTTATCCCTATGGCACTGAACCTTATTTACACAGCATTTCTGTTTTCGACCAAAAGAACAGGAGCGGCAAATGCCATAGCAATTAGCAGAGGTATTGTGCTGAAAGCACTTGCCATTTTCTGTATTCCTATACTCTTTGGAAGCGACGCTATTTGGATTGCGCCATTTGTGGCAGAAATCTTGACTCTTATACTTGCTATCGGGCTATGTAAAACAACGAAATTAATCTATCAATAACTTTTCTAAGGATATGACGGTATCGAGGAGGTGTCGCCATGTCCTTTTTATTTTTTAAATATAATTTGTTAAAAAAATCCAATACAAGGCATTGTATCCGTCTGCCCATCAATATGAACTATCTATTCATTTAGTATGTCTTAATAATTCATATTACTGGAACGGCTTCAGGAACCTGATAATCATGTATTACTCAAACACTCATGTGGCTTTATGTCGCATGGGCGTTTGTTGTAATAGCCCCCTACTGGGAAGAAAGGGGGTGATGAGAAAATGAGGTATTCTGAACAATTCATGGAGCATATCGAATATGCCTTTGCCGCTTTTTGCAGAACTGTTCTCCGTAACGCGGCAATCAGCGCATACCGCGATTTTGGACGGAAGCAGAAGCGGGAAGTATCACTTGACTATCTGATGTCCGAAACGCCCTTTGAGCCGTTCACGACAGACAATTACTTTGAGCAGTACGACATTCCAACTGTTTTTGTTGTGAAAGGGCAGAAAATTGTTGTGGCAAGCAAACGGTTAGCCGACGCATTAGCCAGATTGCCGGAACAGCGGCGCGCTGTCCTACTGATGTATTTCTTCCTCGGTTACACTGATACAGAAGTCGGGAACGAGTACGGACGGAACAGAAGCACAGCGAATTACTGGAAGCACGCGGCATTGAAGCAGTTGAGAAAGGAATGGTTAAAATCAGAGCATGAGGAACAAGAAGTTGATACCCTTTGAAATCGTTGAAAAAGCTGTCGCCGGAGAAGCGGAAGCCATAGACGCGGTATTGCGACACTATGCCGGACATATCAAATACCTGTCTACCTATCGGGGACATATCAACGACGATATTCAAGACCGTCTGAAAGCACAGCTTATCAAAGCTATCCTGCAATTCCGTTTTGACAGGTAGGAAGTAGCAAAGCCAGAAAAAGCCGTCAAGGATAAAATGCACGCTTGCGCGTCCTTGACGGCTTTCCCTGTCTTTGCTGTTGGGCGGCTAAGAGAGCGCAATCGGATAAACCGCTTACGCTCTCAATCCAGTATGAAATGTTACGCGATAAAGTGCTTCTCTCGCTTGATTTAAGCGCATTACAGCGACGATAAGGACAGGAGCAAGGGTTTTATACTCCCACCCTCAAAAACAGTGTTCTATTGCGTAACATAGTAAATGATATTCTTTGTATCGCTACTTCTGTTCCTTTCCATTCCGGCGGCTCTGCCGCTTTGCCTTGTTCCAAAGGGAAGGGGTTAGGGAAAGGATAGGAAGGGAATAGATATTTTATTAAATCCGTATTTGATTTCTCTTTAGTTATTTATATCTTTATTTAATTGCGTTGGATTTTCCGACGTCGGATTACCCGATGTCGGATTTTCCAATATCGGGAAAACCAAATAGGCGGTCTATGCTCTCCCTGATAATTACGACAATTTTGTTACGCAGTAGAAAGGCGTTTTTGAGGAAAAAGGTATAAATCCCTTACCGTGTGAAAAACGCGCCCGCAAAGCCGCCTGTATCAATGCTTTTTCAGCTCCTACTGCGTAACAAAGGGCATGAAAAAAGCGGGCAAGAAACGATTTGTTTCCTATCCGCCTTTTTCTGCCCCCTGTATGACAGCTACCCTATTTCAGTTTGTCAGTTGATACTGTTTTATGAGTAGCTACCTCAAGGCGGTTTTTTTATCATTACGAACTCTATTTATACGTTTTTCTCCGATACAGGATCCATCCAGCACTGGCAAGTACGGCAAGCCCAACCATACCAATTGCAGCAGAGCCGTTTTTTTCTTCTTGGATCTCCAGCACCACCGAATCCTGTATCCCATTCTGACAAGATGCTGTCACTGTCACTGTACCATTTCTTCGAGGTATCAACAATCCATTCTCTGAAATCTCTGCAATTTCCTCGTCAGAAACCGACCAGTGAACCTCAGAATCTGCCCTTTCCTTCGGCTGTACAACTGCCTGCATTTGTAATGCTGTCTCCATGTTTAGTTTCCCTTTTTCCAGCATATCTTCATCAAATTGAATCGATATTGCGGTAACCGGAATTTCTGCAATCGTCAGCGTCACCATTTCCACAGTGTCATTTGCTGCTTTTGCGCAAATTTTCACCGTACCCGCTCGCAGCGGCATCACTTCCCCATTCTCTGTAACCGTAGCCACTGATGGATCACTGGATGACCAACTGATTTCCCTCTCCTGTGCATTCGACGGAATAATAGATGCTTTGAGCTGAAATGGCTGATTGACAAAAGCTTTTTGCGGAACCCCGCTGACTGCAATTGAACTTGCATGAACCTCTGGTTGTACAGTACCCTGCGCATCATGCGCATATGGACAAATCCCATCCGGATGCAGATGCGCTTCATATCCATGATGATAGTGGTATGCCCCCAATCCAGAAACATTCCGATTGTCCCGATGCCCACCATTTGCATCTGTCCTTCCCCCATGTGCCAAGGCTGCTGGTATGCAAAAACAAAGCCAAAACATCACAGCTGCGACACTTCTCACGACTCGCTTTTCCATGATACCCTCCATTCTTCGGCAATCTGCTGCCGATTTAAGACTATCATAGCAAGCTTTATAATCGAATTTTGCCGAATTGTGTCGATAAAATCCCTGTTCTTATTTGTAAGCTATCATGATAGATAACTGAATTTGCCTATGGAGAGATTATCAAGACCATTATGACGTGCATTTGCCTATATCCGATAGGCAAATCCGGCTAACCAATATTGCCATAGGCTTTGGCAATCCCGAATAAAGTTCCTTTCCCATGCAAAAAAATAACGGGAGAATACATGTATTCTCCCGTTCCTATATGAAGCTTAGGCTTGTGAGTCTCCAACCACGTTTACACAGACCCTTAGTTCTCCTCGTACTGTTCTGCAAGCAGCCGATAAAGCTGTTCCAGCTCCATGGGTCTATAATAATAAAAGCCTTGTATTAAATCACAGCCGGATTCTTTTACGATTTCATCCTGAAAATCGGTTTCCACACCTTCCATACAAACCTTTTTCCCAAATTGATGACAAGCGTAAACAATACTTGTGATAAATCCATTTTTCTCAAAAGAATCACTCATTTCCACAAGCAGAGAACGATCCAACTTAATAATATTGGACGGATACCGCAGAAGTACACGTAAAGAAGAATACCCACTGCCGAAATCATCTAAGGCAATGCGTATGTTCAGATTCTCACACGCTTTTACAAACTGCTCAAGCTTTTCCGGCTGGTCATCCATACAGCTTTCTGTCAGTTCCATCACAATATGCTCTCCGTCCAGCTCATATTTACGCAGTGTCTGCTCAATAAATACAATAAAGCTTTCATCTTCTAACTGCTGCAAGCTGACATTCACCGTCAAATAGAAATCCGGTGCATAGGTTAATATCCGCACACAAGAACGCACTGCCTGTTCAAATACCCATCTTCCTACCAGATGGATTATGTGCTCATTCTCCATAATGGGAATAAAAACCCCGGGTGAGATTTCTTCTCCGCGAAAGCGCCAACGCAGCAATGTTTCTCCGCCAATAGGGAGCCCATTCTGTGTAGATACCACTGGCTGAACCACGATTCGAAAATTCATCATACCATTGATGATATTTTCCATCAGACAACTTTCCATACTGGATATCTGCTGCATCTTTTTAATGTTTCCCGCAGAATCATCAATGTACAGCTGTGCCGGTGACTGATGCGCTACTTTAATCAGTGAAATCATATTTTCTATGAAATCCTGTGGGGAAACACCGTCCTGTGGATAATACATGCGCGCAAAAGAGCATGTATATTGAAGTGCTATCCCCTGTTCCTGATAGGCATGATCTATAACTTCTTTGATCTGATAAATCAGCGCTTCGATGTCATCCTCTGAACAGCACTCGGCTAAAGCCAGACAACGCATTCCGCTGAGACGATAAAATTTCAACCGATCTGCAAGTTTATCTGTCAGTTCCCTTGTGATTGCACGAATCAAACAGTCTCCATAGCTTCGTCCATGATTGTTGTTGATTTGGGTGATATTGTGAAATGAAAATCCAATCGCCTGACAGGACGCACCAGATTCCTGAACACATTCGAGTTGCTTTTCCAAAGCCGTTTCTGTCGGGAAGTTCGTGAGTGCATCGACAACAAAGCCTTCTTCCTGCTGTGTCATACGGCCTGCAAAAAACAGCGGCTTTGTCCCACTCTCATTCCACTTAATTTTTCCAAAGCATCGAATCCATATTTTTTTCCCTTGTGCGTCGGCAATCTGATACCGCAAATCATGATAATCTTTTCTATTTTCCAGCATTGCGTTGATATCATCCCAAAATCGTTTCAACAAATGCGGCTCTACAATACGCTCTGCCCAGCGGTTAATAAGGTCTGACACGATATTATTCTCAAAGCCGAATTTTTTACGCATATTCTCTGAGATAAAGAACAGATTCTTCTGCATGTCTCCAAAGAAAAAGTAACTTGTACTGGTATCATTTCCAAGGATTGTCAGAAAAAAAGAAAGATCACAATAAGTATTGGACAGGAAACGCCGCAGCTTAATCTGATAATCTGCCATACTCTGATTTGCAGAAAAACTCGAACCCTCTACCGTTTTCTGTACGGTTTCATCGATTGTACGCACCAAATTTGCATAATACTGTTCTTTTTCCTTATACATTTGGGTATCCGCATCGTTCAAAACCTGATCTGTATCAATCGGTATCTGGTCTGACCACGCAGAGCCAATTGAGATTTGGCACATGCTTTGCATCGCTGCGAGACGCAGACCCTCAACCTCCTTCTTGAGCATATCTTCCCCCACATCATAATATAACGCAACAAATTCATCACCGCCAACACGATAAATCCACTCTGTATGCAGCGACTTCTTGAGTACCTGATAGCACTTTTGAATGAGTGCATTTCCAGCACTATGTCCCTGCGTATCATTGGTTTCTTTTAAACCATTGATATCACAATAGATCGTGCCAAAGGACTTCCAGTTTCCGCCAAGCATATTATGCTCAAACATTGCATTATGGTTATATGCTCCGGTGAGCAGATCCTGATAACTCATTTTATTGAGCCGACGGTATAAATCTCGCCGTTTTAACTGCGGGATCATATATTTTCCAAGTTCCTTGATTACCTGTTCCAATAAAAAAACAGATTCTTGGGCTGGATTATTCATTCCAATAAATCCTTTCAGGCTTCCCTCTTCCTGAATCCCGCTTACTACAAGGGATTTGATTTTTTGAGACTTGAGAAATGCATAGGTAGCGGGAGACGTTTTCCGAGTCTCTCCTATATCCGGAATATTCAAAATTTCTTCCTTTTCTAATACCTGTATCCAATACTTTAGGTCTGACAATGGTAAATCCTGCAAAATGTCAATTTGTGACTTCCCACCCGATGCACACCATTCATAGGTATTTGAAGTTTTACGATCCTCATACACTTCAAAAATATAAGTACGGTCACCGCCGAAGGTTTCTCCAAGATATTGCAACAGCCGCTCCAGTGCATGCTCCGGATCCGACGTTGAAAAAAATATTTGCAGACATTCATTTAAAACCGCTTCTTTGCGCGTAAAATAATGCGCAGCCTTTTCCATACCTGATTGATCCATTGCAGTCGCAACCTCAACACGGTATTTACGCCCTTGAAACTCGGTCAACGTATCCCTTATCACATAACGCTGATTCAACACAGGATTCTCGTGCGCCCATACGGTAAACTTTCCAGCCCTCAATTCCTGATTGTTACAAAAGATACAAGGAGAATCACTCTCCTGCAAAACCTTATGACACTTTTTCCCTTTATATGCCTCTTTCTCTGTGTAACCAAGGGTCTTTCTCAAACAGCGATTCATAAAAATGATCTCATTTGTCTCTATATCTGAAATATATACCGCTTCATCCAATCCCTCAAAATAATCAAATAAATCCTTCACTGCTCCCATTCCTTTCCGCAATATCGCCTGCGTATTCCCCATTCTGATTTCCTAAAAGCGAGAGAAAAAGTCAAATCCTTCTTGCGCAATGATACATTGTCTTCCATATCGAATAGAATCTGTTTAGGTACACAGAGACAGAATTGCTGCCTCTCCACTCCATGTTCCTTTCAGGCAAGCAAAAAAACGCATACCTGTCTATTTCTATTCTGTACAATATTCCTTCTTATAAGCTGTCACTCCGCAATAGCATGCCTCTTTCGAAATATCTCTTCTTTGAATCGTAAACGCAGCAACAATCGTGAGGCTTAAAAATCCGCGCCAATCTCTTTGCTGCAATCACATTTCAAAATGATATCCATTATATTTAACTGCATACAAGCAAGATTCAGCATCCAACTTAACAAATATTTTAGAGATGCAGCAAAACTCATATTTTCTTTTTGATATTATACCAGCATGAAACGGAAACTCACTCTCACCGTATTACGCACCACAGACAGTATAATCGTGAAATATCCAGTATCATAGTCACTTGTGTGACTATTATATCACAGCAGCAAGAACTTGAAAATCCTTCTCTCCACACCATGCGCCGTTGGTGGTATCATTATAAAACCAGCTTGTATCATAGTCACTTCTTTAACTATTATGCCATGAAACCAGCGGAAGCCAAAACATCTATTTCCACGAGGTTTACCTCATAAATGTACAATTCATAGTATAATCCGTGCAATTTTGGTGCAATTTTGAATTTTATGTTATATATTTTTATTAAATAGCATTTAACTTTTTTAACCCCTGAAAATAAAAAAATTCCTGAAACCAAACGATTTCAGGAATTTTATTGGCGGAGAGTCAGGGATTTGAACCCTGGGTACGGGATTACCGCACACACGATTTCCAATCGTGCGCCTTCGACCACTCAGCCAACTCTCCATACGATATTTTATTTTTGCTGTATCTCTCAGCGACGATATTTATTATATCGCATGATATGGCTTTCGTCAACACTTTTTTTAATTTTTTCTAAAAAACTTTATACCATCAAAATCCCATGCCTGATGCCAACAATAACATAGGGATTCGCACAATGCCCCCTGCAATAGAGAGCAGCATACAGCATAAAATCGCGGCGCGATACCTAAGAAGCATATACCAGTAATCTTTCGGTCGTTTTCTCTCCTGTCCCGCCAAAAAGCACGCTGTGCTGGTAATGAGAAGACACGGGATCGTTATCACCGCGCTCACACCTCCAGTTAATAGAGACAGTACAAGTCCACGCCATGAAAAGGCTGCCAAAAACGCTGCCGCAGAAAACGCTGCCAGAAAACCACGTGCTGCACACAGACCAGATATCAGCAAACTGCTGGCGCGCAGTCTGCCAAACAAAATACCTACTGCCTGCCACGCTACTGCTCCCAACAGTGCACGCACGGTGAATCTCCATGAGGTATCCTGAATCTGTGCAGTCATCTGTCCGGCAAGCTGCTCCAGCAGCGCTCCCTCATACTGTCCACTGCGCAGACCTGTAAAGCTTCCTGCAAGCGCACCGCACAGCAGCATAACAGTTAAGAATACAAAATGTGGTGTTTCCCACAGCTGTCTCAGTGAAAAAAAGCTGAGAACCCTTTGTCGTTTCATGGTCTGTCCCTCCTGTTTTGTACATCCCTCTGAAACTAAGGTATTCTCAGCAATCCTATTCTATGACACTGCTTCTATCTTGTGTTCTTCTCTGATAAAATCGCACGTATCACATCTTCACAAGGTGGCTTTATATATTCCATAAAGCCCTGCGTATACGTAATGATAGGGGCACCGTCCGGTACTGGACATACAGCAACCACCTCTGTCCCACGCGCCACACGGTTTACGATATCAGATAGCTTTGCCCGATCACTGACTGCAATCAGATACCGACCAGAAGTACAGCCGCAGACAGGTGCCAGTACAGCGTCCAGTTCATCTCCCGGAGCTACGACAAGCACAAGCTCTCCGCGCATGATTGCATTCATATCATCGTCGAGCAATGTACAGCCACTTGCTGTAAAACGCTCGATTTTAGGGCCATCTTTGCGGGAAAGAATAATATTTTCCGCAGGAACGACCGCATGCTCCAGTAATGCATGCACCGCATGTGCCAGACCCTCGCCTGCGCCCAGACAGGCAATTCGGATATTATGTGTCATTTCTCATTCTGCCTTTCAATACAGCATTTTTCCTATCGCTTTTCATGCTTATTATATGCCAAAGTGCCCAAAATTTGCAACGCATTTTACAGCAGAACGCACAAATTTCGTTTGGTTTTACAAATCATTCTCCGTTGCTTCGATTGCTTTGAGATAGATTGCACATTCCAGACGCTTCTTTTCCATCTTGCAGCCCATCTCATACGGAACATTCAAATCCTTGCTGAAATTGTTATTTGCAGCAGAGCAGCCTCCGGAGCAATAGAACTTTGCCCAGCAATCGCCGCACTTTTCGCGGGTATAGATATTCATAGAAGCAAACTTATGAGCAATGTCCATATCAAAGCTGCCGTCTAAAATAGAGCCCTGACGGAATTCCTCGTTGCCAACAAATTGATGGCATGGATAAATATCTCCCTCAGGGGTCACTGCAACATACTCATAACCGGCGCCGCAGCCGCGCAGACGCTTTACAACGCACGGTCCCTGATTCAAGTCTACCATGAAGTGGAAGAAATGGAATGGCTTTCCTTCCTTGCGGCGCTGCTCAATGATGTCGGTCAGGCGATCATACTCCGCACAAATCTTGTCAAAGTCCGCCTCGGTTAACTCATAGCCACAGCCGTCCTCCGCCGCAACCGGCTCCACCGACAGACTGTCAAAGCCTTGGTCTGCAATATGCAGTACATCATCTGCAAAGTCCAGATTTTTTCCGGTAAAGGTTCCACGCGCATAATAGTCAAGCTTCGGATCACGCTTTTCAACCAGCTTCTGAAATTTTGGCATGATGACCTCATAACTGCCGCTGCCGTTCACTGTCTTACGCATCTCATCATTGACAGAAGGACGTCCGTCAATCGAAAGCACCACATTATCCATGTTGGCATTGATATAATCGATCTTCTCGTCATCCAACAGAACACCATTGGTGGTGATAGTAAAACGGAATTTTTTTCCATGCTTTTCTTCCAGCGAGCGGGCATAATCCACTGTTTTTGTGACTGTATCCCACGCCATCAGAGGCTCTCCGCCAAAGAAGTCCACCTCAATATTGCGGCGTGCACCTGAACGTGCAATAACAAAATCTATCGCCTTCTGTGCAACCTCAAATGGCATCACCTTTCGTCCCGTACCGAAGTCACCAGTGGATGCAAAGCAGTACTGGCATCTGAGGTTGCAGTCATGTGCAACATGCAGACACAGCGCCTTGACAGGTGCATCTGTCGGAATATACTTACTTACATCAATGTAATCATCATCTGCAAAGAGTTGTCCATTTTCCTTGAGGGTATACAGCTCATCATACGAATCCCGTACCGCCTGTGCATCAAACTGTGCAAGGGCATCTACAATACGCTCTGGGCACTCCTTTGTCATCTTCTCATCAATCAGTCCAGATACTTCATAGGATACATCGTCCAGCAGATGCACGGCTCCACTGTTGACATCCATAAGAAAATTCAGACCTTTTTTTCTAAAACGATGGATCATCGTTCTGTCCTCCATTTTTTCACGCCGGTTATAGCCGGAAATTTAGATATAAAAGAATGAGGCGCGCCTGTCCGGCACGCCTCGTAGTCGAATGGTGAAATTACTTGCTGTGCTCGCACTTCTGGTTTGCAACCGTGCAAGAAGTCTTGCAAGCGGACTGGCAAGAAGTCTGGCACTCACCGCATCCACCATGTGCCGCAGTCTGCTTCAGGGTTGCAGAAGTCAGGGTCTTGATATGGGTCATGATAATGTACCTCCCGTTTCTATTTTCTATGTTTCCTGCGTCGGCGCCGTTTTACACCGAGCGCACCGCCTCCCGCCGCACAGACGAGGGCTAGTATCGCGTTGATGAGCAGGCGCGGAAAATGCACCGGCTCACCAAACCACGCGAGACTCAAAAGAACCAGACAGCCAAACAACAACGCTCCCGCCGCAAGCCCCCACAAGGGCTGCCAGCTATGCGCATGCCGCGCCGCAAAGAATGCGGCAAACAGGCTGCCAACAGTCAGACAAAGATCTGCCCAAAGGTTAATCTGTTCAGCTGGCAGCTTGCCCATGAGTACAGCCAGTGCGCACATAGACATACTCAAAAGCGTGAGCACAAATCCGCATAGCACAGATGCACCCAGCACAAAGCCAGCCATCGGTCTGACATCATTCTGTTTCATTTTCGAATTCCCTCCTGCCCAAATGACTTTACCTCAAAGCTATTCGGCAGGGCATCAGGTTATGCCTTCGGTTCTTCGACCTTCTCCACCGGAGCCGCTTCCTTGCCGCGGATTGCCCAGCGATACAGCTTCAGCTTTGTACGATCAGCAGAGGACTCAATGACAAGAGTATCCTCCTTTAAGCTCACAACCTTACCAATAAAACCGCCAATGGTTGAAATCTCATCTCCAACCTGAATCGAATTTCTCATCTCGCGCTCAGCCTTGTCACGCTTTCGCTGCGGACGAATGAGCAGAAAATAAAAAATCAGCACCATGATAACAAGCGGCAAAAACGAGCTCAGCAGCGCGCCATAGTTATTCAGCATCTATAAAACACCTCCTACCTCAAATCAATATTACTATTATATACAAAGCAAGCAGAAATTACAAGTCCTAGATTTTTCTGCATAAATTCTTTTTGAGACTTTGGAGTACAGTTTAGATATCTTGACAGAGTCTGCCTCCGCTCTTAATTATGTTCTCATTTGGTTTCTGCACCAAACTTTATTAAAATATCTTGACAAATCAAATATATCTGACTACAATAATATATATCGCGCGGGTGTAGTTTAGTGGTAGAACTCCAGCTTCCCAAGCTGGTCGTGTGGGTTCGATTCCCATCATCCGCTCCAAACTAAAACCAGCTATAAAGTGTTTATAAAACACCATATAGCTGGTTTTTTATACCTTTTCGCGCTGCTTTATTCAAAAATCAGCCTTGTATATTTTACAGGCAATTGCCTAAGCATAACAGATTTGCAGTCCTAAAAGCAGATTGATATCGTCACTTGAGGCGTCACCTAGCTTTCATGATTGCTGACAGTTCCTCAATCTTCCCACCACACAGCCGGTCTAAATAGACCATCGGCTGCACGCTGGATTCCTGCACAGCGATTTCACCTTTCTCGTCCACCTTAACAATTCCGGCATCAATCAGCCGACGAAACGTTCCCTGCGCCCATTCAGGCATTTCAGTTGTATGCTTATAAATCTTCATAGATTCCTCCTGTTCTGCTATTAGTTTATTTTTGAACGCCTGCCAAAGCGCAGGATTGTCCACCATTGGGCGCGGGCAGCATTTCCCTGTCACATCATAGTGACGTAATACATATTCCGGCGGAATTTTATATCGCTGCATCAGTTCGCGCACCAACTTTGCAGCATGGTCGATGCTTCCCTGTCTAACCTTGCCCGCCCTGTCATTCATGCAGATTTCCACCCCGATGCTGTTTGCATTCCGGCACTCAGAGTGTTTATATTGCTTTGCACCGCAATGCCACGCAACGCTGGTTTCCGGTACGCTTTCCCAGATTTCTTTCTCGTCCACAAAGAAGTGCGCCGATGCACCAACCTTTTCCCGTGCAAAGTAGTCTGCATTATTCTTTGCAGTGTCTCCCTTGTTGGAAGTATAATGCACAACGATGTATTTTGTTTCGTTTCGGTCTTTCTGCGTGTAATTTGCAGGGTTACACGGTTTTTTCATTTTGTTTTCCCTCTTGTCGTATTCGGTTAAATTATATTTCTCGATTAGCCGTATCAGTTTATTTGCATAATCGGGGTCAGTCGAGTATCCTGCTGCCTGTAACGCCTTACAAGCCTTTTTGTAATCCTGCTCCCCAATAACATAGCGATAGCGTGGGGAAGCTGTTAGAAACACTGTGTGGTCTGCTATGGACTCTTTCCATGTGGAGTACGCGCGGAACGTGTCCACAATGATAACAGGCTCGTTACCGTCATACCACTCCTTGGTTTTGATTTCATACGTGCGTCCGCTCCAACGCTTGTCCGCTTTAATCCCAAATAAGGCGTTTGCGTGGGTTGCCAGTTCTGATGCCCCCCAGCCGCTTTCCAGAATTGCCTGTGCAATGGTCACGGACGCAAGGATACCAAAACTCTGCATATCCCGAGACGCAGCAGAGGCAATCCGCTGGATAAAATCCTTTGTGTGTTGTATCATATCAATCCTCCCCGTGTGTCCAAATTGGGCACATTTTTTATTTTTGTTCTGTCTTGCCTTGCAGCTGTTCTATCGCTTTCATAATTGTATCAGGGATTGGAAGCCCCATTCTGCCAGCATTCTCAATAATACTGATGGTCTCATTCGCGATGTACGCAATGACAACCGCCTCGCGTACAAAGGACGTACCCAGTACGATATCCAGCCGGACAGCAACCAGCACGACCACAAGCGTCATGCCCTTTTTGAGTAGCCCCCGCCAACAAGCAGCACTATCCAGCTTGCCAGACTTCGTTTTGTCGCTCCGGTGAAATACCCCCGCAACCACCAGTCCAGATATATAATCGAGAGCCATAAACAGTATGAGCGTTACAATTGCCGTATCCCAGCCGCCGAACAACTCACTAATCCATGCACCGATAACAGCAGTGCCGCCCATTAGGGCGGCTTTTGTCTGTGTTAGATGTAATACCATACAAATCACCTTACTCCGTAGGATTCGCCAACTCAGGTAAACCCAGAGTGATTAGAATTTTGCGTACTTTCTCACGCATAGACTCTGGCTTTACATCATTGATTGTCTTGTAGCCTTCCTGAATCAAAGTTGCATAAATTACGTCCATCGTTTCCATTCCCTTTCTGTTAAAAAACATTCGTAAGATAGCATTTAACAATGCCATTCTTAAAAAAATTGATACTTTCATAAGATTTATTGCGTTGTTGGGAGAATCATTTCGTACAATTCAACCAGCGCAAGCTGTGCGTCGAGAACTTGTTTTTTCAATTCTTCATTTTCCTTTTTCAGTTCCTCGCGTGTCGGGAGGAGCTCTCCCTCGGTAGGGTGAAAAACAACTGCCATTACTGAAACCCTCCTTGAATTGACGTAATATATCCTGCGGTGTCTGATGCACCGCGGGCAGCCGTGACACGAAACCCGAATTTCCAGCCAGCTGTCTGTGTTTTGTTCTTGAAAACATGGTTGATGCCTCGCTTTGCAGCGTCCGTGGCGTCCTCCCACGCCGGAAGATCATCGCCAACATTATTTGCCACTTCAACCTTGAATTCCGCATCTTCTGGAATGTTGCCAACCACCTTAATCACACAGACCGTGATAGGCTTGTCCACTGTCAGCGGCTCAGAAAGCATGATAGATGCACGGTGCACCTTTTTGGTAAACGTCAGGCTGAGTGTACTGGACTTACCCTCTGTATCTGTGGCAATAATCTCAGCAGCTTGCTCCCCATTCAAAATTTTCTGGAAGTAGTCTCCGGTAATCTGAAACGAATTTGATTGACCAAGCGTTACGGAATATGTCCGTTTCACTAAATTTCCCACTCGTTCTGTGACTGTAACAGCATGATTCTCTGCATCAGTGACTGTGTATGGAACTACAAACCCCTCTGACTTATCGCCTAGATTGCCGGATAAATCGCACTGGATAACAGGTGCTAAATTATTGTCAACGGTACGAACAGGGCTTGTGGTATAGCCAGACGTTTCACCAAAACTGTCATACGCCCGTACACGGTATGTAACGCTGGTGTGCTCTCCCTTGGGGATTGTATCCGTGTACGATAAGCCAGCCCCCTGATAGATTTGGTCAAATCCGCCCTTACCGTCCCACTGGCGTTCTAGGCGGTAGCCCTCAAGGTTGCCGTCTGGGTCACTGGCGGCAGACCATGTAATCGTGATGGTCTCGCCACCACACGGGGTAACAGGCACATTGATAGACGGGGGCGCAGAGGGTGCGCGGTTGTTCAAAACCGTTTTATTTGAGGACGTGCGCCAGCCGGATTTTTCCCCGTCCGTATCATAGGCGCAGACACGGAACATCACTGTGCCTGTGCCGTGCGGGATTGTCGTGCTGGTGCTGGTGGCAGAACCTTGATAGATTTGTGACCAGCTAGAACCGCCGTTATACGACCGCTCTACGATGTAGCCCTCAAGGTTCCCGTCCGGATCTGTGGCAGCCGACCAGCTGATAGAGCATGATGACCCGCCCTTGATGGTAGATGGGAGATTGATGCTGGTTGGGATATTGGGGGGAATATTTGCTAAAGATTTTATTGTAGTAGAAACTTTTCCTTTATCATATCCCGGTACTATACCATAATAGTAGTAAAAACCTACCTCAATTTCTAAATCCCCATATATGTTACCGGGTATTTCAATAACCTGCTTGGCTGTGCCACTTTCGCGTATACCATTAACGCTAAAACTCCTATACGGTATAATAACTTCACCCGATGTACGTAGAACTCGATAATCGCATGAATTAGGAGATGAATCACCACCTAGGTATAAATCAGACCATGTGAATGTAACAGTAACTTTCGTTGGATTACTACTACCTCTAAATGAGTTTGGAGAAACTGTTAAGCTTCCATTCATGTTATCACCTCTAGTCAAAATTCAATTCTTCGTGCTGGCTCATTCCACACGCCCTGCACATTTACGCCGTCCAACGTCTCAAATGTCACGATGAACGGATTTCCGTTTACATCTGTGCCATATTGGAGTTCGATGAGGCTTAACCGCGCATCAAAGTCCTCCATGCCCGCCAAGATATGCGGGTGGGCTTTGGGGTCATTATTATGTTCGGCGATGAGTTTTTTCACATCCTCCAAAAACAGCGGCAAAACGACCGAATTACAATACTCTACGAGGTTTTCCGATGTGATAAACGCATCCGCGCTGTAATCCAATTGCACATCCGTTGTATTGCTCACGCCAATTTCAATCGGGAAGCGCCGGACTTCAACCGCGCCACCCTTGGTGTATGGCTGTACATATTGGGGATAATCCCCAAGACAAGCGTAGTAAATCATGACCTCTGCACCGTCTTTACCGCGTGCAAAAATGCCAAACTCGGACAGGTAAAAGCCGTTTTCCAGACCGCCATTTAGGTCATTGCGATATTCAATCGTCATATCAACTTGCTGTCTGGTGACGATTGGAGCGGTGCTGGTTGCCTGTGCGATAGGCTTCACAAGGTCGATAAGGTCAGCCGATTCCACGCCCTCTTGCGGCGCGCCCTCGCCGACCATGCAGCGCGTAATTGTGAGCGTATCGCCCGCAAGCAGGCTTGCAATGAGTTCCCTGCCCTTTGCAGGGATAATAAATCCATACATAATCAAATCACCTCCATTGGTGGTAACGCAGTTGTCATGGTGCTGCATAGCATACCGCCAGCCGTGGCAGAGGTACGCCGCGTCCGTGCCGGTGACCATTGCGGCAACACAGTTTGTCCATAGGACGGCACGAGCGTACCGCCGATGTACAGCATACTGTGCATCACAGGTGCAATGATGCACTGTTCAAAGCCGATATGGGCAGGCAAGATGATACGCAAAGAGGTGCGACAATCGTCTACAACTTCCAACATTTCATTTGGCAGCTCATATGCCACTGATACAAGATACTTGGCAGGATATTCTGCCACCTTGCAGCTGTCATTGCCGGTATAGGCATTGACAACGCGCCGGATCTGCTCTACTGTGGTGGTTGCCGTACCACGCATCTTGGCTTTCAGCACGCTGCGCCGCGCTTGCATAGATTTTGTGTGATTCGTTGGGATACCATATTGATATTCCCACAAGTCCAGCCCCCATGTGGCACTATCCACATTCAGCTGTGCCAAGAAGTCAATGACTGCATCAAGCGCAGCTTCCGCTTCCGGTTCTTCTGCGTTTATGACGCTCATCAACTCCGGAACCTTGTGCAATCGTTCTGGTATGAGTTCAGGAAGCACTGATTGTCACCTCCAATTGTTTGAGCACAGGCACTTGACCCAAGGGAAGGTCAATATTTTCTTCCGCATCATTGACCGTGAGTTGGGTGTAATCTCTTACACCGTCCACGCTCATCAGCAGATAGGCAATTCGGTTATATGACAAAAACGGGTTGTCAAAAGCAGTCTCGCGGATATACGTTTGTAACGCTAACTGAAAGTTCTCTTTGACTTGTGCAAGCTGTGTGGGGTCACTCAGCTTGACTTGTGCAGCAATGGAGATATCCACACCCTGTGCACTAACAACCGTAACTTCTGGACAGACAGGGCGGACGGTTTCAATGTAGTCCGCGACTTGCTTGCGCAGCTGCTCTGTGACTGGCTGAATCTGCATATCTGCAACAATGACCTTGACTGTGCCGGGACCATTCCAAATTTCAACACATCGCGCCGCACCCACGCCATTGACAGACATTGCCCAATGCTCATAGTCGTAGCGATTGCCGCTGGTTGCAGGGTCACGCCAGTACGCGTATAATCTGGCAAGCAATGCCTGATCGGTTTCGATATCCATACCGCCCTCAGCAGGCTTGGCATTGGTCACGGTGTCCAACTTGGACACATACTGTACCGTGCGCACAATACTGCCCGCTGGCACATTGTACAGTACCCCGATTTCAGCCGCCACAGCAGGCACATCTATCGTACCGCTTAGTCCAATCTGCCCATCAGTCAGGGAAAGAAATCGTAACCCGTCCTCGGTCTGGAACGGGGTTCCGGCTGGAATCCGGCAGCCCATGGTACCTGTTACCGTCAAGGTGACAGTTGCCTTGTATCCCGGCTTACGGGTAATCCCAAATTCACCAGCACGCTTGTCAATATATTTTCCGGACGTTTCATCTACAAATGAAATTGGAATTTGAGCGTCCAGCTTGTGATAGAGCTCACTGAGCACATAGGCAACCGGCTTGCTGTGCAGTTCAAAAAAGCTGCCTTCGGTTGTGAGTATGGTTGTGTCCACACGCGACCGAATCCGCTCCTGAATTTCTTCCGGTGTCACCGTCTCATACAAGATTGCCCACCTCCATTTTTACCATGCCATAAATGCTGATGAGGTCAAATGCGGCGGTGAGTTTGCCATCATGAAATGAAATATCCATGTGCTCTAACCGCTTGATATAAGGCGATACCAGCAAGCACTCTGTAATATACCGCCGCACTTCAGCACGCTTATAGTCATCTGACCAGGTCTGCCCGATTAGGCTGTCAATTTCATTGCCATAGTCCCGTGTAAACAGCACCCATCTCCACCGTTCGGTATGCAGTGCATTCCATGCCCAGACAGCGACAGCCTCCGCACGTTCTACCATGACGGGCTGTCCACCGATATAAATCGGGCAATCCCTGTCATAGTCCCATTTGACCTCCCGCGCCACAGGCAGAGGACTGGACCCCACGGACACAGCCTGTGGGTCTAGGAAAGGAAAAATTTGCTCTGTCATAGACACTCCTTTCAGGTAAGAATATCTACTATGTAAATGCTCTGCTGGTCTGCTTTGGGCAGTATCAGCAGCCGTTGTCCTGCTTTCAGCGGGCTGTGAATCATCATTTCAAAGGTACCATTGATTTCATGGTCATGTGTTGCCGTACAGGTTGCCGGACGTGTCTTCCATGCCACCGTGACGGTTTCCGTGCGGTCTGTGAGCTGCCGTGCAACGATGATTTCATCATCATAGTACGTCTGTTCCTCCACCTGCACGGTCAGCGGAGAAAGGGACTTCAAAAAACCAATCGCAAATCCATCGGTTGGCTCTGTTTTGGTATCCAGTTCTTTGACCAGCCCTTGTATTGCTGCATCATTCATCTTCGGGTTTTTCCTCCTGTCCAGCTTGTCCTTCGCGCATTTCCGCTTGATAGGACAGCGTCAGCTTTGTGGTATACAGATTCTTTTTCCATGTATGCGTATCTGCATCAATCCAGAACACTCCGAACTGTCCCGTATACGGCTCCTGCAAAAGGATAGTATCGCCCGTCATCAATCTGGAATCGCCTAAAATGGTGACAGAACAGGTATTTTGCAGCTTGTTATCCTCAAGCAGCGCTTGTGCTTCGGCGGTGACATCGCGATCTTTTTCCTGCCGGACTTCTCGATGTACCATGCCGTATGTTCGAATCGCATCTAAATCCATGACAAGGTCAATTGTTTTGCCGTCCTCGTCCACAATGGCAACATGGTTTATCATACCCTGCGAGCTTTGTGCATAGGTGGCACTTTGCAGATTCACCTCTGGCTTCACCACAATGTCTGCGGTCATTTTGCGCTCCAACACCTGTAAAGCGGCACCGCGGAAACGCATAATATATTTTTTCTTTGTCTTTTCAGCGCTTATGGTATAGGCGGTATCCACGATTTTGAAAATCGGCTGATGATTGAACCGCCGCTTGATTGGAACCGCTGGCGCTGCCAAAGACCAGATTGGCACACCAAACCGCGTGCAAACCTGTTTTGTAATGGCGTCCGCTGTTTCGCCGTCAAAACGATAGGTCGCATAGCTGTTTTTCATGAAATATCCGAAATCGAAGGCGGTCACGCGCATTGTGGTATCGTCCGTGCTCTTGGATTTCGTAAACACAAGCCCATGAAAAATATTGGCATCGTTTTCATAGAGGTCCACGACACTTCCTACGGCAATGAATACATAGGGCAATTCTCTGTCTGAAGGGGACATAATGATTTCAAAATTCAGTGTCCGGCAGCAGCTTTTGAGGTCTCCCGATAAGCTGACGCTTTCCACCATTTGAGAGATATCATAAAGGCTGCCATCAGACAAAACCGTTAATTTCATTTACGTTTCTCCGTAAGCAGGGATTTTTCGGGAATCTTGATGGTATCGCCATCATAAATCAAATCTGCATTTTTAATCTGATTGAACTTGGCAAGCGGATAGGCAAGCTTGCCCTCTCCATAGAACCTGCGGCAAATGCCCCACAGGGTATCCCCGCGCTTTATGGTGTAGGATTGCTGCGTGACGCTGGGGGCATCACCGGTACGCGCTGCGCCTTTTGGGGATGCTGGAGTTGGTGTATTGCTGGGGGCAGAAGCGACTTGCAGCCTGCGATACGGCATCAGGGAAAGCGTTACATACACATCGTTTGTGCCGTCCTGCTCCCCATATCGCATAGATTCTACAAGTACCTCGTTCGATACCAGTGTGTCAGACACAACAAACCGCAAGACCTGACGTTCTTTCACCGCCCGCTCGAAAAATTCAATGTATAAGTCGGGGTCTGGGGTACTGCCTCCAACCATAAACGGATAGGACTGCGCTGGAAACATGCAGTCCAGCGTAAACGCATAGATAGATGGATACCCCGCCAGCGCATAATCTCCAAACTGCGTCAGGTTCACGACTTGGATTCCCTGACCAGTCTCGACCTGATAGCTGGACGGCGTGACCGGCAGAATGATTTCCTGCCCATCTGCCGAAGAATGAAAGATAAATTTTCGAAGCATAGAAACACCTCTTATGGTTTGCGCGTTGCCTGCGCAATGCGGATTTGCTCGTACAATGCCTGTGCCACTCGGTCAATATCTGCCTGCTCACGCACCTGCATATTTTGCACTGTAACCGATACAGGGGCAGCCATCGAACCGCCTGCATCAAGCTGGCGTGCTTGATTTGCAGTCAGCACACGTTCCCCCTCGTGCAGCAGGGCAGGAAACTCATCATGTGGAACACGCTCCAGCCCATAGGCATAGCCACGCCCCGGAAGATAACCGCCGTTCTGTGTTGCGTTGGTGGGTGCTGCCGTCGCACCTGCTACCGCTCCGGTATGAGCAGGTGCAGATAACGTGAACTGCATACCCGCTGCAATGCCTTTGCTGTATTGCTGTCCTTTCATAAGACCAGCATTATAGAATGCAGCGTTAGATGCCGTATCATCTCGAATTTGTCCTGCAAGAGCCAGCTCACTTTCAAGTGCAATCTGTGCACCCTCTGAAGCGTTATATGCACTGATTGCCAAGGTTTGCGCACGGGCAAGCACCTGTCCGGCTTCTGCACCAGCAGCCTCTCCACCATTTGCCATAGCATCTGCATATTGCTGCTGCATACTTTGCACAGCGGCTTCCACATCTTCTTGAGAACTGCCATAGTCCATACTGAGTGAATCACCACTCATCACAGCGTTCATGATATCGCGCTGCATTTCCTCTTTGCTGTTTGCCAGTTCCGCTTTCCATTGCCCAATCATGGAATAGGCTTCCTGCATCTGCTGACCGGTCTCACCAGACAGGAAATCAATTTCTGCTTGCAGACCTTCTTTGCGTGCCATGTTATACCCTGCACCCATAGCGTTCGCCAGTTCTGCATTTGCATCTTCCAAGGTGGATTCCAAACCGCTCATGGTCTGGCTTTGCTCTACCATCGCACCGCCAAAGCTATCCGCCATTGCCCGCAGGATAATGCGGGCAGCTTCCTGTCCCGCAATTTCACCATCGGAAATCATATCATACACATCGCCCGTCGATACCTTATAATGGTCTGCCAATGCGCCTACTGCATCTATGCCCCGCTCCTGAAGGGGACTGATATACTCTAATGAGGTTTTACCTGTGGCATTCATGCGACCAATCGAAGTTGATACTGCATTCATATCCTCAGTACCCATTCCAAGCGCAGCCCCAGAATCACCAATGATATTGAGTGTGGGCAAAATATGATTTTCGTCATATCCGTAGGTCTTTATAATTTTTGACATCGAGGTCAGGTCATCATATTCAAAGGGCGTTCGCGCCGCAGTGCGCGTCAAGTCCTCCAGAAATTTCCCCGCAATGTCTTTGTCCTGAAATAATGTATTGAAAGAGATGCGGTCAATTTCTCGCTGAGAGGCAATCGAAGAACCGCGCTCCAACATTTCATTTTGCCGCGCCAAAGCAGCCTCGGCGGACTCCTGCACATAGCCCTTGAAATATTCATCTTTTTCGCGGTAGTTCTGTGTGCTGCCTTGAATCAGCCCGATTGCACCGCCAGCCAGCGCGCCAACGACTGTGCCAACGCCCGGAGCGATTGCCGTACCAACCGCCGCACCAGACGATGCACCGCCCAGCGCACCGGAAAACAGATTACTGCCGGCACTCCCATAGGCAGATGCGGCAAAGGTCTCTGCAATATCCGTGATTGCATCACCGACAAGCTGTACGGCACCGGCTTCCGCCATGCGGTTGATTCCCTCGCGCATCACCTCCCAGCCGCTGCGCGGCTGAGAGGGTGCGTTCGGGTCATTGGGGTCATTGTCTCGGCGGTTGTTCTGTTCGTCTGTGCGGGACAGGTTTATCATATCGCGCTGTGTACGCTGCGCCTCACGAGATACCGCACTGAGATTATCCCGCACCTGATTGTATTGCGCCTGTGCATCCGCCACACGTTCCTGCGAGCGTCCCAGTGCTTCATTGACCTCTGTAAGACGTTGACTGGCAGAAATTTGTTCTTCTGGTGTCGTGGCATTTTCCATTGCCTCCTGTGCCTCCTCAGCAGCACGGGCAAGGTTTCTATATTCGCGCTGTGCTTCCCGCAAAACACGGTTTGCATCGGTTGCATCGACTTGCAGCTGAACACGGTTGGCGTTGAGCTGGTCCAGTACCTCTTGAAGCCCGGTCAGACTGCGCTCAAATGGATTGACCGCCTGCTGCATGCGGTGAATGGTGGCTGAAAAATTATCTTGAGCAGACACCATAATACTGACATCTGGCATAACGCTCACTCCCTGTTTGCAAAATCTTCAATTTCCTGCATGGCGAACGCACGCAGAACGATACGTTCACCGGCAGGCAGCTGATAAAATACGGACGGCAGCATATTGTGATGCCGAAACATGTAATACATCAGGTCTGCATCACCGTCCGTTGTCAGTTTTTTTGGATTTCCTGTACCAGCTCGACGGTCTTTTTATAATAGCCCGACAGCTTAGAAATGTGGGTGCACAGTTCATCAATCTCGCCCGGCAGGAATAACTTCTTAATGAGGTCAACTGGGGTTTCCACATCGAAATGCTCACGCAATGCGCTGTCGCGCAGGCTGGGGGATTTCACGCCCGCCAGAACGGTATGAACTGCAAAATCCTTGTGGCGTTCGCGCAGGTCGGCAATCTGGTTAAAGGTGAGCTGCTGGAGTTCCAGCGTCAATGGGGTTCCATCTGCCATCACAAGCCGCGGAACGCGGACGGTTTCATGCAGCGGGTCGGGCAAGGTGCTTGTCAGCAAGGTATCCAGTGTTGTTATCATTGTATCCTCCATCAAACGGTTTCAATTGTGTCCAAGAATTTATGTCGAGTAAAGGTGAAGGGGCGGGTCATGGTACCCAGCTTGCCATGTGCCCAGTCCGCCAGCGTCTCGTCGTCCCATGAGACGTTATAGGCAGCTACACGTTCCGCACCATAGGCGTCCGGATCGTCCAGCTTGGAAATGATGGTGACACGCGCGTCCCGACCATGTAAAATGGAATCAATTGCTGTTGTAAATTGGCTGTACACCTTATGCAGGGTAATAGAACCTGTGCCATCTAGACTAACGGTCTTGGCATCGTTGACCATTTCCCCGCAGCGACCAACCTTTTCCTTATTTTTGGTATATTTGAGTTGACAGGCGGTACATTCCGCAATCAGTTCACCATCGACCCAAACCTCGCCCCACGTGCCGGAGATGACACGTTTTGCCGAATCAAACATTGTTACACCTCTCTCTTAAATATTCGCATCAATGTCAATTTCTTCGATTGCGTCCAAGATGCTGCACTTGATACGGATAAAAACCTTATCCCCTGTATCTGCACGCCGTATGGCATCGTCACTCAGACCGGACACGTCCACGCCCACACTTTTCAGATATGCGCGTGTTTTTTCCATATTGATTTCAACTGTCCAGCCTTCCTGAATCAATTCATCAAGATACAGCTGTTCCAAATATCCATCAATGGCAGTCATCAGCAGACACTTATTGTCGTAGCTGTTGGGATACTTGCCAATATAGCTGTCCTCCGCAGTCTGCCGAATGTCCTGCTCCATCATGTGCATGCACTCTACGATTTTGATTTTCTGGAATGCAGTCCCTTTGCCTGCAATCGTTGTGACAAAGGAATTGATGCCGCGTCCCACCTTGACCTTCTGTCCGTCGTGAATCAGGATAAACTTGCCTTCTCCAATCGCCTTGTCTCCATCTTCTCGGGACAGACGAGCACAGTCTGCCAGCTCCGGAAGCGGAGCATAGGTACAGGCAATTTTCATGGGCGTGCCTGCAATCAGTCCGGCAATGCGGCTGCACATCTGCGCCGCAGACAGCTTGGTGTGGTCGTCATCTCCCATGTCACAATTTTCGGTTGTCATATTGATGATACATTCATGGTCAGCGGCAGTATTTGGCAGAACCGCCTTGTAAATGGCATGATTATTCTCACGCTGATTCTTAATCCAAGTGGCAACTGCCTGTGCCTGCTCCGATGAGATATCTGGAGGACCTGCCATGTAATCAAATTTTTGGGTTTCCAGATACTCCAGACCTTTTGTCAGGTCATCTTCGGTGGACGCTCCCACATATACCAACACATAGCGCGGTGGTTTGGTGTAGCCAATCAGCGCCCGACTGATATAGGCTTTGTTCTCTGCGCTCAGCGTCTCTGGAATATCGGTCGCATCATAAATGGTATAGGTCTTTGCGCTGTCCTCCGTGCCCTTGAGCAGCAGGGCAACAACGCCTTTTTCCGAGCGTCCAATTGCTTCGATACCCGCTGTCTGAAAAGCAATGGTAATCGAGGGAAGTTTCATTCTATACGCCTCCTTCTTGAATTTCCGTTTCGAGATTGAGTTCCTTCATCATTGGATACGTGGTGCTGTGCTGTGGACGGTCATCGAACCAATGCAGCGTGATTTTTACAAGCGATGCCGTCCCTTCGCGTTCGGTTTCGATTGCGTCGATGTGAAGGGCACGGTCTGATACGGGCAGATAGCCCTGCGACAGCATTTCCATTAGCTGGTCTGTCTCGTCACACAAGCGGTCGGTATCAGCTTCGTAATGTGCATCTACAGTATCATTGAGCTGTGCCGCCAGCACCTGTTTGTATTCAATCAAGTGCCGATTGCCGCCAATTTCCACTCTGGGTTCTGCGACCAGAAAAATAGAGGGACGGACAAACTGTTCCGGCCATGCGTCACGGTAAGTTGTCCGTTTTGGGAAACACTGTGCCGTGATATCGTTTAGAGCGTCCAACAACATACGCTGTGTTATCATCGCTCAAACTCCTCTGCAATCTGCGCTGCAAGCTGTTCGGCAGCACGTGTCAGCAGTCGTTCCGCATCTGCCTGTGTTCTGTGATAAAAGCCGCGCCCATTGACAAACGAGTATGGCGCACCGTACTGCCGCCAGCGGCGCTTGGTGCGCCTGCTGGCATACATACCGCCCACACGGGAACGGTGTCCGTTTTCCACATAGTTTGTGATGGCACCGGCACCATTGTTCCCTTTGGGTTCGTCGGTTGCACGGACTGCTGCATAACCGCCTCTTGAGCCGATATACTTCGATTGCCACTGACGCAGTGTGCCTCGTGCATGATATTCTGAGGCAGATACGCGGTGTCCTTTCAGACTGATTGGCGCACGCTGCCGCACAGCGGTGAGCAATTGTGCTCCTAACGTCTCATGTATTTCCCGCTGAAGCTCTGGCGCACGAGTCAGCACACGTTCCAGCTGTGAAGAGAGTCCGTCAAGGCTTCGACTGATTTCCTGCATCAGGTATCCTCCTTACGTATGATTTCATACTCATTCTTATATGGGTCTAAGGTGTGTCCAATTTGGACACACCAGCTTTCCCCCTGCATGGCAATGACCTCGCCCGCTCGCAGGGCTACAGTTTTCGGTGTGACCAGTACATAGACTGTTTCCGTTGAGTCCTGTGGTTCTGCCTGTTGATTGAGTTTTCCATATTTCTCGGTAACACAGGCAGGGAAAGTATAGGCACTGACTTGAGACAGGGTAGGGCGGTTGTGCCGGCTGTCTGTCTCCACGGTTTTGCGCGATACACAGCAGGACACCGGGGGAATCACAGCTGCGTCTACGATGCAGTAAATGCGGTCTGGCTCTGGCGTGATTTTGGTAAGAAACAAGTGCTGGTCACCCAGCATCAGCGCATCATGTAATGTAAGGTCTGGCTGTACCCGAATTTTCAAGCGCACGGAACGAACGCCCAGACCGATTTTGGAAAACAGGTTGCTGCCACTCGGATATGTGACCTCTGCCCGAATTGTGGTGCAGGGAACCCAACGGCAGCCAGTGTCCTCATGGACGATACGCAGGACGATAACATTGGAACGCAGCCTGCCAGCGTTATATGCCATCTTGCGGTTCCTCCTCTGTCGGTTTATCTTCTGCATGACATACCCTTTCCGCTTTCAGCTGGTTGATGAGTTGGCGCAGACCCAAAGGCAGGGTATCCAGCTTGCTATCCACCACAGCACGGTTGTCATACCAGTGCAGCGTAAGCGCGGATACGGCAAGGGAATACCGCGAATCCTCTGTGCGCACACCAGCCTTGAGCAGATATTCTTCGGCGGCAGATGCCAGCATGAGAATCAGTGCATCATCTGCATCGTGTGTGATCTGCATATACTGCTTGATGTGTTCCAGTGGGCAAATCATGCGCCCACCGTGATTTCTCGCTTGATGACAGCCTTATCATCTGTCTTGATTTCGTCCATGCGCATAATGGCGCGTGCTTCCGTTGAATTGGTCGCCCAGCTGTTACCGCCGACATTGGTTGTTGCAATTTCCATAGCAGAACGGCGAATCAGTGTGCCAAACTGCGTAAAGTCTCCGATATACACGGGAGCTTTTTCAGACGCATTGGGCAGTACCGCATCAGACAGCACAATAATCTGCCGACCGCGCAGCAGGCTGGTTTCCGGCTGTCTTGGGTCGGGCTGCAGCAGGTCTCGTCCCTGCACATCAACCAGTTGGTCAAGCGCATTGAATCCAGACTGATTGGTCAAAATCTTAGCATTGACCGAAATGCTGGGGTCAAGTCCCTTATTGAGTGCGGTCTTAATCCCTGCATATTCCTTACCTTGTGTCAGGTCTTCGGAAGGCAGCGCCGCCAGCAGCGCCAGAAGATTGATATTTTCCGTGAGTACACTTTTGCGTCCCAGCCAATCTGCCAGATATCCCATCAGACCGGCGGTTTCATCTGCCAGCAAATCATTTGACATGGGTACAATCAGGGCGTAGTCCTCAACCGCAAAGTCTACACGCTGGAACTGCGGCTTATCATCTTTCGGAATCTGTCCCATTTCGCTCACCTTGGTAAAGCCCTTGGTCGGCTGGGTGTCGTACACACGGAAACCGGTACGTGTAAAGGTGGTTTCCGTATGAAACAAATCAGCCAGTGCAATCTGCTGCCTGCGCACAACATTGATTTTGGTTTCCATGTCAGCAGGAATCAGAAATCCGCCATCTGCCCCCTCGGGACTGCCGCCAGTCTCTTGCAGCGCATCAAGCAGAATCTTTGCCTGCTCATGACCGCGTGCATTTTTCAGATTCAAGCCATTTCGCGCCGCGAATGTAAATGCGCGGGCGTATTCACGCGACGCGCGAATTTTTTTTGTATCCTGCGCGTTGGAAGGGTCAGAAGTGACAGGAGTTGGCATTTGCGGCTCATTCATATACTGCGCCATGCTGTTGATGAGTTCCTGCGTGGCATCAATCTGCGGAGCAAAGGCAGCCGCCTGATCCATAGCCGTCTTATATGCTGTCATATCTGAGCGCCCCAGCGCATCTTGTGCCGTTTTCAGGCACTCTGCCCGCTGGTGCTTGAGGTCATACAGTTTATTCTGCAATTCTTTCATTATCGTTTCTCCTTTATTGCATCATCGCCAGTTCTAATGCACAACGAGCCAGTTCCATTTCGTTCTGTGGCTGGTGGAGCATTGCGTATGCGTCACGCAGTTTATCCATATCAGGCAATCCACCTGATGAAAACCCATTCCAGTTCATCACCTGCGCCGATGTGAACGGCTGGGAAGCGCCCAAAATTTCATCAATCAAGCCGATTTCCAAGGCTTGCTGTGCGGTCAGATAGGTTTCAGCGGTCATCTTTGCTTTTAGGGCATCGCGCGTGATTTTATCCCCGCACTTCGCCGCGTATGCGTTGATGATACTTTCTGTTGCCGCTTTGAGCATGCCCATACTTTCTTTGTGTACGATTTCATTTCCGGCTGTCACAGTACTGGGCAAGTGAATCATCACCTGACCAACTGGAGAGCAGCAAGCCGTTTTCACGCCAGCCAGCAAAATCGAGGCGGCAGACCCTGCAAGGCTCTGCACTTCTGCGCGTGTTGGGATATCTGCACCAGCCAGCAGGCTGTACATTTCAAAGCCTGCATATAAGCTGCCGCCGCCGGAATTGATTTCCAGTGTTAGCGTGTCGCCTTGCGGCGTGTTTGCAATCGCATCTCGGATATCCTGCGGACAAACCACCTTCCAGATATTCTCCAAACGAAAAAATCGAATCATGTGTGCATCTTCATCAGATGCAATCATGCCATTGACTGCAAATTTCATTTTGTTTCACCTCCTTTGTTGCGTGCAATTGCCAGTTCATAGAACAGCTCCAACGGGATATAGTTGAGGCTGGCAAGCCTTGTTTCGCCGCCGGATACTGACGGCAGGTCTTCCAGTGCCAAAACATCATTGACCGAATATGCGCCAACCTCGCGCATACTCTTGTACCAGTTTGCACGCGCATTGAGGTCTCCGCGCAGCTCGGCATTTTGGTTGACCCGCACACGCAGATTTTGCCGCAAGTCGGAGCGGAACAGCAGCTTATAGCTGTATTCCTGCTCGTATTGAATCACGCTCGGCATCAAGGTATCATTGACGTATTCGATCGCGTTCTGCTCATTGGAGCTGTACGATTGTTTGCCTGCGCCCAGCTTATACAGCGGCATTGCAAAGAAGCGGCTGATATCTTCTACGGTCACGCCTTTTGATTCGATGAATTGACTATCCTTGTTGGAAATTCCAATCGGCTGATATTTCGTGCCGATATCCAAAACAGCAATGCGGAACGCGTTGTCTGCGCCGCTGTGTATGCGCTCCCATTCCGCGCGTACCGCTTCTCGCTGTTCTGAGGACAGGTCTGCGTCCGTGGATAACACCCCGGGCACATGGGTGCCCTTGGCATAATACTGCATCTCATATTGCTGGGTCTGCCGACCGGTTGCAATGACCTCGGCTGCATAGCGCAGTACGGATAAACCGGTTATGCCATCGCGTGAAAAGCCCTTGAAATGCAGCATATCTGCCGGAGATAATTTGTACTGCTTTCCTGTTTTTGGCAGCCGCACCATATACCATAGATTGCCGCTGGTATCCAGCCAAGGGGTCACGAACTGCGCCTGTAATGGAATGAGTTCCACCGGTTCGCAGGTCAGCGGGTCACAATGAATCCAAGCATATCCATTTCCCGTCAGCAGGCGTTCGGTTTCCAGCATCTTTTTATACGTCTGGGCAGTCATCAACTCATTGGGGCGGAGCGTCAGCAGCGGTGTCAGCGGGTGCTCCGGCTTGCGTTCCTTTGTGGTTTCGTCCATGATGTAGAGCGGCAGCTTTGCAATCGAATTGGATATCCCGTCCACGGCGCGAAAAACTGCACTCAGCTTGAGCGCATGTTCCGGACTTGTGCTGACACTGGAATGCTTGATACTCCAGCCTGTGGGATCATCTAACGTCAAATGTATGGATTCGCTGGCGTTATGCACTCTGCGAACCAGTCTATCTACAATCAATCCGCACCACCGCCTTTCAGCAAATACAGAACCATGCCGGCAGCCAGCCATAGAAGCAGCGCCCATACCGCATAGCCCAGTGCCGGCGCGACCAAGAATGCAGCATGCTGTAAAAACCAGCCGCCTGCAAGGACACAGCCATCTGCAACTATTCCCAAAAACTTTCGCATATTCTCCTCTCCTACATACCAAAATCGCCGGATTCAATTTTTTCACTGAGCGTGCGCTTTTTCGGCTGGTCAATGCGCACCAGCAGCCGCGCCAGCGCATTGAGCGTTGCCGCCAGTGGGTCAATTCGTTCGGTATCATCTTTGTGCCGCTTAGACAGCTTGATATCCCCAAAATTGTTAGTCACTTCAATGGCATTGCTCATGCACCACAGTGCGAGGGGACTGTATGCAATCACCAGCCGCCCCTGTAAAAGCAGTTCACGAAAACGCTTGGTTGCCTGATTGAGTCCGGCACAGGTTTGCGGGATTTCAACCACCACTTCCTCTCCGCGTTCCTCCCGCATCTGGATTGCTAGGTCTGTTGCATTGTGTCCATCATAATCAATTTCATCAACCAGCCACCCATGCACCCGCTCGTTTTCACAAATCCAGTTGTTCACATAGCTGTTATCCGTCACATCGCCTGGGGTCAAGGTCACATAGCCGCCCTCTGCCCACGAGATATATTCCACACGGTCCGTTTTTTCATGCAGCACGGCGCGGTTCTGCGGCATAAATCCCTGCATCTGCACTGCAAAACGCCCATCTTCCAGTGCCCATACCGCACCCGTGCCTGTGAGGTCAATGCGCTTTCCAAGGTCATAGCCTACATGACAATGCTTTCCGTCAGTCAGCTTTGCAAATTCGGGCAAAGGCACCATTGCCGCGCGTGCTAACGTCATCAATCGTTCGTCCAGATACCGGTTGACGCTGGAGGCTTGCCAACGGCACAGACGGCGCGTGAGAAATTTACGGATTTTGGCAGCATCACCGGATTCATACGCTGTGATATATTCTGTTTCTATCTGCTCACGCAATGTGATTGCATACAGGCTGTCTGCACGCAAAATAGGGTTTGCCTTGACCCAGCAGCTTTTATCATGCGGGTTATCACCATCGTCAATCTCCCGAATCATGATGAAATAGCGTTGTTCTTTGTCCAACAGTTCGGGGTCTTGCAAGACACGCTTGCAGTACAGTTCTTCCTTGTAACATGGTTTGTGCTCTGCATCATCACCGGCGGTGGTGATGACATCAAGCAGGGGTTGCAGGCGCTTGCCGAACGAATTGAACCCCAAGTCATAAATTTCTGAATTTTCATGTGCATGATATTCGTCCACCACAAAGTAACTGGGTGCGCCAGAGTCCTTATTTTTGGTATCTTTGGACAGCGGGCGCAGCAGTCCGCCGCGCTCCCTGTGATAGGCAATGGTCTTTTTGAGCACCATGCGGCGGGCAATCTGTACAGACTTTGCCGCAATCTTTTTCGCATCGCCATAGACACGCTTTGCCTGTTCACGGTCTACGGCTGCGCACTCTACCTCCGGCTCTGTTTCAAACTGTGCAAGCTCCGGCTGGTAAGGGGGATAGATGACATCACCGCACATGTGATATAAACATTGTCCGGATTTCTCGGTGCTCTTGACATTGCCGCGTGCACGCTTGTTGTAGGTACGGTTGAATCGACGTGCACCTGTGTCTTTGTGTACCCAGCCATACACGCTGCATAGGTCAAACACCTGCCAGTCGAGCAACTCGATTGGCTGTCCGGCGAGTGGTCCACGCACCTGAATACACTGACGAAACCAGCGAATGATACGGTCAGCACGGGTGGTGTCAAATATCCAAGGGAAATCTTCCGTTCCCTGCCGCTTTAAGTCGTCCAAATGCCGCTGACACGCCAAAATTTCCCACTTGCAGCAACCCTGCCGCAGATTGCCGGATACAACCCTTTTGGCATAGACCGCACAGGCATGATGCAATCCGCTTGACCTTCTCACGGTTTCTCCGGCTTTCGGACAGGCAAATCCGCAAGACGCTCCAAAGGACAATGTGCCGGACGTGTCTGACCACTGGCAGGCTGTCCGGTCAGGGTACAGCGCAGTCCGTATGGGTCGGGCATATCACAAGCCTTGCAGGTCGCTGGCAGTTCTTCCGCGACAAAATGTATTTTCATGGACGTTTCCTCCTGTCTTTTGTGTGTTCAATTTGGACACAATCTGTCTCAATCGTGTATGGGGGCACTCATGGATTCTTTCAATCCGACGCAATCGCACTTCACAGACTGCAAACTGGTTGCAGAATGGGCAGATTCTTGTACAAATACTCATGCAAACAAATCCTCATCAGGGTCTGACAGAGACATCTCCGCGCGCTTTCGGGCGATGCGGAATCGACCGGACGGGGTCAGCCCCAACTTGTCCGCGTATTGCAGAATCTGACGCTCCAGCGCTGCCACAGAACGCGCCAACTTATCTGCCTGATCCAGCAAGGATAGCAGCTGTTCTGTCTCGTCTTCCTGACACTTTGCAATTGTGCGCATCAGCTTGCGCCGCAGCTTCTCCTGCTCATTGCGCCGCGCTATCTGGTCGCAATACAGACCAAGCACTTCACTGTCTAAGTCGTCCAGCAGTTCCAAGCCAACCATGCGGTCAATCGTCTGCTCCCACAGCTTCGCAGCGGCACCGCTGACGAATTTCGGCTTTTGCAGGTTCACAGTCTCTCGCTTCAAGGCTTGTTCTGCCGCTTCACGCGCCGCTTTTTCCTCGTTTGTCAAGTGCTTTGTCATGTTATCCAGGGTACTGACAGGGGTTGGCATAGTTCATTCACTCCTTGTTTTTTGTCTGATGGGGGATTTTTTCACACGGAAGAGGGCCACGCGGTATTTGCCACCCCAAATCTGGAAAGTTTTTCAGGGTGGGGGGTGTGCCTTGGACTGCGCCAGCGCACAGACGCACGCAGGCGTACGCACGTGCCGCACGTGTGACGTAGCCTCGACCTACATCTCTCGCAAGGATTTTTGCAGTTCCTGCATGGTTTTGCGGCTGTGGCAGCTGTGGCACAGGCTTTGCAGGTTGTTCCGGTCGATGAAGCGTGACCAACACCCGCGATGCGGTATCACATGATCGACTTCGGTTGCCTTCGTGCGTTCTCCCTTGGCGGCACATGCACGGCAGAACGGTTCCTGCAAGAGCTGAGTAACTCGTAAATCCTGCTTCCAGACGGGAAGTGCATACCAGCTGTGCCAGTCCGCACTTGCTTTCCGAAGCTTTGCCGCCGCAGTATGCGCGGCACAGTATCGCTCTCGTGTCAAATTCGGACAGCCAGCCTTTGCACACGGCTTGAGGGGTTTACTTGCCATCAAGATACCTCCGCATCAGCACGATGCTGTACGCCAGCTCCCCGCGCATGGTGCGCAAATCTTCACACTGACGGTCGAGGTCGAGCCGCTTTCGCCGATTCGGTTCCATGCTGGCTTTCGCCCTGTTTCGTGCAATCGCCTCGTCTAAGCGGCGTTGTCCCTCGATATACTCGCAAATCAGAACTTCCAAACTTTTCCACTCCGCCAATCGGCTCACCTCCTTGCAGGCAAATAAAAAGAGCCAACCAACGATAGATACACTTCCTGTGTATTTCTCGTTCGTCGGCTCAGGCTCTCAGGCTCAGGCGCACGCCATCGTAGTCGATGACGGACTCTTGTTTGCACAGACGACACAGCAGCGGGAACTCAATCAGCCTTGTACCATCTCTGACTGGCATAAACTTCTTGCCGCACTTTGGGCAGCAAATCCAACGCTGTCCAGCTTCGTCCGTTCGTATTCTCTTGTCTTGATTATACACGCTCTCACCCTCCTCGTAAAGTGCCTGCGCTCAGATTCTCTCTTGTAGTTCATAAGATATACTGTATTACAAGCCCGAAAAAAGAAAGACCTTATTTGATTTTCCTTTTTCTTGGCGGTGCTGTGGGTGTCTTGCGATGCTTTGGCTTATCTGGCAGCAGATATTTGATGTACTTGAACTCGCCCCATTGATTGACCATGCTGTCACTATCTAACACGACTGCACTCGGCGGCACGCACAAAGTCAAATCATCTGGCACAAAGCTGCTTTCGGTCTGTGGCTTTTGTAGGTTTCGGCTGGGTGTCCAGCTGCGCAAACCGTTTGAACTGCCATGCTCGCGTGGCTCCTTGGTCAAATACTTTGCAAGTGCTTCATACCCACCAGAGGTGTCCACTGGCTCAATATGTACGGTTCCATGCTTCCAAAGGCTTTGCAGCACTTCCAAATCCGCACCGGTTCCGTTGATGACCGCATGGTGATGCAGTCGCTTTTCACCATGTATGCCCTCAGTCACATAAATATATTGGAGGGACTGCCCCGCAAGCCGCCGTGCTTTGCGCAGATGCACCCAAAATTTTTTTAGCTTTGTAATTGCATCATCACGATGATGGGGCAAGTGCGCATCGTCATAGGTCAGTGTGACAACCAAATCTTTTGCAGTAAAGTTTGCTGCAAGTTCCAACTCCAGCTTCTGCCAAGCATATTTCATGTTCATGCGCTGACGTGCTTTGGTGGAACACTTGGTCTTTGCAGCGCGTGCTGCGGGCTTGTCTGACACATGCGGCACAGAGTACACCACTGCATAAACCATCTGCCCCGCACGAATGACTTTTCTTCGCTTTGCCATGTTCACTCCTTTCTTGTGTCCAATTTGGACACATTTCTATAAAAGGGTAGAAAAATGCGGGGCTCAGCCCCGCACAGTGCCTTATTTTATTGTTGCCAGCCCCAAGTCTGGGCTGGGATAACTCCTTTGTTCTGGCATCTACTATACTGATTTTTCAAGTGTTTGTCAAGAGAAGAAAAAAGAGTTGTTTTACCTGCACAAAGTTCAGCCTGCTTTTTTAGTTGAATTAACTTGCATTCAAAATTGCCATTGAATTCTCTTCAAATCGTTTACTTCAATTGATTGCATGTACATTATAATTATCCAATGCCGTATAAATATCTTTAAAAATCTTCTATAGAAACAAAATTATACCAACTCCCTCTTGACATTATACGTATTAGGCGCACAATATAATAAGAAGTTTTGGCAGACGTGATTCTTATAGGTGCAGATGCCATTTCTGACTAGAGAACGGGAAGCCCAACCTCTCCATCTAATACTAACAGGAGACTTTTATTATGAAGAAAACCGAACGCTATATTTATCCTGCTATATTCACCTATGAAGCTGATCAGGAAATTGCAGTTGTCTTTCCGGATTTAGATGTTGCTACTAGTGGTGCAGATGACAATGATGCGTTGTTATCTGCAAGAGAATTGTTAGGCTGCGCCCTCTATGGCATGGAAGAGGATAACGAGGAAATCCCTATGCCTACCCAGTTGTCTGATATAGTAACAGCTGAAAATGAACGGGCTATGCTGATAGATGTATATATGCCCCCTATCCGCATGGCAAAGATTTAAGAAAACAGAATATGGCTCAGAAAAACCCGCCCATATAATGGCGGGTTTCTTTTATACCCTATACAGCAAATAGATGTGTTGGCATGTCAAATTAGAACGGCACGTCTTCTCCAGCGTCATCTAATGTTGTGAATTGGTCATCTGGTGCATTTGGATATGGTTCTGGTGGTAGATTTCCCGCTGCTTCACGGGATTTTTTGGTTTCGCCAAAAGAGATTTCGTCTGCATTGATTTCTACGGTACTGCGCTTGTTTCCGTTTTGGTCTTCCCAGTTCCGCGACTGTACGCGACCCACAACAACAGCCATCATACCTTTCGTAAACCACTGCTGGACAAACTCTGCACGTTTTCCCCAGCAGAAGCAATTGAGAAAATCTGTTTGCTTTTCGCCATTGGACTGCTTCGGGCGGTCAATCACCAGTGTAAAATTACAAACTTTCTTGTCATTGACATATTTACATTCGGGGTTCCGCGTCAAACGCCCCATCAAAATCACTTTATTTAACATTTTGACCTCCATTACATACAGTCTATTTTATGTATTCGGAAACGCACGTGTCCAGTACCGCACCGCAAACGGCACAGAAACAAACTCGTCATTAAACATTTGACAAAATCCACCATCATGATATATAAGAACATCAAATTTATTATGCTTTCCATACTGACACAGCACATTTTCTCCCTCATGTGGCTTATCCGTGGGATATTTATGCCATTCGGAAGTACACGGCGGCAGTTCCGGTGCAAGCCCCAGCAGCTCCGGCAGAGAAATTTCCAGCAAGTCTGCCATCTCAAATAAATCCGCCAAGTTCGGCGCCCATGAATTTCGGCTTGGTGTTACCATCTCACGGAAAAACTTCACCGGATAGGGCAGCGCATTCCATTCAGCCATACTGTCGAACCGTGTATCCTTCGCCCACTGCTTCAGGCTCAGCTGGGCGCGGCGATATGCTGACTTTTGATACTGTTCTTCGGCTTCCATTTCTTCTTGCGCTTTGTGCGCACGCTCTTTTTCTCGATCTGCGTCCTTCTTACACAAGTCACAGAAAGCCGAACACCCTTCTGTATGGTCACAATCCTTGCAGCAGCCAGAGCAAGTCCCGTTTGCGACCATTTCCGCGCGTTCTGCATACCGTGTGCACAATGCTCCATGACGCAGTGGGCAATTCAGCGGTGCAAAGGGGAATTCTATCATTTTTTCAGCGCCCTGTACAACTTTGGCAGTCAGTACGCCTGCAACCGGATATTCTTCTTTCAGCCTCTGCTGCATATTTTCCGGTAACTTTGCAATTTCGTATGCGGTAGATGCGCTAATTTGCCCCTGATTGAGCGATTCTTTCCAATCCACAATCAAATGTTTGTCGATTTTCTCCATACGTGCAAGATTGCTTGCGCTTTCGTTCATTGCCTCAGCCACCATATCCCGGATTCTTCCGGGCAGCTCCGCACCCTCCTCGCGGCGTTTCATAAAGAGTTCCTTGAGCCGCTTTGCCTGTTCCAGCTTTTCGAGGTACGACAGTTCTCTTGCGGTTGAATTGGTGAGAATCAACGCAAGCTGTTCCTCGGTTTCTGTCAAACCGTTCTGTATCACACAAGGAGCCGTTTCTTTTCCCAATTCCGATAGTGCCTGATAGCGCCTATGTCCTGCAATCAGCCGATACCTGCCGTCGGTCGGAAGCACAACCAAGGGCTGCTTCAACCCAATGAGTGCAATCGAGTCCTTGAGGTCCTGTATCTCTTTGACGGAATAAAAGTTTGCATCGTTCGTATCAATCAGAGACAGCGGAACCTGTACCAAATCCAAGGTGTCCAAATTGGACACACCTCCCTGATTGACCCGAAACATTGCCTGTTTCACCAAATCTGTCATCATAAATCCCTCTTTTCTTGATTCGCTATATTTCGCCGTGTGATAATCCCCTGATAGCAGCCGTTTACAATGACAAAACATTCACGCAGCGGCGGGGATTTCCTGCCGCCCGGCAGAGAAGCCCTGTATTCTACCACTGCATAGCTGCGTCCCGGACACTTGGGAATTACCTGCAAAACACGCCCTTTCACCTTTGCGCCAGTTACAGATGACTCAAATATGACTTCCGTAAAGCCAGTATATTTTTTATGATGCGCCATGTGTTTGACCTCCAAATTCTGGAAATGGAATTTGTTCGTTCTGTGAAATCTCTTGCCATGTTTGCGGCTCTAAAGAGGGAGAAGCTGGACTGTTCCACCGAAAGGGGTCTCCCGGAATGGCAATGCGCTCTGTAAAGGTCTGCTTGTCGCCATCAAAAGCAAGCTGCAATTTTCCAAGACTGCCTTCCTTGTTTTTGGCAAGCCGCAGGATACGGTCAGAGCCTTTGTTGTCCGGCTCTGATAAGTACATCAGGAGCGCAATATCAGCGTCCTGCTCTAATGCTCCCGATTCTCGGAAGCTGGACAGCGTCGGAGCTCGAACCGTCTTGGTTTTGGCGTCCTCATTGTCACGGGTCAGCTGTGCCAATGCAATCACGGTCACATGATGCGCACGGGCAAAGTTTGCAAGTGCCGTGGAGATAGATGCCACCTCATTTTCTCGGCTGTATGCTTTCTTGCTTGCGCGAATCAGCTGAATATAGTCAACCAAGATGATTTCATGCCGCCGATATCGCGCAAAAGATGCGATTTCCTCAGCCGTGCGCCCAGTCGCCTGCACAATTTCCAGCTTGGAGCCGGTCAGCCTTGCAGATTGCAGCGCCATCAGGCTCCAGTCGTCCTTTGTCAGTGCATGACGCTTGATTTTGCCAAAGCTTATCCCAAACACATGTGCCATGGTACGGTCAATCAGCTTTGCATCTTTGGTTTCGAGGGAAAAGAATCCAACCCGATAGGTCTTGCTTAGGTGTACCGCAAGCTGTAAGGCGAGCATGGTTTTTCCGGTAGAGGGACGCGCCCCCAGCAGAATATAATCCCCAAGCTCTGCAAACAGGCGGCTGTCCAGACCTTCCATGCCAAAATTCAGATAGTGCGGCTGCTGACTTTGACGCTCCGTGAACCCAATATATCCATCTTTCAAGGACAGTGCTGTCATACCAGAGCAATTCGCGCACAGTCCTTGTCCGTGCGCCAGCAACTCTGTGGCATCGTCCAAGGTGGCTGCGTTGGCAAGGCGTTCCCCCAGCTCCCGCAGCTGATGCAGGTGCGTTTGTTCCATCAGAATTTCAACGTACGCCATACAGTTTGCAGCTGTTGGGGTTAAGTCCATGATGTCCATGATGAGCGGTCGATACGCCTCGCCGATGAGTGCCGTAACAGACACAGGGTCAATCGGCTTTCCGGAAAGGAACAAGGTTTGTTCCGCTTCGAACACCGTGCGATACTCCGGCATGATGAAATGTTCTGCACGTACCTTTGCGAATACGTCTCCCGACACTATGGGATCCAGCATCACAGAGCCAAGGACGGCAACCGCAGCATCGTAAATTCGTTGTGTGGTAGTTTCCATGTTGCGCCCTCTCAATCGTCATCAATCAGGACACGACCGCCCACAGCAGCTTGTCCGGCAGGGAAATCACGTTTCATCCAAACGGTCAAAGCTGCATAATGGTCTTTGTAGGCTTTTCCCTTGGACTTCATGTAGGCGGACAGGGCTTCGACTTCATGATGGACTTGTTCCCGTGTCCATCGGCTGAGCAGCTTTTCCAGTTCCTTGCTGGTCAGCCGGACATTGGCAAACTCTCCATAGGTCTGCTTTGTCTCTGCTGGCTTGGGTGCCGCCGAAGTGCCGTTTTGCTGTTCTTCGCGCGTGTGCGCTCTCTCGTCTTCTAACTGGTCTTCTAATTGTTCCTTATATAGAGTGCACGAAACGGTGCACTGAGCCGCCCCATTTGGTGCATTGCATTGCACCGTTTCGTGCATTGCATTGCCCCATTCTGTCACAGGCTTAAAATCTTGACCATAAAAGCGATGCACAACATCTGTGACCGTGTACCAAGTCGTACGGTCTCTCCGGTCATCGTTGTACTCAGCCGTCAGAATCAGCCCTTTTTCCCGACATCGGGCAATGATACCTTGCAGCTGTCGGCGGCTCCAGAACGGGAAAATCTCAAGCAGCGCCGTCATGCTGTCATAAGTCCAATATCGTCCATCTTTTAAGTTGCGGTTGTTGGCGGCATTGTCCCGTACCCACCAGTACAGGCGATGCGCAAAAATCGCCTCCGGCACGCCATATTCTTTTGCAAGGTCTGCGTCAAACGAATATTGCAGCATAGTCGTATCATCTCCTTTTTTTCATTCTACCTCGACATTCCATGGCATAACACGCCATCAGAGCAAAGACGCACCCCAGCACACGCAGAAGGCACTCCCAAAAACTGATTGTTCCTGCATCACAGCAGCCGACCTGTCCCAAAATGGTCGCTGCACACAAAACAGCAGCGACCCTATATATCATTTTCATTCTGCATACTCCTTGCTTTTCGGCACGCCGCAACCAGCCGCACAGGGGTTACACCTTTTTTGCGGCTGTTCACGGCTTTTTCTTGACTTTTTCAAGTATTTGGAGTACACTGAAAGTGCGAGTTTCGAGTGTATTCCAAACGCTCTTGCGCCTTATCGGTTTGCCGACCGATAGGGCGTTTTTTCTTGCCCTTCCGAGGTAAACGAAATTGCAATGACGGTTTCCACGATTTCGCGCAAATCAGACATGATTTGGTTGTAAACTGGTCGTTCCTGCTCGTCAATGATGCCGTCCTCTGCGATTTCGAGCAGGGTTTCCACGTGCTGCTCACGCACAAACTGCCGCAGCAGACGGAACAGTCGCATGGTACATTCCTGCAACGAGCGTTCTGTCAAATCAGGCAGTACGCGCCCCGCTGGGCTTGCCTTGATATGGCGGTAAACCAATGCTTCCTCACGGTAAACCTCTGCCATCATGACCGCCATTTCATCAGACGGGCGGCGGCGACCTGTCTCATACATGCGCAGGCTTTCCGTTGATATGTATAGCTGTTCTGATGCCGATTCCTGTGTCAAACCAGCACGTTCACGGGCTGATTGATAGATATTCTGGTTGGGTTTCATACTGGTACTACCTCCACGTTGGAACTAAAATAGATTTATCGGTATCTCCCTCAATAGAACTGCGAATGATTTTATCTGCAATATCAATTGCAAGAAACATACGCTTCTGACCTAGCTTAAATGATGTAATATCCGCACAGAACGTGCGTGCTGTCCCTTTGCTCAAATGCAGATAACGTGCAACATCTTGAATACAGAGTGCTCCTGCACCATCAAAATGACTTTCGATATCACGCACGATATCACGCTTTCGGTTATTGGCTGCCATTGGTTATCCCTCCATTATGTACTTTGTATCCATAGTAAATTATCATTCAGGTGATTCATTCTCCTCTCGTCCATATAATTCATCGATGGTGCAGCCCAAAGCATTTGCAATCATTGCAGCTTTATCCAAAGTTGGCATAGTTGCACCCCGTTCCCATTGGCTAACAGCAGTCTGATTGACACCAATCATTTGTGCTAATTCACTTTGAGAAAGCTTTTTCTCTTTTCTTTTCACTTTAATATCCATTCACATCTCCCTTTCTTTTTAGTAGTTTTCTACTATTTAATTGAATCTTATCACGTGTTCTACTCGAAGTCAAGTATATTTCTACTAAAACATATTTTGCCATTGCATTTTAGTAGTGTATCTACTAAAATAAAGTTAGTGGAGGAGGCTCCTATGAACCGTATACGAGATTTAAGAAAAGAACATGAACTTTCACAACAAGAACTTGCACAAAAGCTGGGTGTAAACCAAACCGCTGTAAGTCAGTGGGAACGTGGAGTCACAACTCCATCGTCAACTGCAATGGTAGATCTATGCAAGCTATGGAATGTTACACCAGATTTTCTGCTTGGATTGTCAGATGAAAAAATAGCGTCCACCATGGAACAGGTGGACGCCAAAGAATTGCAGCTGCTAAAAGATTTGGTGGATCAGCTGACCCCTGACCAACAGCAGGAGCTGCTTAGGTATGGTCGTTATCTTGCATCTCAGCCGCCTTTTTCAAAAGAAGGCTGAGCAATAAAACAGGTTCCCGGCTGTTCGCAAGCAATTGAAGCAGTTCGAGATAAATAGACATGGTGAGTTCCTACTTTCTGTCAAAAATTGACTGCGCAGCCATGTCTGTATCATACCGTATTGTATAAGAAAAGCAAGTTTCAAAATAAAAACATATGTGTCCAATTTGGACACAAGGGGGATTATTTATGAAAAAGATTTTGGCCAGTATTTTATTACTGCTTATGGTGTTAAACTTGGCAGCATGTTCTCAGGCAACTCCACAAGCAGAAGCCGATAAAATTCCTTCTGAAATCTTTAGCACCCTAAAATCTGCTGGCTATGTAGAAGACGGCAGCTTTTCACCTGTAGAGAAGCAAGAGAAGAACGCAAAGTGGGGTGACTATATTTATCGTGCTTATGGCGTGTTATCTGGTGTCTATCTGTACACATGCAGTAATGACAATGGTGATTTGCTTGAAATTTGCGCATATTGCGACCAATCTGTTATAGATGCAACTTATTCCGACATTGATATCATTTATGAAGCTTTTGGTTGTATGTCAGCTGCTATGCTAAACAGCATTGATAACAAAAATGCGCCCAGTGTTATACAAGAACTCGGATTGGACAAAGTTGACTTGTTTCTAAACTCTCAAAATAGCACCTGTACAATTGACAATGTGCGATATGAACTCGTTTATAATATTTCAACTGGGCGAATGTTTTTGACCGCGACAAAAATATAAAATATGTGTCCAATTTGGACACATTCCGAAAGGAGAATCTATATAGTATGATAGGTATTACACTCTCTGATTCCGGAATTTCTTCATGGGGACAGATTCCTAAAACCGTTAGGGCAAATAAAGGCAAAAGCTTATGTCTATTTCCAGAAAATTGTGTTGTTTTAGATATTGAAACAACAGGATTAGATCCTCGGTTTGATGAAATCATTGAATTTGGAGCAATCAAAATTCGAAACAATCAGATTATGGATTCATTCTCAACTTTAATTCAGCCTACATATCCCATAGATACTTTCATTACGGATCTTACTGGTATCAAAAATGAAATGTTAGAATCTGCACCCCCTATAGAAATAGTCCTGCCTGAAATTTTAAATTTTATCGGTGAGGATATTATTGTTGGTCATAATGTCAATTTTGATATCAACTTTCTATATGATATATCAAACGGTGCTCTCAAAAACAATTTTGTTGACACACTCCGTTTATCTAGAAAAATCCGAAAAGATTTACCAAATCATAAGTTGGCTACTTTAGTTGAAGCATTTCAAATTTCATCTGAAACATCACATCGTGCCTTGGCTGATGTAAAACAGACTTTTCAATGTTTAATTGCTCTCAAAAACTATGCTGAAAAACATAACATCAATATCCTTCCTTTTCCAAAATATGCCCCCGCAAAATCTATTACACCTAAAGTGACAGTATTTGATGAAAGTTCTCCGATGTTTGGAAAAATTTTTGTTTTCACAGGGGTTCTAAATCTAGGAACCCGACAAGATGCGATGCAGCTAGTCGTGGATCATGGAGGGCTTTGTGCAGATAGTGTAACATCTAAAACCAATTTTTTGGTACTAGGAAATAATGATTATTGCAAATCTATTAAAGATGGAAAAAGCGCCAAACAAAAAAATGCAGAAAAATGGATTCTAAAAGGCAAGGATATAAAGATTATTTCTGAACAAGTATTTCTTGATATGCTGGAAGATTATTACCCTGAAAAGGAGCACTGACCGAATGAATCAAAAGCTAATCTCTAATATAGATCCCATTGTAAAACTACTATACGACAAAATGATTTCAGCACTGACAGCTTCACCTGAATCCTATGATTTAAGTGCGGTTACTTATGAGTACCGTATGCCTGTTTCTAGCACTGCTTACTGGGCATTTGAAATTTTAAAGAGACCTTGTTTCCGCTTTCGTGGCGTTAAGAAAAAAGTTGTTGATGTTGCACCCGTTTTGAATGTGATAATGAAACAATCCGGCTTATTGTTCGATACACAGGCAAAAAGTTCCGACTGGAAACGTGCACTACGCTCCGATTTTGAACAATGGGTACAGGGTGTATCAGATGAAGAACTTCTCTCAATTTATGATAAGATGCTTGAATCTGATGGTTTTGATTGTTGCTCTCACTATATGGAATGTAGCGATGCGCAACATTGTGTTCATTCAAATATTATGTTTGCGGGTCAGTGTACATACCGTAAAAAGTTAAAAGCTGGTATGATTTTCTTTGGAAAGAACCGTAATATTTGATGTTATGTTCAATTTTGACATTGATATATAAAAAATACCGGTTGACATACTGCTTCCAGTCACATATTATATATCTATACTATGTATTTGTTAAACCAGTCCTTGGAAGTAAACCTCCCACTATACGGGAAGTGTCGAAACCAAGGATTTTATTTATAGCGGAAAAGATTGCATTCGAAACCGAACAGATGTTTTCAAAAGGAGGCGCATCATGCCAGCAAAAGAACGGGATATCCCTACCAAAAATGCAGATGGCCATTACCGAAAAGACTTGCTATTTCGCGGAAAAAAATATGCTGTGCGCTCCAAAACACTCAAGGGACTCTATACAAAGCTGGCGCAGAAAAAACAAATGCTGGAAGCCGGTCTGCTGACACCAACAGAGAACACCATCGCCGCCGACTGGTGTCTGCTGTGGCTTGAGGACTATCAAAGACCGCGATGCGGACATGCACAATATTTGAACTATCGCGCCAATATCACAGGTCACATTGCCCCAAGCCTTGGACGCAAACGGCTATGCGATGTACAGCCGTCCGACTTGCAGCGTATCTTAAATAAGCAAAGTCAATTTTCTAGTTCTCATGCCTCTAAAGTACGATACACACTGCGTGCTATTTTTGAGCAGGCACGGCTGGAAGGGCTCATCTTGAACAATCCTGCACAACATCTGACCTTGCCCAAATCAACACAATCTGAAACAACACACCGCCCGATTACCGATGAGGAAGAACGCCTCATTTTGGAGATTGCACAAACGCACCGTGCCGGACTGTGGGTAAAAATCATGCTCTACTGTGGTCTGCGCCCCGGAGAAGCGATTGTATTACACGCCAAAGATATTGACCTAAACGCACGCCGCCTAACCGTACACGCTGCCTTAGAAGCCGTTACAGGCAAACTCAAGGGACCCAAGAGTTCAGCAGGGGTTCGAACCATTCCAATTCCAGAAGTACTGCTGCCCGATTTGGCAGCTGCTCTGCCGCATGATGCAGATGCACTGCTATTCACCCAACCGCGCACCGGTAAAATTCATACACGTACCTCTATGCGCTGTATGTGGACAAGCTTCAAACGCGCCATGGATATCCATGCAGGTGCGACACTTTACCGCAATCAAATTATGCAGCACGCAGTTGCAGACGATTTGGTTCACCGAAACGGGAAGATTGAAGTAGATTTACCTCAAAAATGATAGCGGATAAAACCGCCTTAGATTTTCCATGTGATTTCAATATTCCCGTTTGCTACCTTTATCACTTTGATTAAAGCGTCTACAACTGCCTGTTTATCTTCAAAGGAAATGTTATCCCATTTCTTTACATGGTCTGTTATTTGTCCCAATTTGCTTTCTGTATGCGTACAAGTAAGAGAAATAATTTCTTCCTGTAAAGTTTGGCGTTCGGTGTCTAACTCGGAAACCTTGTCATTGATGTACTTCATCAAGATAGCGTTTGCACTTCCTACTTTGGAAAGCAGGTCGTTAATTTCCTCGTCTATTTGTGTCAAACGGATTTTATTTTTTGATACTTTAGGTGCGGACTTGTTTTCTTCTTCATCTGATAGCTTCTTAAATTCAGACAGCTTTTCACGAATGGATTTTAACATATATTCCTCTAAAACATCTGCATAAACAGTGCTTCCTGTTCCTTTACAGTTACCGTCATGTCCCGATTGACTGCAAACGAAATATCGTCCCCATTTTGTTTTTGCTTTCCGAATTACCAAAGCATAACCGCAGTTTCCACATTTAACTTTTCCTGTAAGCCATGAGTTTTTCGGTTTACAAGTTTGTGTTGACTGGCGATTGTTTAGACAGCGTATCCTGCAAGCTAACCATGTGGCAGAAGAAATAAAGCCTTTATGTGGTGCTAATACTATTTCCTTGTCTGTAAGGTCGCATTGTTTTCTTGTTGTTGATACCGTTCCTTTATACAGATAACAGGCATTATAACCTGTAAAATCGCTTGCCGGATTATAAACATCTGCTCCTTGACTTTTAAAGAAGTTATACACATCAATATCAGCTTCCACATATACAGATATACAGGATTTCTAAGCATTTCACTTAATCTTGCAGAACTCCAATTTCCTCCGCGTAACTGTTTAATGCCATGCTTATTGAGATACCGTATAATGTCACCAAGAGAATTAGCCGGGTCAGCATACAACGAATAAATAAGTTTTAGCTGTTCGCTTTCTTCCGGGACTTCTTCATACATGGAAGTGCGGATATTGTCAATGATAGTTTCCTTTAAGCGATACCCATAAGGAATACGTCCACCCATGTAAAAGCCCCTCTTATTTCTTGCATAATAAGCGTCAGTAACACGTTTTTGTATTGTTTCTCGTTCCAGTTGAGCAAAGACAATACAAATATTCAACATGGCTCTGCCTATGGGTGTGGAAGTATCAAACTTTTCTGTTGAAGAAACAAATTCTACATGATACTCTTGAAACACTTCCATCATATTAGCAAAATCCAAGATTGAACGGCTAATACGGTCTAACTTGTAGACAATTACTCGCTTAATTTTTCCCGCCCGAATATCATTCATCATTTTTTCAAAATCCGGTCGGTTCGTATTTTTACCACTAAACCCTCTGTCGGCATATTCGATATAAGGGTCGCCATGAGTTTCATACCTGCAATATTCAAGCTGGCTTTCAACGGATATACTGTCTTTTTTTTCGATTGACTGGCGTCCATATAATGCGTCATACATCATGTTCGTTACCTCCGAACAGGACGTTATGACATAAGCCGCCCACACTTATATTATAGCATTGAACAGACAGTCCTTCAATTACATCATTCATATTTCCGAAAAATCTGAAAAAGCTGCCTTGCGATTTCTCGTTTGGCAACTTCCTGCGGTTTTTGTAAATATTGTGGGCGACGATTTATTACAACTAATTGCATTTTCTGTTGATTGATTTCATCTTTATCAATAATATAAGAAACTTTATCTTCCATAAAATATACCCCCTTTGGTATTCCGTACATCTTATGAAAGACAGCAAGTACACTATTACAAGGTAAAAATAGACAGTTCAGACGGTTTTAGCAAACCTCACAAGAATTTCACTTCCGCATGGTTCTCATGCAGCTCTACCCGTTGCCTGCGACGCTTCTAACGCTCGGACTACGGCAGTAAAGGAGTATCATTATACCGATATATGGATTATGGCGGCAGAGTTGCTAAGTCTGCTTTGGAACGCTGATAGTTCTCGCTCGTTTTGTCCCTCCTTTCGGTCATGGCGTATCAGCCCAACGGCTCCCCATATATCGAATGTATCTGATTTGTCTTATGCTGCGTCGCCGTTCTATTGCGCCGCTTTCTTTGTCAAAGAGCAGAGGGCTGTTCTACGATATGGAACAGAAAAGGGGGAAGCGTTCCAATACCGCTTTGCTTTATTCAGCCCTAAATGTGAGGATTGCCCTCATCAGTTTTGCTTGTAGCCTTTCGCGTATTTCTTCGTCTACTCCAAAATAAACATTTCCTCGCTCATCATAGAGCTTTCGCATGGAAAGACTTGCTATGTAGCCGCTGAAATGCTGCAATACAATCTTCATTGCGTCCGGGTCGCCTTTGCTCGCCGCCAAAATAACGGGATAGGGA
>JAGZIY010000017.1 GCA_018365995.1 Butyricicoccus pullicaecorum | reverse complement strand
TGGAAACCGGACATATCCATATCCTCCAGTGAGAACTCCACCCGCACTTTCTTCGAGTCGATTTCTCCCTTGGAAAGCAAAACAACCGTCTCCACATGCTTTGTCCTCGGGAACAAATCAAAGGCATGAGCGGAAACGACCTGATATCCCTCTGCTGAAAAGCGCTTTATATCACGGGCCAAAGTTGCAGGGTCACAGGAAACATAGACAATCTTAGGTACCTGCATCTGACACACTGCCTCAATTGTCTGTTCGTCCAAACCCTTTCTTGGCGGATCAACTGTAAGTACATCTGGACATTCCCCACGCTCTGCCAAAAGCATCGCCGCCTGTCCTGCATCTGCGCACAGAAACTCTACATTTTGAACTTCATTGCATACCGCATTTTGTCTGGCATTCTCAATCGCTTCAGGTACAATTTCCACCCCGATTACCCGTTTTGCCCTTTCTGCCATCGCAAGTGTAATGGTACCTGCACCGCAATAGAGATCGATGACTGTTTCCTGTCCAGTCAAGGCTGCCTGCTCCATCACATAACGATACAGCCGCTCGGTCTGTGCATGATTGACCTGATAAAAAGCATGTGGAGACAACCGAAATACATTGCCGCACAGACTATCCTGCAAGGCAGGCTCCCCCCAAAGGGTCAGTGTATGCTCTCCCAAAATCACATTGTCTGAACGCTTATTGACGTTGACCGCAATTCCAACGAGAGATGGTTCCGCGCGAACCAAGCACTGAATCAAGTCCTCTTTCTCGGGAATCTTGCCACGCGTTGCAACCAGACACAAATGAGTTTCCCCGCTGACTGCCCCCGTTCTCACATAAATATGCCGAATGAGTCCCTTATGCGTCTCCTCCTGATATGCCATGATTCCATGTGCATCCATCCATGCACAAACAGCCTGTGCCAGACTATTTGCCCGTTCTGACTGGATTTTGCAATCTTCTGTCCGCACAATATCATGGCTATGCGTACGATAAAATCCAACATAGCTCCCATGCGCGTCCTGCCCAACTGGATACTGTGCCTTATTGCGATATCTTGTGATATCCTCGGCACCGGTAATGCCGTCCAGTACACCGGATACCCCGCCAAGCCTTGTCAGGGCATCCTCCACTTTCTTGCGCTTCGCACGCAGTTCTGCTTCATAAGAGATATGCTGATAGCAGCAGCCGCCGCATTTATCCGCTATCGGGCAAGTTGGCTCGATTCGGTCATGGGAGGAAATGATGATTTTCTCCAAACGACCAAATGCCATTTTTTTATTCACCTTTACGATACGAATATCACACTGATCCCCAACGGCGGTATTGGGTACAAAGACAGCCATGCCTTCGATTCGTGCTACCCCGCTTCCATCTGTTGTATAGTCTATGATTTCTGCACGGTATACCTTATTTTTTTGCAATGCCATATCGTTCAGGCTCCTTTTTTAAGTGATTTCGTCCATACAGTCAATTAGTTTTTGAGGCTGTGAATTGGTGCTGGAATCCGACCGCCACGATGAATAAACTTTGCGGGAGATTTGGTTGAAATCGGCATGATGGGAGCAGAGCCCAACAACCCGCCAAACTCTACCACTTCTCCCACCTTCTTGCCTACCGCTGGGATCACACGCACGGCGGTTGTCTTATTGTTGACGACACCAATTGCAATTTCATCTGCAATCAGTCCGGAAATGACCTCTGCGGTTGTATCTCCCGGAACCGCAACCATATCGATTCCTACTGAGCAAACAGCAGTCATGGCTTCCAGCTTTTCCATAGAAAGTGCACCCTGCTGTACAGCTACAATCATACCTTCATCTTCTGACACCGGAATGAATGCACCAGACAGCCCGCCAACATTAGAGGACGCCATCACGCCGCCTTTCTTGACCGCATCGTTGAGCATTGCCAAAATCGCCGTGGTTCCACAACCGCCGCAGGTTTCCAGACCAACCTCCTCCAGAATACGGGCAACCGAATCTCCAATTGCTGGAGTGGGCGCGAGAGACAGGTCTACAATACCAAATGGTATTCCCAAACGCTCCGATGCAAGCGTTCCCACAAGCTGTCCCATACGTGTAATCTTAAAGGCAGTCTTTTTGATGATTTCTGCAACCTCATTGATGGAACAGTTTCCCGCGCGCTTAATGGCTGCCTGCACAACGCCCGGTCCGGAAACACCCACATTGATGACGGTTTCCGGCTCACCAATACCATGGAAGGCGCCTGCCATAAAAGGATTATCATCTACTGCGTTGGCAAATACCACCAGCTTTGCACAGCCCATTGAACCATTATCCTTGGTGATTTCTGCGGTCTGCTTGATGATGCGCCCCATCTGCGCCACCGCGTCCAGATTGATTCCAGCCTTGGTCGATGCCACATTAACCGAAGAACAGACACAGTTCGTCACGGCAAGGGCTTCGGGAATGGACTGCATTAAAATCTCGTCCCCCTTTGCAAAGCCCTTCTGCACCAGCGCAGAAAAGCCGCCTACAAAGTTTACCCCCGTTGTTTCCGCTGCGCGGTCGAGTGCCTGCGCGATCGGTACATAGCTTGTTGCATTGGTGGTTGCACCAATCATTGCAATCGGGGTGACAGAAATACGCTTATGAATGATCGGGATCCCAAGTTCCCGCTCGATTTGCTCACCGGTTTTGACCAGATTCTCCGCGCGGCGGGTCACCTTATCATAAATCTTATCACTCAGTACCTGAATATCGTCCGATGCCAGATCACGCAGAGAAATCCCCATTGTGATGGTGCGAATATCCAGATGTTCTTCTTCAATCATCTGAATGGTTTCCAGAACATCTCCTGTGGTTATCATTGACATAATTGTTATGCACCTCTCATTTCCTGATATTGTGGTCAAATACGGTGCATTGCATTGAAGATATCCTCATGCATGCAGTGAACCTTCATGCCCATCTGCGCACCCACCTCATCGAGCGCAATGCAAAGTGCATCAAAGGGAACTGTACATGCGGTAATATCCACAAACATAACCATCGCAAACATTTCATCCATAACATTCTGAGAAATATCCTGAACATTTACCTGATGGTCAGACAACGCCTGCGAGATTGCGGCAATAATCCCTGTTCTGTCCTTACCTACCACTGTAATAACAGCACGCATAATAAAACTCCTCCTTAATAATCCAGATCGAATCGTTTTTTATCAATCATCTGCACACAGCAGATCTGTAATAATCAAATTGGAAACTAAAAATCCGGCATTGGTCAGCTGCCAGCCATTTTCTGTTTGTCTGGTAAGACCTGCTTTGCACAAGCCTTGCAATCTTTGTGCATACGGCGCAAAGCTGCGGTCAAACCGTGCTTCGAATTCGCTGACGGAAATGCCTGCCCATGTGCGCAGACACAGCATCATATATTCGGCATGCGGTGGGAATCCGGCAACCGATTCCTCCGCTATCGTCTTGGGTGCATCACAAAATGCCTGTAAATCATCTGAATAGGCAAAGCGTTCTCCTCCAATACAGGAATGTGCCCCCGGTCCCAGACCCAAATAATCAGACAGTTTCCAGTAGCGGCTGTTATGTCTGGATTCTCTGTCCGGCTTTGCCCAGTTGGATATTTCATAATGCTGATATCCAGCTTTGTCCAATATATCACACAGATGGAGATAAAGTTCTGCCTGCGTATCTCCGTCCGGCAATATAGGATTCTGCTCTGCCATACGGGTCCCTGCTTCTAACTTCAAGCTGTAACAGGACAGATGTGCAGGCTCCAACTCCAACAGCGCTTGTACAGACTGCAAGAAGTCCTGCTCGGTCTGCTTCGGCAGTCCATACATGAGATCCAGACTGATATTGTCAAAGCCCATTTGCTTGGCACGAAGGATCGCCCGCTTTGCCTGTGCAAAGGTATGCCGCCTCCCCAGCAGCCGAAGCTCCTCATCATGCGCCGACTGCACCCCAACCGACAGGCGATTGACACCTGCTTGTTTAAGCGCTTGCAGCATCTCCGCATCCATAGAATCCGGATTGCACTCGACCGTGATTTCTGCATCCTCCATGACCTGAAAATGGGTGCGCACCGCTTGCAGCAGCGTGCCCAAACGCACACCACCAATAAATGAAGGTGTACCACCACCAAAATAAACAGTATCAACAGGTCTTTGCGAAAACGGAGGGCATACCCTTGCGATTTCCCGACACATGGCGGCTGTATACCCATCTATCTGTCCCCTATCGCCTGCAAAGGAATAAAAATCGCAATAGTGACATTTTGATGCACAAAACGGGACATGCAGATAAAGCCCCAGCGTGTCCTTATTCTTCATCTAGCTTGAGTACCGCCATAAACGCTTCGGTCGGCACCTGTACCGTACCCAGCGTGCGCATACGCTTCTTGCCTTCCTTCTGCTTTTCGAGCAGCTTCTTCTTTCGGGTAATGTCACCGCCATAGCATTTTGCCAGCACGTCCTTACGCACTGCCTTTACGGTTTCTCTAGCAATGACCTTGCCGCCAATTGCCGCTTGAATCGGCACCTCAAACAGCTGACGCGGGATATTTTCCTTGAGTTTTTCACAAATACGGCGTGCACGTCCATATGCCTTTTCACGGTGTGCAATGAAGGACAGCGCATCAACCTGATCGCCGTTGAGCAGCATATCGACCTTTACAAGGTCACTTTTGCGGTAATCACTCAACTCATAGTCCAAAGAGGCATAGCCCTTTGTGCGCGCTTTGAGTGCATCAAAGAAATCATAGATAATTTCATTGATTGGCATTTCATAGTGCAGTTCCACCAGTGTAGAGTCCAAATATTTCATATCCTTGAACACACTGCGGCGATCCTGACACATTGGCATGATATTGCCCACAAACTCCTGCGGTGTAATGATAGATGCCTTGACAAATGGCTCTCTTGCCTCCTCAATCAGCGCAGGGTCCGGATAGTCATGGGGGTTGTCAATCCAGATGGTCGATCCATCGGTTTTTATAATTTGATAAACAACGGACGGCAGTGTTGTTACCAAGTCCAAATCAAATTCCCGCTCCAAGCGCTCCTGAATGATTTCCATGTGCAGCATTCCCAAAAATCCGCAGCGGAAGCCAAAGCCCAGCGCAATGGAAGATTCCGGCTCAAAGGACAGCGCCGCATCATTGAGCTGTAATTTTTCCAGCGCATCACGCAGGTCCGGATACTTGGAGCCGTCCTCGGTATAGATGCCGCAGTAAACCATTGGCTGCGCCTTGCGGTAGCCCGGCAGTGCCTGTTCGGTTGGGTGCTCTACACCAGTGACTGTATCACCGACACGCGTATCCGCGACATTTTTGATAGATGCTGTAAAATATCCTACCTCACCTGCTGAGAGGGAATCTGAAGCCGCCAGTCCGAGCGGATGCATATAACCACACTCGATCACCTGAAACTCTGCACCAGTTGCCATCATGCGTACTTTCATGCCCGGCGTCATCTCGCCTTCCATCAAACGCATATAGACAATGACACCCTTATAGGGATCGTACTGGCTGTCAAAAATCAGCGCACGCAGCGGCGCGTTGGGATCACCCTTTGGCGCTGGAATATCGCTGACGATGCGTTCTAGTACGTCATGAATATTCAGTCCTACCTTGGCAGAGATTTCTGGTGCATCTTCTGCGGGTATACCGATGATATCCTCGATTTCCTGCTTGACGCGCTGCGGCTCTGCGGCAGGCAAATCAATCTTATTGATAACAGGCACAACCTCCAAATCATGCTCGAGTGCCAGATAGGTATTTCCCAGCGTCTGCGCCTCAATGCCCTGCGCGGCATCCACCACGAGCAGAGCGCCTTCACAGGCTGCCAGCGAGCGAGAAACCTCATAGTTAAAGTCCACATGTCCCGGTGTATCAATGAGATTCATATGATAAATTTCGCCATTGTCCGCCTGATAGTCCATGCGTACTGCGCGCGCCTTAATGGTAATGCCGCGTTCGCGCTCCAAATCCATATTATCAAGCAGTTGTTCTTCCATTTCGCGCTGAGTGACCGCCTTACACTGCTCAAGCAGACGATCTGCCAATGTAGATTTGCCATGGTCAATATGCGCGATGATGGAAAAATTACGAATGTTTTGCTGGTTTTTCACATACATTCTCCTTTATGCAAAGCGTCGCCAATTCCTTTAAGGAAATTTTGCGTATATATTGTATAGTATAGCAGAGTTTTAAGCAGCAAACAAGAAGTTTTCCCTGCATACTGCATCGGATTTCGCCTCTGTGCTTCGCTCTTCAAAAAACGGATTTCCGCAGTAATTCCTCAGCAAAAAGAACTTTTTCATACAAAATTTTATTTTATGCCGCAAAAGTAGTGCCTCCCACTTCCGTTCTATGTATATTTTAAGGAAAAAGCCATAAAATGTTTTCTGTTATCTCAAAAAACATTTCAAATCTCTCCATTATCTTTGAAAAAGTACAGCCATTTCCTTAAAAGACATAGAGAGCAGAAGCTTATGTCATAAATAATTCACAATCACCCCCCTTGACAGAAAGCAGTCACGGTGGTACATTAAATTTAGCACTCAGGTGTATAGAGTGCTAAGCACAATTTCATGAAAAGGAGCATGGGCATCGTGGAGCTTTCTGAGCGCAAACAGCAAATCTTAAAAACAATCATTGCTGAATATATCCGTACTGCCGAGCCAGTTGGTTCCAAAGCGCTTTCCGAACTGCCTGAACTTTCTTTTTCCTCTGCAACCATTCGCAATGAAATGAGTGAGCTTGAGGAAATGGGCTATCTCGAAAAGCCGCATACCTCCGCTGGTCGGGTTCCCTCCCACAAGGGCTACCGCTTCTATGTGGATCATTTGATGCGTCGTCCTGTCGCTCCCATCAGCGCAAAAGATGAAACCGCCCTTATGGCACTCAAAAGCAAAGAGCTTGACCGCCTCATTCAAGAGGCCGGACGCCTGATTTCATCCCTAACCAATTATGCGGCAGTTGCAGTGACCCCGCATCTGTCCCATATGACCATCAGACAGTTTGAACTGATTTCCGTAGATGAGCGTACCTATGTCGTTGTCATTGTTACCGATGCCAATGTCGTAAAAAATAAGCTGGTTCACACTGCCGCACCCGTCACAAAGGCAGAGGCAGAGTTACTCGCTTATGTGCTCAACCAAATCCTGACCGCCATTCCAATCACACAGATCACCACAGAACGTTTCGATGTAGTGCAGCGTGCCGCCGGACTGACTGCCCTTCTGGCACCTGTTGCAGAGTTTATCTCTGAGTTAATCGAGGACATGGGCAATCAGAAGGTATTCCTCGAAGGCGCAAACAAGCTGCTTCGCTTTCCGGAATATCATGATACCAGCAAGGCGCAGACACTTTTAGCCTATATGAATGATGATAAAAAGCATCTCATTCCGATTCAGCATGAAATTGATGGCGTTCAGATTTTTATTGGCAATGAAAATGGTCAGAACCCTTTATCCGACACCAGTATGATTTATGCCAAGTATGGCATTGGTGATATTGGACAAGGTATGATCGGAATTGTCGGTCCAACCCGTATGGACTATGCTGCCCTATCTGCACGCCTTTCCGGCTTTGCAAAGGGACTGAACAAATTGATTGCGGAAACCTTCTATGATGAAAATAAATAAATTTGAGGTAATAGAATGGATAACGAAAACTTAAATACGGAAGAAACCGTAGACGAGACCATAGACACAGCGTCCTCTGCCGAAACGGCAGAACCGGCAGCCGAAACAACAGAAACGTCTGCTTTGGAAAACCTTCAGCAACAGTATGACGATCTGAACAATCGCTTTCTGCGCATGGCAGCTGAATACGACAACTTCCGTAAACGCAGCCGCGCAGAGCGCGACGGTGTACATGCAGAGGCTGTGGCTTATGCAGTCAAAGCACTTCTCACCACCGTTGACAACCTTTCCCGCGCACTTGCACAGCCCACCGAGGATACTGCTTACAAGCAGGGCATTGAAATGACATATAATCAGATGATTGAAAGCTTTTCCTCTCTCGGCGTCACTGAAATCCCATCTGACCCGGGCACGGTCTTTGACCCAAACCTGCACAATGCAGTCATGCATGTAGACGATGACTCTCAGGGCGAAAACGTCATCACGGAAGTCTTTCAAAAGGGATTCCAGCTGGGAGATAAGGTCATTCGTTATGCCATGGTCAAAGTTGCAAACTAAAGCCATCTAAAAGGTTTTTTCCTTTTTAGAACGATAAATTTGTTAATAAAACACCTGTTGTTATTTGATAAGGAGTCTTGAATTATGGGCAAGATTATTGGTATTGACTTAGGTACCACAAACAGCTGTGTCGCTGTCATGGAGGGCGGCGAACCAAACGTAATTGCAAACGCAGAGGGTGCAAGAACCACTCCTTCCGTTGTTGCATTCTCTAAGACCGGTGAACGCATGGTCGGTCAGGTTGCAAAGCGTCAGGCTGTAACCAACGCGGATCGCACCATTAGCTCCATTAAGCGCCATATGGGCAGCGATTACCGTGTTGACATCGAGGATAAGAAATATTCTCCACAGGAAATTTCCGCCATGGTTCTGCAAAAGCTCAAGGCAGATGCAGAGGCTTATATCGGTTCCCCTGTAAGTCAGGCAGTTATCACCGTTCCAGCATACTTCACTGACGCGCAGCGTCAGGCAACCAAGGATGCTGGCAAGATTGCAGGGCTTGAAGTCCTGCGTATCATCAACGAGCCGACCGCAGCGGCACTGGCTTACGGCGTCGACAAGGAAACCGAACAAAAGGTTATGGTATATGACCTTGGCGGTGGTACTTTCGATGTATCCATTCTGGATATTGGCGACGGTGTTCTGGAGGTTTTGGCAACTGCTGGTAATAACCACTTGGGTGGTGACGACTTCGACCAGCGAATCATGGACTGGATGGTTCAGGAATTCAAGAATCAGGAGGGCATTGATCTGTCTCAGGATAAGATGGCAATGCAGCGTCTCAAGGAAGCAGCTGAAAAGGCAAAAATCGAGCTTTCTGGCATGACCTCCACCTCCATCAACCAGCCGTATATCACCGCAGATGCAACCGGTCCGAAGCACCTCGAACTGACCCTGACCCGCGCAAAGTTCAACGAATTAACCGCTGACCTTGTGGAAGCAACCATGGGACCTGTTCGTCAGGCAATGAGCGATGCAGGCTTGCAGGCAGGTGACCTTGAAAAGGTTCTCCTTGTTGGCGGCTCCTCCCGTATCCCAGCGGTTCAGGAAGCTGTTAAGAACATCACCGGCAAAGAAGGTTTTAAGGGCATCAACCCCGATGAATGTGTTGCAATCGGTGCTGCCATTCAAGGCGGTGTACTGGGCGGTGAGGTCAAGGACGTTCTGTTGCTTGACGTTACCCCGCTCTCCCTCGGTATTGAAACACTGGGCGGTGTATGCACCCGTCTCATCGAGCGCAATACCACCATTCCAACCAAGAAGAGTCAGGTATTCTCTACTGCGGCTGACAACCAGCCTTCTGTTGAGATTCATGTGCTTCAGGGTGAACGCGAAATGGCTTCCGGCAATAAGACGCTTGGCCGCTTCACACTGGACGGCATTGCACCAGCTCCGCGTGGGGTTCCGCAGATTGAGGTTACCTTTGACATTGATGCCAACGGCATTGTAAATGTATCTGCAAAGGATCTCGGCACAGGCAAGGAGCAGAAAATCACCATCACCGCTTCCTCTAATCTGTCGCAGGACGAAATTAACAAGGCAATGCAGGAAGCAGAGCAGTTTGCCGCAGAGGATAAGAAGCGCAAGGAAGAGGTCGATGCACGCAATGGTGCAGAGCAACTTGTATTCCAGTCTGAGAAGGCAATCGGTGACCTTGGTGACAAGCTGAGCACTGAGGAAAAGAGTGCAGTAGAGGCTGAAATCGAAAAGGTCAAGGAAGCGCTCAAGGGCTCTGATGTTGAGATGATTAAGATGGCTTCCGATTCTCTGTCCAAGAAGTTTGGAGAGATTGCACAGAAGATTTATGCACAGCAAGCTCCACAGGGTGACCCCAATATGGGCGGCGCACAGCAGGCTGGCGGTGCACAGGGCGATTTCGTAGATGCTGACTTTACGGAAGTCAAGGACGACGAGCAGAAGTAATACAGAAAAACGGAAAGGATTCTGATCCTTTCCGTTTTCCACTGTTTTCCTACCTGATAATATGTGTGAGGTTTTAGACACATGGCAGATAAAAGAGATTATTATGACATACTTGGCGTAGCAAAGAGTGCCTCAGATGATGAAATCAAAAAAGCACATCGAAAGCTCGCAAAAAAATATCACCCTGACCTGAACCGTGACAATCCAGAAGCCGCTGAAAAATTCAAAGAACTGAATGAAGCTTATGAGGTGCTCTCTGACAAGGATAAGAGAGCCAGATATGACCAATTTGGCTTTGCTGGTGTCGATCCAAACTATGGTGCCGGTCAGGGAGGCGGCTTCGGCGGCGGCTTTGGCGGCTTTGACATGGGTGACCTTGGTGATATCTTTGGCTCCTTCTTCGGCGGCGGTTCCTCCCGTTCGCGCCGCAATGCACCACAGCGCGGGGAAACCATTCAGCAACGTGTGATGCTGTCCTTTGAGGAGGCTGCATTTGGCTGTGAAAAGGAAATTACCATCAATCGTACCGAACGCTGTGAGGAATGTGAAGGTACAGGCGCAGAAAAGGGCAGTTCGGCAGAAACCTGCTCGAACTGCCATGGCTCCGGCGTGGTTACGCAGACACAGCGTACACCGCTTGGCATGTTCCAGACTCAGGCAGCTTGTCCAAACTGCCGCGGTACTGGTAAAATTATTCGCAAGCCCTGTAAGAAGTGCAGCGGCACAGGCAAAACACGCAATAGCCGAACACTGAAGGTCAAAATCCCAGCGGGTATTGATGACGGTCAGTCCATTCAACTGCGCGGTCAGGGCAACGCCGGTTCCAACGGTGGTCCAAGCGGCGATATCATTGTGACCATCGGGATCCGTCCACACCCCATTTTCACGCGCGATGGCAACAATGTCATCTGTGAAATCCCGATTTCCTTCCCGCAGGCTGCACTGGGCGATACCCTGCAAGTGCCGACCATTGACGGAAAGGTTGAATATACGATTCCGGAGGGCACACAAACCGGCACCGTATTCCGTCTGCGCGGCAAGGGTATCCAGAATGTCAATGGCCGTGGTCGCGGTGATCAATATGTGCGTGTGAACATTGAAGTTCCGACCCGCCTGACCGAGCACCAGAAAAAGCTGCTCCGTGATTTTGAGTCCTCCACGACCGACGAAAATCAAGCACAGCGCAAATCCTTCTGGGACAAAGTGAAAGACGTTCTCAAGGGTGAGTAAACAATCATGCACTGTTGAAAACACAACATTCATACAGACAAAAATGGAGCGTATCTAAATCGATATGCTCCATTTTTATTATCAAATTTTGAGTGTCCAAGTTCTTTGCTTCAGCGCTCGTTCAGTGCAATATAGGTATGCTCGTCGGCAACTGCACGATAGGCGGGACGAATGATCTTGTCCACATTGATCAGTTCCTCAAGGCGATGTGCACTCCAGCCTACCACACGGGCAATGGCAAACATAGGGGTATACAGTTCATAGGGTAAATCGAGCATGGAATACACAAACCCAGAATAGAAGTCTACATTTGCACTGACACCCTTATAGATTTTGCGCTCCTCCGCGATTACCTCTGGTGCCAACTGCTCAACCATGGTATAGAGTGCAAAATCTGCATCTCTGCCCTTTTCATGTGCCAGCTGACTGACAAAGGACTTGAAAATCTGTGCGCGGGGATCAGAAATAGAATATACCGCATGACCCATACCATAAATCAGTCCCTTTTTATCAAACACCTCACGGTTGAGCAAGCGCTTTAGATATTCCCTGACCTGCTCTTCATCCTTTGGGTCTGTAATGGTATGCTTCATATCATCAAACATCTGTACAACCTTAATATTTGCTCCACCATGCTTAGGTCCCTTGAGACTGCCCAAGGCTGCTGCCATTGCAGAGTATGTATCTGTACCAGACGAGGTCACAACATGGGTTGTAAAGCTTGAATTGTTGCCGCCGCCATGCTCCATGTGCAAAACCAGTGCCAAATCCAAAACCTTTGCTTCCAGAGGGCTGTACTGCATATCCGGACGCAACATTCTCAGGAAATTGCTGGCTGTGGAAAGGGTATCATCTGGATAATGAATATACAGGCTGTTTCCTTTCTCATAATGATTGTACGCATGATATGAGTATACAGCAAGCATCGGAAAAACCGAAATGAGCATCAAGCACTGTCTCAGGACATTGGGCAAACTGATATCATCCGAATTGTTGTCATAGGAAGCCAATGTCAGCACACTACGCGACAGCTTATTCATAATATCGTGGGACGGTGCTTTCATAATGACATCGCGGGTAAAGTTGGTTGGAAGGGTACGCCCCTTTGCCAACAGACTTTTGAAGGTTTTGAGTTGTACTTTGTCGGGCAGCTTGCCGAACAGCAAGAGATATGCAGTTTCCTCATATCCCTTGCGCCCATCTTTTAGAAAACCACGCACCAAATCATTGATATCATACCCTCGATAACGCAGTTCTCCCTCACAAGGCACTTTTATACCATTCTCTACTTTACTTGATATAATAGATGAAATATTAGTCAATCCTGCCAAAACGCCTACACCATTGATATCGCGCAGACCACGCATGACATCATATTTTCGATATAATTCAGACGGTATATTACTATTTTCACAACAAACCTGTGCCAGTGCTTCGATCTCCGGCGTAATTGTCAACATTGCTTCCTGCGCCATGTGAGCTCCTCCTTCTCTCTTTTCAAAATGTTTTCTAGCTTTATCATATCATAGCATAACATTTCATCACTTTCACCTATAAAAATCATTTATTTTTGTGAACAAATTGTAAACTACAAAATTTATTCCTAGCGAATACGTTCTATTCTGAAACTGTTTTTTCTATTTGCCTTCTCTGCTCTTTCTCCGCCTTTTTGCGCGCTCGAAGCGCCCGAAAGAAGCGCTGAAGTTCCTCCACACACTCCGGCTGCATCAATCCAGATATGATTTCCGGCTTGTGATTATAAGGCAAATCGAATAAATTGACAAGAGAGCCGCACGACCCCGCTTTGTCATCAGATGCTCCATAATAAACATTCTGAATCCGTGCATTGATAATCGCACCTGCACACATGGGACATGGCTCCAAAGTCACGTACAAGTCACACCGATGCAGCCGCCATCCACCCACCTTCTTGCAGGCCTTTTGAATCGCTTCCAACTCTGCATGTCCCAGTGCTGTCTTTTTGGTCTCCCGCCGATTGCGTCCCCTGCCCACGATTTTCCCGTCACAGACCACAACACAGCCAACCGGAACCTCTCCCTCGTCCGCCGCCTTCTTTGCAAGCTTTAACGCTGCTTTCATAAACTTTTCCTGCTCGGTCATGTTATGTCCTCCTGTGTATATTGATTCTATGATATCACATCACGGTTCTATTGAACAGTCAAGGCGCATATATAAAAAGCATGGAATGGATTTTAAAAATACGCTACACACTCTGGGGGCCGTTCACTGTTCTGTTTATCGCAGCAACTGGCGTGCTCCTGACACTCCGCACGCATGGCGTGCAATTCTGGTGTGTCAAACACCTTCTGCGCTGCAGAAGCAATCAAAAAGCTGATGGTATCTCTCCCTTTGAAGCGCTTTGCACCTCACTCGGAGGAACACTGGGAGTGGGCAATCTGGCAGGTGTTGCCTCCGCCTTGACCTTAGGCGGACCCGGTGCAATTTTCTGGATGCTGGTTGCAGCCTTTTTGGGCATGGCAACCAAATACAGCGAGCTGCTGCTCGCTGTCAAATACCGTGAGCACCGTCCAGAACCTCTCGGCGGTCCGATGGTTTACCTGTCCCGCGGTGCACATCTGCCTGCCCTTGCACATCTCTTTGCCTTTTGCTGCATCTTTTCCGCAATTGGCACCAGTGCTGCTGCACAGGGAAGCGCAATCACGGAAGCGCTTGCTCCCCTTGTGCAAATCCCACGTCCGCTGATTGCCCTCATCGTCTGCCTGCTGCTGCTCCCCGTTCTATACGGCGGCAGTGCGCTCATCGCACAGGTATCCTCTGTACTGGTTCCCCTCATGACAGGAAGCTACCTTCTTATAGGTGGGCTTGTTGTTGCACTCCACGCAGACCAAATCCCATCAGCACTCTCTGCAATTGTTTCAGGTGCGTTGGAGCCTCTTGCATGCGGCGGTGGACTGCTTGGGGTCATCACAGCTCATACAATCTCAGACGGCTTCTCCAAGGGCATATTTTCCAATGAAGCCGGTATGGGATCTGCCCCCATTGCACATGGCAGTTCAGACAGCAATTCGCCTTGTGAAACCGGAATGTTGGGAGCAGTTGAGGTCTTTGTAGACACCTGTGTGGTCTGTCTGTTGACTGCACTTGTGCTGCTGACCACAGGAGCATGGCAAAGTGGTACAGACGGGCTTGCCATGACTATCTATGCCTTTGCCACTGTACTTGGTGATTTTGCCCCTTGGTTTATTGGAATCACCGTTGTATTTCTGGCGGTCTCTACCATTCTGGGCTGGAGTTTTTATGGTTTATCTTGTCTGAAATGGCTGCATGTACAAAGCTGGTTCCTGCGCATATACCCACTCCTCATCGTGTGCTCTGCGGCTCTCTCCGGATACCTCCCGCTCACACCACTGCTTCTCGTAACGGATATCTCAGCTGCCTGTATGTCATTTCCCAACCTCATCGGTCTTTGGACGCTCTCTGGTGAAGTTTCGAAAGAAACCAGACAATTTTTACAAAAAACAAAAAGCAGCGTATAATGCGCTGCTTTTTGTTTTTATTTAACCCATCATCTGGCGACGGCGGGACAGGTTCATGGTACCGTCCTGCATTGCTCCCAGCTGATCCAAACATTTTCCTGTACCAAATGCAACACAGGAAATTGCTTTCTCCGCAACATGGGTCGGAATTCCTGTCTTTGCTGCAATGAGCTTATCAAAGCCCCAAATCAGCGCACCACCGCCCGTCATTACAATACCATTGGTTGAAATATCACCTGTAAGTTCTGGCGGGGTACGTTCAAGTACCGTATGCACTGCCTCTACGATTGAGGTAGTAACCTCCTCAAATGCCTCAAGGATCTCGGTTGAGGTCACAGTAAAGGTACGCGGCAGACCGGTCATCAGGCAGCGCCCCTTGATTTCCATGGAGATTTCCTCTGGACGCGGATACACACAGCCGATTCCTATCTTGATTTCTTCCGCCGTCCGCTCACCAATGAGTGCATTGTGTGTGCGGCGGATATACTTTACAATGGCTTCGTCAAACTTATCTCCTGCAATCTTGATCGAGGTAGACTCTACAATCCCTCCCAACGAAATAACTGCGATATCTGTTGTACCTCCACCAATATCCACAATCATATTTCCATCGGGCTGCGCAATGTCAATACCGGCGCCAATCGCTGCTGCAAGCGGTTCCTCAATCAGAAATACACGCTTTGCACCTGCTTGTGTGCCGGCATCAATCACTGCACGTTCCTCAACCTCTGTAATGATAGAGGGTACACACATGACTACATTGGGCTTAAACAACTGAAAACCGATGACCTTCCGAATAAACTCCTTAATCATACGTTCAGTCATTTCATAATCTGAAATGACACCCTCCCGCATAGGACGAATCGCGACAATATTTCCCGGTGTACGACCGAGCATCTTTTGCGCCTTTTCTCCTACCGATAAGATTTTTCCGGTCTGCTTATCGACTGCAACAACGGAAGGCTCGTTTAACACGACACCCTTTCCTTTTACATAAACGAGTACGGATGCCGTACCGAGATCAATACCAATATCGCTCGAAAAAAACATAAAGCGACCAACCAACCTTTTCAAATTCTGTGGGCAAATGCCCCGTCTGCGTCTATGGATAGACTTCGATAATTATATTATACCGCCATTTTAGACAAATGCAAGTCTGCTTTGCGTTTTTTACGAATTATTTTTTCAATTCTATGTGGTATTTTCACCATTTTTTATCATTTTTCCCGATTGTTCGGTGTTTTTGCCAGACTCACAAAGAACACCTCCGCAGCACCCATCTCCCGTAAAATTGCTGCACAAGTGCTTGCAGTTGCACCACTTGTTAGAACATCATCGACCAGTACAATACGCTTTCCCGTAAGCTGACACCCTTTACGCGGAAAGTAGGCTCGGACAGCATTCTCCCGTCTGCTCTGCATCGAGTGGGTCTGGAGTTGGGATTTTGCAAACCACTTTCGGTGCAAAGTGCTGACACAGGGCAATCCACACTGCTTTGCTGTTTCCAATGCAAAAACTTTCGATAAATTAAAACCACGATTCCACCAGTGTCCCAGCGTCGTTGGCACATAGGTAATGAGATCCGGCTTCCACTCTGGCATACAACGCAGCAGACAAGCCGCAATTTGCCCGCCGCCCCATTTCCCAATCACCATCTTTTTTCCATATTTACAGGTCACCAGCGCACGCCGTATCTTTCCTCGATAGCATAAGGCAGAGACGGTCTGTGTACACCCTGCAACCTGTTCTCTCTGTCTGACCTGATACTGTCCTTGCAGTTCCTCCGCACAATTCGGACAAACCTGCGCCTCTCCGGTGATTTCACATCTGCATAGGACACAGCGCGGCGGAAACAGTACATTCAATAACCGACTCATTCCTCTCGCTCCTCCTGTGTTTCCCCACTTCTGCGTAAGCGGGTACGCAGTGCAGAATATCGTTTGTTTCGTACATTGGTCTGTACCATATAAGCAATGGCATCCCCATTTCCCACCAGCACCAACAGCTTCTTGGCACGGGTAATGGCAGTATATAAAATCGAACGCGTCAGCAATCGACGAGACATTTCGCGTGATACAGCGACGACAACCGCATCGAATTCACTGCCCTGTGCCTTATGTACGGTCATGGCATAGGCAAGCTCCAATTCTCCCAGCATATCAAACATATAAGTCGCAACTCTGTCATCAAATCGCACTACCAGACATTCCTGTGCAGGGGAAATCTGTATGATCTCACCGACATCTCCATTAAACATACCGGTTCCGGTTTCTGTACCGTCCACACTCTCCCACACAATATCATAGTTATTGCGTATCTGCATGACACGGTCTCCTTCTCGAAAAATCACATCTCCAAATCGTTTTTCCGGCTTACCATCCCGTGGTGGGTTAAGCGCTTCTTGCAGCATGCGATTGAGCGGAATCGTTCCTGCCCCCTGTCGTCTGGCGGGAGTCAGTACCTGAATCTGGCTGGCAGATAGACCATAATAACGCGGCAAGCGATCCTTGCATAGAGAAACCACAGTAGACATAATGTCTGCTGTATTTTCCTTGCGCATAATGAAAAAATCGCCCTCTTTTCCAGACGGGGTTGGCATCTGCCCCAAATTGATGGCATGGGCATTCATAACAATATCGCTTTTTTGTGCCTGCCTGAAAATTTCTGTCAGTTCTATCACAGGTACACAACCGGAACCAATCAAATCTCTCAGGAAGTTCCCGGGACCAACTGGCGGCAGCTGGTCAGCATCCCCTACAAGTACCAAACGGGCGCCGTTTGGCAATGCCTCTAAAAGCGCCTGCATCAGTACCACATCGACCATCGATACCTCATCTAATATCACAACATCACATTCCAACGGATTGGTCGCACAGCGCTGAAAGGTCAGCCTGCCGCCACCTGCCACATAGCCTGCCTCCAACAAGCGGTGAATTGTTTTTGCCTCCATTCCACACAATTCAGACAAGCGTTTTGCCGCACGTCCTGTGGGCGCTGCCAGCAAAACCTGTAACCCCAGCGCTTCATACAGATCCAGCATGCCGCGCACCGTAGTCGTCTTACCGGTACCGGGTCCCCCTGTCAATATAGTAACACCATACCGTCCCGCTGCCACGATTGCCTGCCGCTGCAATGGCGCATAATCTATTTCAGAATCTGTCTCCAAAGCAGCAACCAGTTCTTCTATATCAAAATCATATTGATATTCTCTTTTTGACATCTCCCGCAAGCTATCCGCAAGATAGTCCTCTGCCTCGTGCATTGCATAGAGATAAACGGCATCTCGCTTACATATAAACTCCCGCACCAGCTGTCCGGTGCCCTCAAGCCTTGCAATCCCCTCCTCAACCCTTGCCGGCTCGATCTCAGTTTCATCATCAGAAAGTAGAGTGACCGTTGCCTGAATCAGCTTATCCACCGGAATAAATGTATGCCCATTATCCAGATTAAAACGCATTGTGTATAAAATTGCGGCATCACAGCGCTCAGTCGCAAGCCTTGGAATCTCCAAATTTTCCGCAAGCTGATCAGCAAGCTGAAATTCTACCCCATAATATTCATCACAGAGTAAATAAGGATTCTCATTAAGCGCATCAACAGCGGCAACGCCCAGACGCTTGTATAGGAGTGGTGTCAGCGCGACTGGTAAATTATTTTCTGTCAAAAAATCCATCAACAAACGCATTTCACTCATTTCGGTGAATTGCTTTCCAATGTCCCGTGCTTTACGCGCAGTAATTCCGCGGATCTCGGTCAGCCGTTCCGGCTCATTTTGCAGTATGTCAAAAGCAGAAGTGCCAAAGACCTCCGCAATGCGCACCGCAAGCTTGGGACCAATCCCACGAATCAAACCCGACCCTAAATATTCCGCCACACCGCGCGCAGATTCCGGCAGCCTGCGCTCTACACTGTCTGCTTTAAACTGCTCACCATAAGAAGGATGCGTCACCCATTGCCCACAGCAAATAAGTTCTTCTCCAAGTCCCAAATTAGGAATCGCACCTGTTACTGTGACCTCTTCCCCATCCCGCGCAAGCATACGCAGAACGACATAGCCATTTTCAATATTTTGAAAGACGATCTGTGTGACCGTTCCCTGAATCGTTTGTATTTCCTGCACGTTCCCAATTTCCTTTCCGCTTTATCTCAAATTACGTGATCTTCCTGAATCAAATCCTCTATATCTGTTTTCTCTGATTTTCCGGTATCGATCCAATAAATTACCATTCCCGGCAAATAAGCTCTGCGTGCCAACACCGCCTGCCGAAGCAGCTGTTCGGTCTGGGCATCCTCCTTTGGTGCATAAATATATAATATCGCTTTCCCCTTTGGACAGACCATGCTATTAAAGATTATATCATATCCCATTTTCAAAATGCAAATAAAGCCGATTGCCGCAAATGTCCCAATGACACATTGCCCCAGAAAACTCATTGGATTACACCTCCTTTTCCCATTCTATGTGGTAAAAAGAAAGCAGGTGCCTTTTCATACAAAGATAAAAAAGCCCCTGCCATTTGGCAGGGGCTTTATAATTCCGAATTACTCGTTAACCTTTACAACGACGCCAGAACCTACGGTACGACCACCCTCACGGATAGCGAAACGCAGACCTTCCTCGATAGCGATAGGAGTAATCAGCTCAACGTCCATTTCAACGTTATCGCCAGGCATGCACATCTCAGTGCCTTCTGGCAGAGCGATAACACCAGTTACGTCAGTTGTACGGAAGTAGAACTGAGGACGGTAGTTGTTGAAGAAAGGAGTATGACGACCGCCTTCTTCCTTCTTCAGAACGTATACCTGACCCTTGAACTTGGTGTGCGGATGAATAGTACCCGGCTTAGCCAGAACCTGACCACGCTCGATATCAGTCTTCTGGATACCACGGAGCAGAGCACCGATGTTGTCACCAGCCTCAGCGTAGTCCAGCAGCTTGCGGAACATTTCGATACCGGTTACAACAGTCTTGCGAGGAGCCTCCATCAGACCTACGATTTCAACTTCCTCACTCAGCTTCAGAACGCCACGCTCTACACGACCGGTAGCAACAGTACCACGACCTGTGATAGAGAATACGTCCTCGACAGGCATCAGGAACGGCAGCTCGTCGTTACGAGTCGGATCCGGAATGTAGCTGTCAACAGCGTCCATCAGCTCACGAACACAAGCATACTCCGGAGCAGCCGGATCCTTGGACTCGCAAGTCAGGACATTCAGAGCGGAACCACGGATAACCGGAGTGTCATCGCCCGGGAAGTCATAGGTGGACAGCAGGTCACGGATTTCCATCTCTACCAGATCCAGCAGTTCAGGATCGTCAACCTGATCGACCTTATTCATGAATACAACGATATAAGGAACGCCTACCTGACGAGCGAGCAGAATGTGCTCACGAGTCTGAGGCATCGGGCCGTCTGCAGAAGAAACAACGAGGATAGCGCCGTCCATCTGAGCAGCACCAGTGATCATGTTCTTAACGTAGTCAGCATGACCTGGGCAGTCAACGTGAGCATAGTGACGCTTCTCGGTCTGATACTCAACGTGAGAGGTGTTAATGGTAATGCCGCGCTCCTTCTCTTCTGGAGCCTTGTCGATTGCGTCGTATGCCTGGAACTCAGCGTCACCCAGCAGAGCCAGAACCTTGGTGATTGCCGCAGTCAGAGTGGTCTTACCATGGTCAACGTGACCGATAGTACCAATGTTAAGATGCGGCTTATTACGTTCAAATTTTTCCTTAGCCATTTGAGAAGCCTCCTTGTGTGTTTTTGAAAACATTCCTTTGAGAATGTCTCTTCGTAGAATAAGTCAATTGATAACACTATTCTAAAATACTTTCGCGAAAAAATCAACTATTAGTTGTCGCTTTTATTGCGTGCGTCAATAATTTTATCCTGTACGGACTTCGGAACCTCAGTGTAGTGGCTCGGAGACATGGTATACTGACCACGACCCTGTGTGCTGGAACGGAGTGCAGTTGCATAACCGAACATCTCAGACAGCGGTACTGCTGCACCGATTGCCTGAACACCGCCACGCGGCTCCATACCCTGAATCTGACCACGGCGTGCATTCAAACCGCCGATAACGTCACCCATATAGTCCTCTGGAACCATTACGTCAACCTGCATGATCGGCTCCATCAGAACCGGATCTGCCTTGCGCATTGCTTCCTTAAACGCCATAGAACCAGCGATCTTAAACGCCATTTCAGAGGAGTCGACTTCATGGAAAGATCCATCATACAGAGTAACCTTAACGTCTACTACCGGATAACCAGCGAGTACACCAGCCTGCATTGCACCCTGGATACCCTGATTAACAGGCTCGATATATTCCTTCGGGATTGCGCCGCCAACAACCTTGTTGATGAACTCATAACCCTTGCCGGATTCATTTGGCTCAACGATGATCTTAACGTGACCATACTGACCCTTACCACCAGACTGACGTGCATACTTCATGTCCACATCAGCAGAACGGCGAATGGTCTCCTTGTAAGCAACCTGCGGTTCACCTACATTTGCTTCTACCTTAAATTCGCGAAGCAGACGGTCAACAATAATTTCCAGATGCAGCTCACCCATACCAGCGATGATGGTCTGACCGGTTTCCTCATCTGTATAGGTGCGGAAAGTCGGGTCTTCCTCAGCCAGCTTGGATAGTGCAACGCCCATCTTCTCCTGACCAGCCTTTGTCTTTGGCTCGATTGCAACACGGATAACAGGCTCTGGGAAGTTCATGGACTCGAGGATAATCGGATGCTTCTCATCACACAGGGTGTCACCGGTCGTTGTATTCTTAAAGCCAACACCAGCAGCGATATCACCTGCATAAACGATATCGATATCCTTACGGGAGTTTGCATGCATCTGCAGGATACGACCCAGACGCTCACGATGACCCTTGGTTGCATTGAGCACCGAAGAGCCAGCAGCGATCGTACCGGAGTAAACGCGGAAGAAAGTCAGACGACCAACATATGGGTCGGTCATAATCTTAAATGCCAGCGCGGAGAATGGTGCCTCGTCAGAGGACGGACGCTCATCTTCTTCCTCGGTATCCGGATTGATACCCTTGATTGCAGGAACATCTGTCGGAGCAGGCATATAGTCAACAACTGCGTCAAGCAGCATCTGTACACCCTTCATGCGGTATGCAGTACCACACATAACCGGAATGATTTCTACGTTGCAGACACCCTTACGCAGAGCAGCCTTCAACTCATCAACCGAAATCTCCTCGCCCTCGAGGTACTTCATCATGAGATCCTCGTCGAGTTCGCAGATGGACTCTACCATTGCATCATGGTATTCCTGCGCCTTGTCCATCATATCAGCTGGGATATCCTCATCACGGATATCCTTGCCCATATCGTCATAGTAAACCTCTGCACGCATGGTCATCAAATCGACGATGCCCTTAAAGGTTTCCTCCTTGCCGATTGGCAGCTGAATCGGAACCGCATTACACTTGAGGCGGTCCTTCATCATATCAATAACGTTGTAGAAGTCAGCGCCCATGATGTCCATCTTGTTGACGAACGCCATACGCGGAACCTTATAGTCATCAGCCTGATGCCAAACGGTCTCAGACTGCGGCTCTACACCGCCCTTTGCACAAAATACAGTCACCGAACCATCGAGTACACGCAGAGAACGCTGCACCTCAACGGTGAAGTCAACGTGACCTGGGGTATCAATGATGTTGATACGGTGATCCTTCCACTGACAGGTGGTTGCAGCAGAGGTAATGGTAATACCACGCTCCTGCTCCTGCTCCATCCAGTCCATAGTAGCGGTACCATCATGGGTATCGCCAACCTTATAATTTACGCCGGTGTAATACAGAATACGCTCGGTCGTAGTTGTTTTACCAGCATCAATGTGTGCCATGATGCCGATGTTTCTGGTTTTAGCCAGCGAAAATTCTCTAGGCATGTTTGCTCTCCTTTCAAATACTGCCGTAAATTAATAACGGTAGTGAGCGAATGCCTTGTTCGCCTCTGCCATCTTGTGCGTATCTTCACGCTTCTTAACAGAGCCGCCCAGATTATTGCAAGCGTCCATGATCTCGCCAGCCAGACGCTCACGCATAGTCTTCTCGCTGCGTGCACGAGAATACTTGGTGATCCAGCGCAGACCCAAAGTCTGACGACGCTCCGGACGAACCTCCATCGGAACCTGATAGGTAGCACCGCCTACACGGCGAGCCTTAACCTCCAGAGATGGCATAATATTTTCCATCGCCTCGGTAAAAACCTCCAGCGGCTCACGACCAGTCTTGTCGCGAACGATGTCAAAAGCACCATAAACGACCTTCTGCGCTACACCCTTCTTACCGTCGAGCATGATCGAGTTGACCAGCTTGGTAACGAGTTTAGAGTTGTACATTGGATCGGGCAGAACGTCTCTCTTGGGAACATTTCCTCTTCTTGGCACTTTACTTCCCTCCTTCATATAGAAATGATTTCATTGGTACTCAGCACACGGCCTGCGTGTGCCGTGTTGCGCCTGTCTTTCCAAAGAGAAAGACAAAGCGGTGGGTCAGTCTATCAAAAAGACTGAACGATTGCTTTGTGAAGCTTCAGCTCTCAAAGACTTTGATGCAGACAGACAATCCGGCAGATTTTCGTAAAACCGAGGACGAGAACGCGGCAAAAGCCGCGCAATCATCTATCAGGCTACGGAAATAAAAATGCGGATTACTTGCCAGCCTTCGGGCGCTTTGCGCCGTATTTGGAGCGCGCCTGCTTGCGGTTTGCAACGCCCTGTGTATCCAGAACGCCGCGAATGATGTGGTAACGTACACCCGGCAGATCCTTTACACGACCGCCGCGAACCATTACAACAGAGTGCTCCTGCAGGTTGTGACCGATACCCGGAATGTAGGCAGACACCTCCATACCGTTTGTCAGCTTTACACGAGCAATCTTACGCAGAGCAGAGTTCGGCTTCTTAGGGGTCATGGTTTTAACAGTAGTGCACACACCACGCTTCTGCGGAGCAGACTGCTCAGTGGTCTTTTTCTTCAGAGAGTTCAGACCAACCTGAAGAGCAGGAGCGGTAGACTTTGCAGTAACTGTCTCACGTCCCTTACGAACGAGCTGGTTAAAAGTAGGCATTCTATTTCCTCCTTCTTTCAAAAATATTTTCTATATTAAACAGGCAGTGCCCATTTAATTAGCAGACCTCAGCAGTGTGACCACAGCAGCACCGACATCGATGCCGGCTGCATCTCCAAGCTCCGTCATTGTCGGAATCTCAGAAAGCGGAACCTGCATTTCATCGCACAGTTCCCGAATCGGACGAATCACACGCTGTTCGGCATCATCAGCCACAAAAACCATCTTTGCATTGCCCTCGCGAATGGCCTTTTGGGACTGTTTCACGCCGACGACTTTAGCCGCCTGCGATAATTCAGAAAGCATATTGTAACCTCCTATACCGCATACTTCTATAGTATAACGTGCTCTCTCGCCATGGTCAAGTCTTTTTTTTACAATTCCCTCTTTTTTACAAGAATTTCTTCCAGCAGGCTGCTCTACCTGTCTATTTTTCCCTTTTCACTCTGATAAATACATAAATTCCTTTGTTTTTTCCTGCTTTTCCGCTGCATCTATCACAGCTTCCTGTCTTATCTTGTTTTGGGGAGCGATTCAAGACATACCAATGGCAAGCATATCAAAATGTAAAATCAGGGAGCACCTCTCAGTACTCCCCGACATGTGATTTTTTTAATCCAGACTTACTGTCTGCTCATAATGTCCATCACAGTATTCGCTCATACCGGAGCCTGCCGGAATCAGCTTACCAATGATAACATTTTCTTTCAGACCAAGCAGCGGGTCGATTTTGCCCTTGATTGCAGCCTCTGTCAGGACACGTGTCGTCTCTTGGAAGGAAGCCGCGGACAGGAAGGACTCTGTTGCCAGCGAAGCCTTTGTAATACCCATTAGTGTCGGACTGCAAGTTGCAAGGCGCAGATTGGATTCGCCTGCATCAATGCGTGCCTGCACCTCATTGTTGTAATCCTCGAACTCAAGCAGGTCAATGACAGATCCGGGCAGCACCTTTGCGTCTCCTGCATCTTCAACCTTTACCTTGCGCATCATCTGACGTACAATGACCTCGATATGCTTATCGTTGATATCTACGCCCTGCTGACGGTAAACCTTCTGTACTTCCTTAATGAGATAGTCATGCACGGCACGTGGATCGAGTACATGCAGGATATCATGCGGGCTGAGTGCACCTTCATTGAGCTGCTCACCCTGCTGTACCTGCTGACCATCTTCCACACGGATACCGGAAGAAGAAGCCAGCTGATACGAGTACATCTCACCGGTTTCTGTGTTTGTGATATTGATGGTCTTGAGCGTTGTGCGCTTGGACTCCTCAATGGTAACACGACCGGAGGTCTCTGCAAGTGTTGCAACTTTCTTCGGCTTGCGCGCCTCAAACAGCTCCTCGACACGCGGCAGACCCTGTGTGATATCCGAACCTGCGACACCACCTGTATGGAAAGTACGCATGGTAAGCTGTGTACCCGGCTCACCGATGGACTGTGCCGCAATGATACCAACTGCTTCACCAAGACCACATGGCTCACCGGAGGCAAGGTTCATACCATAGCAGTGCGTACATACACCCTTACGTGCACGACATTCCAGAACCGAACGAATCTGGAGACGTGTAACCCCCATTTTGATGACACGATCTGCATCTTCTTCGGTCATCATGTGATCCTTGGAAATCACCAGATTGCCCTCACTATCGTAAAGGTCATCAACCAGATAGCGACCAATCAGGCGCTCATGGAACGGCTCAATGGTCTGGTTTCCTTCCTTGATATCCTCAACCCAGATACCCTTGACCGCACCGCAGTCATCCTCACGGATGATAACATCCTGCGAAACATCAACCAGACGACGAGTCAGGTAACCGGAGTCCGCAGTACGCAGAGCGGTATCCGCCATACCCTTTCGAGCACCTCGTGCCGAAATAAAGTATTCCAAAACTGACAGTCCTTCACGGAAATTGGACTTAATCGGAATCTCAATCGTCTTACCCGAGGTAGAAGCCATCAAACCACGCATACCCGCCAGCTGACGAATCTGGTTGATTGAACCACGCGCACCAGATTCCGCCATCATGTGAATTGGATTGTAGCGCTGTTCCTTCATGTTGTCCTGCAGCTTTGCAGCAACCTTCTTTGTGGTCTCCTCCCACTCGTGTACTACAAGACGATAACGCTCGTCGTCGGTAATAAAGCCACGCTTATACTTGCGGTCGATCTGTGCTACCTTCTTTTCAGACTCCTCGACCATGCTCTGCTTTTCATCTGGAACAAGCATGTCAGCAACAGCTACGGTCAAAGCACCCTTTGTAGAGTACTTATAGCCCATGCTCTTAATGGAGTCGAGAACCTCAGCAGTCTTATTGAAATCGTGTACACGGATACAGCGGTCAATGATCTTACCAAGCTCCTTCTTACCACATGTAAACATGATTTCCAGATCCAGAATATTGTCATCGTTACGCTCGACAAAGCCCAGATTCTGCGGAATACGGGAGTTAAAAATCAGACGACCAACTGTTGCATCGACGATACGGGAAATGGTCTGACCATTCACGCTGCGGGTCATGCGAACCTTGATTGGTGCATGGATACCGACAACACCTTCGTCATACGCCATCATTGCCTCATCCGGACAGGAGAAGATCTTGCCGGCACCCGGCTCATCTGCCTTGTCGATGGTCAGATAATAGGAACCCAGCACCATATCCTGTGAAGGTACAGTAACCGGCTTGCCGTCCTGCGGCTTCAAGAGGTTATTTGCAGACAGCATGAGCAGTCTTGCCTCCGCCTGTGCCTCCGCAGACAAAGGTACATGGACAGCCATCTGATCGCCGTCAAAGTCCGCATTAAACGCGGTACATACCAGCGGATGCAAACGAATTGCACGACCCTCTACAAGCTTTGGCTCAAACGCCTGAATACCCAGACGGTGCAGGGTAGGCGCACGGTTCAGCATGACTGGGTGTCCCTTGATGACATCTTCCAGCACGTCCCAAACCTCGGTCTTTGCCCGCTCGACCATCTTCTTTGCCGACTTGATATTCGATGCCAGACCGTCCTTGACCAGTCGCTTCATAACGAATGGCTTAAACAGCTCAAGCGCCATTTCCTTTGGCAGACCACACTGCCAAATCTTAAGATCCGGACCGACAACGATAACCGAACGGCCAGAATAGTCAACACGCTTGCCCAACAGGTTCTGACGGAAACGCCCCTGCTTACCTTTCAGCATATCCGAGAGAGACTTGAGCGCACGATTATTCGGACCAGTAACTGGACGACCACGGCGGCCATTGTCAATCAGTGCATCAACCGCTTCCTGAAGCATACGCTTCTCATTGCGCACAATGATATCCGGAGCACCCAGTTCCAAAAGGCGCTTGAGACGGTTATTGCGGTTTATGACACGGCGATACAGGTCGTTGAGATCAGAGGTCGCAAATCGACCACCATCCAGCTGTACCATAGGACGGATTTCCGGCGGGATTACCGGAACCACGTCCATAATCATCCACTCCGGCTTGTTACCGGACAGACGGAACGATTCTACAACCTCCAGACGCTTGATGATGCGCATACGTTTCTGACCAGATGCATCACGCAGTTCATTGCGCAGTTCTACTGACAGCTTTTCCAGATCCAACTGCTGAAGCAACTTTTTGATTGCCTCTGCACCCATCATTGCCTCAAAATCCTCGTCGTACTTTTCACGCATATCGCGGTACTCAGTTTCCGTCAGGATCTGCTTATACATGAGCGGAGTATCTCCCGGCTCTGTAACAATATAATTTGCAAAGTAGAGTACCTTCTCCAGAATACGCGGGCTGATATCCAGAATCAGCCCCATTCGGGAAGGAATACCCTTAAAATACCAAATATGTGAAACCGGCGCCGCCAGTTCAATATGACCCATGCGCTCACGGCGTACCTTTGCACGGGTGACCTCTACGCCGCACTTATCACAAATTTTTCCCTTATAGCGAACCTTCTTATACTTACCACAATGACATTCCCAGTCCTTTGTCGGTCCAAAGATGCGTTCACAAAACAGGCCGTCACGCTCTGGCTTGAGCGTGCGGTAATTGATGGTCTCCGGCTTTTTGACCTCGCCATAAGACCACTCGCGGATCAGTTCGGGCGAAGCCAAACCGATTTTAATGGCATTGAACGTATTATATCCCATAGTTTAGAAAGCTCCTCCTGTATCCGCATTATTCATCAAAATCACCATCGTCGTAGCTGTCTTCCTCAATAAGGTCATCATCTACATCTACGTCGTCTTCCGTGCTGTCAAACGCACCCAAATCGGTGTCTCCCTCTTCTGCCTCATTGATTCCAAAGCCAGCTGCTGCAAATTCTGCATCTGTGCCGGCAGCAGACTCCTCAGGCATCGCACGGTTGCCGAAGTCGGTGTCTTCCTCTTCGTCCTCAGACAACTCAATGACTTCCATGTTTTCATCCAGCACCTTGATATCCAAACACAAGGACTGCAACTCCTTGACAAGCACCTTAAAGGACTCCGGCACACCCGGCTGCGGTACATTGTGACCCTTAACGATTGCCTCATAGGTCTTAACACGTCCAGTGATATCGTCCGATTTGACTGTCAAAATCTCCTGCAGGGTATAGGCTGCACCGTATGCTTCGAGTGCCCAAACTTCCATCTCACCGAAACGCTGACCGCCAAACTGCGCCTTACCACCCAAAGGCTGCTGGGTAACCAAAGAGTATGGGCCGGTAGAACGTGCATGAATCTTATCATCAACCAAATGGTGCAGCTTGAGGTAGTACATATAGCCAACAGTAACGCGGTTGTCAAAGCGCTCACCGGTTCTGCCATCATACAGCCAACTCTTACCGTCTGCATCATAGCCCGCCTTGACCAGCATATCCTCAATATCCTTCTGCGATGCGCTGTCAAATACAGGTGTCTCGACCTTCCAGCCCAGCTTCTTCGCCGCAAAACCCAGATGCACCTCAAGCACCTGACCAATGTTCATACGAGATGGTACGCCGAGCGGGTTGAGCACGATATCCAGCGGTGTGCCATCTTCGAGGAACGGCATATCCTCCTGCGGCAGGATACGGGAGATAACACCCTTGTTACCGTGACGGCCTGCCATCTTGTCACCGACTGAAATCTTGCGCTTCTGCGCAATATAACAGCGAACCACCATATTGACGCCCGGAGCCAGCTCATCGCCATTCTCTCGGGTAAATACCTTAACATCTACAACGATACCAGATTCACCATGCGGTGCACGCAGAGAGGTATCGCGTACTTCTCTTGCCTTCTCTCCGAAAATCGCACGCAAGAGACGCTCCTCTGCGGTCAACTCTGTTTCACCCTTCGGTGTTACCTTACCAACCAGAATATCACCAGCATGTACCTCTGCGCCGACACGGATAATGCCGCGCTCGTCAAGGTCACGCAATGCGTCCTCGCCTACGTTCGGCACGTCACGGGTGATTTCCTCCGGTCCAAGCTTGGTATCACGGGACTCCGACTCATATTCCTCAATGTGAATAGAAGTGTATACATCATCGCGTACCAGACGCTCGTTGAGCAAAACTGCGTCCTCGTAGTTATAGCCTTCCCATGTCATAAAGCCGATGAGTGCATTCTTGCCAAGTGCAATTTCGCCCTTATCGGTAGACGGACCGTCCGCCAGCACATCACCTGTCTTTACACGCTCACCCAGATTGACGATTGGACGCATATTGATACAGGTAGACTGGTTGGAACGCAGGAACTTTGTGAGGTGGTACGACTTCTCCTCCCCGTTATCATAACGCACACATACCTCGCGTGCAGTTGAACGGGTGACAACACCATCGCCCTCAGCCAGCGGAATGATGCCAGAATCCACCGCTGCCTTATATTCCATACCAGTTGCAACAACAGGTGCCTCTGTTTTCAGAAGCGGCACAGCCTGACGCTGCATGTTCGCGCCCATGAGTGCACGGTTTGCGTCATCATGCTCAAGGAACGGAATAAATGCAGTTGCAACCGAAACCATCATACGCGGCGATACGTCCATAAGGTCAACATCCTTACGATCGACCTCAATGATTTCATCGCGCATACGGCAGGTGATACGTTCATGTGCAAGGCATCCGTTTTCATCAAGCGGCTCATACGCCTGACAAACAATGAATTCGTCCTCGACATCTGCTGTCATATAACGAACCTCATCAGTGACTCGACCGGTTTCCTTGTCGATCACGCGGTACGGTGCTTCGATAAATCCAAAGTCATTGATGCGCGCGTAAGTTGCGAGGTAAGAAATCAGACCGATGTTTGGACCTTCAGGAGTCTCGATTGGGCACATACGACCATAGTGACTATAGTGTACATCTCGCACTTCCATCGATGCGCGGTCACGAGACAGACCGCCGGGACCCAGCGCAGACAGACGGCGCTTATGCGTCAGTTCCGCAAGCGGATTGTTCTGATCCATGAACTGTGACAGCGGTGAGGAGCCGAAGAACTCCTTAATCGCAGCCGTTACAGGACGAATGTTAATAAGAGACTGCGGAGTCACAGTATCCATATCCTGAATGGTCATACGCTCACGAATCACGCGTTCCATGCGGGAGAAGCCGATACGGACCTGATTTTGCAGCAGCTCACCAACGCAACGCAGGCGTCGGTTGCCCAGATGATCTATATCATCTGTTACACCAACACCGTTGCCAATATTGAGCAGATAGCAGATAGTTGCCAGAATATCATCAACGATAATGGTCTTGGGAATCAAATCATGGATACGCTCAGCAACCATCTTCTTGAGTTCTTCCCCAGCTGCACCGGTGTCGATAATTTCTTTGAGCACAGAAAAGCGTACCTTTTCCTTGATGCCAAGTTCCTCAGTTCCCATACCGCCAAGGTAATCCTTAAAGTCATCGACATCGACCATACCATTGCCAAACACCTTTACAAGCTTACCTTCCGCAGATTCCAACTCCACTGCATTGACACCGCGTGCTGCAATGCGGCGCGCCTGCTCACGGGTCAAAATGGTGCCTTCCTCTGCTAGAATCTCACCGGTCATTGGATCGACAGCCGGAGCCATTAGCTTGCGCCCTACCAAACGGCGGGCAATATTCAGCTTCTTATTGTATTTATAACGACCAACCGCAGAAATATCATAACGGCGGGTGTCAAAGAACATCGCGTCCATAAGATTGGTCGCAGACTCAACCGAGGGCGGCTCACCCGGGCGCATCTTCTTGTAAATTTCAATGAGTGCTTCTTCCGCAGTCTTGGAGGGATCACGCTCCAGCGTTGCCAAAATCCGCTCGTCCTCACCAAACATCTCCAAAATTTCTGCATCGGTCTTTACACCAAGCGCACGAATGAGAGAGGTAATCGGGATTTTACGGTTTTTATCGATGCGGACATAGAACACATCATTCATATCGGTCTCGTACTCGAGCCATGCACCACGATATGGAATAACCGTTGCAGATAAGATCGCCTTGTCTGTCTTGTCCAGCTCTCTGCCATAATAAACACCCGGAGAACGAACAATCTGCGACACAATGGCGCGCTCTGCGCCGTTAAAGATAAAAGTACCGGACTGTGTCATGCGCGGGAATTCGCCCATGAAGATCTCCTGCTCTTTGATCTCTCCAGTTTCCTTGTTGCGCAGGCGTACGCGCACCTTCAGCGGACACGCAAAAGTTGCATCACGTGCCTTACATTCCTCAATGCTATACTTCGGCTCGTCCAGTGCATAGTCGAGAAAAGTCAGCTCAAGGTTGCCGGTGTAATCTGTAATTGCAGAGACATCTTCAAAAACCTCACGCAGCCCTGTATCAAGAAACCACTCATAGGATTTCTTCTGAATCTCGATTAGGTTTGGCATCTCGAGGATCTCCTCGATGCGCGCAAAGCTCTTTCTTATAGTCTTACCGTGCTGTACGTCTTTCACCATCATGTTGAACCCATCACTCCGTTTCTGAATTTCCTTGGATTTCAATACGCCCGGAGGCGTGGTTAAAATTTTCAAGTACCTCTTGCGCTCGTCGAAAAAGCATGTTATCATTAGTACAGGAATTATAAAAAGCACTCAGATTTCGATAAGCGATTTATTATACCATATTTTACACCGTATAGTCAAGTGCATTTTAGACAAAAATATAGACGGTTTTCTTTTGAGAACCGTCTATTTTATTGTGTTTTTATAAGGAGGGCTATATTTTGCGACATTCTCGTCTCCTGTTCATTCTTTTAAGCGCATTTTCCCTTGCAGGCTCTGCCTCTGCCCTCAGTGCAGTGCGCTCACATGAAGATATCTATATTTATGGCAATAAAGCAAATTTATCCGCATACACAGTTTCTCGTAATAACTATGTCCGCGCACGTGATTTTGCAAAAGCGGCCGGCTGTTCCGTTTACTATGATCCAAATACTTCCTCCATCTTTATCGACGAAGGACAGCCCTATGACGCTTCCGCAGAATCTCAACCGCCAGCAACTGCCCCCAAAGCCACTGCACGCCCCACACTACAAACTGTCTACATCAATGGTAAGGCAGCCAACATCAAGGGATACAGCATTGATGGCTATAATTATTTTGCCCTTCGCGATTTGGGGCGCGAACTGAACTGGTCGGTTTTATACAACAGCCCGCAAAAACGCGTTGAGGTCGACCCAACTTTCCCCTATTTCCAAAAAAACAAGAACACTGTGATTTTTATGTATCACGCGTTCACCAATGACCCCGCAGTTTTGGCTGCAAACCCAAACCTCTACACCTCGCCTTGGAAGCTGCGCTGTGATATCCGTGATATGCGTGCCATGGGCTACACCTGTATCTCTCTGGAAGATTATTTTAACGGCAAGGCAGAAAAAGGCAAAAAATACTTTATCATCACCATTGATGACGGCTATTTGGACAACTATCAGCTTGCCTATCCTGTCCTTGTCGAAGAAAAAGCACCTGCCTCCATTTTCACAGTTGTACGCGAAATGGAGCGTGAAACTCCTACCTTTTTTAATGCCCAACAAGCACGTGAAATGGAGGCTAGCGGATATATTAAGGTATATGCACACAATATCGACCACATCGACTGCACTGAAGTGGACGCACCTGAACTCAACAAAGAACTAAAGCGCGCCTATACCTCTCTTAACTCCATGCTTGGTCAGAAAACATTGTTTTTCGCTTATCCTTATGGTGCGCACAACACCGACACCTATATCAATGTGCGAAACAACGGATTCCGCCTGCAATTGGTACAGGAGAGAAAATTCGCCGCCGATGACGTGCTCGTCCGCAAAAACGTGCGCTATGACAGTGATATGTCGGTTCTGGTTCGCAAAGCCTACCACAACTAACAGATATCATTTATGCAGGACTAGGCGATATCCATGCCGCCAAACCATGGGCGTAATGCGTCCCATCAGAAATTCTGGTGTTACCGTATGATCTGCCTGAATTTCCAGCATGGGACGCCCTGACATATAATCCAAACGCATTCTTCCCATACCGTGCTCCAAATACCAGAGACAGCCGCCATATGGCATGGCAGATATTTTGTCCACCAAAAAATGCTGCGGCACATAACACATCACATGGAATGCGCTGTCTGGATCAAACAAAAGCGCTCCAAGCAGCTCGGTTGGCAGTTCCGCTCCCGGCACCAGCAAGAATGACGGGCTGTTGGGATCGCGCACCACCTGACCAAAGCTTTCTGCACATACAGACAGCATCTGTGCCGCTGGATGCTTCGGCATGGTGCAATAAAAATGAATCATGACCGGAAGATGTTCTGACAGCATAGCCAAGATATCCAAAATCATCGGAACCGCTCTCTGCTGCGCATCCGTTGCGAAAAACTGTTCATATAAATAAGGTCGTAATACAAAAGTTTGCCACGGTTTTCTAGACTGTTCTGCAAGCAGCACCCAACAGTTTCGGAAACGCGCTTTTTGTTCCTCAGTCAAGTCTCCGTTGAACCAATCCCGCATCAATGATTCCCTCCGTTTTTTATAATTCTCGAGTGGGCAAAACAATTATAGAGCGATACACCAAGGAAATCAAGCGCAATTTTATATCTTTGTGAATTTATTCTCTTTCTCCAAAGGTCAGATATTTTTTTCAATATCTTGACATATTTCCAGTAATTTGTATAATAAAAGTGTAGTTTTTTGGGGATTGAAAACTGTTCTAAGCTTCGCATGCGCTAAAACGCATCCCATCATTTCCCTCCAATCGTAAGCAGACTACGATTGGAGTTTTTTTATCTCCAAAACGCACAAAATATACACTCTGCCAATCTGCCGCAACAGAAAGGATTTCAAAACCATGGAATTTGTTTTACATACTGCAATCATTCTCAAACGCGGTATCTTTCCGGTCAAAAAATATCTGCACACATTAGAAGCCTGTGCATTTGCATCTTGTATCAGCAGCTATACACTGGAAAGCTATCCTGCCGGAACAATGATTCATTTCCAGTCTACCTGCAGCGACCCCCAGACGTTCACACGCCTTTTGTCCGAACAGGCAGAAACCGCTGTGCTTTTATGTTATACCTGCAAAAATGATTACTGGGGATACTATCTCTACGAAAATAGCATCGAACAGGATTGTTTTTGCCCTGTACCAGACTATTTTGGCGCAGTTTCACCAGATCGTTTGAAGCAGTTCAGCGGAAATGCAGCTTGTCTTGCACAACACTTCGGTATCCCCGCCGATCGGCTCGCTAATTATTTACGGTGCTGGTCTACCGATTCCCTCCCCCCAAAAGCATACCCTCAAGACCAGTATGGTTATTACGAGACAGAACAGCTGACCGATTTTCTTACTGCACTTCATTTTTCGCATGCCGAAAGTTCATCAAATACAGAAGAACTGGTACAGGCAGTCGTCCCCCAAGCGGCTCCCGCTCACAAAGACAGCTATCACTTTCAGGTCAACCTTGGCGGTATGCTGGATATCCTATCCAACCATCTATACAAAAGCCCTGACGTTTTTGTACGCGAACTTTTGCAAAATGGTGTGGACGCAATCACTCTGCGTAAAAAGCAACAGCCAAGTTGGGACAGTGGACGCATTACAATTTCTGTAAAGCCACGCAAACAGCTTGTCTTTTGGGACAATGGTGCCGGTTTGACCGAAGAAGGAATCCACCGTTTTCTTGCTGTCATCGGCCAGTCCTCCAAAACAGAACTCATGAACGGAAAAATCCCAGAAGATTTTATTGGACGGTTTGGCATCGGTCTGCTCTCATGCTTCATGGTATCTGATTCCATCGTCATACATACCCAACCAGCCGACGGCGGTCCTGCACACAAATGGACAGGCTTTCCCGATGGCACATACACCATCGAGCCTCTTGACAGTGCTCTCATCGGCACAACCGTTACCTTGACCGCAAAGTCCGGCACCGAGGACTATTTCGACGCAGAGACAATGGAAAATCTCGTCAAGTATTATGGTCTGGTACTTCCGGTTCCGGTTCATCTTGCTGGCAATCCAGAGCCGATTAATCAAATTCCCGATGACTTTTCCGTTCTGGGGCGCAATCAGCTTCTATCCTTTGGCTCATGGATTTTTGGATGCTCTTTTTTAGACGCAATTCCCATCTCTACCCCACACATCAATGGTGCGGCTTATATTCTGCCTTATGAAACCTCCGTTTCTGCAAAAGGACAGCATCGTATCTATCTCAAGCAAATGCTGCTGACCGAAAATGGCGAGCATATTTTGCCGGACTGGGCATTTTTTACACAATGCTTCTTTAACACCTCCGGTCTGCGCCCAACCGCCTCCCGCGAAGATTTCTACGAAGATGCAGCACTCGAAGAGACACGCGAGGAACTTACACAAGCCATCTCTGCGCACTTCAAAAAGCTCCAGCGTGAGAATCCCGAGCGCTTACAGCAAATCATCGATGTGCACTTTCGCGCAATCAAGTCCCTTTCTGTCTGGGATAATGATATGTTCCATATTTTTATTGATTATCTGCCCTTTGAAACCAGTGAAGGTACAAAAACAGGTGCTGCCCTGCGCAGAGTCAAAGAAATCACCTACGTCAGTTCCATTGAGCGTTTCCGCCAGCTGCGTCCAATCTTTCTGGCGCAAGGACGCTTGCTGGTATGCAGCGGCTATACAAGCGATCAGGAACTGATTTTGAAATTGCACCAGCTATGTGGTTTATGTGCAACCCCTTTGAGTGAAGAAAGTCTGGAAACTACATTGGGTATGCCCTCTGAACAGACCTTGGCGCAAAGCGACCGTCTGCTCCGTGCCGCCAACCATTCCCTCAAAAAATTCGACTGCCAAGTCCAATTGCGCGGATTTTCCCCATCAGAACTTCCTGTTTTGTACTCCCTGCACGATGATGTGCGCTTTGTCCGAGAGGTTCAGACTGCCAAGGAAATGAGCCAAGGCAACGTTTTTTCTGATGCGCTTTCATCTTTGTTATCCGGCTTAGAAGAACAGCCACTTTCCACGCTGTATCTCAACACCACTTGTCCTCTGATTCAAAAATTATCTCAAATATCTGAAGAACCCCTTTTAGAAAGTGTATGCCGTATTTTATACGTGCAGGCGCTCGTAACAGGCGGGCATGCACTCCAAAGCCGCGAACTGCAAACCATGAGCCAAGAACTTGTGCATCTTGTAGAAAATAATCTGAAGCTGCAAGGAGATACCTAATGGATTTTCAATCGTTATACGAGCTTTACCAAAACTATCGCAAACTCCCACACGGCAGCGAACGTGCAGAGAGCATACATGATGCAATCGCCCAAGCCGATTTCCAGCAAAACCACTTTTGGCGCTTCCATTTGCGTTATGACCTGATGCTTGAACTGGCTTTCCACGGCGATGAGGGCAAAATCCTTCCCATCATCACCGAACTGACCGCAATTTACGAGGAGCATCCCATTGCAGATGCAGAATCCGATTATGTGTATGCCATCTATCTGTGTATCAATCAATGGGACTGTCTGCCTCAGCTTTCACTCAGTCAACTGAATGACATGATGGAGCGTTATAAAAAAGCAGTTTATCAATATCACCTAGGCGATAAAAGTTATTATGAACGCTGCTGCGAGATTGCCATTCGACAGGAAAAATGGGATCTGGCAGAACAGGCTTATCAAAAGATGCTGCACCCAAAATTCCCAGATACATCAGACTGCGCTGCATGTACCTGTTACTCCAAGGTCGATTACTTTCTGAAAACCCAACAAAAGGAAAAGGCACAGCAAATCGCACAGCCTGTACTGGACGGCATGGTCACCTGTGAGCAGGAGCCTGATCGCATACTTTCCAGCTTCCTGCAATTTGCTCTGGATTATGAAACCCACGAGCAGGCGACCTACTGGGCAAATCTGCTGCGTCCACAACTTGCGAAAAATGAATATAATTCTGACATGCTGCGCTGGCTGGCGTATCATGATACCGACAAGGCACTGCGCATGTTAGAATCCGGTATTGCTGAAGTCTGGGGAGAATGGGATCAAAATAAAGTGTTTGAGTTTTGTACCGCTGCATGGGTCGTATGCCTGCAATATGGCAAACAATGCACCGATCGCGTGGCACTCGTATTGCCGAAAAGCTTTCCGCTTTGGCAGGAAAACAACCTTTATGCCATGGATACATTGGGCACATTTTTTTACGAACATGCGCAAAAAATTGCGCAGGCATTCGATACTCGCAATATCTCGCATTACTACCAAACCAAACTTGACAACGCCAATCATCTCGGAAGCAGCTAAAAGGAATCGCTTACAAAAACTCTGTAAGCTGTTCTGAAAAAACATACCAAACCTTTGCCCACGCATTTTCCTCTGGTTTCTCTTAATAACAGAAAGCAATACATATCTTCCCATATAATCCCCAAAATCAGATGACAAAGAGGTGTATTATGGACACGCAATCCTTAAAAGCGCTCTCTCAAAGCTATCGCAAACTCCCGCACGGCACCGAACGCGCAGAGGTCATACGCAGTGCAATCATCCAAGCCGATTTACAGCAAGACCACTATTGGCGGTTTCATATGCGAGATGACCTCATGATGGAGCTTGCATTTCACGGCGATTCCGGCACCATTCTTCCCATCATTACTGAAATGATTGCAATTTACGAAAATTACCCAATCAAGGATTCTTCACTGGATTATGTGTACGCCCTTTATATTTGTACCGAACAATGGGACTGTCTGCCTCAACTCCCACTTTGCCAGCTGGATACCATGATGGAACATTTCAAAAAAGCAGTTGAGCAGTGCCGTTTAGGTGATAAAAGCTACTATCAGCGTAACTGGCAAATTGCCATTCGGCAGGAGAAATGGGAGCGTGCACAACAATATTATCAAAAAATGCTGCATCCCAAATTCCGTGATGTATCCAGCTGCGTGGCATGTAAGTGCCACTTCCAAGCAGATTATTTTTTAAAAACCGGACAAAAGGCAAAAGCACTCCAATCCGCCCAGCCGATACTGGATGGAACTGCCACTTGTCAATCGGAGCCCGAGCGCACGCTTTCCAAGCTTCTGCAATTTGCTCTGGATTATGAAACCCACGAGCAGGCAACCTACTGGGCAAAACTACTGCGCCCACAGCTTGCCAAAAATGAATATAATTCTGCCATGCTGCGCTGGCTGGCCTATCACGATACTGACAAGGCACTGCGTATGTTAGAGTCCGGCATTGACGAAGTCTGGGGAGAATGGGATCAAGATGAAGTGTTCGAACTGTGTACTGCTGCATGGGTCGTATGCCTGCAATACAACAAACAGTGCACCGATCGCGCAGCACTGACATTGCCGCAAAACTTTCCTCTATGGCAGGAAAACAACCTTTACACTATGGATACACTTGGCATATTCTTTTACGAACATGCGCAAAAAATTGCACAGGCATTCGATACCCGAAATAACTCACATTATTACCAAACCAAGCTTGATAATGCCAATCACCTAGCAATTGAAAGGAATATACTATGAAAGATACTACGATGAGCGATTTTAACGGCACCGGTCTTATGAGCCTGATCGACAACCTCGCTGACGATAGTACAAAAACAAATGCACTCTCTGACGCGATTCGGCAAGCAGATGCTGCCAATGATACCTATTGGCGTTTGGTGTTTCGTTTTGAATATGCTTGGCACATGGCATTTCACGATGATCCCCCCAAGGCCATTCCCATTGGCGCTGAATTTAATGCAATTCTTGAACAACATCCCGATGCACTTCCACCTGAGCAAAAAGACCGCATGCATCTTGTCATGATGCAGTTCACAGTTGATCCCATTGCCGCATTGCCCCAGATCCCCATTTCTGAATGGAAACAGCTTATGGATAAATTTTATGCCCTGACAAAGCATTATCGAATCGGAGAACGTCTTTACTGGTGGCGTATGGCAGACTTCTGGCAATATATTGACAGCAAACAGGCATTTGAATACTTTAATAATTTTTGGAACAGTAAGCGCGACAAGGTGTCCGACTGCAAGGCATGTGATGTGAGCCATGCAATTCACATGAGTCTTTTAACAGGCGACCGCCAAGCGGCGGATCGTTATGCAGAACCGCTGAAAAACGGCAGAATGATTTTTTGCAGCGACACACCCCAGCTAATGTGGCTTGCCTATTTAGAGGATGCTCTGCGTCGCGGTGATCTTGAAGAAGCCCACAGCCTTGCAAATAAGCTTTACCGCGAAGGCATTCGAGATAAAAGTGATCTTGGATATCTCGCAGCAATCCTCCACTGTTGGGCGTACGTCGATCTTGATCTCGCAATCCATCAAATCGGGCTGCGTCTGGATTGGGCACTATCCATGTGGGATCAAAAGAAAAAGTATGACTTCTACAAGGCTTCTTGGGTGTGCTTCCATGAGCTTTCCAAAAAACAGGACTGTATTTCTTTACCATTTTCCGCCGCATTTCCACTTTATCAAGAAGATAACATGTATCATACAGATACACTTGCACATTGGTTCTATGCTGAAGCTGAAAAAATCGCAGCACATTTCGATGCGCGCAATGGCAGCAGCTATTTCAAACAAAACCTTGCACAGGCACGCATTGCAGAATGATGAAAGTTACCCATACATTGTAGAGAAAGGATAACCTATGCAGAACAATACCAAACTCAATGAATTCAACGGTACAGCTATTTACAGCTTTTTGGAAACACTTCCCGATGGCGCGCAAAAATTATCCGCATTATCCGATGCAATCCAGCAGGCTGATTCGGCAAATGATCCCTATTGGAGGCTGCTCTTTCGCACAGATTATGCCTGTCAAGCCATATTCCATGATGATGCACCCAAGGCAATTCCGGCAGCCGCCGAATTCAATGCCATCCTAAAGCAATATCCAGAAGCGCTGCCGGAGGAACTTTTGACATTTTCTCATCTGCTCATTATGCAAACAGCGATCGAACCAATCAATGATCTTCCACAAATCCCGCTTTCCGAATGGGAACAGCTGCTTGACGAATTCCAAATACTGACTGAACGCTATCAGCTTGGAGAGCGCACCTACTGGGCACAGATGGCAAGATTCTGGCAATATATTGACAAGGAAAAAGCCTTTGCCTACCTAAAAAAATCATGGAACACACCGCGCGATGATATGTCTGATTGCGAGGCATGTGAATACAGCTATGCCATTTATCTGTCCCTGCTCTTCGGAGACCGAGATGCTGCTGACATGTATGCAAAGCCGATCAAGGAGCATACCGTAGAATACTGTAAAGATACGCCCAAGCTTATGTGGCTTGCCTATCTGGAGGATGCCCTGCGCCGCGGCGATCTGACCGAAGCGAAGCCACTCGCAGACAAGCTCTTTGATCGAATCCATGCAGACAAAAGTGAACTGAATTATCTGGCAGCTGTTCTGCACTGCTGGGCATATACGAATCTCGACAAAGCACTGGAACAGCTCCCGCTCTATGTCGATTGGGCACTTTCCATGTGGAATCAAAAGATAAAATATGACTTCTGCAAAGCCTCTTGGGTGTGCTTCCATGAGCTTTCCAAAAAACAGGACTGTATTTCTTTACCACTTTCCGCCGCATTTCCACTTTATCAAGAAGATAACATGTATCATACAGATGCACTTGCACATTGGTTTTATGCCGAAGCTGAAAAAATCGCAGCGCGTTTCGATGCGCGCAATGGAACTGACTACTTTCAGCATGATTTGACACAGGTGTGTCCTGCTTCACAAATCAACACCGTAGAGCAGACTTCATAATGAAGTCTGCTTTTTTATACCTTGTTTTGTACGTGCTCTTTCCACCTATGTTCATCAAAATTACACACATTTATCATATTTCTGTGTTATGCTATATTTTAACTGATTTTTATATTTTCATTTTGGGGGCTTTGATATATGACCGATTTTTTTGTACGCTGCAACCAGCCGCACTCACATACCTTTTCCCTTTTTGGCATCCAGCATATTTTCCTGCTTTTGCTTCTTGCGCTTGCCCTTTTTTTTCTTCTGCGCTGGACAAAGCACGCCTCAGAAAAAACACGCCGGAAACTGTTATTTACTGCTGGCATACTCGTTCCAGCACTTGAGTTATCCCACTCAGTTTGGATGTACTTCACAGGCACGACAAGCCTTATCAAGCTGCTTCCTCTGCATTTATGCGGGCTGCAAAGTCTGTTTATCCCACTATCCATCTTCACACCATTTACCTGCTTTAAAGATTTCGTATATGCAACCTCACTTTTAGGTGGTATCTTCGGCACAGTCTTTCCCGCCGGCATTGCTGACTATTATCCCATGTTTTCTTTCCAAACCATACAGACCTTTGTTCTGCACGGCTTACTGATTTATGTGCCACTAGCACTTATTGTATCCGGCGCACATCGTCCAAGCCTGCACCATTTCCCACGTGTCCTCTGTATCTTCCTATTTGTTGTCTTTATTGTAGGATATATTGATTTCCAATTTGGAGAAAACTATATGTTTCTCTACGAAGCGCCCTCTGGTACACCACTGGTCTGGATCTTTGACACCTTTGGACGACAGACATATCTTTTGGTATCTTTCCTTCTGCTTGCAGGTATCAGCTTTTGTATTCATCTTCCCTTTGCACATACACATCGAACCGCTTCTCTCAAAGCGCATCATCATATTTGAATCACAAAACAGCTGTTATCAAAAGCATTTCCTCTCCAGTTTAATAACACAAAAATTCCAGCAAAATCATGGATTCCTTCCATGTTCTGCTGGAATTTATTCTATACAAAAAAGCTACTATCTTATCAGATAGTAGCTTTTGTATTTCATTTACTGACCGCCCGGAATATGGTCATCGTCGTGCCAATAATCCAGTTCTTGCGGCTTCATACCAATGTGGCTTGCATAAAATACAGGATCTTTTCCCTTCTTGCTCTGTTCATCATAATCCCGCAATGCCTTGATTGCGATGTTTCCAAGCAACAGGATTGCAAAGATATTCACTATCGCCATAAAGCCCATCAGGATATCTGCAAGATTCCATACTGTGTCAAAGCTTGCCTGTGCACCAAGGAAAATCGCAACCAAGCAGGTCAGACGGAACACGAACAAAAGACGCTTATCGTCCTTGATGAAACGCAGATTGGATTCCGTGTAATAGTAGTTGCCAATCAAACTCGAGAATGCAAAGAAAAAGATTGCAATGGTGATAAACATATTGCCTGCTGCACCAAAAGTACCTGTCACAGCATTCTGTACATAGGTGATATCCTTTGAAACCTCCACGCCAGAAACCAACAGAATCATTGCGGTCGTAGAACAAATCACAAGGGTATCGAGGAATACAGACAGTGTCTGAATGAGTCCCTGTTTAGCCGGATGGGATACCTCAGCGGACGCAGCCGCATTTGGTGCCGAACCCATACCAGCCTCATTAGAGAACAGACCTCTCTTGATACCAATAACAATTGCACTGCCTGCAAGTCCACCCATAATTGCCTGTACATCAAATGCCTGTTTGAAAATCTGGTAGAATACACCCGGGACAGCATCTAGATGTGTAAAGAACATAATGAGACCAATCAAAATATAACCGCCCGCCATAATCGGAACAATTACAGAACTGATAAATCCAATACGATGCACACCGCCAAAGATGACCGCAGCAGTCAAAGCAGCCATAACAATACCAATCAGCATAGGCCACATACTCTCACTATAATTAGGGATATAGTATGCAATTGCAGTGGAGATATTATAGGTCTGTAAGCTGTTGAAGCCATAGGCAAAGCAGGCAATCAGCAGAACAGAAAAAACACAGCCGAGCCAGCGTTTTCCCAGACCACGCTGAATATAGTATGCTGGTCCTCCACGGAAGGAATCGCCATCCTTTATCTTGTAAATCTGCGCGAGCGTGGACTCAATAAACGCAGACGCGCCACCAATTACAGCCATAAGCCACATCCAGAACACAGCGCCCGGACCACCTGTTGCAATTGCCGCCGCAATACCTGCAATATTACCCGTACCAACACGTGATGCAGTAGAAATCATGAGAGCCTGAAAAGACGAAACCGACTTACCCCCCTCACTGTTATCGGATTTCTCCTTCAGAATACGGAGCACATCTCCGATTCGGCGCACTTGGACAAAACGAGTGCGAATTGTGAAGTATACACCAGAACCAATCAATAAAAAGATTAGGATATAGGTGTACATAAAATCGTTCAGTTGTCCCAAATACTCGTTTAGCATTCAGTTCCTCCTATCTTTTTTTCCAAGAATAATATCATTATCATACAGGATTTTTTGGAAAAATACAAGAAAGAATCCTGCACTTTCAAAAATACTCGCAACAAATCATCATTTTTGTGAGATTGCAGACTTTTATTTTGTATATAATCAACAAAAAATCCACCCATTATGATACTGGGTGGATTTTCATCACTGAAACTCTTCAATGGATTTACTGATGGTATGTGCAATCGGCTTCCACTCAATTTTACAAAAGAGCGCAACGATTGCAATTGGGATATAGGTAAAAATAAATATCGGGAAAGTAAAGGTATAGAGAAGCTTTCTCCCCGCGGTGGTATTGATGCACCGCCACTCGGTAATGGTTGTAACCATTCCGAAAAACAAAAGTGTCAGATAAAAGCCTGCAAAGGAAGATACAATAGACGAAAATGTCAAATGTAAGATTGGCAATGCAACCGGTGTGCTCAGCATCGCACTGACAAATAAAAATGCATTGACTGCGACCGAAGTCATTGTCAGCAGCATTGCCGGCGCAACTGTCATCAGCATATCATAGCATGAAAAACTGTGATGCTTTAAGATGCCGCTTGCCAGTTTTCTTCCGTATCGGGTAAACACCTGATAGAAGCCCTTTGACCAGCGCAATCTCTGATTCCATGACTGCTCAAAGGTAACTGGCTGCTCATCATAGAATACCGCTGTAGGACAATATCCGACACGCTCATCTTCAATTGCACAATCAATGGAAAATTGGATATCTTCGGTCAGCAGATGATACTTCCAACCGCCGCGCTCACGTATCACATCACTGGATACCAAAAAACCAGTACCCGAAACTGCACAGTTAGTACCCAAAATCATACGCGAATTGTTTAAGAACTTTGCCTCTCGCAAAAACCACAGCGCACTGCCGGCGGAAATCCAATTGGAATCAAAATTTTTTGAATTTCGATAGCTTGTTACCACACGATAACCACTATCAAAAACCTTATTCATCTCGGCAACATAGTTAGGAGCGAGCAGATTATCTGCATCAAAAATAAAATATCCTTCGTACTGCGCCTCCGAAAATTCATCTGCAATGCGTTCAAAGGCATAATCAAGTGCATAGCCTTTACCGACCTCGGTGCGATTCATACGTTCAAACACAATTGCACCTGCACGCCGCGCAACGTCGGCTGTGTCATCCGTACAATTGTCTGCAATCACAAACACATCCAGCAGCTCTGCCGGATATCTCTGCTTTTTTATGCTGTGTACCAGTTCTCCTATGACTGCACTCTCATTTCGCGCTGAAATTACTGCTGCATATTTGTGCAGTTTTTTTGCCTGCGGCATTGAGCGTGGTTTTCTGTCATGCCACAATGTGACAATCACGTAAAACAGCTGATACGCATACAACACTGTAAATAACGCAAAAATCAGCAGATTGAACCCTTTTATAAATTGTAACACGTCGATTCCTCCAAATGGCACCCGCCATTATCCAAAAAACAGGCAGCACGCCTGAGCACGGCCTTGATACAATCTTAATCTTTTCCGCCTGATATTATATCATGTATTCACACGATAGCAACAAGCATTTATGCCAAATCACTTTTGAAAAATCATTAAATTATCGGTAATTTGTTGATTGATTTTTTTGAATTCGTATAAATTCTATAAAAACAAGTGCTTTTATTTGGTATTTCCGATAACAAACTCAGCATAATGCACAATTTTCACTTTTTCAATATTACTTCGTCATTTTCACAAAAACCTTTATTTTTATCTGTTTTTGGAGAAATCAACACACCAATAACCATTCCCGCCAATGCTGGTACAAGCCACCCAAGGCTCTGGGCATAAAACGGAAGCATCTGAACCAGCGTTGTAACCCCGGGAATAACAACCCCCACACTATCGAGCGCTGCCAGCACACTTACAAGTCCGGTCAGCAAAATCGTAATTGGGTACACATATCGGAATCGTCCCAGCCATTTATGCAAAAACGCCAGTGCGATCAGCATAATAGCCGCTGGATAGATTGCCCCCAGCACGGGCACAGAGAACGAAAGGATCTGATTGAGACCTACATTGGAAATCATCATGCTTATAACGGCAAAGAAGCAAGCCCACACTCGATAGCCAAAAATCGGAAAAATCTTTGTAAAGTAATCTCCACAGCAGGAAATCAACCCAATACAGGTATTGAGACAGGCAATTACAAAAATCAGCGCCAAAATAATTACACCGACTGGCCCAAACAGTTCCATCACAATGGAGGTCAGAACCTCTGTACCATTGGTCGCACCCGGAAATGCCACGCCGGACTGTACACCGATATAAGTCAGTATGGCATAGACTGTAAAAAGCACTGCGCCGGCAATGATCCCAGCCCAACAGGTCTCGCGTACAATCTGCCGATTGTCCTCAACGCCCTTTGCACGGATATTGAGCGCAATGATAAAGCCGAAGTTGAGTGCTGCAATGGTATCCATGGTCTGATACCCCTCCAAAAATCCGTTCACTGCTGCACCAGAGGCATATTTCCCGAGCGCTGCATTTGGAGTCCCCATCGGATGCACGATACATCCAACGAAAACGACCAAAATCAGAATGAGCAGCGAGGGACCCAGCAGCTTTCCCAAGCGATCGGTCAGCTTATCCGGACGCAGCGCTAAGAGCAAGGCAACGGCAAAAAAGATAATCGAATATAAAAGCTGTGCCGTTCCAAGCGATGTACTTTCTGGCAAAAACGGAACAACTGCCATTTCAAACGAAGTCGTTGCCGTACGCGGGATCGCCAGACAGGGACCAATCGACATATAAATCAGAAATGTAAAAACATCTGCAAATCTTCGATGTACGCGCCCTGCAAGTTCAGGCAGACCATTCGACTCTGCCACTGCAATAACGCCTAACATCGGCAGTCCTACCGCACTCAAGCAAAATCCAAGCATCGCCAAAACCGATGCCTGTCCAGCCTGTGCCCCCAGAAATGGTGGAAAAATCAGATTTCCAGCACCAAAAAACATGGAAAACAGCGTGACTCCGACGAGTAATCGGTGCTTGGTTGTTAATTTCATAGAATTCCTCCTGTTATATGATTACAGTCTTGCTTCCAGCACTTTTATAATTTGTGTATTTTTTATGATACCGCGAATTCAAATAAAATACAACTATTTTTACAAAGAAATCCTCTTTTTCAACGCTGTCACCATATGTCTGTCTTATGCATAGCAATGAAATATCCATCTATGTCAGTCACAGGAGGTTTTACATTATGCCAAGTATTTACCTATCCCCCAGTACACAAGAGTTCAATCTCTATTACGACGGCTCCGGCAGTGAGGAATACTATATGAATTTGATTGCCGATGCCATGGAGCCCTATTTGACCGCATCAGGCATTACCTTTACACGCAACACACCGGATATGACAGCTGCATCCTCCATTCGTGCTTCCAATGCAGGGCAGTATGACGCACATATTGCATTACACTCCAATGCATCACCCGAATCCCTTGCCGGCAAGCTACGTGGTATCGATGTATATTATGCCCCCAACTCAGAACGCAGCCGCATGATTGCAGACCTCGCCGTAGCCCAGCTGCGCCAAATCTATCCACTTCCTGACAAAGTAAATGCGCTCCCTACCACACATATCGGAGAAGTCACACGTACGCGTGCCCCTGCGATTCTTGCCGAACTTGGCTATCATGACAATCCCGATGATGCCGCATGGATTCGTGGGAATATCGTCCCGATTGCCCGCGCTATGGTCATGGCTCTGACACAATATTTTGGTGTTCCCTTTTTAGAGCCGGAACCCATTCTATCTGCCACTGTTGATCTCAACGGCGGAAATCTAAATATCCGTGCACGCCCCTCTCTGGATGCGCCCATTTTAGGACGTGCACCCGATGGTGCACAAGTACTTGTGCTCGGATTTTGGAACGGCTGGTATGTCATACGATATGAAGATATCGAAGGCTATGCCCGCTCGGAATATATCACTCTGAACTACTCATAAGGCAATCTCGCCTCTGTTTTTGCCTTTTTCTACAAAACTATTCCCCTTATCCTGACGTTTTCGAAAAGCATTCTTGCAAATCATGTGCCCCTGTCGTATAATGAGATACACTATGGAGGTGGATTGGAATGTACAAAATTCTTGAAAAACAGACGCTCAATGCAAACACAAAACAAATGATTATCCATGCCCCACATGTTGCCAAAAAAGCACTGCCCGGGCAGTTTATTATCCTGCGCGTGGACGAGGAGGGCGAGCGAATCCCGCTTACCATCGCCTCTTATGACCGTGAGCAGGGTACTATTATGATTATCTTTCAGGAGGTTGGTGCCACCACAAAGCAGCTAGGTCTGCTGAACGTCGGTGACTGCCTGCACGACTTTGTAGGTCCGCTTGGTCGCGCAAGCGAACTGGAAGGTCTCAAAAAGGTTGCAGTTGTCGGCGGTGGTCTGGGCTGTGCCATTGCTTATCCACAGGCAAAGGCACTGCATGAAATGGGTGCTGAGGTCGATTTGATTGCCGGCTTCCGCAACAAGGATATCATCATTTTGGAAGATGAAATGCGCGCCGCCTCCACAAACCTGTATCTGGTGACCGACGATGGCTCCAACGGCCGCAAAGCTCTTGTAACAGAGGTGCTCAAGGAGCTTATCGACTCTGGCAATCAGTATGATGCTGTTATTGCGATAGGTCCCATGATTATGATGAAGTTCGTATGTGAAACGACACGTCCTTATGGCATTAAAACCATTGTATCTATGAACTCCACAATGGTTGACGGCACTGGTATGTGCGGCGGCTGCCGTCTGACCGTTGGCGGAGAAACCAAGTTCGCTTGTGTAGATGGTCCAGATTTCGACGGACATCTGGTTGATTTTGACGAATCCATTCGCCGCAGTGCCATGTACAGAAAAGAAGAGCATGATTCACTGGAAAACGAATGTAATCTGCACAAGATGGAGGTACAATAACTATGCCAAATATGTCCCTGACCAAGGTTCCCATGCCCGAACAGGCACCAAACATTCGAAATAAAAACTTTGAAGAGGTCACCACCGGCTATACGCCTGAAATGGCAATCGAAGAGGCACAGCGCTGCCTCAACTGCAAGCACAAGCCCTGTGTTTCGGGCTGTCCGGTCGGCGTACAGATCCCTGAATTTATTTCACTGGTTGCCGAGGGTAAATTCTTGGAGGCTGCCGCTAAAATCAAAGAAACCTCTGCCCTGCCTGCCGTATGCGGTCGCGTGTGCCCACAGGAAACCCAGTGTGAGCAGAAGTGTGTGCGTGCCATCAAAGGAGAAGCTGTTGGCATCGGTCGTCTGGAACGCTTTGTTGCAGACTATGCAATGGCACACCAAACAGAAACTACGGCAAAACCGGATCCCAACGGACATAAGGTTGCTATTGTTGGCGCTGGTCCCGCCGGTCTGACCTGTGCCGGTGACCTTGCGCGCAAGGGCTATGATGTTACCGTATTCGAGGCACTGCACACTGCCGGCGGCGTGCTAATGTACGGGATTCCAGAATTCCGTCTGCCAAAGTCTATCGTACAAAAGGAAATCGACACTCTCAAGGACTTAGGCGTTACCTTTGTGCTGAACTTCGTTGTAGGTCGCTCTGAGACCATCGATGACCTGTTTGCAGATGGCTACGAAGCAATCTTTGTAGGCTCCGGCGCAGGTCTGCCGACTTTCATGCGAATCCCCGGCGAAAACTTCAATGGTGTTTATTCCGCAAACGAATATCTGACCCGTGTGAATCTCATGAAGGCATATAAAAAAGATGCACATACTCCAATTCGCCGCGCAAAAAAGGTAGCTGTTGTCGGCGGCGGCAATGTTGCAATGGACGCAGCCCGTTCTGCAAAACGTATGGGCGCAGAAGATGTCTACATCATCTACCGTCGTGGTGAAGCAGAGCTTCCTGCACGTCTGGAGGAAATCCATCACGCCAAGGAAGAGGGTATTGTCTTTAAGTTCCTGACTGCTCCGCTTGAGGTACTCGGCGATTCGGAAACCTATCAGGTCACAGGTATGCGGTGTCAGCAAATGGAGCTTGGCGAGCCAGATGAATCCGGTCGTCGCCGTCCGGTTCCGGTAGAAGGCAGTGAATTTGTTCTGGATTTAGATGCTGTAATTGTCGCAATCGGTACCAGCCCAAACCCGCTCATTCGTTCCACCACCCCCGGTCTTGATACCAATAAGCGTGGCTGCATCATTGCAGATGATGAAAATGGTATTACCAGTAAAGACGGTGTTTTTGCCGGTGGTGACGCAGTAACCGGTGCTGCCACAGTGATTCTCGCAATGGGTGCCGGAAAACGCGCAGCGGCTGCTATGGACCGATATATTCAGGAGCAGCAATAAACATCCGGACTCATACTTATCGCAGAGCAGTACTCTCAATGGGAAACAGAGACGATTGATGCTCTCATAATTTACAGTCTAACTTTCCTCAAAATCAGAAGCAAGGATAAATGATATGATCCTCCTAAAGTAGACCATGGAAAAAACCAAAATCTACTTTAGGAGGATTTTTTATGGGCAAAATAAAATTCACTCCAGAGAAGAAAATAGAAATCATAGAAGCGTATAAGTCGGGTAAGGTTGCCTATTCTCAATTACAAGATGTTTATGGAATGAATCGTGACGAGATATATAGATGGATATCCAAGTACGAAGCGAACGGTATTGAAGCCTTTGTAAGTGGAAACAGAAGGTATTCCAAGGAATTTAAGATTCATTGCATTGAAGAGTATCTTAGCGGAATTGGCAGTGTGGATGATATCGTAGCCAAATACAATATTTCAAACAGAGAGGTGCTCCGAAAGTGGATTCAGCGTTATAATGCCAATAAAGAACTCAAGGATTATGATCCGAAACGGGAGGTCTATATGGCAAACGCAAGAAGAAAGACAACGCTGGAAGAGCGTAAAGAGATTGCAGCGTACTGCATCACTCATAATAAGGACTACAAAGGAACGGCTGCACTTTACGGCGTTTCTTACAGCCAAGTCTACAGTTGGGTTAAAAAGCATCTCTCCAATGGGGAAGAAAGTCTTGTGGACAGGCGTGGTCATCATAAGACAGATGATGAGGTGGACGAGTTGGAACGCCTTCGAAGAGAGAATCTTCGCCTGAAACGCCAGTTGGAAGAACGAGAAATGGTGGTAGAACTGCTAAAAAAAGCGAAGGAATTCGAAGGGATGTGAGGCTTGGCAGAGTACGCTTCGAAGCAAAATATTTGGCGATTCAGCATTTCCATGCCGAAAAAGGCTGGAGTATCCGTTGGATGTGCCGCCAATTGGGCATTTCAAAAGCGGCCTATTACAAATGGCTGCATCGTTCAGTGCCGCAAGCAGAGCAGGAAAACCTTGTTTTAGCCGAGCTGATTCGCGAGTACGACGAACAATATAACCATATCCTTGGCTACCGGCGGATGACTGCGTGGATCAACCGCCTTAACGGGACTTGTTTCAGCAAGAACAGGATTCATCGAATTATGCAGGCTATTAACGTGCATTCGGTTATTCGTAAACAGCCGAAGAAATACAGGAAGTCTACACCGGAAAGGACTGCAGGAAACGTTCTTAAACGTGATTTCAACGCATCCGGTCCGAACGAAAAATGGGTGACGGATGTAACCGAGTTTAAATGGTATGAGGGCCCTGTGTGCCATAAACTCTACCTCAGCGCGATTTTGGATCTATATGACCGTTCGGTAGTTTCTCATGTCATAAGCCGTCGCAACGACAACAAGCTGGTTTTCCAAACCTTTGACAAAGCCATTGCAAGTAATCCGGACGCCAAACCCATCTTCCATTCAGACCGCGGTTTCCAATATACCGGTCGTGTATTCCAGACCAAATTGACCAACCAAGAAATGGAGCAATCCATGTCCAGAGTGGGCCGCTGCATTGATAACGGCCCAACCGAGGGATTCTGGGGAATCATTAAATCCGAAATGTACTATCTGCAAACGTTCAAGGACGAGAAATCCCTTCGCTCGGCCATTGAGAAATACATCCATTTCTACAACTACGAGCGTTTTCAGGAGCGCTTTGAAACCCGCACTCCGATGGAAGTCCGCACGGAGGCATTAAACTCCGATACTCCTGCACTGTATCCCATTCCTGAAAATAAGCGTATTCAAAAATACAAAGAAAAGTTCGCTGCATAAACAAGCTCACCGTTCCCGAAAAAGGAAACGGCGAGCATAACCGCACTATATTTTATTTATTTCTCCGGTCTACCTTGACAGGGGCGGATCAAAAAGTTCAATCTTTTATCCTTGCTTTTTTGTTTATATTTTGTTTTTAGTAGGAAATCACCTCATATCCATCTTCCGTTACAAGGACCTGAATCTCCCACTGTGCCGAGGGCAGATTGTCCTGTGTATAGATGGTCCATCCATTTTCGCTATCCTGAAAGATATCTGCGGCACCCATGTTTACCATTGGTTCAATGGTAAACATCATACCGGGTGCCAGAACAACGCCGGTGCCCGCTTTTGCAACATGACTGACCCACGGGTCCTCATGGAATTCCAGTCCAACCCCATGTCCGCCGATCTCGCGTACGACCGAATATCCATTTGCCTGCGCATGGTCGTTGATTGCCTGTCCGATATCTCCCAAAAATCCCCATGGCTTGACTTGCTCGAGACCCTTTTCCATACATTCCTTTGTTACCCGTACCAATCGTTCCCACTCTGGCAAAACCTTTCCAATGCAAAACATACGCGAGGAATCTGAGTAAAATCCATCTAAAATCGTAGATACATCTACATTTATGATGTCACCATCCTGTAAAATCACATCCTCAGAAGGAATCCCATGGCAGACCTCATTGTTGACCGAGGTACATACACTCTTCGGAAATCCCTCAAAGCCAAGCGGTGCAGGTATTCCGCCCATACGCACAGTCTCCTCATACACCCAACGGTCAATCTCCGCGGTTGAAATCCCCGCCCGAATGTGCTTTGCCACATAATCCAAAACAGCAATATTGATTTCAGCGCTTTTTCGAATGGCATCGATTTGTTCCTCTGTTTTAATCATCTGATGTGTCGGGATCACATGCCCATTGACCGCGAAAGTTTCCAGTTTTTCATCAAAATCCGCATGACACTTCTTATACTTCTTCCCACTTCCACACCAACACGGATCGTTTCTTCCAAGTTCCGGCATTGTTCCAAGCTCCTTTCATTCATATAACAGGCAAAACCGGCATAGAAATTCTATGCCGGTTTTCAGAGAGCAAAATCCAAGGTTAGCGCCCTCGGATTTTGAAATTTTCAAGTCGCTTCGCTCCGAGCAAAACCACAAAAAGACTTTTCCGACATACTGTTAAGCAGCCTTAATTACAGCATATGTGCTCTCAGTTCTTCCCCAGACTGTGCGCACAGATACGCTGGCGCAACATCGAGCATGGTCTTTCCTCCAGACTGCCCAGCCTGATTCATGCGATACGCAGCGCGTGCACATGCCACCAAAACAGAACCTGTAAACTCCGGATTGGAATCCAGCTGTAAGCGATATTCAATGATATGCTGGTGCTCCTCGGAAAATCCGGTCTTCCCCGCACGGATCACAAATCCACCGTGCGGCAGCCCCTTATGCTCTCTATCCAATTCTTCCTGAGAGATAAAGTGCACTGTGGTATCATAATCTGCAAAATAGTTAGGCATGGTTTTGATTTGCTGCGCAATACGCTCCAAATCCGCACCCTCCTCTGCAACGACAAAGCACTCTCTTGTGTGCTTCTGACGAGTTGTCAGTTCCGGATTCTCTCCGGCACGTACCGAATCTACTGCTGCTTCTACTGGACAGGTATACTGACGAGCGTCCACAACGCCGTCAATGCGGCGAATTGCATCGGAGTGTCCCTGACTGACACCGCGCCCCCAGAAGGTATAATCCTTACCCTGTGGTAAAATTGCATTTGCATAGACACGGTTCAGAGAAAATGTCTACCACATTAAACAATTCTGCATACTTTGGTGTCAAATTAGGCAGATCTGTTGCGCTGCCGCCACAGATTACCATAACATCAATTTGATCCTGCATCTTTTCTGCGTCATCGCTGTGATAGACCGATACGCCGGCAGTTGCAATCTTTACAGAAGCGGGGTCACGGCGGGTAAATACACCAACAAGCTCCATATCAGCGTTTTGTGCAATAGCAGCCTCCACACCACGTCCAAGGTTGCCATACCCTAAAATACCAATTTTAATACGCATAGGTTCTCCTCTCACTTTCTATATTGGCAAATGTCCCTTTGTTATAGAACCTATGCCAGTATCTTATTTTTGAAATCGACAGCCTTCGCCGGAATTCATCGCAGGACGACAGGGTTATTCCGAAATTCGATACCGTCTGTCTCTATGCTTTTCCAGCGGATATGGTTATTATACCGCATTTTCTCATACAAGAAAATGCCCCTTTATAAAACAAAGCAAACAAAATTTTATTTTCGAATTCTTAAAATCTTGTTGCAATCGGAAAATCGGTATAATCTATGCAGCTTTCTGTTTTCTTCCAGCGTACACTGACATGTTCTGTCTCGTTCGCTGTATCCTTGCAATATATATCAAGTTCATGTACAATAAAAATAAAACATAGAAAGAAGGTGGCTTTTTTGGATACCACACTATTGGAAGCGCAATCGTTTTGGCCACATTTATCTGACACGCAAAAATCACTGGTACGGGAACACTCTCACACTGCACACTTCTCCGCAGGAGAAGCAATAAAAGTGGGAAATCAGAGCTGTATCGGTCCATTATTTGTTGTATCCGGCATTGTACGTGTTTACTTGCTGAGTGCAGACGGACGCGAAGCGACCATTTATCGTTTGCGCACTGGGGAAACCTGTGTCCTATCCGCTTCCTGTGTACTGTCTGCTATGACATTCGATGTGCAAATCGACGCCGAGACAGACTGCGATTTGCTGATTATCCCCACACCTGTTTTTTCACAGCTGATGGAGGAAAATCTATATGTCGAAAATTTTGTTTATCGCAGCAGCACCGAACGCCTATCTGATCTGATTCAAGCGGTGGAACGTATGTTTTTTATGACCTTGCGTCAGCGCGTTGCAGCCTTTTTGATTGATGAATCCGCAAGCAACGGAAACAGCACCATTTCTTTGACACAGGAACATTTAGCACGCGCAATCGGCTCTGCCCGTGAAGCGGTCAGCCGAACCCTGAAGCAGCTTTCTCAAACTGGAAGCATTGAAGTTTCCCGCGGCGGAATCCATATCTTGGATAAATCAAAACTGTATCAAGAGCTATCTGAAAATGATACATTCTAATCTTCACCCACAAAAAGAAGGCGCATAAGCGCCTTCTTTTTTATAAATGGAATCTGCGTTCTGCTTCCTCCCGCATATAGCGATGGAAGAAAATCACCAATATAACTGTAACTGCGAATGACAGACCGCAGCATAAAATACTGGGCCATACGACGCTCATATTCCCAAACAATAATAAGACAAGCGGAATCAGCCAGCTAAGCACGGAAAGAAGCCCTATCCAACCAACCGCTTCAACCATAGGAACCCGCAAAATCACCTTGAGCAGCAAAAGCGCAGTAAGTGCAGATACACAAAGAATTGGATTGACCCACTCAATTGACCAGCCCCGCCACCCCGTTCCATAATCCCACAAAATCGCAAGGACAGAAAACAGGATCGTCTGCGCAGTTAGATTCTGCATCAGGACACGCCGTCTGGAAATACCCAGCATAACAGAGAGCCAAAGACATCCAACCGCTGCAATGACGAAAAATGGCCAATTACTTGCCGGATGCCACACACTTTCAATTTGTATACAGCACAAGACAACGACCAGCAAGCAGAGCGTGATCATACGCCGCGCAATACGCGCCAGCTTATGGGGTGGCACAATCTGTGGAAAAATTTCGCTCTCCGGCTCAGGAACTCCTGTGAGCTGTCCCTTGCACAACGGGCAGCAGCGCTTATCTCCTGCAACCTTGACCCGACACAGCGGACAATACAGCATCTACTTTTCCTCCCCATACATTGTGTTGCTGCGAATCTCCAGCTCAATACCATCTCCTGTCAGATGATTGCAAAATCTGCGGATAACAGCCGGATCTCTCATCGTCGTCGTGAAGCCTAAATGCAGCTTGCCTCCATAGCTGCAAGTACACAGCTGCAAGGCATCTGTTCCCACAAACACGCCAAAGCCCTTCACATAGGGCTGTACCACTTCCGGCAGCTGAAAACGCCCGATATTGGAAAGAACGGCTGTTTCCCCAATGTCAGAAAGCTTACCTGATAGAAAGAGAGCCGGATACTTCAGAAATAAAGGAATCGGACGGAGCAGAAAGTTATGCTCCAGCGCCGCGAGTGCATTAAGCCGTGCCGCCAGATTTTCTGCGGTCAACTCCTTTCGAAATGCCTGTGCAGTCTGCCCCAAAATATCCTCAAACTTTCCAGAGCGCTCCTGAAAGCTGTAAGATGCCCGAATGATGCTAAAGAAGTTCCGCGTCGTATGAGACGGAAAATAGCTGCGCAAATCGACCGGAACGGTCAAGACCACTGGTTTCTTCCGGTCTCTTACATACATACCGCCCTGAATTGCCTGAAACAGCACAGCTGCCAGATATACCGTCAGTGTGGTGTCATATTGGTGTGCCGCTTGCAGGACTGCCTGCACATCACATACGCCCTCGAAAACAGACAAATCTTTCCCACGATGCGGCAAACGATAGGCACGCATTTTTTGCACAGTTCCGGTACTGCTTGCCTCTGTCTTATAGTATTTTTGAAAGCCGTCCTCCATACGCTCATCGAGTGCGGCCTGCGGCGGACGCTGAACCTCCAAATGGTAAGCATCCGATACATATTCTGTTACCAGCGTTTGCAGCATGTCGATTGCACCAGCACCATCTGCAACGACATGAAACACATCAAAATTGATCTTATTCTTCCAATAGCTCACTTCAAACAATGAAGAACGGCTATCCTGATAAAGCTGTGCACAGGGCGGGGTATGCTCCGGAATGACCTTCGCATGCCGATTGGTCTGCTCCAGATAATACCAAAACACACCACGCCGCAGCACAGTACGCAGATTTGGGTATTGTACAACCATACGGTCAAGAGCACGCTGTAAAATCTCTGGTCTGACCGGCTCATTAAGCTCACATGTCAGTCGGAATACTGCTGTGTCTGCTCCGTGAACCGTTGGCGGGAAGATTTTTGCTGCATTATCAAGACGGTACCAGTCTGGTTTTTGCTGTCTGCGCATTTTGTTTCATCTCCCAAAAAGTCTTGAATCAGCGCATGTGTACGCTTCACATGCACAAAGCGTGCGGGTAAAGAAATAAAGCCATGCAAAGCATCTAGCATCCGCACACAAGATACCGCATTGCCCGCCTCTGCAAGAGCCTTTGCATAAGCTTCTCCTTCATCGCGCAAAGGATCATATTCTGCTGTTATCACAAGTGTGCGCGGCTGCCTGCTCAGATCCTTCATTAAAATCGGCGCAAAATATGGGTTCTGATAGGCAGAATCATCTACACCTGCATATAGCTTCATAAATTGCTCCACACGATAAGCTGTCAATAAATATCCTTCCCCATTTTCATGCACCGATGCAAACGGAGAGTTTTCCGAGTGATCTGCAGCAGTTGCCGGATAAATCAGAATTTGATGTGCAACTTCAAATTCTCCACGATCTCGCGCCAAAAGGGACACAGCTGCCGCAAGATTTCCACCAGCACTGTCCCCAATCAATATGATATCCTCGGGACCATATGTGCCAAGCTGTTCACCTGCCTGATAAATTGTTTTGGCAGCTGCATAACAATCCTCCAGCGCCACAGGAAAAGGATACTCCGGCGCTCTCCGGTATTCCACCGAAATCACACGACATCCAGTGGCCCTTGCAAGTGCCTTACACACCTGATTATAGGTATCCACACTTTCCAGCACCCAGCCGCCGCCATGAAAAAACAATAAGATTCTATGATCTGTCTGCTGTTTTGGCGTATAGATCCGTACCCGAATCAGTGTTCCGTCCACTGACTCAATCACATGATCCCAATGGTGATAAAGTGCCGCGAGCGGGGGTGCCTTGAGCTGATAGAGCGCACGCTCTATCTTATAAAGCTTGTCTAAATCCGCTGCCGCCGGATAAGATAATAGCCTGAGTGCAGCACGCATACGTTTATTGATTGCCATTTACGTATCCTCTCTTTTTCTCCCATCAGCCGATCATCGTTATATCGATCCGGCGCAATCCATTATACTCCAATCTGCGGACATAAATCCCGCACACAACATATTTCGCAATCCGGTTTTTTTCGTGCGCTGCATACGTCTCGCCCATGGAATACCAAACGGTGGCAAAATGCACTGCCCTCCTCTGGCGGAATGATCTTCCAAAGTGCCATTTCTACCTTTTTCGGTTCCTTGATTCCATCGACCAGTCCCATCCGGTTCACGAGGCGGATACAGTGTGTGTCTGTCACGATTGCAGGCTTTCCAAATACATCACCCATTACCAGATTGGCGCTCTTGCGTCCGACTCCCGGCAGCCGAAGCAGTTCCTCAAAGGTTTGCGGGATTTGCCCATGATATTCATCTCGCAGCATTTTCATGCATGCGCTGATATCTCTTGCCTTACTCGGTCCCAAACCACAGGGATGTACAATCTTTTCAATTTCATCCACGTCTGCTGCTGCCAATGCCTCAACATCCGGAAACTTTTCATACAACTTTTCAACTACCACATTTACTCTCGCATCTGTACACTGTGCCGCAAGCCGCAGGCTAACTAAAAGTTTCCACGCTTCATTATAATCTAATGTACAGCTTGCATCTGGATATTCTCGTTTTAAGCGCTCAATAATTTCCAGTGCACGTTCTTGTTTCGTCATAAGCATCGTCCTTCTTTACTTTATATTTATATCTATGATTTGGCGGATAATCCCTATTATTTCATTCTCACATATCCAATACATTCTGTCAAGTCTGCGGGTGCACAATCCATTTTCTCTTTTCTTCAAAAAAACACTTGCATTTTTTTGAATTTCCTGATATACTGTTTAAGACGCCGATGTGATGGAATTGGTAGACGTACCGCACTCAAAATGCGGCGGGGCAACCCGTGCCGGTTCGAGTCCGGCCATCGGCACCAGCTGATCCGAATATAAGCTGATGTCATAATTTTATATTCGGTCTTATAAAAAGACACCCTATCACGGGTGTCTTTTTTATTTCTCCGCGCAGCTTCTCTCATATCATAGTCCTCATTATAGCAGCCTGCTCCTATACAAAAAAAGCAGTACAGCTCCCCTTGGCTCTGTACTGCTCTTTTATCTTTGAAAGTTAAGAGAATATTAGCATTTTTTGTAAAGCGGTTGCAGCTAAGATTTCCCATTCAGGGCAACATCTGTCTATGCACTGCTATCCTCAGCAGTGTTCCATAATGGCTTTTACTGCTGTTGCCGTATCGATCGACGGAAACAATTCATAGCCCACGCGACCGGTATAGCCGCAAGCCTCCAGATGTGAGATGACCTTTTTATATGCAATCTCACCCGTACCGGGCTCATGACGTCCCGGCGCGTCTGCAACATGGATATGACCGAACTGATCTGCATACTTGGAAATGGTATCACAAATACAGCCTTCGTTGAGCTGCATGTGATAAACATCATACAGCAGCTTGAGCCGTGGAGAGCCAATCAGTCGGCAAATCTCTGCGCCCATCTGGGTGTACTTCAAGAAGTTGCCCACATGATCTGTCGTAATATTGAGCGCTTCCAGATTGAGATTGATTTGTTCTGCTTCTGCCATTTTTGCACACGCCAACAGGGTATCATACATGGAGCAAAGCTTCACGGTATCTGACAGAGAATCATAATGATCGACCACAACGCCGCCGTCTCCCAGTGCATTCGAGTGAATAGTCAGGCTGTCTGCGCCTATCTTCTTCGCTGCTTTGATAGACTGGGCAAGTGCATCGAGATAGCTTTTTTTGTGCGTGGGATCGACAAGCGAGTAATCTGCATCTCCATTAAAACCGGAAATTGCAATTTTTGCGTCAGATGCAGCTTTGCGGATTTCGTCCAAGTCGTGCGTTCTCCAATCCCAAAATTCAACTGCATCGAATCCATCGTTTTTTGCCGCCTGAAAACGCTCCAGCCAAGGCAATTCTGTATATAATGTATCAATACATGCAGATTTTCTAAGTGCCATTTTATTCAACCTCCAAAATTTTAACTGGACGACCTTCCTTCAGCGATTTTGTCGCTGCGGCTGCCATCAATACCGGATACAAGCCATCTTCCCCTGTAACAGGCGGCTCCTCATCATTTACGCAGGCATGTGCAAACGCCTGCATTTCAGCAACAAATGCATTGGTGTAGCGGTCCCACATGACCTGATAAGCGGTTCCATATGTCGTGCCATCAGCAGTTGACAGGACAGCGGTATTCGGGATATCATTTTCACTCTGCGCACACCCCTTGGAGCCAAACACTTCGACACGCTGGTCATAGCCATATACCGCCTTGCGGCTGTTATCAATGACACCGATTGCACCGTTTGCAAATTTTAATGTGACCAGTGCAGTGTCCACATCTCCTACCTGTCCAATTTCTGGATCCACCAATACAGAACCAACAGCATGTACTTCTGTCACTTCGCTTCCAGCCAGAAAACGCGCCATGTCAAAGTCATGGATCATCATATCATAGAAGATACCACCGGACACCTTGACATAGCTGATTTTTGGCGGCTCTGGATCACGGGAGGAAATTTTAATGATGTTGACATCACCAACCTTTCCCGCACGTACCATGTCATAAACCGCGCGGTGGTTATGGTCAAATCGACGGCAAAATCCGATTTGCAGCTTGACTCCTGCATTTTTTGCAGCATCAATCGCTTCATGTACTCTTTTTATATCGTAATCAATGGGCTTTTCGCAGAAAATATGTTTTTTCGCGTTTGCTGCCTCAATGATATACTTCGAATGGGTATCGGTCGACGAGCAGATGAGCACTGCCTCGATCTCCGGATCTGACAAGATATCGTTTGCATCCTTTGTCGTGTTCGGAATTTTGTATTTCTCCGCAAATGCTCTCGTTTCATTATCTAGAAACGGATCTGCAATGGTCTTGATTTCAAGCTCAGGAACAAACATTGCAATATTCTTCGCATGAACCTTTCCAATACGTCCAGCACCAATAATACCGATTTTCATAAAAATCTCCTTATTAAAATCAATAAAATATATGAATCTTTTTCAGCATGGTCTGCATTACTGTATATAGCCCTTCATGCGTTCCACACGCTCGGCAGCATTTTCCTTGGTAATGATTTCCGTACCAGTATCGATGAACTTTTCGACTTCTTTACCTTGAAGAACCTCAACCATTGTTTCAACTGCGGTATATCCAATATCATAGTTGTTCTGTGCCGCTGTCATCGTCAAATCGCCGGATAACACCGCCTCACACGCAGACATCTGCCCATCAAAGCCAAGGAAAATGGTCTTATCATATGCCGGATTGGATTTTGCAGTACGTGCGGCTGCCATTGCCATATCATCGTTATTTGCACAAATGATTGCGACTCCGTCCGGATACTTTCCCATAATCGCTTCCATTGCATTTACTGCCTTGTCTGCAACGGCTTCTGCATATTGAACCTCATCATCAAGGAATTGACCTCCACTCTCGTTGATTCCCTCGCGGAAACCTTCCATGCGTGCGGTATTGGTTGCATCGCCTTGTACACCTGCGATTTCAATACATTTGATCTCCTCCCAGCCAGCTTCCTTCGCGGCTTCTACCGCCGCAATTGCTCCCTGCTTTGCCGCTTCTTTGTTTCCTGTGCCCACAAAACTCAGACATTTGGGAGAATCAATGTTGGTATCAAATGCAATGACCGGTTTATCAGTATTTGCAATCTGTGCTGCCGCAGCTTCCGATTGAAGCGGCGCAATCAAGTAGCCGTCATAGGTATCGATTGAAAGATCTGTTTGCAGCATGTTCAGTTGTTCATCGTAGTAGGTCTCTGCCGGTGGTCCCTTAATGGAAAGCTTCACAAGGTCGGGATGTTCCTTTTCATACGCTTCTGCACCTGCCTGAATCAGCTGCCAAAACTCTGCTGCATTGGTCTTGAGAATCATACTGATTTCAAATGGTTCTTGTTTCGCGCCTTCTGAATTTGCAGACGCATCACCAGAGGGTGCCGAACTGCTGCAGGCGGTCAGTGTAAGCGCCAGAATTCCTGCTACAATCGCTGCAACTGAATTTCTCTTTTTCATCATAACAAGTCCTTTCTGAATTGGGATTTTCACAAAAGCTTCGGAAAATATCGGCAGATACTCTCCACAATATGTGCATTTATGTGCTATGTGTTTTTATGTGCTTATTATATCCATGCAAAGGAAAACTGTCAACCACAGGAAAAAAGAAAATCTATCTCCCTTTTTCAAAACTTCTGAAAATACAGAATAAAAATAGTTCTTAAAAGAATCAAAAAGCATAATTCTGTGCAAAAATCAAAACAAAAAATTAGAATATACAATCTTTTTCCGTAAAAACTAGACAATACATCTGATTTTTCTGTACTACAAGCAACATACAAAAAGCAAATTTCATCTATTTTATAACAAAAAAGAAAGTCTATCTGGTAAAATCTATTTTTTTCAAGGGATTCTCAATTCTTAGACCATATGTGTAAAAGCACATATCAAGCCAAAACCCCTTGATTTCTGTGCTTATGTGCCATAGAAATCTATACACCATCTATGAACTATGGTATAATAGTCACACAAGTGACTATTATACTGAATATTTCACGATTATACCACCAGCGGCACATAATGCAGCGAGATGTGCTTCTGTTTCTTGCCGCTGTGGTATAATAGTCACACAAGTGACTATTATACTGAATATTTCACGATTATACCACCAGCGGCGCATAATGCAGCAAGATGTGCTTCTGTTTCTTGCCGCTGTGGTATAGTAGTCACAAAATCGAAACACAGGAGGACATATCAAATGGGCAAACGTCCCACAATAGCAGATCTCGCAAAGCGTTCTGGTGTGTCACGCGGCACAGTTGACCGCGTGCTGAATAATCGCTCTTATGTGCGTGCGGACGTGCGGGAACGTGTTCTTCGAGCTGTTCAGGAGACCGGATATCTTTCTCCCCGAGAAGCGCATCGGCAAGCATCTGACCCGCAGGTACAAAACCAATATCCACCAATTCGGTTGGGCGTACTGCTCCCCAACTGGACAGGCACATTCCGCACTGAGGTGACGCGCGGGATCGAAGAAGCCCGGCGTGTTTTGTCCAGCAGGCAGGTGGATATCCGTGTATGCAGCTGCGAAACCGACACGCCCCGTGAGGCAATCGAATTGTTGGATAGTCTAATCGATTGGGGTGCAAAAGGGATTGCATTGTGTGCACTGAACGATATCATGATCGAGGCAAAAATCAATGATTTGGTTGAGCAGGGAATCCCCTGTATCACGCTCAATTCCGATTTGCCAGAAAGCAAACGTCTGTGCTTTGTTGGACAGGACTATGCAAAAAGCGGAAGAATCGCAGCAGAACTCATGAGCAAATGCCTCGCACCCAATGCACAAATCTTGGCTGTCGTCGGCAATCTGGATTATCACGGACATCGTACACGCCTTGATGGTTTTTGCTCTCATATGCGAAAATTAGGTTTTTCCAGCAACCAAATTGAGGTACTGGAAAGCTACAATGATTACCGTGTCACTTACAACAAAGTCAGCGCTGCGCTGCGTGACTGTCCCACAGTCCATGCAATCTATATGGCGAATCGCAGTGTCACAGGGTGTATCGATGCCATTCAAGCCGCGGATATGACCGGAAAGATTCGTGTTATTGCACATGATATGTCAGAACACACACGCCAGATGCTGCAAGAGGGAACACTCGATTTGACCATCACACAAGATATGTTTCGACAAGGATATCAACCTCTTATATTGCTGTGTGATCTGCTCCACAAAGGACAATATCCCAAAGCAGATCAGCTGAGCACCAACATTTCTATCGTCTGTTCACAAAACATTGATTGAACCTAGAGATATCTGAGCATGCTTGGCAAAATATCGTTTCACGTTTTATAAAAACCACTAAAGTTTTTGAAGAAATGGTCGATATTGTGATAAATCATTTCATCTAGTATTCTTTGAAAAGGAGCATATACATATGAATGTTTCAGGTTCTTCCACGTTTACCAGTATATATCGTCAGCATCAATTGAATCCTGAGCTTCGTCCGCAGAAGCCCACAGATACAGAGCAAAAACCAGAAAACAACCCCTCTGTGGATGACTCTACACGTCCGGACGGCACAGAGAAGCCAAACAATAACAGTTCCCTGCCGGACAAGGTCTTTGCAGATATTCAGGAAATGGCAAAGAACGATGCAAAAAAAGATGACTTCATGAGCGCCGATACCTATGGCGCTTATCTTAAAAAATATCAGATACAAAACAATATTTCTCCTGACCGTGGTCAGCTGATGACCATGTTCAAGTCCATGGTACAGACTACGCCAAGTATTCCAAACGGCGATCCTACCTTTATTCACAACATTCCCGGCTTTCCTTCCTACTCCGCAAAGTTTACACCCACTGCCCCCATTGGCGGCAAGCTGTCTGTATATGACCAGAGTGGCAATGAAATCTTGTCCTATGATCCTGCCCGCAAGGATGGCTGGAAGGAAACCCCAACCCAAAAGGAGATCGACTTTAAGCAAGAAGCCGACCGCGTTTATAAGGAAGCTTATGAAGCTGCTCGCAAGGAAGCAGCTGAAAACAAGCCTACTCCCAAGCTTGATATCAATCTTTCTGTATAAAAGCAGATGCGCCAGCCACTGATATCCTAAAAATCTCTTATAAAAAACGCGAAGTGCATACTTCAGTTAGGCTGTCGAAAAAGTATTTCTTGCCATGGCACCCACACAATTCTGTAAAACGTCACGACGTGTATGTAATTTTTTATACAGAAAAAAATGCCCAAAATCGCTCATTGATGCGCGATTTTGGGCATTTTTCGTTCAAAGTGCTTTGTACGACGGACACTCACTCATCGAAAAACCGCAGCTTTCTGAAGAACTCAAAGGGTCTGAGGAAACAAATTCCTCAGACCCTTTATTTTAGAATAATATGCTTGTTTTGGGCACAGGCGCAATGCGCTTACTTTGCCATAGAAGCAACCTCTGCTGCAAAATCGTCCTGCTTCTTCTCGATGCCCTCGCCCTTTTCGAAACGAACACACTTTACCAGCTTGATTTCGCCGCCAAGTTCCTTTGCAACTGCTGCGATATGACCCTCAACAGAAACCTTGTTCTCCTTAACGAAAGCCTGCTGCAAGAGACAATTCTCCTCGTAGTACTTGCCGATACGACCCTCTACCATCTTGTGAATGATCTGCTCCGGCTTCGGCTTTGCAGCGGTCTTGTTCTCCTCCAGAGCCTGTGCCAAAAGGATTTCCTTCTCCTTTTCCAGAACGGCAGCGTCAACCTCAGACTTATCCATATAAGTTGGGTTCATTGCAGCGGACTGCATGCCGATGTCCTTGCCCAGTTCCTTCACGGTTGCATTATCCTTGAGGTTATCAGAAACCTGAAGTGCAACCAGAGTGCCGATTACGCCACCCATGTGGTTGTATGCAACGTTTACAGTGCTGTTGTCAAAACGCTCGAAACGGCGGATCTGAATGTTCTCACCGATGGTCAGAACCTTCTCCTGCAGAGCAGTCTCAACGGTCAGGTCGCCCATCTTGCAAGCCTTGAGTGCCTCAACGTCAGCCGGATTCTCCTTGATGATTACGGTTGCAACGTCGTTTACAAATGTCTGGAAATCTGCATTCTTTGCAACAAAGTCGGTCTCTGCATTGACCTCAACGATTGCAGCAACGCCGCACTCATCGCAAACCTTCGCGCAAACAACACCCTCAGCAGCAACACGATCTGCCTTCTTTGCAGCCTTTGCCAGACCCTTTTCGCGCAGCAGTTCAATTGCCTTGTCAAAGTCACCATCAGCCTCGGTCAGTGCCTTCTTGCACTCCATCATGCCTACGCTGGTCTGCTCGCGCAGCTTCTTTACGTCAGCAGCAGTAAAAGCCATTTTTGTTTCCTCCAAATATAAGAATTTTATACAATAAATAAGCAGGGCGCGACTTACCGGCGCGCCGGGGGCGTCGCGCCCTGCGAAAATTACACAGTTTGTTCTGCGCTTTACTCAGCAACAGTTTCCTTTTCCTCAGCTGCAACCTCCAGCTGTTCACCCTGCTTGCCTTCCAGCACAGCGTTTGCCATGGTCTGAGAAATCAGCTTGATTGCACGAATTGCATCGTCGTTGCCCGGGATTACGTAATCTACTTCGTCCGGATCACAGTTAGTATCAACAATCGCAACAACCGGAATACCCAGCTTCTTTGCCTCAGCGATTGCATTCTTTTCCTTGCGCGGATCAACAACAAACATAGCACCCGGCAGCTTCTTCATTTCCTTAACGCCGCCCAGATACTTTTCGAGCTTTGCAATCTCAAGCTGCAGCTTGATAACTTCCTTCTTCGGGAGCAAATCGAAAGTACCATCTTCCTGCATCTTCTTGAGCTGGTTGAGACGATTGATACGGGTACGCATGGTCTTAAAGTTTGTGAGCATGCCGCCCAGCCAACGTGCGTTTACAAAGTACTGACCGCAGCGCTCAGCTTCTTCCTTGATTGCGTCCTGTGCCTGCTTCTTGGTGCCTACAAACAGGATTGAATCGCCATTTGCAGCGGTGTCACGAACGAAGAAGTAAGCCTCCTCCAGCTTCTTGACGGTCTTTTGCAGATCGATGATGTAGATACCATTACGCTCTGTGAAGATGTAGGTTGCCATCTTCGGGTTCCAGCGGCGAGTCTGATGACCGAAATGTACGCCAGCCTCCAGCAGCTGCTTCATAGAAATAACTCCCATAATGAAATTCCTCCTTGGTTTTTCCTCCATCTCGTTTCATCTGACAGGCGGCAACTGTTTCAAGAGCAGTCACCCGCCGCGTGCATCGCGAGATGTGTGTATTCATACCGTGTTATCATACCATATAGTAAGTTCCTTTGTCAAAGGTATTTTTACACTTTTTTTATTTTTTATGAGCAAAATCGTTTATGCGGACGTGGTTCGGGGCAAGGTCTCTGATACCTTACAAAAATAATATCTTCTCCGATTTTTTCTATGCAGTCCCAAGAAATCACTGCATCCTCTCCCTTTCCAAGCAGCCCTAGAACGCCTGCTGTCTCCGGCACAATGAATGCGGTGATCCTCCCGCTGTTGATATCGAACTGGATATCGCTCACATATCCCATACGCGCACCGTCACAGAGATTGATGACCTCTCTGCACCGCAACGCTGCCAGCGTACAATATCCTTCACATACACTCATTTTTTTCCCTCCTCGTGAAGCATTTTCGCAAAGAATGTATCTGTCGCAATGCCCGATGGGCGGTTATATCTTCCCAGCAGATACAAGCACGCTGGATCTCTGGTAAGGACATTGTGTCTTTCCTCACAACTCAGTGTACAGCGAAAGCCGAGCTTTTTCATAACCCGCTCGGTCTCCTGGCTGTATGCCCCAAACGGATAGGTATAACACAGGGGCGGTGTCAGCCCACCCTCTGCAAGCACGGTCTGCGCCTGTCTGGTATCGGCTTCCAACATCGCTTCATAGGCATTTTCCGGCTCTCCCCGCTTTTTGAGGCACCCATTGCGCACATCATTTGCATGCATCTGATACGAGTGATTTGCGATTTCAAATACGCCGCTTTCCTGCATTTCGATCAGGCGTTTCATGGATAAATAAGACCAATACGCATTTTCCTGTTCATTTTCCGTATACAAAACAGCTTCCCTGCCGATTGGGGAAATGACAGCACACATCCCTCTTTCCTTAAGAAGCGGATAAGCATATAGATAATTGTTATAAAATCCATCATCGAAAGTAATCAAAATCGGTTTCTCCGGCAGGTCTCCCTGTCCGTCCACATAATCCACAAGCTGCGAAATCGTGACAGTTTCATATCCATGCTGCTTGAGATAATCCAAATCCGCAGCAAGCGTCCCCGGACTTAAAACATAGTCATTTGCTCTTGCTTCATCTTTTAGGATACTATGATACATAAGTACGGGCAAATCCACCTGCTCCTGTGCAAGCACAGACACTGTTGCTCCGCGGGTATTCCATACAAACAATCCCCCCAGCACCATAACAGTTGCCAGCATCTGACACAGGAGCCTTTTCATTCCAATCTGCTCCATCCTGCGCACCTCCCAATGCTTCTCTGACACTATATGAATCAAAATGCGCAAAAAGAAGTGCGGAAGGCAAGCTCCCGCACGATTTGTTGAAACCTTTTATTCCTTTCTGTACTGCGCTGCGCCGTCTCGATACGAGTTGCCGCCTACGCTATCCATTGCAACAATGGCTGTAAACTGCTCTACCGTCAGACGCTTGACCGATTCACAGCCCAAATCATCATAGGCAATGACCTCCAGCCCCTTTACGCTCTCTGCCTTTACAGCGCCTGCGCCGCCAATGGCAACCATATATACTGCCCCATTGCGCGCCATCGCTTGGGCAACCTCTGGAGAACGCACGCCCTTTCCGATCATACAGGTCAGTCCCGCATCCAGCAGCTTGGGGGAATATGAGTCCATACGTCCCGATGTGGTTGGTCCAACCGAGCCAATCACCTGTCCCGGTTTTTCTGGTGTTGGTCCTGCATAGTAAATGGCTGCGCCATCGAGCGCAAATGGCAGCGGATTCCCCTGATCCATTGCCTCTATAATGCGCTTATGTGCAGCATCACGCGCCGTATACAGCGTTCCTGTCAGGGTCACTGTGTCACCTGCACGCAGCTTAGGTGCTATTTCTTTGAGCTTCTCCGTATGCAAATCATAATGTGCCATGTTTATTTCTCCCTATTTTCCGCTGCGCAATGCGCCCAACACCTGTGCCAGAGAAGGGCGCTCCCTTCCTGTACAGCTGGCTGTCTGTGTTTCTGTGCGCTGCGCTGTCTGTTCACCTATATGTATTTCTTCGTGAGCTGTATATATTTTTTCGGTTTCCTTCTGGGATTCGATTGGCTCAGTCATCTGCTCGCGCAGTCCATTCATGATTTCATCAAGCTGTGAGAGTGCACCAACTGCATTGGTATGTGCGCGCTCCCGCTCCCGCTCTGCACTTGTAAGTGCCTGCCAATATATTTCCTTAGTTTGCGCAATCGTTGCCAGCAGGCGTTCTGCCATGTCCTGTGCCTGTCGAATCAGCGTACATGCCTCCTGTTCTGCACGGTGCTGAATTTTCTCTGCACGTTCATGCGCACAGAGTTCAATCTCTGCCAAACGGTCGCGCGCTTCATCATACTCTGTGCATTTGGAGGAAAGGTCAGTATTCTCCATCTGAGTATCATCAAGCACCTTTTGCAGGGCTTCATTTTCCCGCCGCAGCTTTTCCAATGCGGCTTCTATGGTCTGTATCTTTTCCTCTGTGCAGCGCACAGATGCCTGTAACGCTTTAATTTGTGCCTCTTTCTCTTTTACCTCGGATAAAATCCGGTCATGCTCAGAAAGCAGCGCTTTTGCCGCCTGATCTGCTTCCTCTTTCTCCTCACGAAAACGCTCTGCATCTGCCCGTACATTTTCCAGCTCGGTTTCGAGCTGCTGTCTGCGGTCTGATTCCCGTGCAATAAATTCCAGCACATCTTCTCGGCGAAATCCGAACGCCGCTGTACGGAACCCCATTTCTGATTGGCTCATAAATACCCTTCCCTGTTCCATTTGTTTCAAATAATACACAGTTATTATAACAAAACCACTTAAAAAATACAATCTTATTCGAATTGTTTCGAAAATTTCGTAATTTTTTCTAATGTCGGCTAAAAATCCCATAGACATGCCTTGCAATCAGAAATCTGTCGTGCTAAACTGTAAATACGTCTATTTTATTGTGAAAGCAGGGAACAAAATCATGCTGACAGTCAATGATTTTCAAGAGGCGGCAGCCCGCCTGAAAAATGTTGTCCATACCATTCCGCTGAGCACGTCCAGCACATTTTCGCAGATGACCGGAGCGGAAGTGTATCTCAAATACGAAAACCAGCAGAAAACCGGCTCGTTTAAGGTACGTGGTGCCTATAATAAAATCATGAAGCGTTTTCTGGAAGGCGATCTTCCAGCAGTCGTAGCTTCCTCTGCCGGCAACCATGCACAAGGAGTTGCCTTTGCAGCCGCTTCTGTCGGCGTTCCAGCTACTATCGTCATGCCGCGTTCTGCCCCAATTGCCAAAGTCGCAGCTACCGAAGGCTATGGTGCACAGGTCATTCTGCACGGTTCTGTCTATGATGAAACCTATGCCAAGGCGCAGGAAATCGCAGCGGAAACCGGTGCAGAGCTAATCCACCCTTTTAATGACGAGGACGTTATGGCAGGACAGGGCACCATTGGACTGGAAATTCTGAGCGATTTACCCACTGTTGATATGATTTTCGTTCCTGCTGGCGGCGGCGGTCTGCTATCCGGTATCTCTGCATGTGTCAAGCAGATCAATCCCCGAATTCAGGTGATTGGTGTACAGGCAGAAGGAGCATCTGCCATTGTGAATTCCTTTCATCAGGGTGGTGTCCGTCCGACAGAAAGTGCACACACCATTGCAGATGGTATTGCCGTAAAGCAGCCCGGAGATATCACCATGCAATACATTGACCAGTATGTCGATCAGATGGTGACTGTATCCGATTCTGAAATTGCAGCAACTATTCTGCTGCTTTTAGAGCGTGCAAAGCAGGTAGTGGAACCAGCGGGAGCCGCTTCGCTTGCTGCAGTCCTCAATCATAAAGTGGATATTGCAGGCAAAAAAGTCGTTTGTGTACTGTCTGGCGGCAACATCGATGTTTCTTTTATCCACAAGGTCGTAGAAAAGGGTCTTGTAACCCGGCATCGCCATATCAAGTTCTCCACCATCATGCCAGATGTGCCGGGTGCACTAGAAAACTTCGCACACATTGTTGCTGAACAAAATGCAAATGTCATTCTGTTTAATCATGACCGTGTAGCTGCCGATTTGGAAATCGGAGAGGCAATCATTCAGGTTGTATGTGAGGTCGGAGGAGATGAACATGCAAATCGTCTATTGAAGGCACTCAAAAAGGCTGGCTATCAGATTTCCAGCAAAACCAATTAAACCAGTAAATCCGCTGCCTAACAGGGGAACGCATGAAAAATCGGGATGTGCTGCACATCCCGATTTCTTTTTTATATTTTGATTTATTTTTGCTTTTTGTCAGCTGTGCTGTTTTTATTTCCTGTCATATCATCTGCTGCATTTTTTGCCGCATCGCCGACATCCTGCACAGCATCTCCAACGCCCCGTGCAGCGTCCCCTACCATATCTCCTGCGTCGTCCAGAACATTTTTGGCATCCTGTGTGACAGAACCATCATTCGGCTTTTGCTGATCTCCAATACCATTTTTGTCACCCTGTACATTTGAGCCATTGTCTGGCGCATTGGGCAAATTGGTGACGTTATCGTTCGGCTGTTCGGTACGCGCTGGCGGGTTGGCTGTATTATTATCCCGCGTCTGCCTGCCGCAACCCATGAGCATCACAAGAGACAAGGTAACTACAAGTACAGATAACATGCTGTTTTTCATTATGATTCGCTCCTTCCGTTTTGCGTAGTATACCGCATAACCGCAAAATTATCCGTGCAAATCATGGAAATTTTTTCAAATTTATAAACGCAGAGCATTTAAGTGTCCCAGCACCACTGCACACACCAACCCTGTCACAGCCCCCACCGGAATGGATACCACGAGGAGCATGGGCAAATATCCAATCACATCTATTGTTCCCAAAACGACAATCGCTGCACAGATCTGCCCAATATTATGCGCTGCCGCACCTGCAATCGAGATGCCCACAAGCGAAAAGCAAATGCCTTCTCCATAAAATAATAGCTTCATGACGGCCATTGCAAGCAGACTGCCACAAAGCGAAAACAGAAATGCCGTGATACTGCCCATAAAGACCGATACCAGTGTCACGCGCACCAGAATGATTGCAATCGTTTCCCGCATCCGCAGATGGGTCAGAGCAAATACCGTTACAACATTTGCAAGCCCCAGCTTGACACCCGGAATGGGAACAAGCGCCTGCACAGGTATCATCTTTTCTACAAGTGATAACACCAGCGCGACAGCAACCAGAACACCACATAAAGCAATTTGTTTGCTTTTTTTCATCATGCTTCCCCTTTATGCCGCAATTGCATCTACCTGCGTATCTGCCCCTAAAATGCGCACAGTGACCCGTGTTGGAAGGCAAACCGCCATCTGTCCAGCACGGGTCAGAGCACCCGCACGAACACATATCTGATCCGGACAGCTTGACTGTGCAAAGCGCACTTGCAGACCATCAATTTCAATGACATTGGTCACGCCACTTCCCATCAGTGTTACGGTTTGCCGATATCCCTCTGTCATGCGTATGGTTTGCACCACCTGATTTTCCTGCCTGATTTCACAAATCAACGTACCCGATGTATGATGAAACAGAAACGGAATCGCCGCGAGCGCTGCAAGGCATAGCACAGCAGCACAGATCACCCAATCCCCCCATCGCAGTTTATTGCCCATCGGTATATCCTGCCTGTGTTCCGGTAAAGGTATACTGTCCCCGCAGGTTCTCTGTTGGAATGACCTCACGCGCATCGGTCACGAATACCGCCTTGATATCATGCTGTTCACAAAACTCTAAGCCACGTGACAATCCCATCACAAAGAGTGCCGTTGTCAGAGCATCTGCCTTTGCAGAATCCGTGTCCACAACGGTCACACCACGCAATCCACTGTCCGCCGGATAGCCGGTTTTTGGATCAAAAATATGGTGATAACGCCTGCCATTCTGCTCAAAATATCGTTCATAATCCCCTGATGTCACCACTGACTCATCGGTAATGGCAATTGTTGCGACATAATTTGTCGCTTTTTCTGGATCTGCGACCCCAATCACCCATTCTCCGGTATCACTCCTTGGATTTTCTCCGACTCCTATGATATTGCCGCCAAGCTGTGCCAAAACATGCAGGTCATCTCCAACGGTCCGGCAAATTTCTGCCGCATCATTTGCCGCCCAACCCTTGCCAATTCCGCCGAGGTCGATTTGGGCACCCTTAGTCAGTTGTATCTGGTTATTTCCCAGCAAATGAATGTTCTGCCAGCCCACTTTTTGCAGTGCAACATCAATTTCTGTCTGCGGCGGCACATGTGCCTCCTCTGTTCCAATCTTCCAAAGTTCCGAAAGCGGTGCAGTGGTTGGATCATACGCACCATCTGTCAGTTCTGCGTAATCCACTGCGGTTTCAATCACCTCATACAACTCTGGATCAACGGTGACAGGCGCACCATTTGCACGATTGAGTTCTGCAAGCGCACTCTCTGTACGCTGACGTGACAGCAGTGCATCGAGTGCATTGACCCGCTGCTCAATCTTGGTCTGCGCTGTATGGGCAGTCTCTTTATCTGTATGGTATGCCGTAACCGTCATAAAAGTATCCATTGCATAAAAATCCGACTGACTGGATGCCAGACTTGCATGACAGCCTGTGGTAACAAACAGCGCGGCACTGAGCACGGCTGCGGTCACATATCGTTTCATATATCTCTCCCTCTGTCAACAGAGTCTTTTCTCTTGATGATAAAATCAAGGGAGCAACAGCAAAAGCGCTGCCGCCCCCTTATTGTCTTACGAAATTCCTAAATTGTCAACTCTGTCTGTACTTATACGTAAAATAACAAATCGCTGTATGTCGGGAATGGCCAATATTCCTTGGAAACCTTACTTTCCAAAGCATCTGCGATTTTTCGAGTCTCCTCCATTGCCGGCAACACTTCGTTATAATAGTAACGTGATTTTGTACGCGCACCTACGCTGCCCGGCGCAGCAGACAGAGTATTGTCAAGAACATGCTTTGCACCCTCCACCTTTTCTGCAAGGTTGTCGCGTGCTTTGCTCAGCGCCCCTGTTTTTTCGGTCAAATCTCGTACCAGTTCCATCTCTACTGGTGCATCAATGCCAATTTGTTTTTTGAAGGCAACGCCTTCTGCAATATCCTTTGCATAGCGCATACATGCTGGAAGAATCAGCTTTTGCAGCATGTCCAGCATAGTCAGTGCTTCAATGTGAATGGTCTTTGTATATTCTTCTAGTAAGATTTCCTCTCGAGACCCCACTTCCACCGGCGTATACACATTATGACGTGTAAAAAGCTGTAAGTTCTTTTTGTCCGTATAATGTGAAAGCGCTTCTGGTGCAGAAGGCAGATTATGTAAGCCACGCTTTTTTGCCTCTGCAAGCCATGCATCATCATAGCCATTTCCATTGAATACAATACGCTGATGTGCCTTGATTTCACGCACAATCAAGGTCGTCAGCGCCTGATCAAAATCCGCCGCCTGCTCCAATTCATCTGCAAACTGCCGCAGCGATTCGGCAACCGCAGTATTCAAAACGGTGTTGGTGCATGCAACATTGAAGGCAGAACCCGGCATACGAAATTCAAATTTATTGCCTGTAAAGGCAAACGGTGAAGTACGATTGCGGTCAGAGGTATCCTTGGGAATATCTGGAAGAGCAGTCACACCAATATCCATATTGGTTTTTTGCGCATCTGTATAGTCAGCACCTGACACAATCGCATCAACAACTGCACCCAGTTCATCACCGATATACATAGAAATCACTGCCGGAGGTGCTTCATGCGCCCCCAAGCGATGATCATTGCCGGCACTTGCCGCGGATAGACGCAGCAAATCCTGATATTCGTCCACAGCCTTAATGGTTGCGGTCAGGAACAATAAAAACTGTGCATTGGAGGACGGCGTACTGCCCGGCTCCAGCAGATTTTCACCACGGTCTGTGGTCAGCGACCAGTTATTGTGCTTACCAGAACCATTGATACCTGCAAACGGCTTTTCATGCAGCAAACAAACAAATCCATTGCGATCAGCAACCTTTTTCATGACCTCCATGGTCAGCTGGTTATGGTCTACCGCAATATTCGCCGTTTCAAAAATAGGTGCCATCTCATGCTGACATGGTGCAACCTCATTGTGTTCGGTCTTAGAATAAATTCCAAGTTTCCACAATTCTTCATCAAGCTCCGCCATGAATTTTTTAACGCGGGGGCGGATAGAACCAAAATAATGATCGTCCATTTCCTGCCCCTTTGGTGCAGGTGCACCAAACAGTGTGCGTCCAGTCAAAATCAGATCCGGTCGCTTAGCATAGTCACTTTTATTGATGAGGAAATATTCCTGTTCCGGACCAACTGTTGTGGTGACACGCTTACATTCCTTGCCAAACAGACGCAGCATACGGCAAGCCTGCACCGAAATCGCATCCATAGAACGCAAAAGTGGTGTCTTTTTATCAAGCACCTGACCCGTATAGGAACAAAACGCAGTTGGAATACACAGGGTATTATCCTTAATAAATGCGTAGGATGTTGGGTCCCAAGCAGTATATCCACGTGCTTCAAAGGTTGCGCGCAGTCCACCAGAGGGGAACGAGGAGGCATCTGGCTCTCCCTTGATCAATTCCTTGCCAGAAAACTCCATGATCACGCCGCTCTCCGCACCCGGCGTGATAAATGAGTCATGCTTTTCCGCGGTTACTCCGGTCATGGGCTGGAACCAATGGGTATAATGTGTTGCACCCTTACCGATTGCCCAATCCTTCATTGCATTGGCAATGATATTTGCAACGGTTGGATCGAGCGCTGTGCCTTCCAAGATCGTGCGTCCCAGTGCCTTAAACACGTCCTTTGGCAACCGCTCCTTCATGACCGACTCATTAAACACCATGCTGCCGAATAGCTCGGGTACTTTGCTCATGGTATGCCTCCTATTTTTCAATCCACACAAATTTTGACAGACTCTCTGCGTGCTGCCATCAACCATTATTTTCCACGCAAAAGTCACTATAAAATTCATTATATGCGCAATTTTTCACTTTGTCTAGCGCAGAAATATGTGTTGCTTTCAGTTTGCAGCAATCAACAAGGTTTTCCTCTGTTTTCCTCTGTTTTCTATGCAATTTGCAAAAACATTCCTTTTTTTCTTTTCTCTTTCCTAAAAAAAGCAGCTTGACGCACTGTGCAAAACCGTTTATCATGAAATAAAATGTAAAAGCAGGAGATTAAACTATGAAGCTTTCCTTTACAAAAATGCAGGGCTGCGGAAACAGCTACCTGTATTTTAATTGTTTTGAGCAAACCATTCCTGACCCCAATGCATTGGCACTTCGTCTATCTGATGTCCATTTTGGTGTAGGCAGTGATGGTATCATTTTAATTTGCCCCTCTGAAGTCGCAGATGCAAAAATGCGCATGTTCAACGCAGACGGCAGCGAAGGAAAAATGTGCGGCAACGGAATCCGCTGTGTTGGAAAATACCTTTATGATTATGATATGATAAACGGCCGTACTGAAATTACCATCGAAACGCTTTCGGGTATCAAGCACCTTATCCTATATCCAGAAAATGGAACGGTACATCAGGTGCGTGTAGATATGGGTGCTGCCATTCTGACCCCATCTGAAATCCCCTGTACCCTGCCAGAGCAGGCAGGCACTCCTCTCACTGTAAATGGTGCGACCTACGCCGCGACCGCAGTTGGAATGGGCAACCCGCATTGTGTTCTGTTCCAAGATGCAGATATCGACACACTGGAGCTCGCACAGGTTGGTCCCGCCTTTGAGCATCATTCTGCCTTTCCCGAGCGGGTAAACACTGAGTTTATCAATGTGCTGGGGACACATGAACTCAAAATGCGTGTCTGGGAGCGCGGAAGCGGTGAAACATGGGCATGCGGCACCGGAACCTGTGCTGCGGCTGTGGCTGCGGTTCTGAATGGATATTGCCCCAAAAACGATGATATTCTGGTGCATCTGCGTGGTGGAGATTTGACGATTCGCTATACCGATGAGACGGTTTGGATGACCGGCCCAGCGGTTACCATCTGCGAGGGCATTGTAGAAATATGATCACAACTCTATTCTTTGACCTTGATGGCACGCTCACCGATTCCCAAGAGGGTATCACCAAGTCAGTTGCCTATGCACTCCAAACCGTATGCGGAATCGAAATCACCGACCTGAATACCCTGACCTGTTATATCGGTCCCCCGCTCGTAGATGGTTTTATGGAAAATCATCATCTTGACCGCCAAACGGCAGAACGCTGCAAAGATGCTTATCGTGACCGCTATCAAGATACCGGATTATTCCAAAATAAAGTTTATCCAGATATTCCAGAGGTCTTAACAATACTTAAACAACAGGGCTTCACGCTCTGCGTTGCAACCTCAAAGCCAGAAAAATTTGCCGTACAAATTTTAGAGCACTTTGAACTGGCTCAATATTTCACTGTCATTTCCGGCGCTTCTATGGATGGCACGATTTCCACAAAAGGTGAAGTTATCGCCAATACCATGCGCCGAATCGGAAACCCTGCTCCTTCTGAAATTCTTATGATTGGCGACCGCAATCATGACATTCTTGGAGCTCACATGTACGATATCTCTGCTATCGGGGTACTCTACGGCTTCGGCTCACGAGAAGAATTTGAAAAAGTGCATGCTGATGCGATTGCTCCACAGGTCCGTGATCTTCCACGTGTGATTGCTCAACTTCAAAACAATATACAATAACGAATAAATATCCCCCGGCAAAGCCGGGGGTATTTCACATGCGGGCAAAGCCCTGTGATCCTCGCGGACACGTCAAACGTGTAATACGACCTGCCAGCCGC
>JAGZIY010000016.1 GCA_018365995.1 Butyricicoccus pullicaecorum | reverse complement strand
TAAAGAAAAAGTCTGCACGCGGATATGTATATTATTCCTGTGATACCTATCCGACTTGTCAGTTTATTACGTGGGATAAGCCGCTCAAGACCAAGTGCCCTGTCTGTGATTCGTCTTTGTTCCGTCACACAGACCGTGACTCTAAGGAAGTGGTCGATCTCTGCCTCAGAGAGGGCTGTACCTACAAGGAACTTGTCAAGGAGGGGGTATCCCCCGAGGAGGCACAAAAAAATCGCGAACGCCGTGAAGCACGTGCTGCAAAGGCGGCAGAACGCGCTGCCGCCAAGGAAGCTGAGGAAGCGGAAAAGAAGGCGAAGAAGTCTACGCGGAAGAAGAAGGCAGAGCCTGCCGAAGGAGAGGAAGCGCCCAAGAAAAAGACCACGCGCAAAAAGGCGGAGCCTGCCGAAGGAGAGGAAGCACCCAAGAAAAAGACCACGCGCAAAAAGGCAGAGCCTGCTGAGGGAGAGGAAGCGCCCAAGAAAAAGACCACGCGCAAAAAGGCGGAGCCTGTCGAAGGAGAGGAAGCGCCCAAGAAAAAGACCACGCGCAAAAAGGCAGAGACTGCCGAGGGAGAGGAAGCGCCCAAGAAAAAGACCACGCGCAAAAAGGCAGAGACTGCCGAGGGAGAGGAAGTACCCAAGAAGAAAACAACGACCCGTAAGAAGAAAACGGAGGAAGTATGAAGCAAGTAACAGTGATTGGTGCCGGACTTGCAGGCTGTGAAGCTGCATGGCAGCTCGCAGAGCGCGGCATTACAGTGAGGCTGCATGAAATGAAGCCGGAGAAGATGACACCAGCACATCATTCCGCTGACTTTGCGGAATTGGTCTGCTCGAATTCACTGCGGTCAAATGAGTTATCCAATGCTTCCGGATTACTCAAGGAGGAACTGCGCCGTTTGGGTGGTCTGATTGTGCGCTGTGCTGACGAGACACAGGTGGAAGCAGGCGGCGCACTGGCGGTAGATCGACAAGCCTTTGCCAGCAAGGTGACAGCGCACATTCGCAATCACCCAAACATTACAGTGGTGTCGGGTGAGGTCACAGAGCTGCCGGCAGAGGGTGAAGTCATTGTCGCAACCGGACCTCTGACTTCAGACGCGCTGTTTGATGCGATTCATGCACATGTGGGCGGGGAGTTCCTGCACTTCTTTGATGCTGCTGCACCAATCGTTACCTTTGAGTCCATCGATATGGAGCACGCATATTTTGCGTCTAGATATGATAAAGGGACACCCGATTATATCAACTGTCCGTTTACTCGTGAGGAGTTCGATGCGTTTTGGGAGGCACTCACCACGGCAGAGGAGGCTGAGGTGCATGGCTTTGAGGATAAGCTGGTATTTGAAGGCTGTATGCCGATCGAGGTCAATGCACGACGCGGACATGACACCTTATTATTTGGAATTTTGAAACCGGTGGGTCTGCCCGACCCAAAGACAGGGAAAGATCCGTATGCAGTTTTGCAGCTGCGGCGCGACAATGCACAGGGCAGTCTTTACAATCTCGTTGGCTGTCAGACCCATCTCAAGTGGGGTGAGCAAAAACGCATTTTTTCCATGATTCCAGCGCTTAAAAATGCGGAATTTGTGCGCTATGGCGTCATGCACCGCAATACATTTTTGGATTCGCCGCGTTTGCTTGACCACAATTTTGCATACAAAGGACAAGAGCGTATCCGGTTTGCGGGACAGATTACCGGTGTAGAGGGCTATATGGAGTCCAATGCCTCGGGTTTTCTGGCAGGACTTTCCACAGCACGCAAGCTATTGGGACAGAGTGCGCCGAATTTCCCGTCCACAACTGCAATCGGTGCGTTGGGACACTATATTTCCAATGAGACAGTCACAAAATTTCAGCCAATGAATGCAAACTTTGGAATCATTGACCCTCTGGGATATAAAATTAAGGGCAAGCGGGAGAAGAATTTGAAAATTTCCGAGCGGGCACTCGAGGCAATCGATTCCATCAAAAAGGAGCTGGAGCTTTCATGAAAATTGCAGTAGACGCCATGGGCGGTGACAATGCACCAGAGGCGATTGTCTACGGTGCAGTCCGCGCTGCAAAAACGTATGGAGAACAAATTATTTTAGTCGGACAGGAGGATAAGATCCGTGCGGTTCTGAAAGCGCATCAGGCAGAGGACACAGCAGGAATCGAAATCCTGCATGCACCCGATTTGGTAGATATGCACGATGACCCGGCAACCGTGCTTCGTGCAAAGCCGCAGTCCTCTATGGCGATGGCGCTGGATTTGGTGAAAAAGGGACAGGCAGATGCCATTGTGAGCGCCGGTTCTACCGGTGCCCTGCTTGCCGGTGCGACGCTGTTTTGTAAGCGTATCAAGGGTGTGCGCCGCGGTGCGCTTGCGCCGCTCATGCCCTGTAAAGATGGCAAGGTACTGCTTATTGATGCAGGCGCAAATACCGAATGTACAGCCGAATATCTGCTGCAATTCGGAATTATGGGTTCACTGTATATGAACCGAATCGAGGGGATTTCCAAGCCGCGTGTTGGGCTGGTCAATAACGGCGCGGAGGACTCTAAGGGAGACAGCCTGCGCAAAGAGGCATATCAACTCTTGAAGGCAGCGCACGATGCGGGGCAGATCCATTTTATTGGCAATGTAGAAGGACGCGATGTACCTTTGGGTGCTTGTGATGTGGCAGTCTGTGATGGCTTTGCAGGCAATGTCATGCTAAAAACTATTGAGGGTGTTGCAAAGTTTATGGCAGGGCAAATCAAGCAGGTGTTTTTATCCAATTTTGGGACAAAGCTTGCATACCTTGCCTGCAAAAAGGGCATGGATAATTTTGCGGCACTCTTTAATCAAGATGCCGTTGGCGGCGCGCCCTTTATTGGAATTTCCCGTCCGGTCATCAAGGCGCATGGCTCCTCGAACGAAATTGCATTTATGAATGCCATTCGTCAGGCAATCGAGTACAAAAAAAGCGGCATAATCGAGGCAATTACTGAGAGTGTCGCGCAGATAGAAAGCTGATTTTTGGAAAAGGTCTTGACAATCGGAGAAAAGCTTACTATTATCAAAATATCCTGAGTTTGGTGAGGAGGCGAAATCCGAATGGTGTTTGAAAAAATGGTAGAGCTGCTGAGCGAACAGTTTGGTGTGGAGCCGGAGTCGATTACCCTCAAAACCTCTTTTGATGAGGATCTTGGCGCAGATTCTCTCGATCTGGTGGAGCTGATGATGGCATTAGAGGAGGAGTTTGATGTCGGTGAAATCGACGAAGAAACCGCACGAAAGCTGAAAACTGTTGGCGATGTGGTTGATTTTGTTGGTTCTCAGGACGAATGATGTTTTCAAATAAGAGCCTGCGCTCCGGCACAGGCTTTTATTTTTAGAATAGATGATTACAAAATAAGAAAGGAATCTCATTTATATGTTACAAGAACGAATTGGCTATCAGTTTCGCAATCCGCAGCTGTTTCATAAGGCGATGACCCACTCCTCTTATGCAAATGAACAGCGTATGCGGCATCTGCAAAACAATGAACGGCTCGAGTTTCTCGGCGATTCCGTACTCGGCTTTGTTACAGCCGATTATCTCTACAACCACTTTCCAGAACTGCCGGAAGGTCAGCTGAGTAAGCTGCGTGCTGCTGTGGTTTGTGAACGTGCACTGTGCGAAATCGCCAAGGAACTTGGCATTGATCGGGAGATCTGTCTTGGGCATGGTGAGGAACAGGGCGGTGGACGCAATCGCCCCTCTATTTTGGCAGATGCCGTAGAGGCACTTTTGGGTGCCATCTATCTCGATGGCGGCATTGAACCAGCACGTGCGTTTGTGCTGAGTTTTATTCCGCGTAAGGCAGAGGAAGCCAGAAAGGGCGGCGCATTTACAGACTATAAGACTCAGCTTCAGGAAATTGTGCAGAAGAATCGGCAGGAGACTTTGGAATACCGCTTGGCGGGAGAAACTGGTCCCGACCATGCCAAGGAATTTACCATGGATCTGCTGCTCAATAGCAATGTCTTTGCACAGGGCGTTGGACACAGCAAAAAAGAGGCAGAACAAATGGCTGCAAAGCAGGCGCTGGAACTTATGGGTGTCATAAAGCATAAATAAAACGGACAGAAAGGGCGAACCGTGCAGGGGGCGCCTTTTTCTGTGTGGGAAACGGTGTTTTTTTTGAACAAACCGCAAAATGTGCAGGCTTTGCATTGCCACTTGTATCAATTGGTGCTAAAATATAAAATAACTGAAAATATACCTGCGTGGAGTTTTTGCATGATATTAAAAAGCTTGATTTTGCAGGGCTTTAAGTCCTTTCCAGACCGCACAGAGATCCGGTTCGCTGGGGGAATGACTGCAATTGTTGGCCCGAATGGAAGCGGAAAATCAAATATTTCAGATGCTATTCGCTGGGTGCTGGGAGAACAGTCCACACGCAGTCTGCGCGGTGCAAAGATGGAGGATGTCATCTTTAGCGGTACCCAAAAGCGGCGTCCGGTAGGCTTTGCAGAAGTATCGCTCATACTTGATAATGCAGAGCATGCCTTTCGTTCGGATTATACCGAAATCATGGTTACAAGACGATATTATCGCTCCGGAGAAAGCGAATATGCACTCAACAAAAAGCCTTGCCGATTAAAGGATATTCATGAGCTTTTTATGGACACCGGCTTGGGGCGGGATGGATATTCTATCATTGGACAAGGGCGTATTGATGAAATTCTGTCCCTCAAAAGTGAGGACCGACGCGAAATCTTTGAGGAAGCGGCTGGAATCACAAAATTTCGATATCGCAAGGAGGAAGCCAACCGTAAGCTGGAGGCAACCGAGGAAAATCTTGTCCGTATTCGCGATCTCTATACAGAATTGGCACATCAGGCACAGCCGCTTGCAGAGCAGGCCGAAAAGGCAAAGCAATATATGGGGCTGCGCGATGAACTGCGTACACTGGAGGTATCCCTTTGGCTTGAAGGGCTGACCCAGATTCGCGTCAACACAGAGAAAAATCAGCAGGATACAGCGGCTTGTGCAGAGCAGTTACAGAAGGCACGTACAGAACAAGACAGGCTGTATGCGCAGTCTGAGCAGCTTACAAAAGAGCTGCGTGATGCTGACACCGCAGCCGATACCCTGCGGCAGCAAATGCACGCGACCGAGCAAAATCGTGCGAATCTATCCAGTCAGTGTGCGGTGCTCGAAGCGAATCTTAAAAATAATGCACAAAACAGAGAGCGTATTCAGAAGGAACAGGCGCGCCAGAACGAGCAGGAGCGGTCTCTTGCAGGGCAGGCGGCTGTGCATCTTGCGCGTCAAGCCGAGTTGACTGCTGCATGTGAGGCGCTTGCACAGTCTGTCCAGCATATACAGCTGGAAGACGCTCGGGCGGGTGCACAGGCAGAAGGCTTGCAGCGGGAACGCAGTGCAATCGATGAGCGCAAGGCGAAAAATGAGCAGGCGCGGTTCGCAGCAGAGCTTGCCCGAACTGCGGCAAAGACCGGACTTTCTGGTATGGACAGCCGGAAGGAGCAACTTGCGGCGGAACTCGAGCAGGCGGCAGCACAGCTTGCGGAACAGACAGCTGCCTGTAAAATCAGTGAAAACAAGCTGGAGACATGCCGGAAAGAACAGGAAACGCTAAAAAACCAGCGCGCTGGTATGACGCTGAAAATAGAACGCAGACAAACAAAAGTTCAGGATTGCGTGCAGACGCTCGCGGATATCACGGCAAAACAAACGGATATCGAAAATCGCATCAAAATGCTGCGCGAGTTGGAAAAGGATTATGAGGGTTTTTCCCGTGCGGTAAAACGTGTCATGCAGCAGGCAGACAGCGGAAAGCTTGCTGGTATTCATGGACCAGTTTCCTCGTGTCTCACGGTTGAGTCTCGCTATGTGACTGCAATCGAAATCGCGCTGGGTGCGGCAGGCTCCCATTTGATTGTGGATACCGCCATGGACGGCAAAGCCGCCATTGCTTACCTCAAGCGAACCGACAGCGGCAGAGCCACCTTTTTGCCGTTGGATACGATTCGCGCAAAGCTGCTTGGAGTGCAGGGGCTGGATACCTGTGCGGGGGTATGCGGTACAGCGGATACACTGATTTCTTGTGCACCTGAATATCAGACCGTGATGCAAAGTCTGCTCGCTCGTACTGTAATTGCCGAGGATATCGATGCAGCGCTTGCGCTTGCAAAGAAATATCAAAATCATTTTCGCATCGTAACGCTAGATGGGCAGATGATTCAGGCAGGCGGTGCGATGACTGGCGGCTCTGTGTCGAAAACGAGCGGCGTCTTGGCGCGTACCGCACAGCTGCATACGTTGACTGAACAAGCAGAGCAGTTGAAAGCCGCGCAGAGGGCAGCTGAGCACACACTCGAGCAGGCAAGGACAGAGCTTTCTCAGGTGCAGTATGAACAGGAGGCGCTGGAGCAAGATCAGGAAAGGCAGCAGGAGCGTCTGACAGTGCTGCAAACCGAAACAGCGCAGTACCTTGCCCGCATGGATAGCCTGCGAACACACTATGAAAATTTATCTGTGGAGCGTGATAACTTAGATACTGCAAGAGTACGGTATGAACAGGAAATTGCGTCAGCACAGGAGACACTCGAAGCCTGTGCACGGGAGCAGGAAATTTTACAGACCGCGTCCGAACAAATTCAGGAAAGGTTAGATGACTGGACACAAGCGCAAAAAATGCGCATGACAAAAATACATCAGCTGCATACCGCGCAGGCGGAAAATCGTGCAGAGTTTGCAGCGGAGCAACGTGCCGCAGAAGATTTAGAACGCCTGCGCGCGGATATGGCAGCGGGTGCGGACAACAGTGCACAAATGATGGAGCGCTTGGAACAGGAAGCTCAATCTATGCAGGAACAACTTGCACAAGCAGGCAATCTGCGGGACAGTGGTGCAGATGACCTGAAACGCTTGCAGGAACTTCTTGCAGCCCAAGCACAGCAGCGTATGCGAATTGAGGCACAGCGTACACAGGTCGACCGCAGGGCACAGGATCAGAATGAGGAGATTCTTGGGCTGGAACGAGAAAATGTGCGGCTGTCGGCGCAGGGGGTTCAACTCAAAAACGAAGAAGCACAGATTTTGGATAAAATGTGGGAGAGTTATGAACTGACACCCACACCTGCACAGGCATTTCGTATCGAGTTGTCCGACCGTGCAGCGGCCCTGCGTACAGCTGAGGAACTGCGCAGTCAGCTGCGTGCCCTTGGAAATGTCAATCTAGATGCTGTGGAGGCATATACCGCACTCAAGGAACGCTTCCTGTTTCTTGAGGAGCAGAAAGAGGATTTGGAAACAGCACAGAAGGAACTGCAAACGGTAATTGATGAACTCACAGTGCACATGAAAGAAATTTTTGCAACCGAATTTGCAAAGCTCAATCATTATTTTGGACAAACTTTTACCGAAATTTTTGGCGGCGGTCACGCACAGCTGGAACTTGCAGATACTGCGGACATCCTAAACTGCGGCATTGAGATTCGGGTGTGCCCGCCGGGAAAGGCTGTCAAGACGCTGACCCTGCTGTCGGGCGGTGAAAAAGCTTTTGTTGCGATTGCGTTGTATTTTGCAATCCTCAAGGTGCGCCCTACCCCATTCTGCGTATTGGACGAAATTGAAGCAGCGCTCGATGACGTTAATGTCGCACGCTATGCACAGTATTTGCGCAAGCTATCCGGTGCAACGCAGTTCATCGCCATTACCCATCGCCGCGGTACCATGGAGCAGGCAGATATGCTCTATGGTGTGACCATGCAGGAGCAAGGGGTTTCCCGTATGCTGATGCTCAATCTGGCAGAGGCAGAAGAAAAATTTCAGGGAACAATCAATTGATTTGATTTTAATATATCCGAGAAGGAGAACAAATATGGGATTTTTTGACAAAATCAAAATGGGGCTCAAGCGCACAACCGAGGCGGTCAGTGAGCAGTTCAATGACATCATGAGCAATTTTGTACAGATTGATGCAGATACGCTCGAGCGGCTGGAGGAAGCACTGATCCTCTCCGATTTAGGCGCAACAGTTGCTGCTGAGGCGACAGAAAAGGTGGAGGATCGCGCAAAGCATCAGCGTGTCGACACACCGCTGGCACTGCGCTGTGTACTCAAGGATGTACTCGGCGAAATGATGGAGCAGGACACAGCGCTGCATCTGGACACCAAGCCGGCTGTTATCTTGGTGATTGGTGTTAATGGAGTCGGAAAAACGACCTCGATTGGTAAGATTGCCGCGCGTTATATCGCACAAGGCAAAAAGGTGATGCTGGCGGCAGCGGATACTTTTCGCGCTGCGGCAGCAGATCAGCTGGAAATCTGGGCAAAGCGCGCAGGCGCAGACATTGTACGGCATGGCGAGGGCGCAGATCCGGCGGCTGTTGTCTATGATTCCATTGCCGCTGCAAAGGCGCGCGGCTGTGATCTCATTATTATTGACACCGCTGGTCGCCTGCATAACAAACAAAATCTAATGAATGAGTTGGGTAAGATCGACCGCATCATTACGCGGGAACTGCCCGATGCAGACCGTGAAACACTGCTGGTACTCGATGCTACAACCGGACAAAATGCAGTACATCAGGCAGATGCCTTTAATAAGGCCGCCAAACTGTCGGGTATCATTCTGACCAAGCTGGATGGAACTGCGAAGGGCGGTATTGTCGTTGCCATTTCCGCAGGGCTTGGCGTACCCGTGAAGCTCGTTGGTGTCGGAGAAGGAATTGATGATTTGATGGATTTTGACCGATCTGAATTTTTGGAGGCGCTGCTGCCGCCTGTGGAGGAGATGGAATAAACATGACAAGACCGGATAACAGACGACCAGATGAAATGCGTCCGATTGAGATTGTACGTGATTTTACCATACATGCGGAAGGCTCTGTACTGATTTCCTGTGGAAATACAAAGGTCATCTGTAATGCAACCGTAGAGGAAAGGGTTCCGCCCTTTCTCAAGGATACTGGATTGGGCTGGGTGACCGCTGAATATTCCATGCTGCCGCGTGCAACCAATACCCGTTCCCCACGTGATATTGGAAAACTCAAACTCAATGGCAGAGCGGCAGAGATCCAGCGCCTCATAGGACGTGCTCTGCGTGCAGTGGTAGACCGCGAGGCTTTGGGAGAGCGGCAGATTGTTGTAGACTGCGATGTCATTCAGGCAGATGGGGGCACACGTTGTGCCTCGATTACGGGTGGCTATGTTGCGCTTTGGATTGCCTGCAATAAGCTTGTAGATGCAGGAGTTTTGAAAAAAATGCCGTTGACTGATACGGTGTCAGCGGTTTCTGTTGGGATTTTTGAAGATGAGGCAGTGCTGGACCTCAACTACCTAGAGGATTCCCATGCGATGGTGGATTGCAATCTGGTGATGACAGGCTCTGGTGAGCTTGTGGAGATCCAAGGCACCGGAGAGGAACGTCCTTTCCGCAAGGAGGAACTGCAAAAACTCATTGCATTGGGTGAAATCGGCAATCAGACGCTGCGTACAGCCCAGCTTGCGGCGATGGAGGACTGAGTCATGCAGTTTGTATTGGCATCACACAACAAGAAAAAACTGGAGGAACTTTCCACCATTTTGGGCGGATTGGGGATCGAAGTGATACCGCTGCCAGAAGATGCGCCGGAACCTGAGGAAAATGGCAAGACCTTTGAGGAAAATGCGCGAATCAAGGCGCTTGCGGCGCATCAGCACACCGGACTGCCTGCAATCGCAGATGATTCAGGCTTGGCAGTCGATGCGCTTTCGGGAGCGCCGGGCGTATACTCAGCACGTTACTGTTCGGGCAGTGATGCTGACCGTAACCTGTTTTTGCTCAAAAATATGGAGCATGTGGACGAATGTGAACGGCAGGCACGCTTTGTGTGTACAATCTGCTGTATTCTTCCAGATGGACAGGAAATTGTTGTGCGTGGTGAGTGTGAAGGGGAAATCTTGACCGAGCAGCATGGAACCGGTGGATTTGGCTATGACCCCCTGTTTTATGTGCGTGAATATGACTGCACATTTGCAGAACTGCCAGCAGAAGTGAAAAACCGCATTTCGCATCGGGCACATGCGCTGGAAAAGCTTGCGGCAGTTTTGCGGAAGAAATTGAAATCTGTATAAAAGTAGGAGAGTAAGTAATCATGTTGACCAGTAAACAACGCGCATTTTTGCGTAAACAATCCAATACACTCGCGGTGACACTGCATATTGGAAAGGAGGGCGTGACAGAGGGCGTTATCAGTCAGCTGGAGGTTTTGCTTGAAAATCATGAGCTTGTAAAGGGAAAAGTACTCGAAAATGCGATGCTGACGCCACGCACGGTATCCGACGCACTTTGCGAGGCAACGGGTGCAGATGGGGTACAGTGCATTGGTACCAAGTTTGTTTTGTACCGACAGTCTTCTGACCCAGATAAGCGGAAAATCATTTTGGAGAAGTAACGCATGAAGACAGGTGTGCTGGGTGGAACCTTTAATCCACCACATAAGGGACATCTTGCAGCAGCGCAGTCCGTATATCAGACCCTTGGACTGGATCGGGTGCTCTTTATCCCCACCAATCTGCCCCCGCATAAAAAAATGCCAACAGGCAGTGCTACCACCGCACAGCGGTGCGAAATGGTGCGCCTGATGACGGAGCCATACGATTGGGCCGTTTTTTCGGATTTGGAAATCCGGCGCGGCGGTGCAAGCTATACGGTAGATACACTCAAAGCGCTGTATGCGGCGGGTGAACAGGAACTTACCCTTATTATAGGAACCGATATGCTGTTGTCCTTTGACCATTCTTGGAGAGAACCGCAGGAAATCGTGCGTTTAGCTGACCTTGCTGTTGTTGCGAGAGGAACCGAGGATCAGCCTATATTGGAAGAAAAGGCGCGTGTACTGCGGCAGGTGCTTGGGGCACGAATCACACTTGTCCAATGTCCAGTACTTCCCATTTCTTCAACAGATGTGCGGCAGCAGGGCGGGTTTGAACAAATGACCCCGCCGCAGGTTGCAGCTTATATCCGGCAAAACCGATTGTATCAAAAATAAAAAATACAGTTTGAAAGGCGGATTTGTTATGTTATGTACAGAATTAGAACGACAGTCAATCTTAACACGTTTGTCTGGCTATCGCTATACCCATACGCTGGGGTGCGAAAAAGCAGCACGAATGCTCGCCGGAAAATTTGGCGGAGATGTGGAAAAAGCAGGCTTTGCAGCACTTCTGCATGATATAACCAAACGACTTTCTAGGGAAGAACAGTTGTATTTATGTGATAAATACGGTATAATACCCTGTGATATCGAAAAAAAGGAATGGAAAATGCTGCACGGAAAAACAGCAGCTGCGATTGCACGCGCCGAATATGGTGCGGATCTGGAGGTTGTAGAGGCAATTGCTTATCACACGACCGGACGGGCAAATATGACCCTGTTGGACAAAATTATTTATCTTGCTGACTATATTGAGGAAACACGCGATTTTGACGGGGTGGAGCCAGCTAGAAAACTCGCTGAAACAAGTATAGATGAGGCGCTTTTATATTGCTTCGACCACTCACTCTATGATTTGCTCGTGCGGGGAAAACTCATCCATCCTGATACTATGGCAGCGCGAAATTCCCTCATTTGGCAAGGTGTCAGATGCACATGGAGTGCAATAGAAAACGGAGTGTAAATACATGAAGATCTTTGGCGGAAAGACCAGCAAAGGTAGTAAATCTGTAAAAAAGAAACAAAAAACAGTTTTTACCCCTTATGATGGTGATCCAAATTATGATGTGATGGCTGGGACGGCTGAACCGAAAAAAGGAAAATCTGCAAAGAAAAAATCCAATAAGAAAAATATCATTCTGCTGGTGTTTGCAATTATTGCATTTATACTCGCAGGTGGTGCTTTTCTTGCGGTACGGTTTATTAAGCCGCCGGATATCAGTATCCATGAAAATGATAAGACCATTATTGATGAGGAAAACGGTGATGTGGTTGCGATTGACCCCGGTCAGCGCATTAGTGACTATTTTACCTTCCTTGTATGTGCAACGGATATTGATGAAACCCGTACAGATAATATGATGGTGGTTGGGTTCGATACCAAGAATCATAAGGTCAATGTGCTGAATATTCCGCGTGATGTCATGTGTACAAATAACAAGTCAGGTGCAAGCCGGAAAATCAATGCCGCTTATGGTGCAAAGCACGATATCAACAACACCAAAAAAGAGGTCAAAAAGGTAATTGGGTTTACTCCAGATAAATATATTGTGGTCAATTTCAATGGCATTGCAGAAATCGTAGATGCGATTGGCGGCATTACCTATGACGTACCGTTCAAGATGATTTATAATGATCCAGCTCAAGACCTTAATATTTATTTTGAGCCGGGGTTACAGAAGATGAATGGTGAGCAGGTGGTCGAATTTTTGCGCTGGCGTCACAATGACCCGGGATATACCCATTTGCAGAAAGATGGATATGACGGCGGTGATGAAAGTCGTATTGCAAAGCAGCAGGAATTTCTGATGCACCTTGCAAAACAGATTTTGAGACCAGAAAATATCCTGAAGGCAAAGCCGATTGCAGAGGCTGTCTTTAACAATGTAAAAACAGATCTCACAATGGGTGAACTGGTTTGGATGGCAAATCAGGCGATGCAGGTAGAGACAACAGATATCCAGATGTTTACCCTGCCGGGATATTCGGCAAATTCCTATGCAGGAACCGATGCGTTCTTGTCGTTCTTCTTCCCGAATGAGAGCAAGACATTGGCGCTTGTGAACGAGCACTTCAATCCATATGACAGGGAGATCACATCGCTCGATGTGATTGAGTCGCCACCAGAGGGGACACGCCGTCCCGGTGTGACCTCTGATGAGGATGAAGAGGAAGTGGTACAAAAGGAAGAACCGGAAAATCCGGAACCGGAGGAGGAGACCGGAGATCCCGAGCAGAGTCAAGATACAGATTCGGAGAATTCCTCCGGTTCGAACGAGTCTGGCTCAACGGATACAAATGGAACAGATACAAATGACTCTGGCTTGAATGGATCGGATCCAAATGATTCCGGTCTGCCTGAAAATGGTGAAACCGGTGACAACAGTCAATCGGGGGACAGTAATCCACCAGTAGAGCCAACAGAGCCTACCCTGCCGCCAGAACAGACGCCTCCGGATACAGGTGACAACGGAACCTCACAGGAGAGTGAAACCAACACAGAGACAAGTATACCGGCGCCTGAGTTTGTCCCACCAGACACAACCATGGATCCGGAAGTATAGAGAAAAAAGGAGAGTGCACATGAACGCACAGCAAACCGCAAGATATATCTGTGAAGCCCTTTTAGAGCGAAAAGGCAGAGATATTGATGTGTTGCAGGTAGAGCATCTGACAACATTGACCGAATACTTTGTAATTTGCACTGCGACCTCAACAACTCAGGTAAGAGCGCTTGCAGACAGCGTGGAATATCATTTGAAGTATGACCATGATACGATGCCGCATCATGTAGAGGGCTTTGAGTCGTCCAGCTGGATCCTGCTCGACTATGGCAGTGTACTGGTGCATATTTTTGTTCCGGAGGCAAGAGAGTTTTATAATCTGGAAAACCTTTGGAAAGATGGCACACGCATTTCCCTGAAGGATCTGGGGATAGAGGACGAAAGCATATAAGAGTTTGACAGACGGCGCAGGAACATGCTGCGCCGTCTGCATAGAATATTGGGGGTTATACCATTGAATAAATACGATCATCAGGCTGTCGAAGCCAAGTGGCAGAAAATTTGGGACGAAAAGGAATGTTTTGCTGCACCAAATGATTTTTCCAAGCCGAAATTCTATGCGCTGGTGGAATTCCCATATCCATCTGGTATGGGACTGCATGTAGGACATCCGCGCTCTTATACTGCGCTGGATATCGTTGCCCGCAAAAAGCGTATGCAGGGTTATAATGTCTTGTATCCAATGGGATGGGATGCGTTTGGACTGCCAACCGAAAACTTTGCGATTAAAAATCATATCCACCCAGCTGAGGTGACAAAGAACAATGTAGCACGTTTTAAGAGCCAGCTCAAGGCACTGGGTCTGTCTTTTGACTGGTCGCGTGAAATCAATACCACAGATCCGTCTTACTACAAGTGGACACAGTGGATTTTCCTTCAGCTTTTTAAGAAAGGGCTTGCGTATAAGAAAGAAATGGCGGTCAATTGGTGTACCTCCTGCAAGTGTGTACTGGCAAATGAGGAGGTCGTCAATGGCGTATGTGAGCGCTGCAATTCTGAGGTCGTTCGAAAGACTAAGAGCCAGTGGATGCTGGGCATCACCAAATATGCACAGCGGCTCATTGATGATCTCGATGAGGTGGACTTTGTAGAGCGTGTCAAGACACAGCAGAAAAACTGGATTGGACGCTCCACTGGTGCCGAGGTAGATTTTACTACGACAGAGGGTGATCGGCTGACCGTCTATACCACCCGACCAGATACCCTGTTTGGTGCGACCTATATGGTAATTTCTCCCGAGCATCCGATGGTAGAAGCGTGGGCAGACAAGCTCAAGAACATAGACGCTGTTCGTGCCTACCGTGAGGAGGCAGCACGCAAGTCTGACTTTGAGCGCACTGAGCTCAACAAGGACAAGACGGGTGTGCGTCTTGATGGCGTTATGGCAATCAATCCGGTCAACGGTAAGCAGATTCCGATTTTTGTATCAGATTATGTACTCATGTCCTATGGTACAGGTGCAATTATGGCAGTGCCGGCACATGATGACCGCGACTGGGCATTTGCAAAGGTGTTTGGTCTGCCAATTGTTGAGGTCATTGCAGGCGGCGATGTGCAGGAGGCTCCCTTTACCGATGTGACAACCGGAACACTCATCAATTCGGATTTTCTCAACGGACTTTCAGTTGCTGATGCAAAAAAGAAAATCATTGCCTTCCTCACCGACAAGGGAATTGGACATGAGAAGGTCAACTATAAGCTGCGTGACTGGGTATTCTCTCGTCAGCGCTATTGGGGCGAACCCATTCCGTTGGTGTCCTGTGAAAAATGCGGCTGGGTGCCGCTGCCGGAGGATCAGCTGCCGCTCACACTGCCAGATGTGGATTCCTATGAGCCGACAGAGAACGGTGAGTCTCCGCTTGCGAAGATGACCGATTGGGTCAATACCACTTGCCCATGCTGTGGAGGTCCGGCAAAGCGTGAAACCGATACCATGCCGCAGTGGGCAGGCTCCTCATGGTATTTTCTGCGCTATATGGACCCACACAATGATAAGGAGCTTTGCTCTAAGGAAGCGCTTGCATACTGGAGTCCGGTGGATTGGTATAACGGTGGTATGGAGCACACCACGCTGCACCTGTTGTACAGCCGTTTCTGGCATAAGTTCCTCTATGACATCGGTGTTGTTTCGACCAAGGAGCCTTATGCAAAGCGCACCTCACACGGCATGATTCTGGGAGAAAATGGCGAGAAAATGTCAAAGTCTCGTGGAAATGTTGTAAATCCAGATGAAATTGTTGAGACCTATGGTGCAGACACTATGCGTCTTTATGAAATGTTCATTGGTGATTTTGAGAAGGCTGCACCGTGGTCCTCTGCCTCCATTAAGGGCTGCCGCCGTTTTGTAGAACGCGTTTGGAACCTCTTTGAACAGGTCAAGGAGGGTGATGCGTACAGCGCAGAAAATGAGACTGCTCTGCACAAGACTATCAAAAAGGTTGGAGAGGATATCGAAAACCTGAAGGCAAATACTGCAATTGCAGCGCTCATGAGTCTTGTGAACCAATTCTATGATAAGGGCGTCAATCGCGCGGAGTATGAGACCCTGCTTAAAATCGTAAATCCATTTGCACCGCACGTTACTGAGGAACTGTGGCAGATGCTGGGGCATGACACCGTACTTTCTCTGGTGGCATGGCCAGAATACGAGCAGGCAAAGACCGTAGAATCTTCGGTTGAGATCGGTGTGCAGGTCAATGGTAAGATTCGCTCTACCGTTCAGCTGCCCGTCAATTGTGATGAGCAGACAGCGATTGATATTGCAATGGCAGATGAAAAGGTAAAGAACGCAATCGATGGAAAGACCGTTGTAAAGACCATTGTAGTCAAGAATAAAATCGTCAATTTGGTCGTAAAATAATTTGTATTTTTACTTGACAGCTTCCGAGAGATTTAGTATAATAATCTTACGGTTTTATCGGGAGGATTGTGCCTGTTTGACATAGTGTACATTCGTCCGCTGTAAAAACGCAAGCGTTCTGGAAATAGCCGAACGCGCGGAGGGAGGGAAAACGATGTCGGAAGTCCATATCAAGGAAAACGAGACCCTGGACAGCGCTCTGAGGCGGTTCAAGCGTTCCTGTGCCAAGGCTGGTGTGCTTTCCGAGCTCCGCAAGCGTGAGCATTATGAGAGCCCAAGCGTAAAGCGCCGCAAGAAGTCTGAGGCTGCTCGCGCTAAGAAGCGTAAGTTCAGATAAGTATGTTTTCTTCAAAACACCGAAGTATGATTGCTTCGGTGTTTTGTTTTTCTTTGTTCATAGAACCTTCATAGAACGTTAAAAAATATGTCATAATTCTGACAAGATTCTGACACAAAGTTGCAGTACAATAAAGACAGTCAAGAACAAGAGATTCCCCCATCTCAGGTTCCTGACTGATTACCCCAATCCCCCTACTTTTTTCTTACCCCTTCAAAATTGCCTTCTGCCGTATGTCCCCCATGCGGCAGAGTCAAGGCAATGACAACATCTAGGAGAGTTTTTTCTCCTTTCATAATACCTTTTTCTTTCTATCCCCCTTCTTTTTTATCCTTACTTTTTTTGAGTATAACACCCAGACCATTGCTGTCTGGGTGTTATACTTTTCTTTTTTTGTTCCCTTCTTTTTTAAAAATACAGGAATATCGACATCATATCTTGGAAAAAATTCAGATAAATTGCTTTTGATTTGACTTAAATGGGTTTGCTGGTATATAATAGAACCAATTGTGAATCAAACAGGAGAAGTGTTTTATGGCGAAACCAAGTAACCAATATGGAAATGACAGTATTTCGTCCCTCAAGGGTGCGGATCGCGTTCGGAAACGTCCGGGCGTTATTTTTGGTTCCGATGGCATAGAGGGCTGTGAACATTCTGTCTTTGAAATTTTATCAAACTCGATTGATGAGGCGCGTGAAGGGCATGGAAACCGGATTACGGTGACGCGCTACGCCGATGGTTCTGTCGAAATTGAGGATATGGGACGTGGAATCCCAATTGAGTTCAATCCGAATGAACAGCGTTATAACTGGGAGCTTGTCTTTTGCGAGTTGTATGCCGGCGGCAAGTATAAGAATAATGAGGGGGAAAACTATGAGTTTTCTCTGGGACTCAATGGCTTGGGTACCTGTGCAACCCAGTACTCTTCGGAGTATATGGATGTTACTGTGTGGCGTGACGGTTTTTCTTATGAACTGCACTTTGAAAAGGGTGAAAATAAGACCAGCACACCGGAAGGCTTTATCAAGACACCGTCCAAGGAGAAAAAGACAGGAACAAGGATTCATTGGAGACCGGATTTGGAGGTATTCACTGATATCAATATCCCACTTGCATATTATACCGATATCCTCAAGCGGCAGGCAGTCGTCAATGCAGGACTGCTCTTTGTGCTGCGCGATGAGAATGAAAGTGGGTTTGATACCTCTGAATTTTGTTATGAAAATGGCATTGTGGACTATGTAGCGGAGCTTGCTGGTGAACAGCCGCTCACCAGTGTACAGTTCTATCAGGCAGAACGGCGTGGACGTGACCGCGCAGACAAAGAGGAATATCGTGTCAAGCTGTCGTGTGCGTTTTGTTTTTCTCGTGAGAATGCGCGGACAGAGTATTATCACAACTCATCATGGCTGGAATATGGCGGTGCACCGGATAAGGCAGTGCGCTCCGCTTTTGTTTCGGCGGTAGATGCCTATCTCAAGCAGCAGAATAAGTACCAAAAAAATGAGAGTAAGGTAACTTTTCAGGATATCGCAGACGCACTGGTTTTGGTTACGAACTGCTTTTCTACCCAGACCTCTTATGAGAACCAGACTAAAAAGGCCATTACAAACCGCTTTGTACAGGAAGCTACAACGGAGTTCTTGAAGGAAAATCTTGAAATCTACTTTATTGAGAATAAAGATGAAGCTGATAAGATTGCGGATCAGGTGCTCATCAATAAGCGAAGCCGTGAGCAGGCAGAGCGTGCAAGGCTCAATATTAAGAAAAAGCTTTCTGGTAATTTAGATGTGTCAAACCGTGTGCAAAAATTTGTAGATTGCCGTACAAGGGATACCTCCAGACGGGAACTGTATATCGTGGAGGGTGATTCGGCACTGGGCTCCTGCAAGCAGGGACGCGATTCAGAGTTTCAGGCGATCATGCCTGTACGCGGTAAAATCCTCAATTGCTTGAAGGCAGAATATGATAAGATTTTTAAGAACGATATCATTACCGATCTCATTCGCGTGCTGGGCTGTGGAGTCGAGGTGCGTACCAAGGCGAACAGGGACTTATCGGGATTTGATTTGGACAGCTTGCGCTGGAATAAGGTCATTATTTGTACAGATGCAGATGTCGATGGTTTTCAGATTCGCACGCTTATCCTCACAATGATTTACCGCCTGATGCCAACTCTGATCGAGCAGGGGTTTGTCTACATTGCGGAATCCCCGCTTTACGAGATCACTTATAAAGATAAAACCTATTTTGCCTTTGACGATGCAGAAAAGGCTGCTTTGCTCAAAAAACTAGATGGTAAAAAAATCAATATCCAGCGTTCCAAGGGATTGGGCGAGAATGAAGCGGATATGATGTGGGAAACGACCATGAATCCTGCCTCGCGCCGCCTCATTCGTGTTACCCCTGAGGACGCTGAAGCAACCGCGGATATGTTTGATCTGCTGCTGGGAGATAATCTCGCCGGACGCAAGGAATACATTGCAGAGAACGGCGCACAGTATTTAGATTTCGCGGATATTTCATAAAGGAGGCCGCTGCTTGTGGCGAAGAAAAAAGAAACAGATTCCAAGCGCTCGGTACAGCCGCCGCTTGCACCAACTGAACAGCCAATCACAGAAACGCTCCGTGTAAACTATATGCCCTATGCAATGAGTGTTATTGTGTCGCGTGCAATTCCTGAAATTGATGGTTTTAAGCCGTCTCACAGAAAATTGCTCTATACAATGTACAAAAAGGGATTGCTCAATGGAAACCGTACCAAGTCTGCCAATATTGTAGGCGAAACCATGAAGCTCAACCCGCATGGGGATCAGGCGATTTATGAGACCATGGTACGATTGACACGAGGCAATGAATCGCTGCTGACTCCGTTTATTGACTCTAAGGGAAACTTTGGCAAGGTTTATTCTCGAGATATGGCGTATGCTGCACCGCGTTATACCGAAGCTAAGCTGGACGCCTTTTGTATTGAGCTGTTCCGTGATATCGACTGTGATGCAGTTGATTTGGTGGATAATTATGATGGCTCTATGCAGGAGCCGACGCTCCTGCCAACGACTTTCCCCAATATTCTGGTTTCTGCCAACACGGGTATCGCAGTTGGCATGGCATCATCTTTCTGCGGTTTTAATCTGCATGAAGTATGCCGCACAGCAATTGCCTGCATCAAAAATCCAGAGCATGATGTGATGGAGACCATGCCTGCACCGGATTTTCCAACCGGCGGAGAAATCTTGTATGATCCGGCAGAGATGCGTAGAATCTATGAAACCGGACGCGGTTCGTTTAAGGTACGCGGCAAATGGCAGTATCTGAAAAAAGAAAATCTGATTGAAATTACAGAGATCCCGTATACTACAACCATTGAAGCCATTATTGATAAGGTTGCAGAGTTGGTAAAGACGGGAAAAATCCGAGAAATTTCGGATATACGAGATGAATCTGATTTGGGTGGTCTGAAAATTGCAATCGATTTAAAGCGTGGAACCGATCCGGACAAGCTGATGGACCGCCTATTCCGCATGACACCACTTATGGATTCCTGCTCCTGTAATTTCAATGTACTCATTCAAGGCATGCCTCGTGTGCTGGGTGTGCGTGCCTTGCTCGATGAATGGACGGCATGGCGTATTGAATGTGTGCGCCGTCGCGTGTACTTTGACTTGGGAAAGAAAAAGCACAAGCTGCACTTATTGGAAGGACTCAAGAAAATCCTGCTCGATATTGATCGTGCAATCCAAATCATTCGAGAGACGGAGGAGGATGCTGAGGTTGTACCCAATCTGATGATTGGCTTTGGTGTGGACGCGGAACAGGCAGAATTTATTGCAGAAATCAAGCTGCGCCACATCAACAAGGAATATATCCTCAAACGCACACAGGAAACCGATGCACTGGCAGCCGAAATCGAAAAACTAGAAGGCATTGTAAGCAGTCAACAAAAAATTCGCAGCATCATTGTCAAGGAACTGGAGGCTGTAATCAAGAAGTATCCTGCCCTGCGTCATTCTGAAATCGTTAGTATCAGCACGGTCAAATCTTTTGATGAGACCGACCATATCGAGGATTATCCAGTGCTCATTTTTATGACGCAGGAGGGCTATTTTAAGAAAATCACACCAGCATCATGGCGTATGTCTGCCGAGCATAAACTCAAGGACGGCGATACGGTTGTGTGGGAATGTGAGACAACCAATAAGGCAGAAATCATCTTCCTCACTAATCAGCATCAGGCATACAAGGCGCATTTGCATGATTTTGATGACTGCAAGGCATCGGTACTGGGTGACTATCTGCCGTCCAAGCTAGATATGAATGAAGGGGAAGTGCCCGTGTTTGCGCTGCTGCCGGGAGATTATAAGGGGAGTATGGTGGTTGTATTCGAAAACGGTAAGGCTGCCAGATTTTCCGTGGAGAGCTTTGAAACTAAAACCAATCGCCGCCGCTTGACAGGTGCATATTCGGATAAGGTGCCGGCTGTTGGCTTCTTCTATCCGGTTACAGATGATACAGAGTTTGTACTGTATTCAACGGCAAACCGTGCGATGACGTTCCGAGCGGGTATGCTTGATATCAAGGCGACACGTGCGACGCAGGGTGTGCAGGTCATGGTGCTGCGTGCAAAGCATACCATTACACGCGCACAGCGGGCACAGGATGTCGTGTTCAGCGATTCCAAACGATATTTGACCCGCACGATTCCCTCGATTGGTGCCATTTTGAAGGACGAGGATCTGCCCAATCCGCAAATGACATTTTCTTAAAAATAACAAATCCCTCAGGTAAGACAAAGCTTATCTGAGGGATTTGCAATTTATAACGATTCAAATGTGCTTACGAATATGGGCAATGGCGCCTTTCTCCAGCCGCGAAACCTGTGCCTGTGAAATATGAATGGCAGATGCGACTTCCATCTGTGTGCGGCCTTCGAAAAAGCGCATGTGAACAATGCGTTTTTCCCGCTCAGAGAGTGAGCTGATTGCCTCCTTGAGCGCGATTTGTGTGAGCCAGTGTTCATCGGTATTCTTAGGGTCACCGACCTGATCCATGACGCAGAGAGCATCGCCCTCCTCGCCCCATACCGGCTCATAAAGAGAAATGGGGTCAGAAATGGCATCGAGCGCAAAGACCACCTCCTCTTTTTTCATATCCAGTGCTTTGGCGAGTTCTGTGATGGTTGGCTCGCGCTGATGCTCCTTCAAAAAGGCTTCCTTTGCCTGAAGTGCGCGGTATGCTGTATCACGCATGGAGCGAGAGACTCGAATGGCGCTGTTATCACGCAAATAGCGGCGGATTTCTCCAATAATCATGGGAACCGCGTAGGTAGAAAAGCGTACATTGAGATCACAGTTGAAATTATCAATGGATTTCATAAGCCCAATACAGCCAACCTGAAAGAGATCATCTACCGATTCATTTCGACCGTGGAAGCGCTGGATTACGGATAGTACCAGCTTGAGATTGCCGCGAATCAGCTTTTCCCGCGCACTCTGGTCACCATTATGTGACTTTCGGAGCAGCTCGGTCATTTCAGCCGCAGGAATTACGGTCAGAGAGGCGGTGTTGACACCGCAAATCTCAACTTTACTTTGCATGACTTATCCCTCCTGCCTTGTCTTGCTACATAAAGCTTGCCCACAAAGGCAGGGGAGATATACCTGAGATATATTTTGGATTTCGACTTCTTTTACGTGCATTTGACAGCACAGATGTGTTAAGTCAAATGATTTATCGGCGTTTGCGTCAGTGTGATTTGCCCGATGGGAATGTCATAGGAGGCAAGCTGTGATACAAGAAGTGTGGTTGCACGCGCAGAGACCTTGTAGTGCCCAAGCCGAATAACGGTGGGTACGGTCGTCTGCCCGAGTGTGTCCATGGTCGCTTTGACTGCATCTGCGGCACCGTAGGAATGATCCTGACTGTCTACTGTGGTATCCCATAGGCGATAGCCGCCCTGTATGAGTCCTTCGCGTTGTATGGCAGTCAACTTCTCGGAGCCGTCGGAAATACATAACAAACGGCTTACCGTGCCTGTGGCACGGAATAATACATCATTGGCTGCACGGAGCTTTCCGGTCATATCCTGCGCAGAGGAAAGCAAGGTAAAGCCAATGGTATGTCCGCGGCCGACAATTTGGCGCAGTAGATCTTCGTTGAGTGCTGTGCCATCGGCGGGGATAAAAAAGGCAGCAGATTGCTCGGCTTGTTCGAGTGCGGTTAAAATAGAAAGTGTATCGGAATCGGGGGTGCCGAAGTAAGTCAGATAGACAATGCTTGGCTTTCGCAGTGGGACAGTGGATGGTGATTCCGCAGACGGTACGGTGGGAGGTTCATTGGTCTGCCCACCTTGGGGGGCAGCCGCGGGATTGCTCGCTGGCTTGTTATATGCCTCAAGCATGCTGCGGATGGTGTTGGCAGAGGAGGACACAAAAGCCGAATCGGATAACACTGCTGCGCTGCTGCAAATACGCAGAATGGGAGCGGCAGCAGAAATATTGGAATAAGTGAGGTCAAATTTTCCGCACACCAGTTTTACGGGAACATAGATGCTTCCGTTGATCCAATAAGCGGGTGTTGTGTAGCTGTTCATATTTTGGTCGTACACCGTTCCACGGCTCAGGTCAAAGCGCAGCACAGTCGTGCCGCTTGACAAGGATAGCGTTTGGTCAGCGCTGTTATAGGCGCTGGAAATGCCCAAGGCACCCGAAAATACAGAGTAGGGTACATATTGTGCCCCGCCGCGCTTTTCGGGCATGGTAGATGAGGATAAGGGCAGGAAAGAATCATTAACTGCGGTGAGTGTGATATTGTTTGCAGCATAGCTGGTTGTGATGCCAATGAGCAGGGCGGCGCACAGCACAAGGGACAAGAAAGGGATATATTTTTGTTTCATGTGCGGAGAGCTCCTTTTTCTGACGAAAAGTAAAAGATAACAGTCTCATTATAACATAGAAAGTATGTGTAAGGCAGAGGGAATACAGAAATTTTTGCAGGCAGACAGCAGATGTATCGAAAAGTTTTTGAATGGATGAAGAAAAGCTGTCCGCAGAAAAGTAAACAGGCAATTTGCTGCACAGTGGGGATTTTCTGATTTTTCTCACAAAGAAATGGAATAAACGGGAAAAATACTTGAAAAGTGAAAAAGAAAGAGATAAAATAAAAATAATCCTTTCACACAGTTTAACAGAAAAGAGTGAAAATATTATGCTGCATATCCAGTATGAACTGACAACACATCGAAAAGAAAAACCAGATGAATCTGCCCTTGGTTTTGGTAAGTATTACACAGACCATATGTTTATCATGGATCATTCTGAGGAAAAAGGCTGGCATAATGCACGTATTGTGCCATATCAGCCCATTCCACTCGATCCGGCTGCGATGGTGCTGCACTATGCGATGGAATCGTTTGAGGGAATGAAGGCATACCGTGTGTCTGATGGTTCCATTCAGTTGTTCCGTCCCGAGAAAAATGCAGAGCGTATGCAGAATACCAATCGCCGCATGTGTCTGCCCAGTTTGCCGACAGAGGATTTTATTCAGGCTGTTAAGGCACTGGTGCGCACCGATGCGGACTGGGTACCCCGTCAGGTCGGTACGAGCCTGTATATTCGTCCGTTTGTCATTGCAACCGAGCCGCATTTGGGCGTGCGTCCGTCTCAAACACATCAATTTATCATTATCTGCTCGCCTGTGGGTGCGTACTATTCCACAGGTATCAATCCGGTCAAGATTTTCGTGGAAGACGAATACACACGTGCCTGCCCGGGCGGTACTGGATTTACCAAGTGTGGCGGCAACTATGCAGCCTCCCTTATTTCACAGGTTAAGGCGCATGAGTTGGGGTACGAGCAGACTTTATGGCTGGATGGGGTATCTCATCGCTATGTTGAGGAGGTTGGCTCTATGAACTGCTTCTTCAAGATCGATGGTACCGTTTATACAGCCCCTTGTGTTGGGACGGTTTTGCCGGGTGTGACCCGTATGTCCTGTATCGAGCTGCTGAAAAAGTGGGGGATTCCGGTCTGTGAGCAGGCACTTGCAATTGCAGATGTTATGAAGGCATCGGCGGACGGCAAACTGGAGGAAGTATTTGGTACAGGTACCGCTGCGGTCATTTCTCCAGTGGGAGAACTGCGTTATGAGGGAACGGCTGCGAAAATCAATGACGGTAAGATTGGTGAGGTCACACAAAAGCTGTATGATACCATTACGGGGATTCAGTGGGGCACTCTGACCGATGACATGGGCTGGATAGTCCCTGTAAAGACAAAGGAATAAAAAGAAGAGGACTCCCTGTTTTGTAATAAGGGAGTCCTTTGACTGGAACAGTCCGGATAGTAGTATGGAACAAAAAATGATGAGAGAGGTTGCTATGGAGGCAGTATTTCTTTTTTGGGGAATGGCAATCGGTTTCGTGATAGGACAGCAGAATTATAAGTACCAAATCGTGAAAAAGAAAAATAAGAAAGTGGTGCAGCAAGTCAAAGCGTGGATAGAAGAAGCAGAACTATAATGTTATCCCTCTATCGAAAGTATGCTGTCGGAAGAATTGGATTCTGCGCGCTCGACCGGATATGAAAGTGCGGTGGAATCCCGCCACATGACTTCACAGGAGAGTGTGACCGTCGGCGGATTTTCAATGCGTTCCCGAATGTGGTCAATGAGCAGTGCTGCCGCAGTTGCACCCTCCTGAAAAGCTGGCTGTACAATGGTGGAAACAGTAGGCATGGAAAGGGAAGCCCAATCTTCGTTGTCAAAGCCCAAAATGCCCAGCTGATTGGGAATCTGTGCATGCAGCGGTTTAAGCGCGGTAAAAACATTGGGCAAGAGCCAGCAGTTCGGCACAAAAACCAGTGTGCGCCCGTGATGATAGTGCTGCTCCACGGTTTGTAAAATTTCGTTTGCAGGCGTGTGTGCATCAACGATTTGAATATGGCAGGGAATGTTCTTTGCCTTGAGGGCATCTAGACAGCCCTGATAGCGGTCATGACGAGAAGTCAAAACATGAGGTTCTGCTGAGAACAGAATGACCTGCTCGTAGCCGTGCTCTATACAGGCGGTGATGGCGTCAAATGTTGCTTCATAGTTGTTTGTAACGACCCAAAGAGGAAGCCCTTCTGGATTGCTGTCGATACACACAACCGGAATCCCTGCACGATTGAGCTTTTCAATGGAAATATAGGGATTCCCGCAGGGCTGCAGAATCAGCCCGTCTACTCCCATGTCAATCATACGGTCAATATGATTAAGCTCGGCATCTGGCTCGTATTCACTGGTTCCGATGAGCACCTGATATTTACCTTCGCGGCATACTTGTGCAATGCCTTTCACAAGATGATTGGAAAAGGGATGCGTGATATCACCAATCAGGACACCAAGCAGGCAGGAGTGCTTGGCGGTCATAAGCCGCGCTGTCGCACTGGGGCGATAGTCATGCTTTTTGACAACCTTTGCTATGCGGTTCCATGTACTGGCAGACATTTTTTCCCGTTTTCCATTTAGAAAAAAAGAAACAGTTGTCTTTGAAACCTGCGCTTCATCAGCGATTTCTTGTATGGTCATTTTTTGTTTGGATGACATGGAAATACTCCTTTTCGCATGGATAAATTTAGTCTATCATATTCATTCACGAAATGCAATCCAATATAATATGGGTTGACAAGTGGGAAAAACTTGGTATCATGAATATATAAACCGTTTTACTTAATATAGGGAGGTTGTTCCAATGAAACTCTATACATATCGTGATAGCCTAGATGGGAAAGATCAAATCGGCGTTGGCTTTGATGGAGGAGAGTTTTATCCGCTTTGTGCGTTTGGATTGTCCTTTGCAGATATGAATACGCTCATCTGCACCATCACACCCGAGCAGATGGACAAGCTGAAGTGCAAGCCAGAGGGCGTTTCACCAATTTCCTATGCAGATACTGTGTGCCGTGCTCCGATTCCGTATCCGATGCAGGACGTGCTCTGTTTGGGTATCAATTATGACGCACATCACAAAGAGGCAGGACGATTTGACAAGGAAGCGTTCGGCGATCGTCCAAAGGCAATCTATTTTTCCAAGCGCGTTTCGGAAGCCAATGCAGATGGCGGGAAGATTCCATTGTATGAGGGGTTAGTAGACAGTCTCGATTATGAGGTAGAGCTCGGTGTGATTTTGGGAAAAGATGCTTACAATGTGCCGGCAGAACGTGTACAGGAATATATTTTTGGCTATACGATTATCAATGATATTTCTGCTCGCAATCTTCAAACGGGACATAAGCAGTGGTATTTCGGAAAATCTTTAGATGGTTATACCCCTATGGGACCTTGCATTGTCACAGCAGATGAAATCAGCTATCCGCCGGCACTGGGAATCCGCTGTTCTGTCAATGGAGAACTGCGTCAGGATAGTGTAACAAGCGCTTTGATTACGAATATTGATGAAATCGTTGCAGAACTCTCACAGGGCATGACGCTCAAGGCAGGTACCATTATCGCAACAGGCACACCTGCGGGTGTGGGCATGGGCATGCAGCCGCCTTGTTTTCTAAAGCATGGAGACGTTGTAACCTGTGAAATCGAAAAAATCGGAACCCTGACCAATAGCATTGATTGAAGTATGGGAAATCCCGCAGGCAATTGATTGCCTACGGGATTTTTTTAGGCTTTCAACACGATAAGCTGTTTTTCGTCACCTATTTGATGAATGACAACACATTTTGCATGATAAGGCATGCCTTCACAGGACAGGACTTTTTTCCCTTTGTAAATTTCTTTGCTGCATACAGCTATGGTGTAGCTTTCCTGTTCTGAGAGAATGAATTTTCGCGCCTGCGCAATTTCGGGAGACATCACTTCTGTGAGATTTTGATAGACCGGAACATCGTCCATTTGTATGGTACGGTCATAAAAGGCAGTGATTTGGGTCAGATGATTGGTAAAAGACTGCTTACAGTGTAAGACTGTATGGGGAAGCTGCTCGTTATAGCGCAGGGAGCATGCCTCTTTGGTAAGCAGCATTTCACAGTGTGGTGGTGTCATGATGAGTGACGTGCCCTCAACAGAAAGCTGCATACCCTGTGCTTTCACAGTCAGGCTGGGGTCAAAGTGAAAGCGGGTGTGTGCTTTATGGGTACCATCTGCCTTGACATCGTCTACAATCAGCCAAATGGAGGGGGCAATGAAAATGACCTTGCGTATCCAAATTTGCAGCGGGTCATGCCCAATCATATAGCCTTCAAGGTAATGGATATTGTCTGCATGCCGTACATAGTTTTTTAGAGGAAGTCCGAAGTCTGTATAGCCCCAGCTGTCAGAGGGCAGGCAGTATTCGTGTTCATCCAGAATGATGCTATTGTGTGCCTGCATGCCTTTGAGTTGTGTGCGCAGTGCATGGTCCTCACGGTAGGTATAACGTCCAGAGTCAATGAGGATTTCCTGTCCCTTGTGTGTGAGTGATACATGAAGATTGTCACTGTGTCCGTGTCCGCTGCCTAAAGAACCGTTTGTAAACATGGTGAAGCTGGCATCTGAACTCCAGCTGCTGCGGATCACATACATGCCGCTGTCTGTTCCGTCATAGCAGAGCTGTTTGGGCTGCGCGGCAGGCATCGCGTTATAGCGGGAGGCACCAGAGCCGCCCAGAATATAGGCGCTTTCGAGATCACAGGTTTCTGTACCAGCAAAGCGGAAATGAGGGTCGGAAAAGAGCACAGCTGCTCGTGTGAACACATCACGTGCGCAGACCCGATCGCTGTCCCCGAAGGTTTCGATGCCGCCGGACGGGGTCAGCTGATAGAGGAGCGATTCTGCAAGCCGATAGACAGGCTCCTGTATGCTGCTGCTTTCCTTGCACAATCCCAGATAATAGAGTGCCTTCATGCCATAATTGAGCACTTCGATATGGTACATAGTGGACTGTTCCCAGTGCATACCATCTGGATATACCTGAATGGAGAATTGCAGTTCCATTTCGTCCTTTGCCCAGATATACAGGGGATCTTTCTTGTAATCCTCCAGAAGGAAGGGCAGAATGGATACGATTGCACAAGTCTGGATACTGCCCCAGTTACTGGTCTTATACTTTGGCAGATAGGAGTTTTTGAGGTATGCAAGCTGTGCCTGTATGCTGTGTCCGATTTTTTCACGTTCACAATCGGAAAGGCACCCAAGAAATTCGAGATAGGGAAGTGCTTCAAACCAGTTCATAACACGGATTCCGGTATCCAGCGTGCGGGTGGAGGGCTCTAGCTTGAGTGCGGGATGTGCGGAGATCCAGTCCAAAATATAAAGCTTTGCCTTTTCCGCATATTTTATTTCATGGGACAAGAGTGCTGCAAGGATCAAATAGTCTAAGTAGTCCATGCGGTTTAACATAAAGCACCATTCTTCATCGTCGTTGCGCTGTGTGTTCCAGTCCAGCTGCGCAAGGTGATAAGGGGTGAGACAGCGCTCCATATCCCAAGGCTTGTCAAAAATGAAGGTTTGCTGGATAAGCTCATCTGCACGCTGAAAAATAAGTGCCTTTTCTGTCTCGTTGATGAAAGAAGGGAGTACACCTATATTTTTTTCGGCAATGAGGAAGTCGAGAGATGCTTTCATAAAATTCATAGTATAATACCTCATCGAGAGAACGAACGGGAGCTGCGATATTTCGCAACTCCCGTTCTCTTTGTTAACACAAAATACCAAAGAAGCTGAGTACAACACCCAGTACAACTGTCAGAAGAACCAACCAGTAGGTCGTTACATTCTTTTTCTTGATTAAGTAGTACATCAGCATCGTATAAAGGATTGGCAGAAGTGCCGGCGCCACCTTATCCAGCATGGCTTGGATATCCACTGTGGATTGCTTGACACCTTCCTGCATTTCACCGGCGGCCAAACTGATTGCAACATTGATTTTAACAAAGGTAGCAGCCAGACCAGCGATAACCGTAACACCAATCATACCAGCAGCATCGGAAATCGCACCCATCTTCTCACTGAGTTTGTCGATCATGCTGGTTCCGAGCTTCATGCCATAATTGCCCATTACAAGCTTTAAGATGAGCAGCACGCCGTTCATTGCAAGCAGGAACAGCAGCGGTGCAATGGAGATGCCATCCATTGCCATGGAAGCAAAGATGGTGGAGAACAGTGGCGCAAGGCAGAACTGAGAAAGGGAATCACCAATACCAGCCAAAGGACCCATGAGAGCCATTTTGATACCGCGGATCTCACTGTATGACATACCATTATCAGCCATTGCAAGGTGTATGGAGGTGATGAACGGCAGAAGGTTTGGATTTGTGTTGTAGAACTCGCCGTTGTCCTTCAGTTCCTGTGCCAAGCGATCAGGGTCGTCACCATAGAGTTTCTTAAATGCAGGGAACATTGCCAGCGAGTAGCCCAAGCCCTGATAGTTACTGTAATTAAAACCATTCTGCAAAAAGTATGCACGCAGGGTGGTTTTCAAATAATCTTTTTTGGTTAGTTTATTAGATCCAGTCATCGTGTTCTACCTCCTGTGCGCCGCCAGCAGATGCAGCTGCTGCTGCAACATTTGAAGATTCGTTATAGTGCTTGATTGCAAATACAGCACCAACCAGTGCGATACCGATAATCGGCAGCTTGAAGTATGCAGCGCAAATGTATCCAAGCAGAGCAAACGGAATGAATTCCTTTTTCAACATAACACTCATAATCATTGCAAAGCCGATAGCAGGCAGCATACCGCCAGCAACGGACAGACCGTTGAGCAGCCACTGTGGAATGAGTTCTACCAGTTTGCTCAAGGTTTCCATGCTGAATGCGCCAAGGAAGCCAAGTGCAAAGCCGCAGACTGCGAACAGAACAACAGTCATGTTTGCGGTACGGTGGAATTTGCCAAACTGATGCTTTTCGAGTGCATGTGCAGCGGTTTCCGGAGCGCCTGCACGGAAGGTATAAATTGCGGTCTGCAAGAACTGGATCGCAACTGCAAACGGGATAGAAATCGGGAGCGCACTTTCCGGAGTCACATTTGACATGGTGATTGCCATCAGTGTACCAATGATGCCGGGGCCGATTGGGTTTGGCGGAACGGTACCACCAGCACCAACACCAAAGCCCATAAATGCAAGTTCGCCGATTGCGCCGCACTGCAGAGCGGTTGGGATATCCCCCAAGATAACACCAACACCAAAACTCAATACAATACATCTGTTTGTATAGATGCCCCACAACATACCAGCATAACAGAATGCAGTCCAAAGACCAATGAGGATGGATTGGACGAGAGTAATTTCCATCATACTTCCATTTTCCTTTCTATATCAATAACAGTTTCGTTTTTGTGATGACACTTAAAGGTAATCCTTGATGTTGACCTCAACACTGCCATCTACGCCGCTTGGAGTGGTCTGCGTGTCGAATTCGATCCCATACTTTTCAATCATTTCTCTCAGAGCAGCCTTGTCCTCTGCGCCGAGGAAGATAGAACGTGTTACCTTTTCTTTTCCCTCTGCATTGTGAATGTTGCCAATATTGATTTTCTTGATCGGCACATTGCCGGCAACCAGACGCAGTGCATCTGCACAGTCCTTTACGATAATGAAGATGTTTTGTGCGGGGTTTGCCTTGTGAATGATGTCAATAACCTTCTGAACCGGATAGAAGCGCATAGCAACCTCTTTTGGGATACCGGTTTTCATGAGGGTCTGGGACATGGTGTCCTCTGCGGCAGCATCGTTTGCAACGATAACGGTGTTTGCGCCCAGAGATTTGATCCACAGCTGACCTTGCCCGTGAACCAGTCGCTCGTCAATACGGGTCATCATAATGTTTGGTGTGCTCATAGTTATATTCTCTCTTTCCTTAAAATAATTTTTGAATTACCAGTAAGGGTTCCAGTCCTTCATGCAGCGAAGCAATGCTTCCATATAGAAGTAGTCACCCCAAATGTTGCCTTCATCAACACCCTTGCCGGAATGCCAGCTGTATACGCCATGGTATAGAATCGGTGCACCGGGCGTAATGGTCTCGCTGGTGTAATTTTTGATAAGGGAACGAAGCATATTGGAGGCAGCGCCCAGATAGGTTTCCTTGTCTGCGAAGTCTGCCGGAACATGACGGTCCATTTCCAGAATACCGCAGACCGCGATGGCTGCTGCACTGGAGTCGCGCGGCTGATTGTCCTTGTCAGTGAAAATCAAATCCCAGTAGCAGACATTATCCTTTGGCAGGCGGTTGAGGAAGTAGTTGAGCATACCACGGTACAGTTCGGCATACTCGACCTGATGGGTGTAGCGCACATTGAGCGGGATACCGTAAATGCCCCAAGCCTGTCCGCGTGCCCATGCGCTGTCATCGGTATAGCCCTGACGGGTTGCCCCATGGTCTGGACCACCGGTTTCCGGATTCATATAGAAGGTATGGAATGCACTGGCATCGTCACGAATGACGTATTTGCAGCTGGTCTCAAAGTGCTTCTGTGCAATCTCGGCATAATGTGAATTGCCTGAAACCGAACTTGCCCAGTAGAGCAGCGGTATGTTCAGCATACAGTCAATGATAAAGCGGTAATGTTCTTTGCTGTTGAACGGTCCCCATGCCTGAAGGAATTCTCCTTTTTCCTGCCAACGGGTGAGCAGCTTGTCTGCTGCAAGCAGTGCAGCACGCTTTGCTTTCTCGCTTCCGGTCAGCTTGAAGCCGCTGACACACGACAGGGAATAGAGAAATCCCAAATCGTGGTGATCAAGCTCGATTTTATTCTCTACACGGTGCAGAAAACTGTCTACGTTGCGGTCTGCCAGCTGGCGGAACTTTTCGTCGCCGGTGTACTCATAACAGAGCCACAGCATACCTGTCCAGAATCCATCTGTCCATTCAATGTTTTCAATGATAGGATACTGGAGATTTTTTGTCGCGGGCCAAGGGAATTTATCCTGCAAATACTCCATGTTTGCTTCAACCTGCTTGATGCAGTGTTCAAAGGCCGCAGTTGCTTCTTCTTTTGTAATGCGTGGTGTGTCAAGGAATTCCTTGCGCTTTGCAAGGTCTTCGATGTTTACCGTTCTAACCATGGTATCACCTCTTCACTCGGGATAAAAATTCTAAGGCTTTCATGACTTTACAGAACCGGATACAATGGCCTGCAAAGTAAACCGATTTACCAGATGAGCATAATTATAGAGGATTGCTGTTTTCTTGTCAATTGTTACTATTGCTAAAAGAATGATGTAAAAATTTGTGCAACAATTCTTTTTTGGACTTACAGACTGTGGATTTTAAGAAATAAGAAAAAAAGTTAAATATTTTTATTGACAAAACCGGTTTACTAAATTATACTTTTGGTGAACCGATTTACTAAGACACATTTTGGTTATTGCAAATGGATACATCAAAAGAAAGAAGAGATGGATGAATGAATGCGTTGATCTCCAAAATTTCCTGTATGGGTATGGTACCGGCGGTATCAATCAATGAAGCGGAGGACGCTGTCTCGCTTGCACATGCGCTGATGAAAGCGGATTTGGAGGCGGTACTCTGTTTGGGACAGTCAGCTCCAAAAGTCATTGCACGGATTGCAAAAGAAAATCCAGATATGGCAGTTGGTGCCGCAAACATAATTGGTTTTACGCAGGCAAAAGAGGCAGTAGAGGCAGGCGCAAAGTGGATCACGACCTCCGGACTGCGGGAGGATGTCATTTGCTGGTGTAAGGAAAATGATGTTGTTGTGATTCCGGGTGTTTCTACCGCAAGTGAAATCGAGACTGCGATTTCATATGGTCTGGACTGCGTACAGTTTTTCCCGGCGGAAGCAAGCGGCGGCGCACGGGCACTCAAGTTGTTTTATGATGCCTATGCAGACATGCGTTTCCTCGTTTCGGGAGGAATTGGAGCAGACAATCTGCATACATACCTTTCTCAGCCCAATGTGCTGGCTGCAATTGGAGATTTTATGCTGCCGGCAGATGCACTGATGTACAAGGATTGGGAGCACGTGACACAGGCTGGCATAGAGGCGGTCAACGATATGCTCGGCTATGAGCTGATTCATTTGGGTGTCAACCAGAATTCCTGTGAGGAAGCACTGCAAACCGCACAGATGCTGTGCACCCTGTTTGGATTCCAATATTATAAAAAGCCAAAGTCCCATTTCGCCGGAAAAGGATTTGAAATCCTCAATGCGCCCGGTCGCGGAACTCATGGACATATTGGTATTTATACGCCGTATCCGGAAAAGGCAATGTATTATTTGGGGAAAAAGGGGATTCGATTTGTAGAATCCAGTATTACACGAAATAAAAAGACAAAGCTTATCAATTTTGTTTACTTGGATATTGAGATTGCAGGATTTGGTGTGCATCTCATCAATCCAGATGTGAAGATGAAATAATTTGTGTTCAGAAAGGAATGGAAATCAATTATGTTTGATATGGAAAAGTTTTCACTGAACGGTAAGATTGCTCTCATTACAGGTGCATCTTATGGAATTGGCTTTGCGATTGCAACTGCATACGCAAAGGCTGGTGCAACCATTGTATTTAATGATATCAATTCGGAACTGGTTGCAAAGGGTATGGCTGCCTATGAGGCAGAGGGCATCAAGGCGCACGGCTATGTATGCGATGTCACCAATGAGGACGCGGTTGCCGAACTCGTTGCACAGATTGAAAAGGAAGTCGGTGTCATTGATATCCTCGTAAACAATGCAGGTATCATCAAGCGCACCCCAATGCTCGAAATGAGCGCGAAGGATTTCCGTCAGGTCATCGACATTGACCTCAATGGTCCTTTCATTATGTCCAAGGCTGTTCTGCCGAGTATGATTAAGAAGGGGCATGGTAAGATCATCAATATTTGCTCTATGATGTCTGAGTTGGGTCGTGAGACGGTAAGCGCTTATGCAGCAGCAAAGGGCGGACTGAAAATGCTGACCCGCAATATTTGCAGCGAGTTCGGCGGTCATAATATCCAGTGCAACGGCATTGGCCCGGGCTACATTGCAACACCACAGACAGCACCGCTTCGTGAAATCCAGCCGGATGGCTCTCGTCACCCGTTTGACCAGTTCATTATTGCAAAGACGCCGGCTGCACGCTGGGGTGAGGCAGAGGATTTGATGGGTCCTGCTGTATTCCTTGCAAGTGATGCAAGTGATTTTGTAAATGGTCATGTACTGTATGTAGATGGCGGTATTCTGGCATATATTGGAAAGCAGCCAGAATAAGCAAAGGGAGGACGTATCAATTATGAAAATCGCATTGATCAATGAAAATTCTCAGGCAGCAAAAAATGCACAGATTTTTGAGGTCTTGAATGAAGAAGCACAGAAGGCAGGGCATACGGTATTTAACTACGGCATGTATGCTGCTGATGATGAAACACAGCTGACTTACGTAAAGAATGGTCTGCTGGCAAGTATCCTGCTGTCCAGCGGTGCAGTCGATTTTGTTGTAACCGGCTGCGGTACCGGTCAAGGTGCAATGCTCGCCTGCAACTCCTTCCCGAATGTGCTGTGCGGACATATTACAAACCCGCTCGATGCATATCTGTTTGGTCAGGTAAATGATGGCAATTGTATTGCAATGCCGTTTGCACAGAGCTTTGGCTGGGGTGCAGAAATCAATCTGCGTGATACCTTTGCAAAGCTGTTCTCCGAGCCGTTTGGCGGCGGATATCCGAAGGAGAGAAGAGAGCCAGAGCAGAGAAACAAGAAGATTCTAGACGGAGTAAAGCTTGTGACCCATAAGCCGATCATGCAGATTCTGAAGGAAATCGATCAGGAGTTCCTCAAGGAGACCATTTCGGGTAAGCACTTTGCAGAGTATTTCTATGCAAACTGTAAGAATGATGAAATTGCAGATTATCTCAAGTCTCTCTAAGTGATACGCTTTAACATAGAGAAGAAAGCAAAAAAGACAGTTCGGCTTTGAACTGTCTTTTTTGAGTTTGCCGAAAAACTACGGTTTTTCGAAGCATCCGCCGCGCAAAGCGCTCTGGATGAAGAATGTCCGAAACTGTGCATCAATGAGTGATTCCGGTTGCTGTGTAAAAAGTTATGTACATATCACGACTTTTTACAGAATTTTATGCGCGACATGGGTACAAAATACTTTTTCTTTGCGCTTGACAAATGCAGGGCATAAGTGTATTGTTTAGGCATAAATCTTTTATTTATCGAAAGGAAAGAGAGTAATGAGACGATTGACAAAAAGGATCTGTGGGCTGCTGCTTTCTGCGCTGCTCATGCTTCCTGCAATGCCTGCATTTGCGGCAGAGGATGATATATTGACAGATCCAAGTGTGACAGGTGCAGAACGTGCACAGGCACTTGTTGATAAGTATGGTGTAACCAGTGTGCAGTATGCAGTGATGTATGACCAAAAAATCGTACAGAGCGGACAGGCAGGTGTATACAGCAAGCGGGAAAATCGTGCGCTCACCGCAGATACGCTCTATGGAATTGGTTCCACCAGCAAAATGTTTACGACTGCTGCTGTGATGCAGCTGGTCGATGCGGGAAAGATTCGCTTAGATGAACCTGTTACAACGTATCTGCCTGATTTTGAGATGAAAGATGAACGGTATCGTAAGATTACCGTGCGTATGCTGCTCAATCATTCCTCCGGACTGATGGGAAGCAATCTGAACAATGGATTTTTGGCAGGAGACCGTGAAAATCGGGAGGCGTATACCTCACTGCTTGCAGATCTCAAAACACAGCGGCTCAAGGCAGAGCCCGGCGCATTTTCTGTATACTGTAATGATGGATTTACATTGGCAGAAATGATTGTCGAGCGGGTCTCCGGTCAAAGCTTTACAGACTATATCCATGAAAATCTGTTAAAGCCGCTGGGAATGACACATACCTATACGCCTCTCGATTCTTTCGACGAGAAGCAAGTGGCACGGATTTATGATGCGGTCAATCCGCAGCAGGAATTGCCAGTGGAAATGACGCATGTCATCGGGACGGGCGGAATTTATTCCACCGCAGAGGATTTGTGCCGTTTTGGGCAGCTCTTTACAGGAGAAAGAAAGATTTTGTCCGAGAACTCTCGTAAAGCAACGATGGAAAAAGAATATTTAAGAGGGCAATGGCTGCCGGATCATGCGAATACGCTGGGATATGGTTTGGGATGGGACGCCGTTTTCCTCAGTCCGTTTGATGCCTATGGAATCAAGGCAGTATGTAAGGGTGGTGATACCCTGCAAATGCATGCACAGTTCATTGTCCTGCCGGAACACAAGCTGAGTGCAGCGGTGTTGACCTCTGGCGGTTCTAGTCTGTATAACAGTATGGTTGCGACCCAGCTCATTTTGGAGGAACTCAAAAAGAATGGGCAGATTGATGAGATTCTTCCGCCGGATCCCCTTGAGACAGCACCAATAAAGCCGCTGGATCAGGATTTTTCCGCGTATGAGGGCAAATATACGGGACAGGGCATGTTATATCGCGTGTATTTTGATGAAAAAGAAACGCTCAATATTGCCAATGCATATGATCTTACAGCAAAAGAACAGCTTGTATATATTGGGGATGGAAAATTCCGAGATGAAACAGGTGCTTCTGAATATAGCTTCCTCGAACAGAAGGATAAGGTTTATCTGGTCGCGCGATCCCGCACGATTTTACCGGGGGTCGGTGAATCGGATAGTACGGTGTATGCTGCGCAAAAGCTGGCAGACTATGCAATGCCGCAATCGGCAAAGCAGGCATGGCAGGAGAGAAATGGAAAGCTGTATGTACAGGTCAATGCAGCCTATAATTCCGAGGCGCTTTCCGTGTTGCCGGTTGCAGCGATTGGCATAGAGGAATCGCTTGGCGGATACCTTGCGGGAAATCAAATCACAGATGCCAATACCGCACAGGCAGTTGTGGAAATCCCTATGACAGCCGGACGCGATTTGACAGACTACACCTTTTTTACAGACAATGGAACGGAATATATGCAGGCAAGTGACGCGATTTTTATAGATGCGAGCAAGCTGCCCAGTCTGTATGCTGGTGGAAGTCATGCACATCTTACCATTCCGCAAAATGGATATGGCAGATGGTTCCAAATCGGCGAGGCACTCCATGGCAAGACCATGACGGTCACCATGCCAGAGAAAAGTGGGTTTGTGTTATATGATGCCAAAGGCATGGCAGTGAATCAAAGTGCTGTGACAGGGAAAAACACAGTTACCCTGCAAAAGGATGGATATTTATATGTTGCAGGTCCAGCAGGTGCACGCATAGATTTGGATTTTTCATAACACATGATTCTGATAGAGGTTTTCAATATGACAGCCATGCTGTTTGGCGTAATTGTGGGTGTATTGTGTGCCGCCTCTGTTGCCGGGATACCAGCAAATCACACGGCTGGACTGTTCGACCATAAAGCGGTCACGTTCCAGATAACAGCTTTGACGATAAGAGGGCGCAATGGTGCAGATAATATTGCCGGTATAGGCGGCATCGAATAGACGGCGCCAGTAATCGGGCCACTTTTTTGCCATTTCAGGAAACGGAAGTGCGCAGACAAGCTCAATCTGTGGATATTCCCGTTGCAGCTTGAGCACCTCCTCTGCTGCCCATAAATCAAAACCTTGACTCATACCCGTGATGAAATGAGTATAGTCCTGCTTGATTGCGCGGACAATTGCAGCGCGTAAATCGCGGCGCAGCATCTCTAAAATGTAGGGCTGTGCCTGCCAGTCGAATCCAAGCTTGGAGGGACGGCTGCCGGTAAAGCAGCAGGTGTGTGCACGGGTCATGGAAAATTCATGAAGCATAGGACTGTCTCCTTTGCAAACGAAATTTTGTTCGATGATAATATACTAGCATAAACGGCATCACAAGTCAAAAGGCTTTGTGTTTCAGACTGGCAAAAAAGTATTTCGTCCCTCTGGCGCGTATAAAATTCTGTAAAAAGTCGTGACATGTACGTGGCTTTTTACCTAGAAAAATGCCCGAAATCGCTCAATAGATGCGCGGTTTCGGGCATTCTTTGTCCAGAGCGCTTTGCGCATCGGACACCTCGAAAAACCATAGTTTTCCGACGAACTCAAAATTCTGAGGATATATCCTCGGAATTTTCTAATAACAGAGAAACAGGGAGAAATTTCGAAAAAATTAGTTCAGCAGGGCAAGAACCTCTGGAAAAATTTCCAGACTGCGTGCTAAAATGCCGTGCATGTGTGCAATGGCAATCCCATAATTGACAATGGGGACACCGGACATCGAAGCGGCATGAATCCGATGCTTCATTTCCTTTTCGTTGAGCATACAGCCGCCGCAGTGTACGATTAAGGCATAATCCTCCAGATTTTCGGGGAATTCACCGCCGGAGGTAAAGGTATAACGGGGTTTTGCGCCAGAAAATTCCTCTATCCAATGCGGGATTTTGACCGTTCCGATATCTCCGCATTGACGGTGATGGGTACAGCCCTCAGAAATCAAAATGTGGTCACCGTCATTGAGTGCAGATAGCTTAGCTGCCGCCTGTACAAGAGGGACGAGTTCTCCCTTATAACGCGCAAACAGAATGGAAAAGGAGGTAAGCAGGATATCCGCTGGCACATCACGGGATACACGCCCGAATGCTTGAGAATCGGTGATGACTAGTCTGGGCTTTTCTCTGAGTGCATGCAGCGTATCAGTCAGTTCAGTATCCCGGCAGGATACGACTGTGCATCCGGCGTCCAGAATGTCCCGAATGGTTTGCTGCTGCGGCAAAATCAGTCTGCCCTTGGGGGCAGACTGGTCAATGGGAATGACCAGTACGACAATGTCCTTTGGGGCCAGTAAATCAGCAGCAATATGCTTTTCGGGCTCCTTTTTGTGATGAAAGGTACCAAGCTGCTCTTTGAGTTGATGGATACCTTCTCCGGTGACCGTACTCACACAAATTTCATTTTGCTTACATACAGGGCGGTTTTCCAACAGGTCGATTTTGTTCCAGACGACAAGATAGGGCAGCTTACGCGCTGCGAAGCGCGCAAGAAGTGATTTGTCCTGCTCGGACAGACCAACGCAAGCGTCTACAACCAGCACGGCAATATCGGTTTGGTGCAGAACCTGATACGTTTTCTGGATACGCAGTGCGCCCAAATCGCCGGTATCGTCCAGACCAGCAGTGTCAATTATGAGAACCGGACCCAGTGGAAGCAATTCCATTGCCTTCTTGACCGGATCAGTGGTGGTACCCTTTACATCGGAGACAACTGCAAGTTCCTGACCGGTGAGTGCGTTGACCAGACTGGATTTTCCGGCGTTGCGAAGCCCAAAGAAGGCAATATGGATACGCTCAGAGCTTGTGGTATCGTTGAGACTCATAACAGACCTCCTGTTTGCATATACAGCATGGCTTAGAAATTAAAATCGCGGCGGTTGGAATTGCGGATATCTGCAATGTTTTGTGCGGCAATCGCGTGAACCTTTTCATGAGGGATTTTTTGCAGCTCCCGCTCGATGACTTCATAACCCAGCTGCTTTGTTTCGGGGGAGGCATAGTCCTCTAGATATTCCGAGAGGGTCATGAGTGCATTGGGGTGGCAGCAGTTCAAGATTTGTCCAGATTTGCACAGACTCATAAAGCGGTCACCGGTACGCCCCATGCGGTAGCAGGCAGTGCAGAATGAGGGAATGTGGTTGTTTTCCATGAGCCAGCGTACCACTTCATCGAGCGTGCGTTGGTCAGATACATCGAACTGCTCAAGTCGGGTTCGTACCGCTTCAGATTCTCGGGTGGAAACGATCATGCCGGTATAGGGAACAGCAAGACGGATACAGGCAACGATTTTTGCAAAGGTATCGTCATCAATGCCGTTATCGAAGGTATCGGGGTCGATATCATCTGCACGTTTGAGACGGGGCACGCTGATGGTATGCGGTCCAACGCCATGTACGGCTTCCAAATGCTCGGCATGCATCAAAAGACCGGCAAATTCATATTTGTAGCGTTCAAGACCAAATAAAACGCCAAGCCCAACATCATCAATACCACCCTCCATGGCGCGATCCATTGCCTCTGTGTGGTAAGCATAGTTGTGCTTGGGACCTGTTGGGTGTAGTGCTTCATAGCTTTCTTTGTGATAGGTTTCCTGAAAGAGAATATAAGTACCGATACCAGCTTCCTTGAGCTTGCGGTAATTTTCCACGGTTGTTGCGGCAATATTGACATTCACACGACGGATATCCCCATTTTTGTGGTGTACGCTGTAAATGGTTTTGATACTCTCCAACACATATTCGATGGGGCAGTTTGCCGGATCTTCGCCTGTTTCGATGGCAAGGCGCTTGTGTCCCATATCCTGAAGCGCCAGAACCTCGGCGCGGATTTCGTCCTGTGTCAGCTTCTTTCGGGCGATATGCTTGTTTTTTGCATGATAAGGACAGTAAACACAGCCATTGATGCAGTAATTGGACAGATAGAGCGGTGCAAAAATGACAATGCGGTTGCCGTAAAATGCAAGCTTGATTTCCTGTGCAATTTTGTATATTTCCTGAATTTTGTCCGGATTTTCACAGGCAAGCAGCACGGAGGCTTCCCGGTGGGTGAGCCCTGCACAGTGATAACCGGTTTTGGTTTTCTTGGGACGGGCTTTGTCCAGAATTTCATCAATGAGCGCGTCGTTGTTTTTGTTTTCTTCGGCATAGGACAAGGTTGCGCGGATTTCCTCGTCGCTGATAAATTCCTCTGCCTTGAGGGATTTTGGGTTATAAGCTGCCATAATCTTTTTTCTCTCCTTATTGTTTGCTGTCGCCACGGTCGACAACAATTTCATAGCCAATGGCTTCCATACGCTCTTTCAGCTCTTTTAGGTTTTGCGCAGCTTCTGGACCACTGGAAAGTTTGTTATTATAAAGCATATATTTATCCCGCACATTCACGGGAGATAAGTTTGGCATGATGACATTTGCACCGCTTAAAATACCGCGCTCACGACCATTCTGCTCAACAGAACCGAGAGCTGTTGTTGCAGGAAGCAGCAGCTTGGGGTGGATCAGCCGAACGAGCGATAATAAAAAGCAGGTGAGGTCGGCACTGCCAGCAGGCTCCTTTCGAAAGGGCGTGTCTGCATGCGGAATAAACGGACCGATGCCGCACATGGCAGGGTAAAAGGTCTCTATAAATTTCAAATCCCTTGCGATGTGTTCGGCTGTCTGATGGGGAGAACCCACCATGAACCCACAGCCTGTCTGGAACCCCAGACTTTTGAGTGTTTTGAGACAGTTCATGCGATGCTCGAAAGACATTTCTTCAGGATGCAGCGCATGATAATGCAGGGGATCTGCTGTTTCGTGGCGTAAGAGATAGCGGTCAGCGCCAGATTCGCGGAGCTTTTGATAGCTTTCTCTGCTGCGCTCTCCCAGTGAGAGGGTGATGGCGCAGTCCGGATGCTGGGCTTTGATGGAACGAATGAGCGCACAAAGCACATCATCGGTAAACCAGCCATCTTCACCGCCCTGCATGACGAAGGTGCGAAACCCAAGGGCATAACCTTCCTGTGTGCAGGCTAGGATTTCCTCCGGTGTCAGGCGATAGCGTGAGCAGGCGTGATTGCTGCGGCGGATCCCGCAGTATAGACAGTCATTTTTACAAATATTGCTGATTTCGATAAGACCACGGATAAAGACGGTCTTGCCATAGGATTGCTGTGCCGCCTGTCGTGCAAGCTGTGCGGCAAATGCGGCAGCCTCACTGTCATAGGACTCCACGAGCCTTTGATAAGCATTTTGCGGGAGCGAATGCGTCGATGCCAGCGTTTCAATCAGATTTTGAGTTTCAAGTGTCATAGTTCACCACGTTGGACAAAGCAGTTTTCACACTGATGCCCGACAGCTTGCCAACCTTTCCAGCAAGAGAGGAAATGGTGTCCTGCGGTGCATCTAATGCCAGACTGATGATGTTGATTTTTCGTGCTTTGGTGCGATAAGGGATTCCCATACGTCCGATGATATAATCACTGTATGTGTGGAGCAGGCAGTTAAGGCTTTCCACAACTTCGGGATTTTCCACAATAATGCTCATGACGGCAATTCTGGTATCCATGTGTCGATCTCCTAAAATAAAAAATACCGCACTCCTGATTTGGGTGCGGCAAATATATCCACAGACTGTGGATATTTCTCGGAAACAATACCATTATAGGAACAAGATACAAGCAGAAGCTTCTGCATTGTGCCAGAGAACCAGTGGCATGTGAGATTTCAACAGCACCTTTCACGCAGATTTACTCTTTGTGTCAGGAAGTAACGGTTTTATTATAACAAACTTATTTGGCAAACGCAAGATTGCCGCTGCCGCACAAAGGGGAAAAGCTTTTGCCTCGACGCGATGCGCCTTGTCAAGCAGGTGGAATACTGGTAGAATAAGGGCAGGAAAGGCGGTGTATCCAAGTGAATCACTTACCACGTCCGGTCTATATTCCAATGCGTCTGGTGGAACGGTATTTTAAGGATGGTGTTGCACATGCTGCCGCAGAGCTGGCATTTTTTTTGCTGTTTTCCCTGTTCCCTCTGCTCATGGTGCTGAACTCTTTATTGGGACTTGCACACCTGTCTGAGGTGACGATTCTCAATGCCACACGGTTTCTGCCCGAGGATGTACAGCAGATTTTGGTAAATTATATGACCTTTCTGGGCTCCAATGATTCGGTGCGCCCGCTGCTGCTGGGCAGCTGTCTGACGCTGTATTTTCTTTCGCGTGCGGTGCGCTCGATCATGTATTCCATGCGGCGTATGTATCGGTGCAGTACCGACCATACAATGCTGCACAACCTTTTGGTATCGCTGGTTTTAACCGGAGGTTTGTTGCTGCTTTTGGGGGCAAGTATTTTTTTGATTGTAGTGGGACAGGAGTTTTTGCAGCTGGTTATGCGGTGGTTTCCCATGCTGTATTCCGGACTGATTTTGGTGCGCTATCTTGGGTATCCCGCAGCAATTTTTATTGCGTTGGTATTTCTAATGTTGCTTTATCGGTTGGTACCGCCCGTTCGAATGGGCTGGCATGCGGCACTGCCGGGGGCTTGTACATCTCTTGTTGGTTGGATTGTTCTGACACGATGCTTTGCTTATTATGTCGATCATATGGGAAATTATAATATTCTCTACGGCTCTATTGGCGCACTGATGGTGCTCATGCTCTGGCTATATCTGACAAGTACAACTCTGATTTTAGGCGGTGTACTCAATCATATATTATCTGAGACAAAGCGGTCTTTCAAAAATACCGATAAGGCATAGCAGCTGATTAGAACTGGTAATGGTTAATATCCATGAGTTGTTTGTTTTTTGTGCGGGAAAGATATTTTTGAATACGTTCCTGCATGGCAGCCGGAGATGTCGAATTATAGATGATGATATCACTTTGGTCGATGATGAATTTACGTACGGCGAATAATGCGTGACGTATTGAGGTGTGCTCTCGAGGAAGATTGTGAATTTGGTCATACTCTGTATAGAGCACACTGTAATCTATATGAGACGCATAGCAGCTTACAAGTTCCAAAGAAACGGCTTTGGGAATTTGGTTTCTTGTGAGACGTGTAAATTGGATTGGATTGTTATTTTCAAATAAAATACGACTGACTTTTTCCTTGGTTAAAATGTTTTGCAGCACAGAGGTAAATTGTGCTGCTTTTTTGGCTTCTGAATCGCTACCCAAAAGCAGGATGCCACATGTTGCTGTGTACATGAAAGTCCTTCTCCTCTAAGTGCATTATTATATGTGGATATATTTATTGTATTAAGGGCATTATACCATATATAATGTGTATATTGAAGCGGAAAATCTATTTATCATTGTGTAGAGGTGAACTGAAAATGGACTACACGATGTACATTCGAAATCGAATTACAGAGCTACGCTTGCAAAAAGATGTGTCAGAATATCACATGAGCTTTGCATTGGGACAAAATAAGAATTATATTCAATCAATTTCGTCCGGAAAGGCGATGCCTTCCATGAAACAATTTTTGAATATATGCGAATATTTTGATATGACACCCATGCAGTTTTTTGATGATCGAGTAAAGTATCCAAAGCTGATACAGGAAGCATTGGAAGAAATGAGTGAGTTATCTGAGGAAGACATGACAGCACTGATTTATTTGATGAAAAGACTGCGCCGGCCAGAATCTCTCTAAAATTTTTTCTATGCTGCTGCCGGCTTGATTGAAGAGTTTTGTGATGTGTTTTTGGAGCGTTTATGTTTGTGAAGAATTATCGACGTGGAATTGTTGTTTTGTACAAAAAATAGTGATTAAATTTGTTGAATAAGACGAAAATGTAATTGCGTGGAAAAACATTCTATTTTCTCAGGGAAAGATTTACAAAATTACGTTTTCTTAAAAAAAACACTTCCATTTTCCAGAGAAACATACTATAATGTAAACAGTGAAGATATAAGTTCCATTACTAAAGGAGGAAACCCTCATGACCAGAAAGATCAAGGTAAAAAATACCGAAGACATTCAGCAGATCAACCGCATTGTATCCAAGTACAGCTATGATATTTGGATTTTTGGTAAGTCCGGTCAGGTAGACGCAAAGAGCTTGCTGGGTATGTTCCTGCTGTCCCTCAATGAGCCGCTTCAGTTGGTCGTTGAGGACGATATCGATCCGACTGCACTGTTTAAGGATTTGGAAGATTACCTCGAAATCGAAGAATAATCAAAAATATGGCGGTTTACAAATAGTAAGCCGCCATTTTCTATTTTAAGCAATAAAAAATCCGCCAGATTTGGCGGATTTTTTGTTACAGATTTACGGAACCAGACGAGTCATATCACGTGGGAACATTGAGGTTTCACGGATATTTTTAAGACCCAGCAGCTGAAGTGTCAAGCGCTCGAGACCAATACCCAGACCACCGTGCGGCGGCATACCGTATTTGTGCATCATAAGGAAGGAATCAAAGAGGGAAACATCCATTTTGCGATCTTCCAGCTTTTTGACTTGCTCGTGGTAGTCGTGCACACGCTGTCCACCAGTAGTGATTTCCAGACCGCGGAACAGAAGGTCAAAGGACAGTGCAAACTTTGGATTTTCCGGATCGTCCATTGCATAGAATGGACGCTTTGCAGATGGGAAGTGTGTCACAAAGACAAATTCAGAGCCATAGGTTTCTTCTGCCCATTTGCACATCATGACCTCTTCGTCTGGATTGAGGTCATAACGATTCTTGGATTTGTGACCGAATTTCTCCTGCATGATTTCCTTTGCCTCGGTAAAGGTGATGGTTGGGATTTTATCAATGACAGGGAGCTTGGTGCCCAGCATTTCGAGCTCTTCCTTGCAGTGCTTTTCGACATAGGAAATCACATATTTGAGCATACCAGTTTCCATTTCCATAACATCTTGCATGGAATCGATATATGCCATCTCGAAGTCTAGTCCAATATATTCATTGAGGTGACGGGAGGTGTTGTGGCGCTCTGCACGGTATACATTGCCGATTTCAAATACACGTCCGAAAATACCTGCGGTGTACTGCTTGTAGAACTGCGGGGACTGCGCAAGATATGCCTGCTGCCCAAAATAGTCGAGTTTAAAGATGTTGGCGCCGCCCTCTGCACCGGCAGATACGATTTTTGGCGTATGGATATGGGTAAAGCCCTGCTGGATCATATATTCTGCAAAGCCGTCTGCGATGGCGCCCTGTATGCGGAAAATTGCCTGCTTGCGTGGATGCCGCAGAGTGATGGGACGGAGCGGCAGTTCAGCGTCCAGTGTCATGCCCAGATATTTCTTGCCGAGCGGAACCGGAATCTGCTCTGCCGGACGGGAAAGGATTTTGACGCTGGACAGAACGACCTCAAAGCCGTGCTCTGCGCGTGGTTCCTCACGAACGGTGCCGGAAACATCAACGACCATACCGTCCTTGATGTCTGCCTTGGTCATACCGTCGATCTCACCAGAAAACATGCACTGGATTAAACCGCGGTTGACGCGAATGACAACGAATGCAAAATCAGACATGTCGCGTACACGATGTACGGTGCCGCGGAAGGTGACAGATTTGCCAATGGAAGCGGCAGCATCCTGCACTGCGTCAATATACTGCTTGGGGGTGGTGATAAACTCCATAGTGTTTACGCCTCTCTATCTGGATTTTTGATTTTCAGAATTGTTACCTTTTTATTATATAGATAATTTTGTATGATATCAAGTCCACATAGGAAAAAAGACACGCAGGACGGTTTGTTTCTTGCGGGAGAAGGCGAAAAGAAGCGGACAGATAGCCGTTATCTGTCCGCTTGGATTACATTATGCGGGCTCTAAATCGTGGTCAAAGCACATGTGACCATCACGCATTTCCTTGATGACTGCAAGAGATTCCACATGGATACCAAGCTTGCGAATCGCCTCGCCTCCAACATCGAAGCCCTTTTCGATACAGATGCCAGCGCCAACGATTTGCGCACCAGACTGACGCACAAGTGAGATAAGACCGAGCATTGCGCTGCCCTTGGCAAGAAAGTCATCAATGAGAAGGACGCGATCAGATGGGTCGAGAAAACGCGCAGAAACAATGATGTCATAGTTGCGCTGATGGGTGAAAGAGGTGACCTGAGAGGTCAGTACCTCGCCGTCAATGTTGCGGGACTGCGTTTTTTTGGCGAACACAACCGGCACGCCGAAATGCTGTGCGGTGATACATGCAATGCCAATACCGGATGCCTCAATGGTCAGGATTTTTGTAACACCCTGATCGCCGAAACGGCGGAAAAATTCCTTGCCAAGCTCGTTGATGAGTGCGACGTCCATCTGGTGATTCAAAAAGGCATCGACCTTGAGAACGTCACCGTCTTTGACGCGACCGCGCTCCAAAATGGCATTTTCCAATAATTGCATCAATCATTACCCCCGGAAATAGTATGTTTTTTTGAATGTTCAAAAAATGTCGAATTTGATTATTATTTATCATATCATTCCCGGGCATGCTTTTCAAGCTGAAAAATCAGGAACGATGCAACTTTTTGATAATTAGGGCAGCCTCCTCACGTGCTTCTCCTGAGCCGATGATGCAGATGAGGTAGGTCAGACCGCCCAAGGCGATAGCAAGCGTCAGACGCACAAGGTCATTGACGGGCAGCAGGGTGCAGCCAAATGCAGCTGCACCGCAAAGTGCGGAGGATATGAGGATGGACACAAAGGTACGTGGGGCAACCTGCCACATAAAGTAGCGGCGCACGCGAACTGCTGTAATGAGAAAATAGCAGCCAAGAGCGATGACTGAACCGACTGCACCACCGAGGAAACCGATTTTTTGAATCAGAATGACGCTGGATACCATTTTAATGATGGTTGCAGCGGCGCTGTTGAATATGACGGGACGTGTGTTTTGTTCCAGCTCAAAGCCCTTATTTGCATATTCCGTAAGACCCATCAGCACCATGGTAAAAGACATGAGACCAATGGCGGGAGCACCTGCATCATATCCGGAATCAAAGAAAATGCGTGTAAATGGCAGTGCCACTGCTGTGAGACCGAAGGCAGCGGGAAAGGCAATGAGCATATAGAGCCGCACACCGGCACTCAAAAGTCCGCGGGCAGTCTCACGACCGGATTCTCGCCATGCGCGCAGAACGGCGGGATACACGCCGCGCAGCACCCCGACGGACAGCATATTAAAGATGGAGGAGGGAATGGAGACGTTGCTGGAGTAAACGGCAAAGACCTCATCTCCATAGATGCCCAAGACCAAAAAACGGTCAATCAAATTGAGGAGTGCGGTACAAAGAGCGACTCCCATGAGTGGTACACCAAAGGCAAGCAGCTTTTTGAGCATGACCTTGGAAAAATGACAAAGGCGTACAACCTGCGGCATTCGAAGCGCAAAGATTGCGCCCAAAGCACCGATTCCATCGGCGATGATGTTGGCAAGAAGTGCCGGTGTGGGGGAGTCAAAGCCGGATTTTCCGCCGACAAATAAAATTGCAAGCAGCAGCTTGAGTGAAGCGGAGGTCAGGCTGAGCAGAATGGCGGGGCGAATGATGGAAAGCTGCACCATGGTGTTATTGAGCACCGTGAATGCAGAATAGGTGCAGAACATGACTGCGCCCAGCAGGTAGTAGCCCTCTTGGGTGAAGGCGTACATGCCAACACAGACGGCGCCCGTAATCGCACAAAGTAGAAAATAGATGGGAACAATGGTGGAAAAGAGCTTTGCGGCATGGTCTTTTTTATATTCCTCCGCGACATAGCGTGTATTGGAGTTCGACATCCATGCAGCAATGAGCAGGAATGTAAAGTTGACCATCATATTGGTGGCATTGAACAGACCAACCGCAGATTTGGTCAGAATGTGCGAATAGAGCGACGACATTGCCATGAGCAGAATGCCCTCTGCAATTTTTGCAGGCAGAAACAGCATGGCATTGCGCGTCATCGTGTTTTTTTCAGACATGAGAAGGTTCCTTCCGATGGATTTCCCCCGGTCAAGCTGTGTCAGGGGGTGGATTTTGTTATTTTTCAGTATAACATCTCTGAAGATAAATTGCAATCAGACAGGATTTGTGTATAATAGTGTATGGATAGAAATTATACCATGGAGGCATTGCATGAGAATCCTACAAATGATGGGCGGCGGTGATGTTGGCGGCGCCAAGACGCATATTATGACGCTGATTCAGGCGCTGCGGGAGCGAAATGAGGTCATGCTGATTTCCTTTCGAGATGGTCCGTTTCCGAGAGAAGCGGAGAAAAACGGAATCCATGTGCGTGTCATTCCGAGCTTCAATCCGATATACTGCCGCAATGAGGTGCGTAAAATCATTGCAGAGTTTCAGCCCGATGTGATTCACTGCCATGGCGGCAAGGCGAATCTGGTCGGTGCTCTGCTGCGGGGAAGAAACTTCCATATTCCGGTTTTGACTACGGTACATTCCGATTACCGATATGATTATTTGGGCAATCCGCTCAAGCAGTGGACGAATGGGTTTGCCAACACCATTGCGCTGCGCTTTTTGGACTTCCATCAGGCGGTTGCAGACCGTATGGCGCGTACCCTCATTTCCCGCGGTTTCCATCCGGAAAAAATCTTTACCATTTATAATGGCATGGATTTTGGAAGCCCGCTGGAGGGCTTAGACCGTGCTGCCTATTGCCGTGAGCAATGGGGGATTGAGGTGGCGCCGGACGATGTGCTCTGCGGCATTGCAGCCCGTTTGACGGCGGTCAAGGATATTGCAACCTGCGTGCGCGGCTTTGCAGGTGCCGTTCGTGCGGTTCCGCAGCTTCGTCTCTTGATTGCAGGAGACGGAGAGGACGAAAAAATGCTGCGAGACCTTGCAGCTGAATTGGGTGTGTCTGACCGCGTTACTTTTTGCGGGTGGGTTTCTCCAGTCAATCGCTTTTTTGCAGCAATGGATATCAACTTGTTAACCTCGGTTTCAGAGACGTTCCCATATTCTATTTTAGAGGGCGTGCTGGAGCACTGCGCCACCATTTGTTCTGATGTGGGCGGCATGAATGAGCTGATTGATACCGGAGAAAATGGCTACATCTTTGAGCCGCGTGACCATGAAACGCTTACACAGCATCTCATCAAGCTGGGCAGTGACCCGGAACGCCGCCGCTTGTTTGCAGACAGACTGTATGAAAAGGCAACACGGGAATATTCCCTAGATACCATGTGCCGCACGCAGGAGGCAAATTATGAAAAGCTGCTGCGGCTCTACCACAAGCCCAAGAATAAACGGGACGGCATTGTGATTTGCGGTGCTTATGGGCGCGGCAATGCCGGAGATGATGCTATTTTAAGCGGAATTGTGCAGGAAATGCGTGCCTTCGATTCGGATAGACCAATTACAGTCATGTCGCGCCGTCCCAAGGAAACAAAGCTGCTCTATCGCACCGGTGCAGTGTATACCTTCAACTTGCCTGCCATTATGCAAAAGTTTCGGCGGGCAGCGCTCTATATCAATGGCGGCGGCAGCCTGATGCAGGACGTCACCTCGACACGTTCTCTGATGTATTATCTGGTGACGCTGGATATTGCAAAACGTCTTGGCTGTAAGGTTATGATGTACGGTTGCGGCATTGGACCCATTCGCCGTCCAATGAACCGCAATTATACTGCCCGCACGATTAACCGTGCGGTAGACCTCATTACGCTGCGTGATGATCTGTCTCATGGGGAGTTGACGCGCATGGGCATTGTAGAACCGGAAATTCGGCTGGCAGCCGACCCGACGATGATTCTGCACCCGGCTGGAGAGGCACAGATGGATCAGGTGATGGAGACGCTTGGAATTCCTGTTGATGGGCGCTATCTGGGCTTTAGCCTGCGTAACTGGAAAGGGCTGGAGGCTGTTTCCGATGAAATTGCCCGCGCCGCAGAATATGCGTATCAAACACATGGGCTGACCCCTGTGTTTGTACCAATTGAGTTTCCGAGCGACGTTGCGCCGGCTCGTATGATTGCAGATAAGCTGAACTGTCCCTATTATATGGTAGACTGCCGACTGCCCATTGAAGAAACGATTGGACTGCTGGCACGTATGAAAACGGTGATTGGAATTCGACTGCATTCCCTGATGTTTTCTGCCTGCCATGGTGTGCCTGTGATTGGTATGAGCTATGATATCAAGGTAGATGGATTCCTCAAGTATATTGGTTCACACACCTGTATTCAGCTGGCAGAGGTGACCGCCCAAAAGCTGCGTCCGCTGATTGATGAATGTGTGTCGGGAAAGCTGGACGAAGAAGTCAATGCAACAGCGAATTTGCTGCGCGAGCGGGAGCTGGAAAACAGCCGCGGAGCGGCAGCGCTCATTCATCAGGCGGAGCAGGAGGCTTTGCGGTGATAAGCACCAAGGCAACCATAGAAAAAAATTGGTTTTTGTGAATGTATACGATTTTTTACAGCCTCTCTTGCAAAGAAGGAAAAGGGTGTGTAAAATAAAGATATACAAAAAGGAATGGACAAATTTCAGTATCGTCCACATTGCGAAAGAAAGGGGCATTGCCAGATGAGACAGATTTCATTGACCATTTTGAATCGTTTCTCCAATCGCACCTTTATGCCCGAAAGTACGGTGTTTTTGGGCTCTTTTGCAAGCATTTATGGTGGAGTTGCATATTTTTGAGGATAAATGCAGATGTAGCAATGTGCCGCGTCTGCATTTTATTTTTCATACCAAAAAATTTTTTTTGGAACTCAGGAGGAAATACATGAAAAAGGTTTGTATTGTAATGGGGTCAGACAGTGATTTATCCGTTATGGAAGCTGCTGTGACGCGTCTTAAATCATTTGGTGTTCCATACGAGGTGCGTGTTGTCTCAGCGCACAGAACGCCGGCCGCTGCGGAGCAGCTTGCAAAGAATGCACGCGAAGACGGCTTTGGTGTCATCATTGCAGCGGCAGGCAAGGCGGCTCACTTGGGTGGTGTCATTGCAGCCTATACCACACTTCCTGTCATCGGAGTTCCCATCAAGACCTCTATGATGGGCGGATTGGACAGCCTGCTCTCTATGGTACAAATGCCAAAGGGAATTCCGGTTGCCTGTGTTGCAGTGGACGGGGCAGACAACGCCGCAATCCTCGCCGTACAGATGCTCGCTGTTGAGGACGCTGTTCTGTCGGAGCGCCTGACAAACTTTAAGGCAGATATGGCCGCCGAGGTTTGCGCAAAAGATGAAAAGGTGCGCAGTCAATTTGCGTCCAAAGAATAAGAAGAATGTCTGCACGAGATGTGCAGCCCGTTTGTTTGCATCAAATCATAAAAGGAGAAGCCAAAACCATGCAGAAGAAAGAACAGCTTTACGAAGGAAAAGCAAAAAAGGTATTTGCAACAGAGGACCCGAACCTGTATATTGTAGATTATAAGGACGATGCAACGGCATTCAATGGACAGAAAAAGGGTCAGATTGCCGGCAAGGGAGCAATCAATAATGTAATGTCCAATCACATGTTCCAGCTGCTCGAACAGCAGGGTGTGCCAACCCACTTTGTAGAACAGCTCTCTGAGCGTGAGACCGTGGTGAAGAAGGTTACCATCGTGCCGCTTGAGGTGATTATCCGCAATATTTCCGCAGGCTCCTTTGCAAAGCGTTATGGTGTGGACGAGGGCATTGTCTTTGCAGCACCAACGATTGAGTTTTCTTATAAAAATGATGACCTCGGCGACCCGCTCATCAATGATTATCATGCACTGGCGCTGAATCTTGCAACACAGGAGGAAATTGACCAGATTAAGGCGATGGCATTCAAGGTCAATGCTGTCATGCAGGAGTACTTTGATCACCTCAATGTGACGCTGGTTGACTTTAAGCTGGAATTCGGCAAGACCCCTGATGGCAAAATCATTCTGGCAGATGAGATTTCTCCAGATACCTGCCGCCTGTGGGACAAGACCACCGGAGAAAAGCTCGATAAGGACCGCTTCCGCCGTGATTTAGGCGGTGTGGAAGAAGCATACGAGGAAATCATGCGCCGTGTTATGAGCAAGTAATTTCAGCTTTCTGTAACACGCATACAAACCGGACGCGTTTCGGCGGCAGGCAGCCGCTGGAACGCTCCCTTTTCTTTCCAATACGAAACTTTGTTTGAAAGGTTCCAAACAGCATGAAGTATAAGATGAAAAAGCTGCCGCATACCCCGTTTGATGGAGATGCGGTTCATGAAGAATGTGGTGTCTTTGGTATTTATATCCCTGAAGGGACACCAATCAGTCCGGCTCATGAAGCCTATACCGCACTCTTTGCCTTGCAGCACCGCGGACAGGAAGCCTGCGGGATTGCAGTATGCAATAAGGGAGTCATTCGCTGCCATAAGGACGTTGGGCTGGTAAACGATGTGTTTGATGAAAAAACACTGGAAAGCATGTCGGGCAATATGGCAATCGGGCATGTACGCTACTCGACTACCGGACAGCCATCGCGTGAAAATGCACAGCCGCTTGCCATCACCCATGTAAAGGGCAATCTTGCGGTTGCACATAACGGAAATCTGGTCAACGCCTCTGAGCTGCGCCGGAAAATGGAGATGGGAGGCGGTATTTTCCGCTCCACCTCCGATACGGAAGCACTAGTGTACACCATTGTACGCAAGCGCCTCATTACCCCTTCCATCGAAGCTGCTGTTGTGGAAGCGATGAAGGAGATTATTGGTGCATATTCCATTGTGGTCATGTCGCCCCGCAAGCTGATTGCAGCACGTGACCCGCGCGGCATGCGTCCGCTGTGTATGGGCAGACGCGATGATGGGGCAATCATGTTTGCGTCAGAATCCTGTGCACTTGATGCGCTGGGGGCTGAGTTTGTTCGAGACATTGAGCCGGGAGAGGTCGTTGTTGTAGAGGACGGCGAAGTGCGCTCTATGCACTGCGGTATTCAGGAAAAAACGGCAGCTTGTGTATTTGAATATATCTATTTTGCACGTCCAGATTCTATTATTGATGGTGCTTCGGTCGAGGAGGCACGGCAGGAAGCCGGACGCTATCTGTGTGAGGAGCACCCGGTAGAAGCAGATGTTGTCATTGGTGTACCGGATTCAGGAATTCCGGCAGCAATCGGCTATGCAAAGTATTCGGGAATTCCGTATGGTGTCGGTCTGATTAAAAATCGCTATATTGGACGTACCTTTATTCAGCCGGGACAGGACAAGCGAGAGCGTTCTGTGCGCTTGAAACTCAATGCCCTGCGCCGTGCCGTGGAGGGCAAGCGCGTGGTCATGGTCGATGACTCCATTGTGCGCGGTACAACAGTCGGTCGTCTGGTAAAGCTGATTCGAGACGCAGGTGCAAAGGAAGTGCATATGCGTATTTCGGCACCGCCGTTCCGCTATCCCTGCTTCTTTGGTACGGATATTCCGGACAGCGAGCAGCTGCTGGCGCATAATCATACCGTAGAGGAGATGCGTGAAATCATCGGTGTCGATTCTCTGGGCTTCCTCTCGGTAGAGGCTGCCAACAAGATTGCGGTGGGGGCACGCTGCACCTTCTGTGATGCCTGCTTTACTGGCGTATATCCCATGCCGGTTCCGGAAAGCGTAGAGAAAAACATGTTTGAAATGGAGCTCTCTGAGTAAAACGGAGAGTCTGTTATGTGGTGGTATATACCGCCTCCTGTCCATAATTTTGAAGGGAGATTCATTTATGTTCGAGAGTCGTTCGGAAAGCTATAAGGCGGCGGGCGTTGACGTCGTTGCCGGATATGAGGCAGTCAAGCTGATGAAACCGCACGTGGAGAGCACCTTTACCAAGGGCGTGATTGGTACGCTTGGTGGGTTCGGTGGTCTGTTTGCTCCGGATATGCAGGGTATGCAGGAGCCGATTCTGGTTTCGGGTACCGATGGCGTTGGCACAAAGCTGAAGCTGGCATTCCTGATGGATCAGCATGATACCATCGGCATTGACTGCGTTGCGATGTGTGTCAATGATATTGTTTGCTGTGGTGCAAAGCCGCTGTTTTTCTTGGACTATATCGCGGTGGGTAAGAATGTGCCGGAGCGTGTTGCCAATATTGTCATTGGCATCGCAGAGGGCTGCCGTCAGGCCGGCTGTGCGCTCATTGGCGGAGAGACTGCCGAAATGCCGGGCTTCTATCCGGAAGAGGAATATGATGTGGCTGGATTCTCGGTCGGTATGGTAGATAAGCCGAAGATGATCGACAGCAGCCGCATGCAGGCGGGTGATGTGCTCATTGGCATTGCGTCGTCCGGCGTACATTCCAACGGATATTCTCTGGTGCGCAAGACTTTGGGCATCAACGAAAAGTCCGTCCGCAGATACAGTGATGAGCTGGGCATGACCATTGGTGAGGCATTGCTTGTGCCAACAAAAATCTATGTAAAAACCGTGGAGCGTCTGCTTGCAGATGGTGTGAATGTGAAGGGCATCAGCCATATCACAGGCGGCGGCTTCTATGAAAATATCCCGCGTATGCTGCCGGACAATCTGTGTGCTTCCATTGAACAGGCAGCAGCACCGGTACTCCCGATTTTCCGTGTGATTCAGCATGCGGGTGAGATTCCGGAACGTGATATGTATAACACCTTCAATATGGGTCTGGGCATGGTCATGGCAGTTGCCAAGGAGGACGCAGACAAGGCACTCGCTTCCATTCGGGCGGCTGGTGAAACCGGTTATATCATCGGTGCGTGCTGTGCAGGCGACAAGGGCGTTATCCTGCGCTGAGGGACAAGCTGATGATTAAAATTGCAGTTTTGGTTTCGGGCGGCGGAACCAATTTGCAGGCACTGATTGATTGCGCAGAGCATCATGCGCTTGCAAATGGGAAATTAGATTTTGTGATTTCTTCCAATGCGGAGGCGTATGCGCTGACCCGTGCAGAGCGTTCCGGCATTGCATCTGCCGTTCTGCGGCGGCGAGATTTTGCGGACAGTGAGGCGTATGGACAGGCGCTCCATACCCTGCTGGAATCCCGCGGCATCGGGCTGGTTGTATTGGCTGGCTTTATGACCGTGCTGCCGGATTCCTTCTGCCGAAGATGGGAAAACAAAATCATCAATGTGCACCCCTCGCTGATTCCGTCTTTTTGCGGGGAAGGCTTTTATGGGCTGCGCGTCCATGAGGCAGCGCTGCAAAAGGGCGTCAAGGTGACAGGGGCAACCGTACATTTTGTTTCTGAGGTGGTAGATGGCGGCGCTATCATTCTGCAAAAAGCAGTTGAGGTTGCGCCGGAGGATACCGCACAGAGTCTGCAAAAACGTGTGATGACCGAGGCAGAGCATATCATTCTGCCGCGTGCTGTGGCACTGTTTTGTGAGGGGCGTCTGTCTGTTGCAGATGGCCGTGTGACCATTCAACCTGAAATATAAACAAAAGGAGACCGTTTTGTTATGGCTGAAAATACCATGTTTGTTTCTGATAATGCCAATGTGCTGCGTTTTACGGACGAGCTTCAGGCGAACGCCTATCCGGGCCGCGGTCTGATGCTGGGCTGTACCCCGAATGCAGATACCTATGTAATGGTGTATTTCATTATGGGACGAAGCGAAAACAGCCGCAATCGTGTGTTTGTTCCCACCGAGGACGGCATACGCACCGAAGCATTTGACCCGTCCAAGTGCTCTGACCCCTCTCTCATCATCTATCACCCAGTACGTGTTTATGATGGCAGAACCATTATTACAAATGGTGACCAGACCGATACCATTCGGGACGCTTTGGCAGAGGGAAAAAGCTATATTGATGCGCTGCGTACCCGCCGGTTTGAGCCGGACGCACCGAACTTTACCTCACGCATCTCTGCGGTGCACAATCCCGATGGTTCTTATGCACTGTCAATTCTCAAGCACTTTCACAGCGATCCAGATGCCTGCAAGCGTTATTTCTTTGAGTACGACAAGCCGGTCAAGGGGCGCGGCCATTTTATCCATACTTATATGTGTGACGGCGACCCGCTTCCGTTTTTCCGCGGCGAGCCAAAATGTGTACATGTAGAGGATATTCCGATTGAAAAGTATGCAGAATATCTGTGGGACGCGATGAATCCGTGGAATAAGATTTCTCTGTTTGTGCGTTATGTAGACGCAAAAACAGGGGAGACCCAAACGGTCATCAAGAACAAGCATACAAAGTAATTGGGGGCGTAAGCATGAAAGAATTGGAACTGAAATATGGCTGTAACCCGAATCAGAAGCCGGCACGCATCTTTATGGAAGAAGGAGAACTGCCCATTTCTGTGCTGAATGGACGGCCTGGATATATCAATTTCCTAGATGCCTTCAACGCATGGCAGCTGGTGCGTGAGCTGAAAGAGGCAACCGGCTATCCGGCAGCAGCGTCTTTTAAGCATGTTTCTCCGGCAGGAGCAGCGCTCGGATATCCGCTTTCTGATACCGAAAAGGCAATTTACTTTGTCGAGGGTGAGCTGTCTGCAATTGCCTGTGCGTATGCGCGTGCGCGCGGCGCAGACCGTCTGTGCTCGTATGGGGACTGGGTTGCGCTGTCCGATGTGTGTGATGCAGATGTGGCGCGGCTGCTGGCGGCTGAGGTGTCTGATGGTATTATTGCACCGGGATACACCGAGGAGGCACTGGAAATCCTGAAGAGCAAGCGCAAGGGCTCTTATAATGTAGTAAGCATTGACCCTGACTATACCCCAAAGCCGATTGAGCGTCGGGATATTTTTGGCGTTACCTTTGAGCAGGGACATAATGACCTCACAATTCGAGAGGATATGCTTCAAAATATTGTAACAGACAATAAAGTGTTGTCTGAGCAGGCAAAACGCGATATGATTGTCGCACTCATTACGCTCAAATATACACAGTCCAACTCGGTCTGCTACGTGAAGAATGGGCAGACCATCGGAGTTGGTGCAGGTCAGCAGAGCCGTATCCACTGTACCCGTTTGGCTGGACAAAAGGCAGATACTTGGTTCCTGCGCCAGCACCCAAAGGTAATGGGGCTGCAATTTGTCGAGGGCATTCGTCGCCCTGACCGTGACAATGCCATTGATATTTATATTTCAGATGAATATGAGGATATTTTACGGGATTGGCAGAATACCTTCAAGGTGAAGCCAGAGGTGCTGACCTTGGAAGAAAAGAAGGCATGGATTCAGACCCAGAGCGGCGTAACGGTTGGTTCAGATGCGTTCTTCCCATTTGGAGACAACGTAGAGCGCGCACGGAAATCCGGCGTGCAGTATATCGTCCAGCCGGGCGGTTCGATTCGAGATGACCATGTCATCATGACAGCCAATAAATATCATATCGTGATGGCGTTCACAGGCGCACGTCTGTTCCATCACTGATGACAGAAAGGTAGAGCGGGACAACTCCCGCTCTGCTGTTTTCAAGGAGATTTATTCACATGAAACGGAATATGGGGAGATGCCTGCTTGGTTTTTGCATGGTGGTGCTCGCCCGTTTTACAGGCTCGTTTGACTGGATTGCCAGACTGCTGGGGTATATTGGGATTTCCAATGGCACAGCGCTCTGGCAGGAAAATATCTGGTTACAGCTTGCTCATAAAATCAGTACGCTTGCTGTGGCTGTGTTTGCAGGACAGGAGATTTTGGCGCTGACCGGACTTCTCGTGCTGCCTAAAATGGCGGCACTCCTTTTGGAAGGTGTTTTTTTGAGCTGCTGCGCAGTTTGCGTGGGTATGGGTCTGTTTACTCAAAAAAAGGAGGATAACAAATGAAAGTTCTCGTAATTGGCGGCGGCGGAAGAGAGCACGCCATCTGTGTGACACTGGCAAAAAGCCCGAAGGTGGACCATATTTGGTGTGCGCCGGGAAATGGCGGCATTGCATCGGTTGCAGAGTGTGTGGAGATTGCGGCAACCGATATCGAAGGAGTGGTTGCATTTGCCAAGGAAAAACGTCCCGACCTTGTGATGGTTGCACCGGACGACCCGTTGGCGATGGGCATGGTGGATGCCTTGGAGGAAGCGGGAATCCGCGCCTTTGGACCGAAAAAGCATGCCGCAGTCATTGAAGGCTCAAAGTCTTTTGCCAAGGATTTGATGCACAAATACAACATTCCAACGGCTGAATATGCAGTATTTGAGGATTCGGAACAGGCGATTGCCTATATCAAAGAGCAGGGTGCGCCAATCGTTATCAAGGCAGATGGTCTGGCTCTGGGCAAGGGTGTCACCGTTGCGATGACGGAAGACGAGGCAATTCATGCAGTACGCGACGCGATTGATGGCGGTGCCTTTGGCGGTGCCGGTGCGCGTGTCGTAATTGAGGAATTTTTAACGGGTCCAGAAGTTTCTGTTTTGGCATTTGTAGATGGCAAAAACCTGAAAACTATGCCTTCTGCACAAGACCATAAGCGTGCGTATGACAACGATGCGGGACCGAATACAGGCGGTATGGGCGCGTTTTCTCCGTCTCGATTCTATACTGATGAAATCGCGGCAGAGTGCATGGAAACCATTTTCAAGCCCACTGTGGCAGCGATGGCAGCAGAAGGACGTCCGTTCCATGGTGTGCTGTATTTTGGATTGATGCTGACCCCCAAGGGACCAAAGGTGATTGAATACAATGCACGCTTTGGAGACCCGGAGACACAGGCGGTTTTGTCACGTTTGGACAGCGACTTGTATGATATTTTTAATGCCGTCATTGATGGCAAGCTGGACCAAATGGAGATCCGGTGGAAGGACGATGCGGCGTGCTGTGTGGTTATGGCATCGGGCGGCTATCCCAAGGCATATGAAAAGGGAAAGGTGATTACAGGATTGGATACTGTAACAGACGCATTTGTATTCCATGCAGGAACAAAAAAGCAGGGTGACACCATTGTGACAAGCGGCGGGCGTGTTCTGGGTGTGACGGCAACTGCGCCAACACTGGACGAAGCAATCCAAAAAGCCTATGCTGATGTGCATAAGATTCAATTTGAGAATGTACATTTCCGCACAGATATTGGTGTGAAGAAAGGATAAATCATGGATACAAACAAGCAAAAGCAAATTTTGGCCTGCATGAATGATGTACTGGGACAGAATGGATTTCGGGCAGAACTGATTCAGCAGACCGAGAATACCCCGCTCATGCTGCGGGCAGAAACCCAGCGTCTGGGAAAGATTGCCAAAGAGGTCATCGTTGAGGCTTGCTTTATTCCGATTGCATTGCCAGATGAAAACAATGGACTCCTGCAATTTTTTGTGACGCTGTTTCAGAATGTGCCGGAGCAAAATGCAGCACAGACGGAGCGTGCATGCAAATACTGCAATGACTTTTCAGCGTTGGGGAATTTTGGATTTTTTGCACCGGCAGGTCAAATTTATCTCAAGCATAATACCCTGTTAGACGCTGGCTTGGAGCTGGAAAAGGTGATTACCTTTGTGGCAGATAATATCTCGCTTTTGGTAGCGTCTGCAACACGGTTCATTGACGCATTTGCAGCAATTGGTTTCTCGGGATTGCCGGTCGATGCGGCAATTGATCAGGAACTGCTGCCAAAAATGTAAGTTTGAGCGGGTGTGAATGTTGTTTCATCACTTCGTCCGTTCGGTGATGTTCTGAATATCAAAAGCATTAGGCGGTGCTTGTCCTTTGAGACAAGTACCGCCTGATTTTATGCCCTGATTTTGCGCAGTTCCTGATAGGCAGTGTGCATCACACAAAGAAACAGGGTAATTTGTGCGGCAAGGCATAAGAGCAAGATGCCGCCAAAGATGACCTCGCTACGTGCAAGCACTCCAACCTGAAAGACGCCAGATGCAGCATAAGCTGGATAACGTAGTAGATTGGCACAGTTTGCTCCTAGGACAGCGCTTGCGCGAAAGGCGGTGAGTCCGGCAAGAACAGCGGCAAAGCTGCCGCTCAATAGGAGGGTGCGTTTTTGCGGCAGTTCTGGATCGAAGCCGGTGAACAGCACAAAGGCAAACAGAATGGAACTGCCACCTAAAATTTGCCCGAGAAAACGAGAGCCTAAGAAAGCATGAGAAAGTGTTGGCATTTTCCAATCGGGAAGGGAAAGTGCAAGAGAGAGGGCTGCGGTCAGACCGACAATCCATGCTGTGGGAATCGCCCAGCGAAACAGTGTCGGAGCACCATGACGCACAATCAGCCAACAAATGATGAGAAGTCCAAGTGCAGCAAGCCAAACCGGCCATAGCTTGAGTGCTGTTTGGGATAAAAAGGAGGCGGTACACCATGCAGTATATAAAGCAGATCCCCCGCCAAACAGTATGAGAATGCCATATAGAATCTGACGCAGTCCCTTTGGCATACGTGCAAGCAGTGTCCAAGGCTCGGGGATTCGAAAATGTTTGGCAGCAATCAGCCACACAAGTATGAGCAGCACAAAGATACCATTGGCACATAGGAGGTGCAGCCAATCCTGTGCAGGCAGAAACAGGGTCGGCGCGAGCAGAATCAAAAAGAGCATGGCACCGCGCCCATAAGGGAAAATCTTATCGGGCATTTTGCTCACCTCCAGCGAATCGGACAAACCGTCCTTGGTGGAATTGTGCGCGACCGGCAGGAATCACTCGACCGTCTGCGGTCAATGTGAGAGCAGGCAGACAAAAATCCTGTCTGGATAGCAGGGAGTCCGCAGTACGGCACAGCGGCAGGTCGGGCAGACCGCCGTGTTTTGCATGTGCGTCCATAAGCGCGCCGAGCGCGGCTCCGGGAATTTCTTCTGCAACTGCTTGCGCTTTTACAATGGCATCGGCAGGTACGTCGCGCGCCACGGCGATGCGTAAGGTAAGGCGTACATCACTGCGTTCCAGCAGGGTTTGCACAAGGGAAGAAAAACCGTTTTTGGCAACCGCCTCATCTATGACGATAGTACGCGCATGGCTGAGATAGAGCTGTCCGGCCAGCATTTGTTCAACTTCAGATAAAAGCTGTTCAGTGCTGTCTCCAGAGGCTGTCAGATAGACTGAGGCGGCGTTTCCCTCCAGACTATCCTGCCGCACGGCTTCGGCGGTGAGCGTCAGGCGGTCATCAGATGTCTGTGAAATGCTGGCACTTAAAATGGGGAGTAAATCGCCTGCACCGTGCCCGACACCACCCGTATAGAGTGCAAGACAGAGTACACCGACCAATAGAAGAATTCGCTTCATGTTTGTTCCTCCTGATGTGCAAGAAATCGTTTGCGCGGCATTTCACGCCAAGGTGCACGTGTCCACGCATCGTCCAATTTGGGATGCACGCGTGGAATGAGGTTGAGCAGATAGGGGCAGTGGAAGGAACGGAGGGTGCAAAGATGCGCGATGGTGAGACTGAGTCCCAAAAGCAGACCATAAAGTCCGGCGGCGGCACTTGCTGCCAGCAAAGAAAAGCGCAGCACCAGACCAGCAGTTTGCAGTTTGGGAACGGTTAATCCGGTAACAGCCGCAATTGCAACAATAATGACCGCAGGTGCGGATAGAAAACGGGCAGAAACTGCGGCCTGACCAAGCACCAAGCCGCCCACGATGGACATGGTAGAGCCCATGACGCTGGGGGTGCGTGTTCCCGCTTCTTTCAGCGTTTCAAAAACCAGCAAGAGCAAAAAAATCTCCCAGAAGACGGGCAGGGGAACGCCCTTTTGTGCAGCGGCAATGGCAAGCAGCAGGCGTGTGGGTAAAAGCTCCTGATGAAAGCCAAGCAGTGCGACATAAAGAGCGGGAATGATAATGGAAAGTCCGAAGCTGAGTGTGCGCAGAATTCGCGCAACGGCAGCCTGCCGCACAGAAATATAATAATCATCATTTGCCTGAAAACATTCCTGTAAAATACAGGGGGCAGAAAGGGCAACCGGACTGCCATCGGTCAGCACCACAACACGCCCTTCCAAGAGACGTGATACAGCGACATCAGGGCGTTCTGTTGTACCCAGTGTAGGAAATGGAGAGTTGGGGGCATCTCGCACACATTCTTCTACATAATTGGAGTCTAAAATGCCGTCAAGAGATATTTTGCGGATCCTGCGCTGCATCTCCTGAACGAGTGCAGGTGGTGTGATGCCTTTGATCCAGCATACACAGATAACGGTGTTGGTGCATCCGGCATAACGTGCAAAGGAAAAGGTCAAGCGTGGGTCGTTGACCCGACGGCGCAGCATGGATAGATTGGTCATAAAACTCTCGGTAAACCCTTCACGCGGTCCGCGCAAAACCTTTTCACTTTCTGGTTCGGAGGGAGAACGCTGTGCAAATCCTTTGGAATTGACAACGATTGGGCGGCTGTCCCCATCTATAAGGATGACTGTGTCGCCATAGAGCAGACTGGATAACATGGAATCTGTGTCTGGCGCAAGCCGAACATCATTGATTTGCAAGATGCTGGACGCAATGGATTGTGCGGTAGGGTGGCTGATTGTACTCTCAATGAGCGGGCGCACGATAGATTCATTGATGGCATGACTGTTGACCATCCCATCAAAGAAAAGGACAGCACAGTGCACACCTGTGCGTGCCTGCAGCCTGCGAACAATAAAGGTATTGTCCTGTGCAAACAGTGCACTTAGTTTTTCTAGATTATCAGACAGGTCGGTTGTGAATTGTATGGACAAAAAAAAGACCCCCTTTCGGGGATAGTGTGCACAGGAGGGAGACACCTTATGCAAGCAGACGATCTGCAAGGACTTCGCCAAACATCTGAACGCTGCGAATGGCTTCTTGCAGGGTATTGCCAGAGGAACCACATTCCAAAAGCAGAGAGCCAGAACGCAGATGCGTATTAAAACGCTGCGAACGTAAATTGACATCACGCATAAGATTTGGATATGCACCGTTTGCATCTGCTTGCAGATTGACCGCAAAGTTCATATTATCACGCCAATTTGGGTGCTCCAGTCCGCTGGCATCGGTGCCGACCACCAGCATGAGCTGTGCAGCCTCCTGCCCGCCAATGGTAGTCGCCAAACGGAGCTGCTTCCCATCTTTGGTAAGGATCGCATCACGGTGCAGGTCAATGGTCACTTTGATGTCCGGGTATTTTTTAAGCGCTTTTTGGGCAGCGGACAAAGAACGCTCATAAGAGCCATTATAGGCAGGGTCATCAAAAATATCCGTAATATGCAGGACGCCGATACCGCGTGCTTTGAGTGTCTTGGCAAGTTCTGTGCCAACACGTACAACATTTTGGCTGCGGTCCCGTGTACGATATTCTCCAGAAGGCTGATAGGTGTCCTTTCCGGATGGCGTATAGGCTTCTGTGGCATGGGTGTGATAAATGAGCACCTGTGGTTTTTCATTTTGCTTCACATGGATTGGAATGGGGTTTTTGAGCATGGCATTGACATCTATGGGAATCCCTGCATCGTTGCGGATTTCGATATCAGTGTCACGCTTGTCCTGTGCTGGAGGAGGTGCAGGCGCATCGGGCTGCGGTGGCGGCGCACTCTCCATGGTGGGTTCCGGACTATCTGGAGCAGGGGGGGTGGAATCTGAGTTCTTTGCCTGTGAGCGGGTGGGAATTCCGGTTTCCAGCGCGATAGAAGAAGCAATGAAGGTTTGATTTTGTGCAATGGCATCTAAGAGGGCATCGACGTGCGCATCACCGCCCATGCGATGGCTGATGAGCAGACCGGCGGCACAGAGCAGCAGAACAGTGGCAGGAATCAAAATACCAGAATGGTGTTTGTGGGCGGGACGACGGGACATGAGACAGTCACTCCTTTGGTGCGGAAAAATCCTGTGCTTTACTCTATGTCCGGCAGGTGTGTGATATGCAGACAAGTTTGTTGCTTACGCCAATAAAAGATCGAGATCTTCCAATGCGAGATGGGGGTGCAGCGCACGGTTGATGGAATATCCAATGACCTTGGCAGCATCGTGCACACGCAGGTCGATTTCTCTTGGGGTTACGAAAACGGGCTCTGGAAGTGTGTCCGCTGTATTGTTTTCCTGCTGTACAGAAGGGGGAAGAATACTTGCACCATCTATCACAGTAGGCATACCAATTGCGATGACTGGAACGCCAAAGGTTTCGGCATTGAATGCACTGCGGGCGTTGCCGACCCCCGAACCGGGAACAATGCCGGCATCCGTTACCTGTATGGTACGGGTCAGATGGGAGAGTGATCCAGCAGCAAGGGCATCTATGACAATGATGGCCGCAGGCTGCACAGTTTGGCACAGTCCCTGCACGAACTCTGCGGATTCTACACCAGTTTGTCCCAATACGCCAGGGGCAGCGGCAGAGACGGGACGCCATGACGCAAACAGCTGCTGCTTTCGCAGATGCCGCGTGACCAGAATATGCTCGGTTGCAAGAGGACCAACGGCATCTGGCGTAATGGCACGGTTTCCAAGTCCAATTACGAGGATGGGGGCATCCTTTTGGATTTCGTGCATACAGTCAGTTAAAATACTGGCGAGCGCCTCTACGGCGCGCGGAAATGCTTCACATTCTCGTCGGGTAAGAGGATCAATTTGTAAGGTGCAATAGCGCCCGACAGGTTTTCCAAGCTGACGGGCGACATCTTGTGTCAGAACCTCTACGCTGTGAATGGGAAAGCCGGCAGTGATATAATCGTTCTCATAGATGCCTTGCTGCGGCGGCTCTGTGCTGTAGGTATGAAGGAGCGCTTCCTGTGCAAGGTCGGTACGAAATGCCATGTTGCTCTATCCTTTCGATTGATTGATTGATTGATTTGTGTCTAGCGTGTGAAAAAAATTTGGAGTATATGCAAAAAAATAAGAAAAAACACTTGCAATTTAGACTCGAAGATGATATAGTAAGAATACTGATGACTAGAAGCCGAAGGAGGTGGAACCCCATGCCGAATATTAAGTCCGCAAAAAAGCGCGTTAAGGTAATCAAGGCAAAGAGCCTGCAGAACCAGATGGCAAAGTCTGCGCTCAAGACCGTGCTGAAGAAGTTTGACACGGCTGTGGCTGCTGGCGATAAGTCTGCCGCTGAGGCTGCATATAAGGTTGCTGTTAAGGCTGTTGATCAGGCTGCTGCAAAGCATCTGATGCACAAGAACACGGCTGCTCACAAGAAGAGTGCAATGACTCTGAAGCTCAACGCTGTACAGTAATTCTGTTCTAAAAAATTTCACCGTCGAACCGATTGGTTTGACGGTGTTTTTTTATGCTTTTGTCAAAATCCTTGCATTTTCGGTCGAATGAATCCCTAAAATACCAATATACTTTTTACATAGTATATGCTATAATTGTTTGGAAAAATCCATAAATTTCTTCTGATAGGAGGTTTTCATATGCAAAAGAAATGGATGCGTGTGCTCTCTGCCTTTGCGCTGTGCGCGCTGCTTGCCACAACGTCTGCGTGCGCTACACCTCCTCCGGACGAGCTGGAGGTACCAGAAGAACCAGAGCAAATCACAGAGCAGATTCACACAGGCGGTATGATTTATATTCCGGATCGCTCGGTTTATTTTGCCGATGTCAATTTGGGATATGACTGGGCATTTCATGCCATTGACTATCTTGCAAATACAGGTGTCGTGTCTGGTACAGGAAACCTGATTTACAGTCCAGCAAAAACATTGTCACGTGCAGACTTTGTGCTTATGCTGTATCGTGCCTATGGTATGGAGAAATATGCGTCTGGGGATAATTTTGCAGATGTTCCCGAAACGGCATATTATGCACAGGCAGTACGCGCAGCACGTGCCATTGGCATTGCTGTAGGTGACAGCAAAAATAATTTTTATCCAAAAGAGCCGCTGACCCGTCAAGATGCAATCGTTTTGCTCAAGCGTACCCTTGATCGCACAGGGATTTCCTTTCAAAATGGTGATTTATCCAAGTTTATGGACGGGAAACAGGTAGCAGACTATGCGGTGGAATCGGTTTCTGCTTTGGTGAATGCAGGGGTGATTGCGGGCATACAGGGAAAGCTGAATCCAACCGAAAACATTACCCGTGCAGAAATGGCGGTCATGCTGTACCGTGCCCTGCATTTGCGCGCCATAGATGGCAGGGCCACCTATTTGGCACAGCCGTCTATGCGCTTAGTTTGTATTGGCAGCACGATTTACGCAGATGTACACATTAAAAATTATGTTTCTAAGACCTATGCAGGTCTTTATCATCTGGAGCAGATGACACAGGAGGAAGATGTATACACCGTCGTACTGGGAGAACCGGAACCCATTGACGATACCATCCTATGGGACGGCACAAGTTTGCGTGTCAATGGAAATCCTGTGGCGGTTGCGCCTGATGTGGAGGCGATTGCTGTGGACATGTATTCCAAGAGAAAGGCAGGACTGTGTTCTACCGGAAAGGAGTATCGTACGGGTGCGGTTTCCATGATAGATGGTGTGGTACAGACTGTGTATTATAAAAAATGAGCATAATCTTTGCTGTATAATCCAAAAGAGGTATCAAAAAGGGCTGCAAGTGCAGCCCTTTTTGTTTTTTATCGTTTCTTCCATGCACGCTCCAGAGCGGAAACCGCAGAACTTATCTGCGCAGAGGGAATACCAGCGTATCCTAAAATGACTGTTGCAGGTGGGCAGGCAGAAACCGAGCCGATATAGTAGCGGGACAATCCATAAACGCGAACACCATTTGCAGCCGCGGAGGTGACAAGTTCATCTTCGGTCATTCCGTTTTCCATGTGTAAGAGCAAATGCAGTCCCGCTTCCGCGCCGGAAATGTGATAATACCCTGATAATGCAGATTGTGCCAGTGCGTGGAGCAGAGTGTCCAGCCGCGCTTTATATAGATTGCGGATTCGGTTTACATGCCGTTCGAAGATTCCATTTTCCAAAAAGCGCGCCAGCGTATATTGTTCAAATACAGGTACAGTAGAAGCATAGCTGCCAAAGCGTGCATGATAAGCAGGCAGCAAACTGCGCGGCAATGCAAGATATCCTATGCGCAAGGAGGGAGAAAGACTTTTGGCAAATGTATTGTGATAGATGACCTTGTCATTGTGGTCGAGTTCTTTCAGTGCGGGAATGGGGCGTGACACAAAGCGAAACTCGGAGTCATAGTCGTCTTCGATGAGGTAACGGTTTTCGGTTTCATTTACCCAGCGCAGCAGAGCAGAGCGCCGCGCTGCGGAGGTCACAATGCCAAGCGGAAAGTGATGGGAGGGTGTCAGGTAGGCAACAGAGGCGTTGGAGGCGCACAGCGCATCAAAATGCAGACCCTCTGTATCTAGTGGGATGGGGATGGTATTGGAATCATTTGCCTGAAAAATTTTTGTGAGTTTGGGATAGCCGGGGGTCTCAATGGCATAGGTGCGCTGGCGCCCAAGAAGCTGAATGAGTAAGGTGACCAGATATTCAGAGCCTGCCCCAACAATGATTTGATCGGGTTCGACCGAAATACCGCGAAAGGAATAAAGATAGTTACAGATTTGTTCACGCAGGGCGGGAACACCCTGTGAGGCAGGTTCCAGAAGCAATGTGCGGTCATAGTCTGTCAGGACTGCGCGTGACAGCTTTGCCCAAGTAGAAAATGGAAAACAATCGGTATCTACAACATTGGTCTTAAAATCAAAGGTGAAAGCAGGTGGAGTCGGTTGAGACAAGGTCAGCTGAGGTTGGCGTGAAATCGTATGCGGGAGCGTATCAACCTGCTTGACAAAATAGCCGCTTCGAGGAATGGCATATATATAGCCTTCTGCGGTGAGTTGTCCATAGGCGGTTTCGACTGTGATTTGACTGACGTGTAGATGCGCTGCCAAGGGTCGCTTAGCAGGCAGCCGATCGCCGCCCGACAAATGACCAGACATGATATCCTGCCGGATCGCACGGTAAAGCTGTTCATAAAGCGGCATTTTGGAATGATGATCCAAGTGATAGGTGAGCATAGCATACCTCTTAATTTGGGAAAATGTACCATGGTGGAAAAAAAGCCGCCCATAGGCGGCAATTAAAATTCTTCTTCCTCGAAAAAGCTTTTGAGCTTTTTAAGGCTGCTCGCAAGCAGTTCAGTTTCCTGTTCGGATAAGTCACTGAGTGCCGCAGAAATCATGCGGTCGTGAAAATTTTTGTGATAGGCATATACGGTTTCACCGCGCGGTGTCAGAGAAATATTGACAACGCGCTTGTCTGAAGCGTCCCGAATCCGCTGGATAAAGCCTTTGCTTTCCAGTTTGTCGCATGCAACCGTCAAGGTCGCCAGCGTAATGCCAAGCAGCTTGGCAATTGCAGACATACGGCTTGGCTGATTGGCGCCGATTTTTTCAATGATATGGATTTCTGTAATTGAAATTTTATCTCCAAGACCAGCTGTGAGGGAGCGTTCTTCAATTTTGTTGATCCGTGTCCAGATATCAACTAGAAAGTCATTGATAGAATCTTGCTCTGACATGGTTTCCTCCCTCCCGTTTGGTTAGTTAATTTGATATGCTAAGTATAGCATATCAAAAGCATAAAGACAAGATGAGGGATGAAGATTCGGATTTTTTATTGTATTTTGTAAAAAAAAGCGACTGTTTGCAATAAACAGTCGCAAAAGAAAGCGATTTAATTATCTTCCTCGTTGGAGGAGGGGCGGCGCTTTGAAGGGTTACGGCGGCGACGGCGTTTTTTTGATTCGATGGATTCGCTGCCTTCTTCGCTGGGCTTTGGTGCCGCCTTTACGAGTCGTGGGCGTTCGGAGTGTGTAGGTATGTCTGAGTTCACTTCACTGCTTTGGGGTGCAGCCTTGACACGGCGCGGTTTTTCATTGCGTGGTCGAGCTGGCGGTTCTGCCACCGCAGAGGGGGGCTGCTCCTGCATGGGGTCGATTTCGATTGGTTTCGATTGGCAGCCGCCGCAGCCTTTCTTGGCGCGTCCGGAACGAATCATATGACAATCTGTGCAGGAAAAGGTCTTTGGTTCGTCTGGCGCGTCCTCCAGCTGTACCTTGCAGGTACCGCGCAGCATTTGGGTCGATAATACTGTGCCGCGTCCCTCGGGGGTCTCTACCAGACTATCGGTCTTTGGTGTGACCTTTTGCAGCTCGGTATATACCTCATGTTCATATTTGAGACAGCACATCAGACGACCACAGGTACCAGAAATCTTTGTAGGATTGAGCGAAAGGTTTTGTTCCTTTGCCATATTGATGGATACCGGCTGAAAATCGTCAAGATAAGAGGAACAGCATAGCTCGCGTCCACAAATGCCCAGTCCGCCAATCATTTTGGCTTCATCACGCACACCGATTTGACGAAGTTCGATGCGGGTGCGGAAAATAGCAGCAAGATCTTTGACAAGGTTGCGGAAGTCTACACGACCGTCCGCTGTAAAATAGAACAGGATTTTATTGAGATCAAAGGTACATTCTACGGCAACAAGACGCATATCGAGCTCATGTTCCTCGATTTTGCGGCGTGCAATCTGATAAGCTTCGTGCGCCTGCTGTTCGTTGCTGCGCATAATTTCCAGATCATCCTCTGTTGCAATGCGAATGATTTTTTTGAGTGGAGAGACAACATCGGATTCCGGAACATCGGTATTGCCCATCGCACACGCACCACATTCGATGCCGCGTGCAGTCTCCACAATGACATGTTGGCCCGGATTTACGGTCAAACCGCATGGGTCAAAATAATATACTTTGCCGACTCGTTTGAATCGGACACCAATAACGATCATAAAAAAGTGGTTCCTCCATTTTAGTTTAGCCGCGTGTTGATGGATCAGTCACGCGGGAGACAGCAGATCCGATAGGTATCTGCGGCGAGAACGGCACATTGCAGCGGAATACTGGCATTTCCCTCTGCGCGGCACGAAATCTTAGACACAAGGTCGTAGGCTGCAAGCAGCTTTTGCACCGGCAGACAACACGCACAGGATTCCGTATACAGTGACGGAAGCAGGGGGGCTGTGTGGAGTTTACAAAGTGCGGCATCGCGGAGCGCGGTGCCAAGAAGCTCCATAGCCTGCCGAAAGATGGTCTTGTTCAATTTTGAAAATTTATGTGCGGCAAGCAGCAGCGCATATTCATCGCCCTTTTGCAGTGCACCCATAAAAGCACGCACAGGTTCTAAAAGTGCAGGGTCGTCCGAAGAAAGGACGGAATGCGGTGCCAGCTGATAAATGGTGCAGCGCGACCGAATGGTTGGCAAGAGCAGCCCGGGCTGTCTTGCTGTCAGTAAAAAGAATGTGTAGCGCGGGGGTTCTTCCAAAACCTTGAGCAGCGCGTTTTGGGCACTGGCGTTCATGTGATCCGCGCCGTGCAGGATAAATACCTTGCGGCTGCCATCATTGGGAAGGATTGCCGATTCCGCTCGAATATTGCGAGCATGCTCAACCTTGATTTCAGCATCGCCTTCATTGAGACAGATGAGATCGGGATGGGTTCCGTGCGCGAGCTTTAAGCAAGCTGGGCAGGTACCGCAGGGGCGGGTATCAGAACTGGTACAGAGCAGAGTCGCAGCAATTGCCTGCGCAAATTCGAGAGCGCTGCTTCCTTGTGGACCAGATAGCAGAACAGCCTGCGGAAAACGGCGATTGAGCGCTGTCCGCAGGCTGGCTTTGAGCGCGTCATTACCGGAAATGGTGTCAAATCCCAGCATCATAGCTTTTCAAATTGTTCTACATTCAGAACAAATACAGTTGCCCCGCCGACAGAGACCTCAACGGGCATAGGCGGCTGAAAACCGATGCCAATATTGGGGGCGGTTGGCATCATTTGTGTGCGGGTGTTGCAATATTTTCGGATAATTCCCATGGCCTCCTCCACACGGGAGTCCTCCAAACCAATCAGGACGGTGACATTGCCGGCACGCAGGAATCCGCCTGTTGTGGCAAGCTTGGTGATTTGAAATCCAGCTTCCATCAGATGTCCCATGACGCAATGTGCATCATCATAATTGATGATTGCGAGCAGCATTTTCATTAGAAAGCCCTCCTTTTATCGCCGAAAAATTTACTGCATATACAGCAAAATACGGCTAACGGTATTATAACATTGATTTGTAAGAAATACAATGTGTTGCTTGGTGATTTCTTCTCCGGGCCAGAGCACAGGAACACCCGGGGGATATGGGGTAACTGGCCGGGCGCACACCATACCGGAACGTACATCGGACAGCGGGAGGTCATAGCACGGTCCGAGCATGGCAGTGCGGACGGATAGAATGGGATGGGGGTGGGGGAGTGGCGCAAGCGGTGCTGGTTGGGCAGTCGGCTGTACTTCTCGGGATAGTTCTAAAAGTGCTTGTTCGAGCAAGGCGAGATTTTGCGGCAGGTCGGCGGGGGTGACAATGCACACGATGTTGCGAAGGTCACTCATCTCGCAGGCGATGCCGAAGCGTGTATAGAGGAGGTCTGACAATGTATCTCCTGACAGATTGGTTCCTGCGGTCGAAATGGTGAGTCGGCAGGGGTCGAGGGGAACTTCTGATGAGAGCGGCAGAAAGTGAGTTTGTGACAGATGCGATTTCAGTTTATCCACAGCCTGTGCAGTTTTTTGGTAGCTGTCGTCCTGCTCAAGTGCATTGCGCGCAAGGTCAAGGCTTGCCAAAATCGCGTAGGACGGACTGGAGGTGCCAAATAGTGCGGCGCCCTCGCGCAGTTTTGCACAATCAATTGTGCCGTTTGACAGGATCATAGCTGCTTGCCCCATTGCATAGAGTGTTTTATGTGCACTGAGTACAGCAAGGTCGGCACCCAGCTGTATGGGGCTTTTCAAACCAACTGCGGGAAAATGTGCGCCGTGTGCAGCATCGACGAGCAGCTTTGCGCCATGCGCATGGCAAATGTCAGCGATGGCAGGAATATCCTGACAAATGCCGTAGTAATTGGGAGAGGTGACCAAAACGGTTTTGATTTGGGGGTGCTGCTTGAGTGCTGCATGGATTGCAGATGGGTCAAGCAGCGCGGGAACCCCATAGGGCTCTAAAATAGAGGGGAATACAAAAGTCGGGGTCAAATCCAGCATGGCTGCCGCATGGGCACACGACTTGTGACAGTTGCGGTCAAATAAAATCGAACTGCCGCAGCCAGCTGCCGCATACAGCATGGCATGAATCCCTTGAGAAGAACCACCTGTTAGGAAATGGCAGTCTGCGGCGTGATAAAAGTGGGCAGCCTGTTCTTCTGCAAGCCGGATGGGACCTTCTCCTGTGTAGAGATTGCCGGTTTCGTAGATTTCGGTAAAGTCCAGAGGTAAAATGGGGGAAAAGTCTGGAAGAACCGGCTGTCCCTTATGCCCGGGCATGTGGAAACGAATGGTCTTTTTTTGAGAAAGTGCGCGGAGTGCGTCATAAAGTGGTGCAGACATATTAGGTCTCCTCTTTTTTTAGGGTCAGATTACGTCGGAGTGGTGCAGGACCGCGCCATGTAAAGGCACGGTCGGGATATTTGGCGACAAACTGCTTGCGCGTCAAGCCCTCTAAATCGGAAAGCTTGAGAGAGCAGATACGGTTTTGTGTAAAGTCTGGAATCTCTGCTGGCGGTATGCTGCGGTTGAGTGGGCAGACCAGCTGGCAGGTATCACAGCCCCAGATGAGCGGGTGCTCCCGCACCAGCGCTTCCTGCTCAGCACTGAGTGCACCACCCTGTTGGGTGAGAGCAGAAAGGCAGCGCGATTTATCCAAATCCACAGGGCAAGCCCGCAAGCAAGCGCCGCATTGCAGACAGGGGGCAGGCGTATCTCCGGTTTCAGGCAATTCCAAATCCGTGACAATGGTGCCGATGAAAACATAACTGCCATACACAGGGTGAATCAGCAAACCGTGCGTGCCGATTTTGCCAAGCCCTGCGCAGGCGGCGGCATAGACTTCGGGTAAGGGGGAGTCATCCACCAACACGGCAAAGGTGTGGCAGGGATATTGTGCACGCAAGGTAGCTGCGGCGGCTTCCAGTTTTTCTCCCAGTACGATATGATAATCTCTGGCACGTGCATAAAGGGAGAGGTTACCGGAAGTTGGTTTTGCGGGGTAGGGAAGCACCGTGACAAGCACGCTGCGTGCACGGTCGATACGCCGTGTAAGTCCTATGCGCTGTGCATCGCTCATTTGCGGATATAGCGTGTCGTATTTACACACACCCAATGCGCAAAGTCCGTGTGACATGCACAGACTATCCAGAATGTTCAAAAATAGCCCTCCAAAGTTTGTTTTTTTTACAGTATAGCATAAAAGAATTGTGAGGAAAACACTTGCATATCACAGATAAGAGAGATATAATAGCTTCATTCACACTTTAGACTTATAAAGTGTTAAGATAGTGCTGTCTGTTTGCTTTGTGATAGGGCATACAGTAGTACCTGAAAAAATGAAAGGCAGGTCACAAGCGATGACAGAAAGAATCTTCAACTTTTCCGCAGGTCCTTCGATGCTGCCCGTTCCGGTATTGGAGCGTGCCGCTGCTGAGATGCTGAACTATAATGGTTCAGGCATGTCAGTTATGGAGATGAGTCACCGATCTAAGGTGTATGACTCTATTATCAAGTCTACGGAAGCCTCTCTGCGTCGCGTGATGGGTATTCCTGAAAACTATAAGGTGCTTTTCTTGCAGGGTGGTGCAACCATGCAGTTCTCCGCGATTCCGCTCAATTTGATGCGTACCGGTAACGCCGACTATGCGCTGACCGGAAACTTTGCGATGAATGCGTACAAGGAGGCCAAAAAGTTTGGTAATATCCATGTCGCGGCATCTTCAGAGGCAGAGAACTTTTCCTATATCCCAAGTCAGGAGGAGCTGGATCTGTCCCCTGATGCAGACTTTTTCTACCACTGTTCCAATAATACCATTTTTGGTACCGAGTGGAAATACTGTCCTCAGACCAATGGGGTTCCGGTAGTTGCCGATATGTCCTCTCATATTTTGTCAAAGCCGATTGATGTTTCCCAGTATGGTGTTATTATGGCAGGCGCACAGAAGAACATGGGTCCGGCAGGACTGACTGTTGTGATTGTGCGCGAGGATTTGTTGGGCTTTTATCCAAAGGATAAGATGCCCGTAATGCTCGACTGGAAGCTTATGGCAGATAAGGAAAGTATGTACAATACCCCGCCAACCTATGCGATCTATATGCTGGGGCTTGTTCTCGAATGGATTGAGCAGGAGGTCGGTGGACTTGCCGAAATGCAAAAGCGTAACGAAAAGAAGGCGAAGCTGCTCTATGATTATCTGGACAGCCAGTCTTTTTATCAGCCGGCTGCCCGCGCAGATTCCCGCTCGCTTATGAATGTGACCTTCCGCACAGGAAACGAAGAACTCGACGCAAGGTTTGTGAAAGAATCGGCAGCGCATGGCATGTCAAATCTCAAGGGGCATCGTCTGGTTGGCGGCATGCGTGCATCCATCTACAATGCAATGCCATATGAGGGTGTTGAGACATTGGTAGACTTTATGCAGAAGTTTGCGAGAGAAAATGGCTGAGGGGGGAACTGTCATGTACGAGGTAAAGCTTTTTAATAAAATTTCTAAGGTGGGTCTTGAATGTCTTGATCCGCAAAAGTATACATACAGCGAAGATTGTGAGAACTATGATGCAGTGCTGGTGCGTTCGGCAAAGCTGCATGAGACACAGTTTCCTAAAAACCTTAAATGTATTGCGCGAGCGGGTGCAGGTGTCAACAATATTCCGCTGGAGCGCTGCGCAGAGGAAGGCATTGTGGTATTCAATACACCAGGCGCTAACGCAAATGCGGTGAAAGAACTGGTGATTTGCAGCCTGATGATGGCGTCTCGTGATATTGCAGGGGGAATCGAGTGGACAAAGGCGCTTGCAGGCACTCCTGATATCGGACCGGCGGCAGAAAAGGGAAAGTCCAAATTTGCAGGACCAGAGATTTTAGGAAAGCGTTTGGGCGTTATTGGTCTTGGCGCAATTGGTGTGCAGGTTGCAAATGCGGCTGTGGCACTGGATATGGAAGTATGGGGGTATGATCCGTATCTTTCGGTTGACGGCGCATTGAAGCTGTCCCGTGCGGTGAAGCATATTACAGATGTCAATGAGATTTTTGCAGGCTGTGATTATATTACGCTGCATGTACCATTCACACCGGATACCAAGCATATGATTTGTGCGGAGTCCATCGCAAAGATGAAGGATGGTGTACGTATCATCAATATTGCTCGTGGAGAGTTGGTAGATGAAGAGGCAATGGCAGACGCTCTGGAGTCTGGAAAGGTTGCACGATATGTATCCGATTTTGCGTCAGAAATCATGCTGGCGCAAAAGAATGCAGTCGTTATGCCGCATCTTGGTGCATCAACTCCGGAAAGTGAGGATAACTGTGCCAAAATGGCGGCAAAGGAAATCAGAGAGTTTTTAGAAATGGGAACCATTCGCAATTCTGTTAATTTTCCAAATCTCAAGGTTCCGTATGAGGGCGGACATCGCTTGAGTCTCATTCATAGAAATGTGCCGAATATGATTGCACAAATCACAGCAACGCTTTCTGCGCAGGGAATGAATATTGAAAATATGGGGAACCGCTCACGTGGGGAGTATGCGTACACGATCGTAGATGTCAATGAGGTGCCGACAGAGGCTGTGCTGGAGGCAATTCGTGGCGTAACGGGTATGATTCGCGTGCGCCGGATCGAATCATAAAGCCAAGATTATATTTGAATAAGATGACAGGGAAGGTCCAGAGTAAACAAGGATCTTCCCTGTTTTTTTGTGCAGTCTCTTATAATGCAGTCATGTCGAGGCAAGTTGACAATCAATAGAACATTTCCAAAAAAGACGTTGAAAACTTCAGAGTTTATTGTATAATTTATATAAGGAATATTCTGGATTCCACGACAATTATATGAGGTGAAATCATGATGAATTATATGGCTGAATATGAACGCTGGCTGGCTTCGCCTGCGCTGTCTGAAGAAGAATGTGCTGAGCTGGAGGCGATTGGCGGTGATGAGGACGCAATTAAGGATCGTTTTTTTGCGCCGCTGTCCTTTGGTACAGCCGGTCTGCGCGGCATTTTGGGGACTGGACTCTATCGTATGAATCGTTTTACCGTAGGGGCGGCAACACAGGGGCTGGCAAATTTGATTGTGCAGAATGGTGCAGATGCGATGAAGCGCGGTGTTGCCATTGCTTATGACTCGCGTCATTTTTCTCCAGAGTTTGCGCAGCTAGCTGCAAGTATTCTGGCAGCCAATGGGATTCAGGTGAAGCTGTATGATGAACTGCGCCCGACACCTGAGCTTTCCTTTGCGATTCGTCATTATGGTACGATTGCGGGCATCAATATCACGGCTTCACACAATCCAAAGGAGTACAATGGATATAAAGTATATTGGGAGGACGGCGCACAGCTGCCGCCGAAAGAAGCGGATGTAGTTGCCAAAGAAATGGAAGCACTGGACTTCTTTACTGATGTTAAGACGATGGATTTTGCGCAGGCATTGGAGCAGGGGCTTGTACAGATGATGGATTGGCAGACCGATGAGGCATATTTGCAGGAGGTGCTGAAGGTTGCCATTAACCCTGACTGTGTCCGTCAGGTTGCAGATGACTTTAAGCTGGTTTATACACCGTTCCATGGTGCGGGCTATCGACTGGTGCCGGAGATCCTGCGCCGCATTGGATATAAGCACATTCTTTGTGTACCGGAGCAGATGGTCATTGACGGTGATTTCCCAACCGTAAAATCACCAAACCCTGAGAATAAGGAGGGTTTCCATCTTGCCATCGATTTGGCAAAGAAGAATGGTGTCGATTTGATTATCGGTACTGACCCAGACGCAGACCGTACAGGTATCGTTCTAAAAGATGCACAGGGCGAATATATCACGCTGTCAGGCAATCAGGTAGGTGTACTGCTCATTGACTATGTGATTACAGCAAAAAAATTGACCGGAACCATGCCAGCACATCCGGCAGTGCTGAAGTCTATTGTAACAACAGAGATGGCACGTGCTGCCGCGGAAGCAAATGGCGTTGCATGTTTCGACACATTTACTGGCTTCAAGTTCCTTGCAGAGAAGATCAAGCAGTTTGAGACAACGGGTTCTCATGAGTATCTCTTTGCCTTTGAGGAGTCCTATGGCTATCTGGCTGGCGATTATGCACGTGATAAAGATGCGGTGACTGCTTCCATGCTGATTGCAGAAATGGCAGCTTACTATCGCACCAAGGGCATGACCCTTTATGATGCCATGCAGACCATGTATGAAAAGTATGGCTTTTATACAGAGTACACCATCTCTATCACGATGCCGGGCGTTGCAGGACTCGAGCGCATGAAGGCGCTCATGAGCGAGCTGCGAGAGAATCCGCTCACCGCCGTAGGCAGTCATAAGGTGGAATATATTCGTGATTATCTGTCTGGAACACGGACTTCGGCTGCCGATGGAAAGAGCGAACAGATGGAACTTTCCGGACAGAATGTACTTTACTATGAACTGGAAGGCGGCACATCCTTTATTATCCGTCCCTCTGGTACCGAACCAAAGGTGAAAGTCTATATGATGGCAAAGGCAGACACCAAGACAGCGGCTGATGCAAAGGTAGCAGAGCTTTCCGAAGCAGCAAAGAAGATTGTTCAGTAAGGAAAAATGACCGCATTTTCTGAACAGAAGGGACGCAGCGCATGATCGCGGCGCCCCTTTTGTTCCATAGAGAGATAAGGAGGCGAATCATGCGGAAATATATGGGGATGATTGTCATGCTGGTCTTATGGATCGGATTGACAATTGGTGCAAAGGTTTGGTTTTCCATACATCCGGAGCTTTCTGAGCTCAATTTGATAATTTCAGCATGCTATATGCTTTTTCTGCTGGCAATCATTCCAATTGGACTGCCCTTACACAGCCGCGCCTTGGAAGTCATTCTGATGCTGTATGCGTTGGGATTGGGTGTGCTCGATGTTGCAACTTTCTTGCGCGCAGACCATATACTGGTCAAGATGATAGGATCGCTGCTTCTGGCACCTTTCCATGGTCTATTCTACTTTGAACGCTATATTGGTTTGGGAAGCTTTGCAATTTATGCAATCATTGGCTGTTTTGCTGCGTTTTTGGTGCTCGCAGCGGGAGTAGGCGCCTGCATGGTGCAGGAAAGAGAGTGAAACGATTGAAAATCCACTGTATGCGGAGTGCTTGTTGTCAGGAGGCATGTCGGAGGATAAAAAATGGTCAGCAGCTGATGCTGCTGACCATGGAAAATATTCGTGTATGCTCTTGCTATCGATGAAAAAATTAAGAAAGTCCACCGCAATCTTCCATAAAAATAAGAAAACGCGGCTTCAGGCCACACTTCTGCACAGCCCCACCGCGTATCTAAACAAATTATCGCCAGAGTTATGTGCTTTGGAATACCACATAACCAGCTGGTGAAAATAATTATATAAAAAATTGTTTGCAGATGCAATGTGAAAAATTCATAAAAATTTTGTTAATTTTTTGTAAGTATATGTCGGGGTGTGACAAATATTGTTTTTTCGAAAATGCCTTTACAAAACACATATTTTATGGTAATATAAATTGTAATTTGCCCCGCGCTTAGTATTTTTGGGCACAGGACGCGTCAGAGCGCGCCGTTTCACCGTCCAATACCCGGCGTGTGGGGACTAAAAATTTTTTTATGAGGTGAAAAATCATGATCCGTAAGGAAGAAAAAACTGCTGTAATCGAAGCAAACCGCACCCATGCAACTGATACTGGTTCTCCAGAGGTGCAGGTTGCAATCCTGACTGCACGTATTGCTGAGCTCACTGAGCACCTGAAGCAGCACCCGAAGGATAACCATTCCCGTCGTGGTCTGCTCAAGATGGTTGGTCAGCGCCGCAGCATGCTGAACTATCTGCAGAAGAAGGACGTAAACCGTTACCGTGCTCTGATTGCAAAGCTGGGTATCCGTAAGTAATGAAAATTGAGGGGGGCATCTGTGCCCCCCTTACTTGCTACTTGTTTTCTTTCCCATTTGGGCGGTAAGGCTTTAGCAATTGGAGGACAGGCTGACAAGCTTTGACCTGCGCTCCAAGTGCTAATGCTGCAATGCCGCCTACTCTCATTCTTTAAGGAGGCTATTCAAAATGAGTAATATCCAACACTTTGAATTTAAGGATTATCGTGTGTTTGAGACCACTTATGCAGGTCGTCCGCTTGTTGTAGAAACCGGAAAGGTTGCGCAGCTTGCAAATGGCTCTTGTGTGGTACGTTATGGTGAGACAGTTGTGCTGGTTACTGCGACTGCATCTGCAAAACCGCGTGATGGCATCGACTTTTTCCCGCTTTCTGTTGATTTTGAGGAGCGTCTGTATGCAGTTGGCCGTATTCCGGGGTCGTTTATGCGCCGCGAAGGTCGTCCCTCTGAAAAGGCGATTTTGGCTTCCCGTCAGATCGATCGTCCAATGCGTCCACTGTTCCCGAAAGACCTGCGCAATGATGTTTCCATCGTCTGCACTGTGCTGGAGAATGACTCGGATAACTCTCCTGAGATTGCTGCACTCCTTGGCGCATCAATTGCAGTTTCTATTTCCGATATCCCGTTTGATTACGTCATTGGCGGTGCCAATGTCGGCATTGTAGATGGACAAGTTGTCATTAACCCAACCGCAGAGCAGCGTAAGCGTTCTGAGATGGACGTAACCGTTTGTGCAACAGCAGATAAGATTGTAATGATTGAAGCTGGAGCGAATGAGATTCCGGAAGATGACATGTTCAACGCATTGATGGAGGCTCATGAGGAGATCAAGAAGGTTGTTGCATTCATCGCGGATATCAAAGCGCAGATTGGCAAGCCGAAGTTTGAATATGAGCATCATGACTTGAATCATGAGATTTTTGATAAGCTTGAGGCAGAGTGCCGCGAAAAGCTGGAGTATTGTCTAGACACAGACGACAAAACGGTTCGTGATGCACGAATCAAGGTCGTGCGTGATGCCTTCGAGGAGGAATTGGGCGCTGAGTTTGTAGCGGAGCATGGCGGAGAGATTTCCGAGTGCTTTGATAAGCTGCAAAAGAAGATTGTGCGCAATTGGCTGGTTCAGGGCAAGCGTGTTGACGGTCGTGGAATGGAGGAAGTCCGTCCGCTGGCGGCTGAGGTTGGCGTACTGCCGCGTGCGCATGGCTCTGGTTTGTTTACCCGTGGGCAGACACAGGTTTTGACCATCTGTACTTTGGGTACGCTGGGAGATGCGCAGGAGCTGGATACCATCTTTGATGAAAAGAGTAAGCGATACATCCATCATTATAACTTCCCCTCCTTCTCTGTTGGTGAGACGCGTCCATCTCGTGGTCCCGGTCGCCGAGAAATCGGTCATGGTGCACTGGCTGAGCGTGCGCTGCTGCCGGTTATTCCTTCTGAGGAGGAATTCCCCTATGCACTGCGTCTGGTTTCTGAGGTTGTGTCCTCCAATGGCTCCACTTCACAGGGATCTGTCTGTGGTTCTACATTGGCGCTTATGGATGCAGGCGTTCCAATCAAGGCACCGGTTGCGGGTATTTCCTGTGGTTTGATTACCGACGACGGGCAGGAAACCACCTTTACAGATATTCAGGGTCTTGAGGACTTTTATGGAGATATGGACTTTAAGGTTGCAGGTACAAAGAAGGGTATCACTGCGATTCAGGTAGATATCAAGGTGGACGGTCTCTCTCCGGCTGTGATTCAGGAGGCATTCCGCAAATGCCGCGTAGCGCGTCTTGGTATTCTGGACGAAATTATGCTCAAGGCAATTGAGCAGCCGCGTGGTGATGTATCCGCTTGGGCACCAAAGATGATTACCATGCAGATCCATCCGGACAAGATTCGTGAGGTCATCGGTAAGGGTGGCAGCGTGATCCAGAAAATTGTTGCAGATTCTGGTGCACAGGTCGATATCAATGACGATGGTGTGATTACTATTGCAGCAGTAAAGGCATCAGATGGTGAACTCGCAAAGTCTATGATTGAGGCTATTGTAAAGGAGCCTGAAGTTGGCGAAATCTATTATGGCAAGGTTGTTCGTCTCATGAATTTTGGTGCGTTTGTTAACCTGACTGCTAATAAGGATGGTATGGTGCATATTTCCAAGATGTCAGACCATCGTATTGAGAAGGTAGAAGATGCCGTACAGGTGGGCGACATGGTCTATGTTAAGGTCATGGAAATTGATGACAAGGGTCGCATCAACTTGTCCATGAAGGACGTTAAGGAAGAAGAAAAACTCTAAGTCTGATATAAAAGCCGATACGATTGTTCGTGTCGGCTTTTTTTGCACCGAAGAAGTCTGATAAGACAAAATTGACAAATAATAGATTGAGGAGTATCATATATGACAATATATTGTACATATTTTCTGAAGGGAACTATATACAGTAAGATATAATAAAAAGCGAAATGCAGGGAAGTTTGAAAAAAGGGGGAATACTGTGCCAAAGCGTGACCGGAGAAAATTCAGCGGAGAAATCAGCCGTTTGACAACGCTTTCTGCTGTTTGCACGATCTTGATTCTGGGCTTTGCAATGATTCTGATGTTTATGTTTTTTTTTCGAAGCAAGCCAAAACAGATATGAATTATTATCTGACAAACACAAGACAACAGTTTGATGATAAAATTCGATATATCAAAGAGGGGGCAATTGCAGTTCGGCATAATGTTGAACTGGAAGACTTTTTCAGCGGACAAACGTATGAGAAGTCTGAGGTGCAAAAACAGCTGAACTATTGCTTTGATTTATTTTCTCAGAGAAATATGGTCGAACAAAAGCTGCCATTTGTTAACCATGTATATGTGTTCAATAATCAGAATGAGTTTGTTCGAAGTACCTATTATCCAACAACATTGGAAGCTGCTGCACAAACAGATGCAGAATATTGGCAGCTGTATCAGTCATTTAAGGCAAGTAAAAATCAATATCGCGCTTATCCCGGAAATTCAAAAACCGATCTCTGCTTCCGTATTTTGGATGATAAAATGCAGATGGTGGGTGTAGGTATTGCTTCCATACAGAATGAGGCGATCATCAGCCTGTTTTCCAGCATGAAAAAGTATCAGAACAGCTATTGGCTGGTTACAGATAGCTATGGAAGCAAAATTTGCGGGATTGGAAATGATAAGCAAATCAGTCAGCTCACATGGAGGACGCCAAGCACCTCGGGAAAAATCAAACTTGATGGACACAGCCTGCAATATCAGACATGTATCAATGGATTTGGTGTGCGGACGGTTCTGGCGATTGACGAGAGCAATATTTATGCAGTGCTGAAACCAATATTCCTGCTGTTTACCGTGGTCATGGTGCTGGTCCTATTTGTGGTGACCATGATCGTGGCGGGGGTTAGCTATCGACTGACAAGACCACTCAAACAAATTGCGGCAGAAATCAAGTCTTTCGGATGGGAAGACCTTAGTATTCGTATGCGGGATTTTTCGGTTCAGGAATTTCATGATATCAGTGTTCTGTTTAATGAAATGATTGCACGCATCAGCCGTTTGACAACGCAGGTCTATGAAACGGAACTGCTGGCAAATCGTGCCCAAATCAAATTCTTACAGGCACAGCTAAACCCGCATTTTCAGTTCAATATTTTGGCAATGTTCAGCATCAAGGCGAGATTGTCTGGGAACGAAGAACTGTATCAGGGACTGCGTGCGTTTTCCAAATTGATGCAGGGAAAAATATTTCGGGAAAAGGAAATCAAAATTCCGCTTGCAACTGAAATCGAACTGGTAGAGTTTTATCTGTATCTGCAAAAGAGCCGTTTCCCGGATAAGCTTTCTTATGAAATCAATTTGAGTGGCAGAGAGGTCGAAAGCTGTCTGATTCCAAGACTGCTCATTGAACCGCTCGTCGAAAATGCGGTTTCTCATGGGTTGGAACCAAAATGTGGAAAGGGCTCCATCAAAATTGATGTTTGTGAAAAAGAGGATAAGCTCTATATTACCGTGGTGGATGATGGCGTAGGATTCAATCAGGAGACGGATTTACAGACAAGCGCTGAAAAAGCGGATCACACAGCGACTGGACTTGCTAATACCATACGCTTACTCAGGATTCTTTATGAGGATTCGTATGATATCAAGATTGCGGGTAAGGTTTCCGAGGGAACAAGGATCGAAATTGTTTTACCTGTGGAGAGAGGAGAACAGCATGTGGAAAGTGATTGCGGCTGACGATGAATCTTATGTAAGAGATGCAATTCGGCAGCTGATTCCGTGGGAGCAGCTTGGCTGTACCCTTCAGATTGTCTGTGATGGGCAATCGCTTGTGGAAAAAATGGATGCAGAACGTCCCGATATTATTTTGACAGATATCCGTATGCCGGGAATGGACGGTTTGGAGGTCTGCAAATATGTCAACCAGTATTGTCCGGAAACACAGGTCGTTATTTTGAGCGCTTATTCAGATTTTTCGTATGCACGTACGGCGATGCGCTATGGCGCTTTTGAGTATATCTTGAAGGTTGAACTGGTAGAGGAATTGCCAAAGACAATCGAAAAGGTGATTCAGACATTGGAAAAGCAAAGGACAGAGATTTTAGACGATTATGCGGATATTCTGAAGGAAAGCGGATCCCAAGACTTGTATCGGCAGATGGTACAATATGTTGAACGAAATTATCGCAAGCCAATCACGCTTGCAGATATTGCAGAGCAGCTTCATGCAAATCAGAGTTATTTGAGTCGTCTGTATAAAAATTGTAGTGGGGTCAATTTGTTTGATGATATTTTAAAAAGGCGGATCGAAAAATCAAAGGAGTGCCTGCTTGCTTCTGACTGGAAAATTCATCAGGTTGCAGCCTATGTGGGCTTTGAAGATGCAGGCTACTTTTCGCGTGCATTCAAAAATCAAACCGGTTTATCGCCAAAGGAGTTTCGCAATGCGAGAGAACCAAAAACATAAAATTTGGACAGCCGTTTTGTATGGACTCCTCTTGACTTGTCTGTTGATGGGCTGCAGCGGACAGAGTTCTATTACGGAAATTACGTTGATCCATGGCTGGGGCGGTGTAGAGCCAGACCACGAAGCGATGCGGCGTATCTATAAAGATTTTGAAAAAGAAAATCCAGATATTCGAATCCATCTCGTTTCTATGCCTACAACAGAGACTTTGATTCAAAAGGTCGAGGACTCTGTGATGGTGGGGGAGATCCCAGATATTGTTTTTTTGGCAGGAGGTGGGCAGGACGCACTGTATCAGTACATGGCAGACTATAAATGTCTGCTCGATCTCATGCCCTATGTGGAAGCGGATGCACAGTTTCGTGCAAATTTGGCACCTGTCAATCTAGATTACTGGACAACTGCTGAGAATCAGCTGTTTACCATTTCCGATGTTCTGCTTGTGAGTGGTGGATATTGGTACAATCAGGAAATTTTTGAACAAGCGGGAATCTTGGAAATCCCGAAAACGTGGGAGGAATTTTTTGCTGCCTGCGACAAGATTCAGACATGGGCAGAAAAGGGAGAGCATAGCGTCAAGGCGTTACAGCCATCTAATGAGGGATATCTGTACCTTTTGGATCATATTCTGGCGCAAAAGGGAATGGATGGTACACAAAAAAACCATGTAGGAATCGAACCAAACAAGTTATGGGATACTTTGACCATACTTGAGGAGATCCACCGATTTTCCGTTAGCGAAGACGGTGCATATAACTACCGTGATGAAACAGAGCTGTTTAACAAGGAAAAGATTGCCATTTGTGTCAATGGTGTTTGGGGATCTTCTATGATATCCAAGAGATTGCAGGCAGAATATGCCTTGTTTCCGTCAGAAGCCTTTTCCGTATCCTGTGAATCTGCTGGTATTGGATATGTTGTGGGACATACGGGGAATAAAGAGAGGGAACAGGCGTGCGTGCGCTTTCTGAAATATATGGTGAGTCCACAGGTACAGGAGCGAATCTTGCTGGAGACTCAGCAGTTTCCTGCAAATCCCAAAATTCACATTGAGGACTTTGCTTTGCAGCTGCCGCGATTTTGTAAAGCGGTCAGTACAGCGCAATCGGCTGACATCAAAATCGAGATCCCAGAGCAGCTTTGGGGAAATCGGCAGATTGAAATCTTAAAGAAAAATATTGTACCTGTTTTATCGGGAGAAATCAGCAAACAGGCATTTTTGGATTTATTGACCGTGCCGGAATAGTGCGTGAAAGAGAAGATGTCTGATATAAGCTGCCGAAAAAGTATCTTGCGCCCGTGCGCGTACAAGATTTTGTAAAGAACTGTGATATATAATGGACTTTTTACACAATGAAATACCCGGAATCGCTCATTTATGCGCGGTTTCGGGTATTTTTTGTTCAGTGCGCTTTGCGTGGCGGACGCTGCATCCTTGAAAAGCCGCAAATTTTCAACAAACACAAAAATCCTGCCTATATACATGGGTAGGATTTTTGCATAGTTAGACTTAATAAAAACAGAGAATTGTTTTTGTAGAAAATATATAAAATTAAAAGAAATGAAATTCAAAAATCATGCAAAAGTAAAAATAATTACAAAAAAGAGTCAAGCAGAGTCATGTTATTTTTTCATAATGCACCCTATAATAAGCAATATAAACAACAGCAGTTTACACAAATAGGCTGGGAGGAAAGTAAAATGAAAAGAATTACAGCGATGTCCCTTGCTATGGCTTTGACACTGGGTCTGGCTGGCTGCGGAAATTCAGAACAGGCATCTGGAGGGGCAGATGGACAGCCGGAGGTTTTGGAATTTTATCATGGCTTCTATCATGAGGAATCGGAATGGCCTGCTGCAAAGGTCATGCGTGATATTTATGATGAGTTTGCAAAGAATCATGCAGATGGTTCGGTGACCTTTAAGCCGATTCCGGTGGAAAACAGAGACGATGTAGTCAATGCCCAGATTGCGGGAGGCAAATTCCCGGATATGATTGATATGTATTCACCAGCACCAAAGTCGGCAATCAGCCAAGGGTTGGTGCTTGACATGAAGCCCTATATCGATGAGAACAATTTACAAGATGCAGTGGGAATCAACTACACGCAGAATCAGATTGATGGCAAGATTTATAATATCCACGAGCAGATTGAAGCACGCGGTATGTGGGCAAATACAAAAATTTTGGACTCTGTTGGCGCGAGCATAGAGGATCTTTCTACATGGCAGGGCTTTGCCGATACCATGGCAAAGGTTTCTGCTTTGGGCAATGGTACATACGGGTATGCAGCAGGTCAGGGCTCGCTTAAAATGCTGTACGCATACCTTGCAAGCACAGAGGAAGGTCGTGCAATTACATCGGTACCACTAGATGAGGCTGCAATCAATTCGGAAGCATTTGCTACTGCATTTAAGGCATTGGCAAAGATGGATCAGGTGAATGGCGCAGAGTATACAACTCCAGATGTTGGCAATCTGATGGCAGATTTCAACCAGAACGGCAAGGCAGCCGTCATTTCCAATGGTGCATGGAATGCTTCTGGTATTTCGCCTGAACTTGCAGATGTGATTGAACCGATTATCTTCCCAGAGAATGTAGCCCTGTCCACAGCTGGCAATGGTTTGGCAATTGCGAGTGGTATGAGCGAAGCAAAGACCGAAATGGCACTGGAATTTATTAAGTATATGACAAGCCCAGAAATTCAGGAGCGTATTTTCCTAGAGGTACAGGGTGTGCCGTCTAATACGACGCTGGATCTCAAGGCACTGGCTGAGAAGAGCGGTGACCCGGTCATCATAAAGATGGCAGAGGCTTGCGCTATGATTCAAGATGCGGATATCGTTGTGAGCGATGCCTCTTATAAATGGGGCATGGATGTCGGCAATGCAATCACAAACGCTTTGATGGAGTGCGCAAATAAGAGCACGGATATCGAAGCACGCTTTGCACAGCTGCAAAAAGAACTGCTTGCGCTGATTGGATAATCAAATATAAATGAAAAAGAGGAGGTGAAAATCCTTCTCTTTTTTAAGGAGGATAATATGAAGCAGGTGAAAAAACACTCCGACCGTGGTGTCAGCGGTTCCGAGTGGAAACGCAGAGGATTCATTCTTCTATTTTTGCTGCCGACATTGATGGCTTTTTGTATCTTTTATCTCTATCCACTCCTAACGGTGTTTTTTACCTCATTTGCAAAATGGGATTATACAAACCTCACCAAGCCGGAGTTTTGGGGATGGACTGACCTCTTAAACAATTATAAATATATTTTTGAAACCTATCCTTATTTCTGGGAAGCGCTGCGCAATTCTGTGAGTTGGGCACTGCTTGGTATCTTTGTACAAATCCCAGTTGCAACCATCATTGCGCTTGCCTTTTCCAGAAAAATGAAAGGGATTAAGCTGATTCGAAATATTTATATCATTCCCTGCATGATTTCATCCGCAGCACTTGGTATTATCTTCCTTCAGCTTTACAGCCCAACCTATGGAATCATCAACCCCATCATTCAGCTATTTCAGCCGTCCTTCTCGGGAAATATACTACTTATGAAGGGACCTGCCTTTTGGGCAATGACTGGCGCATACATCTTCTTTACAGGAACCACGACACTTATGATCCTTGGAAACATTATGGCAGTACCAGAGGAGGTTAGAGAGGCTGCCCTTCTGGATGGTGCCAGCGGATTTATACAGGATTTTTATATCACCATTCCCATGATTAAGAATACCCTGAAAACCGTCTCTATTTTATCTGCGACTGCCGGCTTCCTGCTCTACAATGAGGTATATTTCCTGACGAAGGGTGCGGCAGGAACGTATAGCATCAGCTATGTGATCCGTGAGCTAGCGATTACCAGCCCGAGAGCACAGTTTGGACGTGCCAATTCGGTGGCATTCCTCCAAATCATTGCAGGTATGTTGATTATTGTTTTTGTAAATGTGGTATATGAACTTCCCGGAATTCTCAGCAAACTTAGGAGGAATCGGACATGATAAAAAAGATGAGAACACTCAATCAGCTGCCTCTTGGAACACGTATTATGACATATTTTTCCTTGGGTTGGGCACTGCTTGTATCGCTGACCCCTATCGTGTGGCTGTTTTTGTCCAGCTTGAAAGAGGACCCGCTTGCACGTCCCGGCTTCCAGCTTCCAGAATCCATATATTTGGAGGGTTATATCTCGACCTTTCGCGACCTGCATGTCATGCGGTATTTTGGAAACAGTATGATCGTTTCCATTATATCAGTTGTCATCAGTATTGTGATGATTTCTATGTCCGCCTATGTAGTGGCACGCATGGAGTTTAAGGGAAAAAGACTGGTGAATGTCATGCTGGCAACAACGCTGTTTATTCCAGCAACCGCCCTAACCTATCCGGTTTACAATCTGGTTAATCAGTTGGGGATTTATAACACACGCGCAGCACTCATTTTGATTTATTCATGCAGCGGCATCGCAGTCAGTTTCTTTGTAATCAAAAACTACTATGACCATATTCCAAAGGAGATGGAGGATGCAGCAAGAATTGATGGGTGCGGATATTTTCAGACCTTTTGGCACGTGATTTTTCCAATGGCCCGTCCCGGTATCATGACAGCAGGTGTGCTTGCATTCCTCAATAACTGGAATGAATATTACTGGGCATCTCTTGTGATGATCGACCGAGAAAAGCTGACCGTTCCGGCATTGCTGTCAACCTTTACAACTGCGTTCCGAACAAACTACAATGGTCTATTTTCGGCGATGGTCATTATCATTCTTCCTCCGATTCTCTTGTACTGTATTTTTAATAAATTTTTTATTGAGGCACTTTCTGGCGGTGCTGTGAAAGGATAATATTTATGAATCATCTGGTAGAGGCACGTGCAAAGCGTGTACAGTGGTATATGAAAGACCGGTTCGGTATGTTTGTACATTGGGGACTCTATGCCATTCCGGGGCGCGGTGAATGGGTCATGCGCACAGAGCGGATTGCTCCGGAGGATTATACCTATATTGAGGAGTTTGACCCGGTTTGTTATGACCCCAAAGCATGGGCAAAAATGGCAAAGCATGCAGGTATGCGTTATGTGGTTCTGACTGCAAAGCATCATGATGGATTCTGTCTGTTTGATTCTAAGCTGAGCGACTATACCAGCATGAAAGCATGCGGACGGGATTTGGTACGGGAATTTGTAGATGCAGTACGGGCAGAGGGGCTCAAGGTGGGGCTTTACTATTCTCTGCTGGACTGGCATCATCCAGATTATCCGAAGTATGGAGATGCTTTCCATCCAATGAGTGAAAATGAAGCCTACAAAGATGAAAAAATAGATTTTGACAATTACCTGCGTTATATGCACGGTCAAATCGAGGAATTGGTTACAAATTATGGAAAAATAGATCTGCTTTGGTTCGATTTTTCCTATGAGGAAATGCGCGGTGAGGCATGGAAGGCAACCGAACTTGTCCGCATGGTGCGCAAGCATCAGCCAGATGTCATTATGGATAACCGTTTGGAGGTCGGCGGCGAGGGCTTCGGCAGTATTGTCAATGAGGTGCCAGAGGAGTATTGCGGCGATTTTGCAAGTCCGGAACAGATCATTCCGCCGGAGGGGATTCGCAATGTAGTGGGTCGGCCTGTACCGTGGGAACTTTGCACAACAATCAATAACAACTGGGGTTATAATCCGCATGATTTGGTATATAAATCCAGCACCCTGCTCATTCATAAGCTGGTAGAATGTGTCAGCAAGGGCGGAAATATGATTTTGAACGTAGGACCAGATGCTTTGGGGCGTGTAGATGCCAAGAGCCAACAGGTCTTGCGGGAAATCGGTGACTGGATTGCGCGAAACGGCGCAAGTATTTATGGCTGCGGCAATGCCAACCGTCCCAAGCCGGAGTGGGGCTGGTACACACAAAATGGAAATAAGCTGTATGCACATGTGCTCGAAGCTCCCATTGGGCCGCTTGCACTGACGGGTGTTTCCAAGGAGGAAATCAAGCATATTCGTTGTTTGGCAGATGGCTCTGAGGTGCCGCTGCGGGACAGCTGGATTGTGCAGTCCTATGCACACATTCCCTTTGTCTCCTTTGGAGAGCTGCTTCACTTTAGCTACCCGCTGCCTGACCCGGTGGATACCGTTTTAGAGATTACGCTCAACGATTAAGGTGGAGGCATATACAAATGAGACAGATTACAGCGATTTTGCTCGGTGCCGGACAGCGCGGAGAAATCTACGCAGACTATGGACTGGCATTTCCTAATGAACTCAAAATTGTCGGTGTTGCAGAGCCGCGTGCAGACCGCCGTGCACTCTGTGCCCAAAAGCATCATATTGCACCGGAAAATGCAGTTGCAGATTGGCAGGAGTTGCTTGCCCGGGACAAATTTGCCGATAGTGTGTTTGTGTGTACACAGGATAGGATGCACTTTGAGCCTGTCATGCAGGCGCTGGAGAAGGGCTATGACGTGCTTTGTGAAAAACCCATGAGCTACAATCGGGAAGAGTTGATTGCTATGGGAGAAAAGGCAAAAGAAACCGGTAGATTGCTCAGTATCTGTCATGTGCTGCGCTATTCTCCGTTTTTCGTAAAACTCAAGGAACTGCTCGATGCAGGCACGGTTGGTCAGCTTGTGAATATTCAGCACATTGAGAGTGTGGGCTATTGGCACATGGCACATAGCTTTGTGCGCGGAAACTGGAATAAAACAGAGGAAAGCTGTCCGATGATTTTGGCAAAGTGCTGTCATGATATGGATATTTTGACATGGATCGCGGGCAGCCAGTGTAAAACCGTTTCCAGTATGGGCGCACGCAGTCATTTTGATGAGGCACACAGACCGGAGGGAGCACCGGCACGCTGTCTGGACGGCTGTCCGCATCAGGAAAGCTGTCCCTACTATGCGCCGCGATTCTATCTGGAGCACCCGCAGGCATCTATTGGCGGATTCCGCAAGGTAGTCAGCTTGGATACCTCCAATGAAGCTGTGCTGCGGGAATTACAGACAAGTCCCTATGGGCGCTGTGTATATGCTTGTGATAACGATGTGGTGGACAATCAGCTTGTTAATATTGCGTTTGAAAATGGTGTGCATGCAAGTCTCACCATGAGTGCATTTACAGAGCATTGCGAACGCATCATCAATGTGATGGGGAGCCATGGGCAAATCCGCGGACATATGGAAAGCAATACGCTGGAGATTTCTGACTTTGCTTCGGGCAATCATACAACAATCACTGTACATATTCCGGAGGGTGGATCGCACAGCGGCAGTGATGTATCCATGATGAAGGAGTTTACAGCATTGGTGGCAAGTGGCGCAAAGGACAGCAGGACAGGGGCAGTCGCTTCGGTGGAAAGTCATCTGGCAACCCTTGCGGCGGAGGAAAGCAGACTGCAAGGCGGTATCCCCATTTCATTACAGAATTGGATTTCCCAATAGAAAAGGAGATATTTTATGCGCTATCAGGAAATGAGAGAACAGGTTTGTGATATCTGCTATAAAATGTGGCAGCTGGGCTGGGTTGCTGCAAATGATGGAAATGTGACCGTTCGTGTGGCTGATGATTTGTATCTTGCAACGCCTACTGGTATGTCAAAAGCATTCATTACCCCTGAAAAGCTTCTGTTGGTGGATGGAACAGGCGCGGTGGTTGAGGCACTTGAAGGTCTGCGCCCGTCAAGCGAAATCAAAATGCACATGCGATGCTATGCAGAGCGTCCAGATGTTGGGGCGGTTGTCCATGCACACCCGCCGGGCGCGACCGGATTTGCAGTTGCACACAAGCCGATGGATATGTACAACATGATAGAAGATGTTGCAGTGATCGGCTCTGTTCCTTTGACCCCGTATGCAACACCCTCAACGACCGAGGTGCCGGAAAGGATCGCACCGTATTTACAGGAGCATGATGTGGTGCTTTTGGAAAATCATGGGGCATTGGCGCTGGGCAGTGACCTGATTACGGCGTTCTATCGCATGGAGTCACTGGAACTATGGGCGAAAATTACCATCAATGCGGTAATTTTGGGCGGTAGTCATGATATTTCACAAGAGAATATTCAAAAGCTGATTGACCTGCGCTCGTATTATGGGGTGACAGGCAAGCACCCGGGATATAAAAAGTATAGTGCAGACGGAGAGGGCGTCTAACATGAAGAAAAGGATGCTGGCACTGGATTTTGGTGCTTCCAGTGCACGTGCCATGCTGGGTTGGGTCGAAAATCATACACTTGTGACAGAGGAGATTCACCGGTGGGACAATGTTCCGATTGATTATGAGGGACATTTATGCTGGGATATTGACAGGCTGTTTGCAGAGATTCGGTGTGCACTGACAAAGGCACATCAGGCAGGTGGATTTGATGCAGTTGGAATCGATACTTGGGGTGTGGATTTTGGACTGCTGGATTGCAATGGAAAACTGCTGCAACCCCCTGTCCATTATCGGGACAAGCGGACAAATGGGATACTGGATGCGGTCTTTCAAAAGATTTCGGCGCGGCGGCTCTATGAAATCACAGGCAGCCAAATCATGGAAATCAATACGGCATTTCAGCTGTTTGCCCTCCATCAGCAAGACCCTGATATTTGGAACCGGGCACAGACAGCGCTTTTGATGCCCGATCTATTTGCTTATTTTCTGACAGGTGTTTGCGGCGCGGAATATTCGATTTGCTCAACGACACAGCTTATGGATTGCAGGACAGGACAATGGTCGGAGGAGGTGCGGACAGCGTTGGGGCTTCCGCAGCTTTTCCCGCCGGTCACATCTTCAGGCGTGATTCGAGGCAGTCTGTCTCAGCAAATTTGTGCGTCCTGTGGGATTCCTTCCGTACCAGTCATTGCGGTGGCAGGGCATGATACGGCAAGTGCGGTTGCCGCTGCATGGCAGGATGCACCGGATACCGCATTTCTGTCCAGCGGCACATGGTCGCTTTTGGGAATTGAGCGGGATACGCCTGTAACAGAAGAATGCGCTTGCACCCTTTCTTTTGCAAATGAGGGGGGACACGGACGGAAAATCCATTTTTTGAAAAATCTGACAGGACTTTGGCTTGTTCAGGAATCCCGCAGACAGTGGGAGCGGGAAGGACGGCTCTATTCCTTTGCAGAGTTGGAAAAGTGGACAGAGCAATCCAATTGCACCAGCCGTATAGATACCCAAGACCCTGATTTGGCAGTGCCGGGAGATCTTCCGGGCAAAATTCGCATACTGTGTGAACGGACTGCGCAGACAATCCCGCAGACACCCGGAGACTTTGTGCGCTGTATTTATGAAAGCTTGGCAGATACCTATGCCAAGACGCTGAACGAAATAGAACAATGCACACAGATTTCAATTCAGGGCTTGCATATTGTTGGCGGAGGCTCACGCGGAAACCTGTTTCCGCAGCTGATTGCCAACCGTACCGGACGAACGGTTTTTGCAGGACCTGTGGAAGCAACCGTGATAGGAAATCTTTTGGTGCAGATGGAAGCCTTGGGAATTCCGAGAGAGGGGATTTACTGGCAGGAATCCATACACACATATATGAAATCGTCGGATTCGGTGGATTCAGACCGAGCTGTCAAAGAAATCTCTAAGCACCCATAGGATCATCTTCAGGAAATTATAGAAATACAAGGAGTGAATGAATATGCAGTATCCAAAGATTGGTATTCGCCCAACCATTGATGGCAGATGGGGAGGCGTAAGAGAAAGCTTGGAAAATCAAACCATGAAAATGGCACAGGCAGCGGCAGAGTTGATTTCCCATACCCTCAAGTATCCGGACGGTACAGCAGTGCAATGTGTCATTGCAGATACGACCATTGGAGGCGGTGCAGAGGCTGCACGCTGTGCAGAAAAGTTTGCACAGGAAGGCGTATGTGCAACACTGACCGTAACACCGTGCTGGTGCTATGGAACAGAAACAATGGACTTAAATCCGCATACCATCAAAGCGGTTTGGGGATTTAATGGAACTGAACGCCCGGGTGCGGTTTATCTTGCGGCGGTGATGGCAGCATACGCACAAAAGGGATTGCCTGCATTTTCTATTTACGGACATGATGTGCAGGAGGCAGATGACCACCGAATTCCTGATGATGTCGCACAAAAGATTGTGCGTTTTGCGCGTGGCGCTGTGGCAGTTGGCTGGATGCGTGATAAATCCTATGTCAATATTGGTGGTGTATCTATGGGGATTATGGGCTCCTTCTGCGATATGCGCTTTTTCCAAAAGTATTTGGGTATGCGTCCAGAATGGGTGGATATGACAGAAATCGTGCGCCGTATTACATTGGAAATTTATGACGCAGAGGAGTACCAAAAGGCGCTGGCATGGGTCAAGGCACATTGCAAGGAAGGTTACGACTGCAATGCAGGGAAAACCTTGTCGGATATTATCACCAAATCCAAGGTGATTCCGCCGGAAAAGGATTGGGAATTTGTAGTCAAGATGACGCTGATTGTGCATGATATCCTGTTTGGAAATCCAAAGCTTGCTGAGCAGGGCTGGCATGAAGAAGCACTTGGAAAGAATGCGGTTGCCGGCGGATTTCAGGGACAGCGCAACTGGACGGACTGGCTGCCGAATGGGGACTTCATGGAAGCCATGCTGGCATCGACGTTTGACTGGAATGGTGCAAAGGCTCCCACTCCGTTCGCAACAGAGAATGATACCCTCAATGGGGTCTCCATGCTGCTTGGAACCTTGGTTTCCGGAACTGCACCGTGCTTCCATGATGTACGTACCTATTGGAGTCCGGAAGCGTGTGCCCGTGTGACCGGAACAAAGCCGGAGGGGAGCGCTGCACAGGGATTTATCCATCTCATCAATTCCGGCGCCACTGCGCTGGACGCAACGGGAGCCACTGTCAATGCAGAGGGCGTTCCCTGTATGAAGCCGTTCTATGAGATGACAGATGCCGATATAGAGGCATGTACCGCAGCAACGGATTGGTGTCGTGCAAATTATGAGTATTTTCGTGGAGGCGGATTCTCCAGCCACTTTAAGACACAGGCAGAAATGCCAGTTACGCTGCTGCGCCTCAATATTGTAGAGGGTATGGGACCAGTTTTGCAGATTGCAGAGGGCAATACGGTTGTTTTACCGGACGCAGTACATGATACGCTGGATCAGCGCACAGACCGCACTGAAGAACAGATTTTCCGTCCGCATGCTTGGGCAGCATTTGGTACAGCGGATTTGGAGTCGGCAGATATGCGGGCTTGCAGTGCTTATGGCGCACTGTATCAATAAGATGGATGTCAGATGATGAAGGGCTCGAGGTGTGCTATGGAAAAGTGGTATGTGGGCGTAGATGGCGGTGGAACCAAGACAGAAATTGCAGTTCATTGATATTGCAATGGCTGATTTTGTCACGCATCGTGACCGTGTAGCGGATTTTCAGAGATATGCCATGCAGGCAGCGCTGGCAGGTGATGAGAGCGTATGTGCAGTGTATGAAAGAGCGGCAGATGAACTGGCAAGTCTGGTGAAGGCACTGCAAACCAGATTGCAGTTTTCTGTGCAGCCGGTTCCGGTTTCCTATTCTGGTGGATTGTTCCACTCTGGAGAACTGATTTTGAAGCCGCTTGGCGAGCGGGTGGAAACGCTCGGTTGTGTGCTGCAAACATCAAAGCGGTCAGCAATTGAGGGCGCATTGCTCTTGGCAATGGAAAAGTTTGGATGATTTGACATAAGAGCAAATAAAAATGGCGGTTATAGAACCTCGTTTATGGAAACAGAAGTGTTTCGGTGGACGAGGTTCTTTGCTGTGTGAAAAATAAATTGGACTTTCCTTTGGTGCAGATTTTTTGTAACATGATGTGAGAGAAATCAGCAGGCACATTCGTATTGTAGATGAAAACGGCAAATCGACTGGTCCTAGGAAAACAGGCGAGCCGAAAGGAGTGAGCTTATGGAACAACAGTTTGCGCGAAAGCAGGCAGAACGGCTTGTGTATACCTATGCAGACATGATTTTGCGTCTGAGTTATACCTATCTAAAATCTACATACGATGCAGAGGATATTTGCCAGACTGTATTTTTGAAGTACTTAACAAATGCACCGGAATTTGAAGGTCCAGAGCACGAAAAAGCGTGGATTCTGCGTACAGCGGTCAATGCCTGTAAGGATATCCTCAGAAGTGCATGGAGAACTAGAACCTGCGATATGGAAGCCTGTGCGGAGATAGCGGCACCGGACATGACCGAGGATATACTCCTATCTGTGGTGCAGAAATTGCCGGATAAGTACAGGCTGCCGATTTACCTCTACTATTATGAGGGGTATCAAATTCGGGAGATTGCCGAGATACTTGGAGAACGTACAGCGACAATCAATACGAGATTAGACCGTGGGAGAAAACGCTTAAAGCAAATGTTGGGAGGAAATTACTGTGAACAAGGCATATAAAGATACCCTGCAAGTGCTTCATTTTTCAAAAGAGCAGAAAGAAAAGATGGTAGATCGTCTCATATGTGCACAGATGCAGGCTGGAGTACAGAGAAAGCATCGTTCTGTGAGAAAACGCACAGTGGTTGCAGCAATTGCAGCGGCTGCTATTGCGTTCACGATGGGTGCTGGCGCAATCCATATGGGGCTTGCGAGTGATGCGTTTGCATCCATTTTTGGAACAATGCACACGGAAATTATAGATAAAATCGGAAAACCAGTTGGCGCATCAGACAGTGATGCTGGAATTACAGTGACAGTAGATGCGATTTTAGGAGATAAGCATAATCTCAATGTAGTATTTACAATGGAAAAGGAGGATGGAAGTTCATGGGGGCTGGATTCAGAACATATGCTGATGGTTCAAGATGAATTGGAGCTTGGGTATATGGGAGGCAGCCACGGGACGGCTTGGTTTGTAGATGAGAATCCTCAGGATCATATCATACAATATGTCAGACAAATCACTGTGGATCAGGAAACTGGGATTCCGATGGGGTATACAAAGGCGACATTAAAAGATTTATGTGTCTATAATACCAAAACTGCAAAAATAGAGCAGGAAATACAGGGAGAGTGGAAGATACGATTTGATTTGCGGTATGAAGATAGCAGCATTTCCTTGATAGGACAGCCGTTTTCGGTGGAAACTGCGGCAGGAACTGTGATTATGGATGAGGTCAAGATTTCTCCAGTTGGATTCCGCGTGCGAGGGCATTATGAGAATGTGGATGCAAATATACAGCATGAGATCGATACTTATCAGGCAGCAGAGAATGGCAGGCAGTCTAAGAATACGCCGTTTGATCGATTGGCAGACATTCAAATTGTGTTATACCAAAGAGATGGAAAGCATATTGAGTTGTCCAAAACTGCAGGAAGAAGTGTGAGTCTGAAAAATAAGACATTTATTATTGGGGACAGCTTTTCAGATACCATTTATGATCTTGCAGAATTGGAGGCAATCGGGATTGAAGATGTTGTTCTGCCGATTCGGGTAAATTGATTCGTTTTGAAAGGGCGCGGACTTTTGAGCCGTGCCCTTTTTGAATGTATTGGCACGAAGTTCCTGTTCCTTATTGAAAAGGGATATGCTATAATAAAAATAAAAAATCAACGATAGTAATATTTTATAGGATATGTAGAACGGTGGAACGGATTATGTATGAAAAAATTGTACTTTCAAACGGTGTGCGTGTGGTAGCAGAACGGATTGAACATGTGCGTTCGGCTGCGTTGGGAATCTGGATTGGCAATGGAAGTCGGTTTGAACCAGCAGAATATAATGGTATTTCGCACTTTATTGAACATATGATTTTTAAGGGGACACAAAATCGTACTGCGCAGCAAATTGCTGAAGCAATGGACGCAATGGGTGGGCAATCCAATGCGTTTACGACAAAGGATTGCACCTGCTATTATATGAAGGTACTGGATACACATTTGTGTGATGCGGCAGACTTGTTAGCTGATATGTTTCTTTACTCAAAATTTGCAGATCAAGATATTGAATTGGAACGCGGTGTTGTGTTTGAAGAAATTGATATGTACGAGGACACACCAGATGATGTGGCAACTGAAAAGCTTTTTGAGACATGCTATCGCGGAACAGCGCTGGGGCGTCCGATTCTTGGCACGAAAGAAACCTTGAAAACCTTTGATTCGGTGGCGCTGCATAACTATATTGCGCAGAATTATCATCCAGAGGACACGGTAATTGCGCTCTCTGGTCATTTTGCAGATGCAGATTTACAATATATCTGCAAGTTGTTTGAAAAAATGACAGGCAGCGGAAGAAATCAAATCGAACCTGCACAGTATCAACCAAGTGTAGTGGTGCGCCCGAAAGAAATTGAACAAAATCATTTGTGTCTGGGGTTCTCTGGACTTCCGCTTTTGGACAGCCGACGGTATGCATATCAGCTTATGAACGGAATTTTGGGCGGAGGAATGTCGTCAAGATTGTTTCAGACGGTTCGAGAACAGAATGGATTATGCTATTCGATTTGCTCGTTTCCATCGAGTCATGTAGATACAGGTATGTTTTCGATTTACGTAGGGCTGAGTCAGGAACAGGAGCAGAAGGCAGTGGGACTTATGCGGGAGGTATTGTATGAGTTTTGTGAAAATGGACCAACAGAAGAAGAACTCTGTCGCTGCAGAGAACAGATAAAAAGCAATATGCTGATGGGGTTGGAAAGTACCAATGCACGGATGAATCATCTGGGAAGATATGAATTGTTTACAGATCGCGTTATGAGTCCGGATGAGTTGGTTGCGGCATTTGATGCAGTGACTGTGGAACAGGTTAAGGACTTGGCAAACACGATTTTTTGTTTTAAAAATGCATCCATTTGCGTTGTTGGAAATACGAAGGAGCAAGATTATTATCAGGAACTGATTCATTCTCAAAATAGAATGTAATACGCTTTGACAAGAAAAGAAAAATAATGGTTGACAAGTGACTTTATCCTGTGATATCATATATGAGCAGTAAGGATGTGCGCCGATAGCTCAGCTGGATAGAGTGTTTGGCTACGAACCAAAAGGTCGGGGGTTCGAATCCCTTTCGGCGTACCAACTGAAAAAAGAACCTGCGAATATTTCGCAGGTTCTTTTTTGTTGTCTGAAAGACAAAAGTGCATGCATAGGGTACAATTTTATGCCCAATGCGAAACAGCTTCACATAAAAATTTTGCGCAGCCAGATACCTTCTGGTCGTAATATGCGGTGAAGCGTGGGTCGGCAACGTAAAGAGAGGCAATCCCTTTTCGTTGTTCTGGTGTTGCGTTTGATAAAGTATAGGACAGCCAACGACAATGCAGGTCGTATATCTGCTTTCCAATCTCATCAGCAGGATTTGCTCCTGTTTTGACAGCTTGTTCCAGCAAATCCAAAATTGAATCCTTTAGTGTTTCAAAATTGTGATATTCTTCCGTGGTCATGCGTAAAATTCTTTCGTTTGCGGTGTCTACCTGCTCATCTCCGTATCTTGTGCGGAGTTCAGCACCATATATCGCCTCGTTTTGCGCAACGATATCCTTCTTGAATGCTTGGAATTTTTCATGGTCTTTCATCATGATCTCTCCTTTTGTATATTGTATCGTGCGGTTGATGGTGGTTACAAGGCGAGAAAGCCGTTCCTGCTCCTTAATTAAGGTTTGTCGTTGCTGCTCCAATGCAGTCAGACGATCAAAGTCAGGTGCCTGCATCATAGATTGGATTTGCTTTAACGGAAAACCAAGTGTACGATAAAATAGGATTTGCTGCAACGTATCGATTTGTGCAGTTGTATAAATTCGATAGCCAGAATTTGTGGTATGACTGGGATGCAGTAACCCAATTTCGTCGTAATATCGCAGTGTACGCGCGCTTATACCTGCGAGCTTGGATAATTCCTGAATGGTATATTCCATCTATATTCCCTCCTTGTGTTTTTAGTATAGCGCTTGCCGTAACGGTAAGGTCAAGTGGAAATTTTGAAGAAATAACAGAGAAACAGATGAGAATTTAAACAGAGAAAAATTCAGAAAAAATTAAAAAATAGGTTGACACAGGGAGGGGGTTGTGATATTATAGTTAAGCTGAACAGTTGGACAGCAAAACCAAGTGAAAAGTTTCGAGAGAAATGATTTTCTTACGAAAGAAAGTCGAAAAACTTTGAAAAAAGTTCTTGACAAACAAAATA
>JAGZIY010000015.1 GCA_018365995.1 Butyricicoccus pullicaecorum | reverse complement strand
TAGAGGTCGTGGGTTCGAGCCCCATCCGGGTCGCCAACTTCTTTTCAGTTTAGCAAAAGTAATAACCATTTTTGGCGACAATATGCTGTTGTAGCTCAGTAGGCAGAGCACTTCCTTGGTAAGGAAGAGGTCGACAGTTCGAATCTGTTCAACAGCTCCAAATGAAAGACAGTCAAGATGATAATTCTTGCCTGTCTTTTTTATATTTTAATATTTTAGGATTGAACTATTTGAAGCAGAATGGTTAGAGATTTCATAGTTACTGCGTTCTTAGTAATAAAGCGGAAGAATATTGATTCTTCCGCTTTTTCTATCTTTTTCAAACAATATTTGGGTGTGTTGATTGCTATTCGCCAAATATTTCATGCTTTAGGCGTATGCCAGTTGGCGTGGCGGCAAGCCCACCTAAAGCGGTTTCCTTGAGCGCACATGGCATAGCATCGCCGACTTCACGCATTGCATCAATCACTTCATCGACTGGAATCACACTTTTAATTCCTGCCAGAGCAAGTTCTGCTGCTGTAAATGCACAGGCAACACCACCCGCATTGCGCTTTACGCAAGGTACCTCCACAAGACCAGCAATCGGGTCGCATACCAGACCCAATTGGTTTTTGATTGCAATCGCACAAGCGTGTCCACACATTTCAGGAGTTCCACCAGCCATTTCAACTAAAGCCGCCGCTGCCATTGCAGAGGCACTCCCACATTCTGCCTGACAGCCGCCTTGTGCGCCTGCGATTGAGGCGTTGGTTGCAATTACCATGCCAAATGCACCTGCTGTAAACAGTGCCATCACTGCGATATCTTCTGGAAGTTCTCGCTCCTCCAGCAGAGAAAGGATCGTGCCCGGCAGAATACCACAGGAACCCGCAGTTGGAGCAGCTACAATTTTGCCCATTGCTGCATTGTACTCAGATACTGCAAGCGCACGTGTTAGTGCATTGCCAAAGAAAGAGCCGCATAAACCACCAGTTGTGCTGTATTGCTGCATTTTATAGGCATCTCCGCCTGTAAGCCCACTGGTAGATTTCAGATCTTGTGCAGTGCCCTCTGCAACTGCCTTCTGCATAACATGAAGGTTGTCACGCATATGTGCAATCAATTTTTCACGGGGAGTTTCGGTCTGCTCCGCCTGATCGCGTACAACCAGTTCGGAAATGGTAATATTTTCTTTTTCTGCTGTTTGAATCAGTTCAGCAATTGAATTATAATCCAGCATAAAATTCCTCCTTAAATGGCACGAACGAGTACGACCCCTGTGATATGTTGCAGTTCACGAAGCCAGCTAATCATAGAATCGGATACATCTCCATCTACCTCAATGGTCATGACAGCTTCACCGCCCTTTTGCGGACGGGATAGGCGAAAGTTTCCAATATTTGCTCCCGAATATGCCATTGTATTGGTAACGGCTGCAATGACACCCGGGGTATCCTTGTGTAATACAATGAGTGTATTGTATTGTCCTGTGAATTGGACATCTAAGCCGTTGATATTTGTTACAATAATATTGCCTCCGCCGATGGAAGCTCCTGTGATATGGCAGGTGTTCCCGTTTTTTCCTGTAAGTTCAATAATCGCGGTATTGGGATGCGCGCCGGGGAGCGTTGTGAGATAAAACTCATATTCCAGCCCTTCACTTCCTGCAAGTGTTAACGCATTACGCAAGCGGGGATCGTAGGTGTGCATATCTAGAATACCTGCGATGAGTGCCTTATCAGTACCATGTCCGCGATAGGTTTGAGCAAAAGAGCCACATAGACCAATTCGTGCTTTGATTGGACGGTCGGCAAGGATTTTACGCGCAACACGACCAAGGCGGCAGGCACCTGCCGTATGGGAACTAGATGGACCAATCATAACAGGGCCAATGATATCAAAAATTTGCATAAGCCTACTCCTTTTATTTTTAATTTCCAATCAATAAAATTTCACAAGCAGCCGTGCCCTGAGGCACGGCTGTCTAGCTTGGATTTTTACTTTTTAATCCATTTCTTATAAATGGTATCTACAATAACGCCAATTGCGTTATCACCAGAAACATTACAAGCAGTACCAAAAGAATCTTGTGTAATGTATAATGCAACCATAATTGCACAGATTGGACCTTCTGGATCTCCAAGTTCTGTACCAAAAATCATATAGAGAAATGGAAGGGCAGTCATGATAGAGCCCCCGGGTGCGCCGGGAGATGCAATCATAGCAACACCTAGGGTCGCGATAAATGGAATAACGGTAGCAAGACTGATATCAATTTGATTCATGAGACAAACTGCGGTTGCACATGCCGTAATGGTAATCATGGAACCTGCCATATGAATGTTTGCGCACAGAGGAACAACGAAGTTTCGAATCTCAGGAGAGACACCATCAGCCTCTGCACACTGCAAATTAACCGGAATGGTTGCAGCCGAAGATTGCGTACCAAGTGCCGTTGTATAACCGGGAAGCTGGTTTTTAATTAGTTGGAATGGATTCTTGTGGCTGATTCCGCCTGCAATAATGAACTGTATCGTAATACAAATGAGATGCATCAGAATAACGACGATAAATACTTTCCATAAGATACCCAGAATGACGAAAGTCTTACCAGAACGGGTCATATCTACGAATGTACCACAGATGTAGAGTGGCAGGAGCGGAACGATTGCAACATGCAGGACTTTGTCAATGATTGCCGAAAAATCACGGAAACCATTATAAAGAGAGTTGCCGAGTTCCTTGCCGCGCATCGAGGACATACAAAGACCGAGGATAAATGCCAGAAGTACAGCAGATAGCGTGTCCAAAAGCGGTGTTACAGAAATGGACAGGAAAGGTGTCAATGAATTTCCAGCAGTTTCTGCAATCTGCTCGAGTGCATCTGGACTCATAAAAGATGGAAACAAGGTGCTGGATACCAGATAAGAAGCCGAACCAGCAATCAGCGTAGAAGCGTAAGCCAATCCTGCGGTCACAAGGAGCAGCTTACCAGCACCCTGCGACAAATCTGCGATACCCATGGTGACATATGCCAAAATCATGAGTGGAATGACAAACTTCAGGAACATACTAAAGAGTGATGAAGCCGTTACCACCAAACGACTGATGACTTCGGGAATGAACGGCTGCCCCAAAAGAATACCTAAAAGAATACCGATAATGAGGCGGGGTACAAGCCCTAATTTTTTCTTTTCCATCATAAATCCCCCTAATCATGAATTGTGATTGTGCACTCTCAATTGTGCACTCTCATTATACAGATTCGACATCCCTTACGCAACCAGATAGAAATGGCAAATTCGTACATTGTCTATATTTGAATGTCCGCTACGGGCGGAATTATATAAGAAAATCCACAATGTACGAACAAAAAACGATAAAAATAAAAATTTACAATCTATGTATAGAAAATAGATAAGTAATATTGTAAGAAAATACCAATAAAATTAGCATTTACACGAAAAAAGAGCAAGCATATTGTAAAAAATGTTCAGCATATGTATATCTACGCATATATAAGAATAAAAACAGATAAAAGAGATAGAGGAAGCGCAAAAAATGAAAGAACACTTTATATAAAATTTCATTTTGTATATTGCATGATCCAGAGGAAAGTGCAAGGCAACAATGGCAGACTGAGCAAAGAGATTGGCGCCGTATAAAATGGTGAAAAGATAATGTGTGGGAACAAGAGAATTACAGCTTTTACGAAGAAAGCACTGATTTTGTCAAATAAAAGGGGATCATGTATTGTCAATAGGAATATCGTTTCAGATATGACAAAAAAATAAGATGAGAATTGTAGAACTGCCCAAACGATTTGTCATACCCTTGACAAGTACCTCGAACAGAGATATAGTATTAAAAGCATTACATGCTGAGAACACTAGATATAGTATTGATGTTTATCCACAACAACAAAAAGTTGTGCACAGCTTTATACACAGGCAAATCTGCCTTGGAAGGAGCTTTCTTTTTATATGATAACAGAAATCATCAAACGAGATGGTCGGCATACGGCATTTGAAACAGGTAAAATTGCAAACGCTATTTTTCAGGCGGCACGGGAATCTAATGAGCATGACTATGAGACTTCGAGAAAGCTGGCTGGAGTGGTGGAGCAGAAGCTGGAACAAACCTTTGCGGGTGAGCCTCTAACTGCGGAGCAAATTCAGGCTGCGGTGGAACAGGTGCTGGTGGAGACCGGACAGCTCCGCACAGCAAAGCAGTATATCCTGTACCGAAATGAGCGTGCGCGGGTGCGCGAAATGAGTACGCGCTTAATGAAGGTTTACGAGGATCTAACTTTCAAATCTTCTGCTCAGAATAACATAAAGCGGGAAAATGCAAATATTGATGGAGATACTGCAATGGGAACCATGCTAAAGTATGGTTCTGAGGGCGCAAAACAGTTTTATGAAATGTTTATTCTCGCTCCAGAGCATGCACGTGCACATAGAGAAGGCGATATTCATATCCATGATTTAGATTTTTTGACACTGACAACGACCTGTTGCCAAATAGACTTGCTGAAGCTATTCCGTGGTGGCTTTTCTACCGGACATGGTTTTTTGAGAGAACCCAATGATATTCGTTCTTATTCCGCACTTGCGTGCATCGCGTTGCAGTCCAATCAGAATGATCAGCACGGCGGTCAGTCTATTCCAAATTTTGATTATTCCATGGCGCCCGGAGTTGCCAAGACCTATCGCCGTCTTTTTACGGAAAATTTAACCAAGGCAGTCGAGATTTATCTGGAGCAGGAAGATGGTGCGTTGACAGGCAAATTGGTTTTACAGGCGGCCGAGCGGGAAACAGGCGTACAAGCTGCAATTGCAGCAAACAATGGCTTTGATAAAGCCGTATATCGAATACTTTGTACGCAGATAGATGCAGAAACTGCGAAAAAGATTTTGCACTTTACACATAAATATGCGGTTAAGGAAACAAGACGTGCAACCTATCAGGCGATGGAGGCGCTGGTTCATAATCTCAATACCATGCATTCCCGTGCAGGTGCACAGGTTCCATTTACTTCGTTAAATTATGGTACAGATACTTCGCCAGAGGGCAGACTGGTTATGGAGTGTCTTTTGAAGGCAACAGAGGCTGGGCTTGGCAACGGAGAGACCTCTATTTTTCCCATTCATATTTTTAAGGTCAAGGAAGGTGTCAATTATAATCCGGAGGATCCCAATTATGATTTATTCCAGCTTGCTATGCGGGTATCTGCAAAGCGTATGTTTCCCAATTTTTCTTTTTTAGATGCGCCATTTAATGCAGCTTATTATAAGGCTGGATATCCGGAAACTGAGGCGACCTATATGGGCTGCCGTACCCGAGTCATCGGAAATACATATGATCCATCGCGTGAAATCGTTAATGGACGCGGAAATTTAAGCTTTACCTCTATCAATTTGCCGCGTTTGGCAATTTTGAGTGAGGGAGATCTTAATGTTTTTTTTGAGCAGCTAGATCAGAAAATCAACTTGGTAATTGCTCAGCTGTTGGAACGCTTTCGGATTCAGGCGCACAAGAAGGTGCGCAATTATCCGTTCCTAATGGGACAGGGAGTGTGGCTGGATGCGGAAAAACTTGATCCTGATGATACAGTAGGCGAGGTGCTCAAGCACGGTACGCTGACCTGTGGATTTATTGGACTAGCTGAAACACTTAAGGCGCTTATTGGTGTTCATCATGGGGAGAGCGATGAGGCACAGACGCTTGGGCTGAAAATCATCTCACACATGCGGGAGCGTATGGACGCTGCATCAGAGCAGTATCACCTCAATTTCTCCCTGATTGCGACGCCGGCTGAGGGATTATCCGGACGCTTTGTCCGTATGGACCGCGATCGCTTTGGCAGTATTGTGGGTGTTACCGACCGTGAATATTACACGAATTCTTTTCATGTTCCGGTTTATTATCCCATTTCTGCTTTTGAGAAAATCCAGCGGGAGGCCCCGTACCATGCGCTGACCAATGGCGGACATATAAGCTATATTGAGCTCGACGGAGATCCAGCACAGAACCTAGAGGCGTTTGAAACGGTTGTACGTGCCATGAAGGAGGCCGGTATGGGATATGGTGCCATCAATCACCCAATCGACCGCGACCCCATTTGTGGATACACAGGCATCATTGGCGATGTCTGCCCGCGCTGCGGACGACGGGAGGGCGAAGGCGTTCCACTTGCCAAGCTGCATAAGCTGGGACTCTATCGGCATTTGAATACGACAACGCTGGGGTATCATGGAGACCCTTACGAGGAGCAAGAACGCACAGTAAATCCACTTTGTGCTCAATCATAACAATAGTAGAAAGAAGGCTGTATCAAAATGGCAAGAGAATATCGTGTGACAGAAGTAGATGGCGTTGCTGTTGTTGGCGAAGGCGTTGGATTTGAGAGGATCCGACGGATCACGGGTTATCTGGTTGGTACACTCGATCGGTTTAACAATGGAAAACGTGCAGAAGAGAATGACCGTGTAAAGCATGGAGTATCCTGCTGCTCTCTCAATGACAGCACACGCTCGGCATAAGCAGATGTGTAAGATGCTTCGCATTGCGGGAACCATTGAAGAATCCATTGTAGATGGCCCCGGTTTTCGTTATGTCATTTTTACGCAGGGCTGTCCGCATCGGTGTCCGGGGTGTCACAATCCGGAAACGCATGATTTTGCAGGTGGTCATTTGATAGATCCTGATGTGTTGGTACAGGATATCCTCAAAAATCCACTTTTATCTGGTGTGACCTTTTCGGGAGGAGAACCGTTTTGTCAGGCACAGGTCTTATCCGCAGTCGCAGAAAAGTTACAGGGCAAAAAACATCTGATGGCATATAGCGGATATACATTTGAACAACTCTTGGAACTGCCGGACCCGTGGGTTTTGCAGTTGCTTCAAAAGCTGACGCTTTTGGTTGACGGTCCGTTTGTAGAGGCACAAAAAGGTTTGGAGCTGCACTTTCGTGGCAGCAGCAATCAACGTGTTTTAGATGTACCTGCATCGCTTGCTGTCGGACAGGCTGTTTGGCTAAAAGGCTATCAGGCGCAGGCGGATAAAATGATAGGAGCGAATTATAGAGAAGTCTGAGGGGAAAGCCCAGAGTCAAACAGCTGAGAGATACTGTCTGGCTCTGGGTTTTCTTGTGTACTGGACTGTGGACAAGATGACGAGCGGGAAGCCTTAGCGTTTTCTACGCTGGCTGTGCACTTGGGAGGAGATGAGATACATGCGCAATACAATAGAGAAAGCGTTGCAGAAAATCCGAAAAAAAGAGCGAAAATATTTGGAAAGGGTTCAATCATGTAAAGGGCTTGCAAATAAGATAGTTGTTCCGCAAAAGGCGCAGGCTGCTTTGACTGCTGCATTTGCACGAGGATTGGATTTGGTGCTCAAAAAGGGAGATTGGCTGATTCGCCGCGGAATTTCCGAGACAGAGATCACACAGGCATTTCATGAACAGGATAGCAGGGCGAGACAAAAACTGCGCGCAGGGCAGCTCCGCACACTTGGCACACGGGCGCGTCAGGTACGGCGGCGCGGTTCTGGTGTTTCACTTGCAGAGGGTGTGGGATTGGGGGTGCTTGGTATTGGATTGCCGGATATCCCGATTTTTTTAGGGGGGCTGCTCCGGGGAATTTATCAAATCGCACTGTCCTATGGTGTAGATGTGCGGGAAAAACACGAACAGGTATATCTCATGCTGCTGCTTGCCTGCGCGGGTGCGCCACAGCAGGAGCGGCAAGAACGGCTGGATTGGTTGGCACAAGAAATTCAGGCAGGAAGAGAAATATCGGAATGTTTGGAGTTGGTGCAGAGAGAAGCAGCAGAAAGCTTGGCACAGGGAATGTTGACTGCAAAGTTCATACAGGGATTGCCGATCGTTGGGGTTGCAGGCGGAATTTATAACCTTCCCCTCTATCGCCGTATCACCGGTTATGCCATGCTGCAATATCAAAAACGATATCTTTGGGGTCTGTCTGCACGAAAATGAACAGATAAAGCAGCTGCTATTGGGAAAATACTGGGTATTTTTGCAAAAATCATATAAAATGCTTGAAAAATACCGCGCAATCGCATAAAATAGGGGGTGTAATAACTATAAAGAGGCGTTTTATGTTTCATATTGTTTTGGTTGAGCCGGAGATCCCACAGAATACTGGCAATATTGCGCGCACCTGTGCGGTGACGGGTGCGGTGCTGCACCTTGTGGAGCCCTTGGGGTTTTCCATTGATGATCGGCAGCTCAAGCGAGCCGGATTGGATTACTGGAATTTGCTGGATATCCGTCGTTATCAAAATCTGGAGGATTTCTTTAGAAAAAATCCAGACGGGCGATATTTTTATTTGACAACAAAGGCAAAGCGCGCTTACACCGAACCCGGGTTTCAAGATGGTGACTATTTGATGTTTGGCAAGGAAACCCGCGGACTGCCGGAATCCCTGCTGATTGCAAATCCGGAGCGCTGTATTCGGATCCCGATGAGAGAGGGTGCACGTAGTATGAACCTGTCAAATGCGGTAGCAGTCACCGTATTTGAGGCACTTCGACAAACAGATTTTGCCGGATTGGCAGAGGCTGGTCGTTTCCCCGGGGAAATGGATGCGGTACACTGATACAGGAGGAATGGAATGGAAAAGATCCATATATTTTGTGATTCGGCGGCAGATATTCCGCGTGAGTTGGTTCAGAAATATGAAATCGATATTGTTCCAGAGAAGATTACACATAATGGAAAGACTTTTCGGGAATTCTATGATATGACGCCCGAGGAATATTGGGATTTGCTCGAAGCATCTGAAGAGATTCCAACAACAGCACAGATTACTCCGGCAGAGGTCATGGCAAGCTATGAAAAGGCACGGGCAGATGGGTGTACGCATGTACTGGGAATTATTATGAATGCAGCTGGTTCAGGCGGCTATCAGTCGTGCTGTATTGCACGCTCCATGTTTTACGAAGCCTATGGAATGGATATGCAGATCGAGCTCATCGATTCGGAAAGCTATACCTATATTTTTGGGCAGGTCGTTTTGCATGCGTGTGAAATGCGCGATGCAGGAGACGCATTTTGTGATATTGTACACATTGCGCGTGCGCGGCTTAAGCGCTGCGAAGCTGTGCTTGGTGTGTATACGCTCAAACATCTCAAAAAATCCGGACGTATTTCCGGCGGTGCAGCTTTTGTAGGGGAGGCGCTGGGGCTGAAACCCGTTAGTCTCGTAAAAGCAGGCTCGGTCACTGTGATCGACAAAGCACGTGGAGAGAAAAAACTCATTTCCAAGGTGCTCGAGCAGGTAGCAAGGCGTGCTGTACATCCAGAATCTCAGAAGGCAGTTTTACTATATGGAAAAATTGCACCTGAAAAAATAGATGAAATTGAAAAAGGTCTGCTTGAGAAAATTGGTTTCGAAGCCGTTGAGCGCAGACCGATTGGGATATCAGTAATTACAAATACGGGACCGCAGGCGTTTGCGGTAGCCTATCATGGGGAGCAGCGTGCTATCGAATGATTGCGGACGACCAGAAGGTATGTTTTGGGGAGATTCTTGCATAATTTCGGTTGGTTCTGGGCTCAGCCCTCTGGAAAGGTGTAAAGAATTCGAAAAAAACATACTTTTTTTCAGATTTTCTATTGAAACCTGAACAAAAACCAAGTATAATTTTGTCTTGGTAGTGGGAACCTGGAAAACAGCAGGGTTCATGCCAGGAATCCACGATATTTCTGTTCATCGGTCTATATTTTTCACCTATTACAAAGGAGATGCTATTATGGATTACAATAAGAAGAGCGTAGAGGATATCGACGTTTCTGGTAAGAAGGTCATCGTTCGCTGTGACTTCAATGTACCGCAGGATGAAAACGGTGCAATCACAGATGATAAGCGTATCGTTGCTGCGCTGCCGACCATCAAGTACCTGCTTGAGCACAATGCAGCAGTTATCCTGTGCTCACATCTGGGTCGCCCGAAGGGTGAGTTCAAGATGAAGTATTCTCTGGCACCGGTTGCTGCACGTCTGACTGAGCTGCTCGGTCAGGAGGTAAAGCTTGCCAAGGATGTAATCGGTGAGGATGCAAAGAAAATGGCATCTGAACTGAAGTGTGGTCAGGCAATGCTGCTTGAGAATGTACGTTTCCATAAGGAAGAAGAAAAGAATGATCCGGCATTTGCTAAGGAATTGGCAGATATGGCTGAGATCTATGTAAATGATGCATTTGGCACCGCACACCGTGCACATGCAACTACTGCTGGTATTGCAGATTATCTGCCGGCTGTATGCGGTTTCTTGATCAACAAGGAAATCTCCATCATGGGCAAGGCGCTGGCAAACCCTGTTCGTCCATTTGTTGCCATTCTGGGCGGCGCTAAGGTTTCCGATAAAATTGGTGTTATCAATAATCTTATCGAAAAGTGTGATACCATTATTATCGGCGGTGGTATGTCCTACACCTTTATGAAGGCTATGGGCAAGGAAATCGGCACCTCCCTGTGCGAGGCTGACAAGCTTGACCTTGCAAAGGAACTCATGGCAAAGGCTGAGGCAAAGGGCGTAAAGCTGCTTCTGCCGGTAGATACCGTATGTGCAGATCGCTTTGCAGCAGACGCGACTCCAGTTGTATATGATGCAGGTGCGCTGCCGGCTGACATGATGGGTCTGGATATTGGACCAAAGACCGTTGCACTGTTCTCTGAGGCCGTTAAGGACGCTGGTACGGTTGTATGGAATGGACCGATGGGCGTATTTGAATTTGATGCATTTGCTGTTGGCACCAAGGCTGTTGCAAAGGCAATTGCAGAATCCAAGGCTGTTTCTATCATTGGCGGCGGTGATTCCGCAGCAGCTGTTGAAAAGCTGGGATTTGCAGCTGAAATGAGCCATATTTCTACTGGCGGCGGCGCTTCTTTGGAGTTCCTAGAGGGTCTGGAACTGCCGGGTATTGCTTGTCTTGAAGATAAGTAATGTAAATTTGGTATTCTCGGGGCGGTATCCTCGCCCCGTGTCTACATATAATCCTAGTTTATTGTATGCCATCCGCGATGAAGGGAAAATAGACCATTCCGCGGGTGTTGAAAGGGGTATTTGAACAATGAATCGCAGATATCGTAAGACGATCATCGCCGGCAACTGGAAGATGAACAAGACACCGAGCGAGGCGAAGGCTCTGATCGAGGAGATGAAGCCGCTCCTGTCCAAGACAAAGTGGTGCGAGATGGTACTGTGCGTACCATTCACCGATATCCAGACTGCTGTCAAGGCTGCAAAGGGCTCTAAGATCGCTATCGGTGCTGAGAATATGCATTTTGAGAAGTCCGGTGCATTCACTGGTGAGATTTCTGCTGATATGCTGAAGGAATTGGGCGTAAAATATGTTATCATTGGCCATTCCGAGCGCCGTCAGTATTTCAATGAGACCGATGAAACCTGCAACAAGAAGGTTCACGCTGCAATCGAAAACGGTCTTCGTCCCATTCTGTGTGTCGGTGAGTCCCTTGCTGAACGTGAGCAGGATGTTACCACCGAGGTTGTACGCAAGCAGATCAAGATCGCTTTGCAGGGCGTTGCAGTTGAGGACATTAAGAAGGTTGTAATCGCTTACGAGCCGATTTGGGCAATTGGTACCGGTAAGACAGCTACTTCAGAGCAGGCTGGTGAGGTTTGTGCAGCAATTCGCGATTGCCTGCGCGAACTATACGGTGCGCGTGCAGCGCGTGCGATCACCATTCAGTATGGCGGTTCTATGAATGCAAAGAATGCAGCAGAACTGCTTGCACAGCCTGATGTTGATGGCGGTCTGATTGGTGGAGCTTCCTTGAAGTCTGCGGATTTTGCAGCAATCGTGGAGGCAGCAAATCAGTAATTTCCGCGTGCGGGTTTTTCCCCGTGCACATTTGTGAGGGGGACAACGGATAATCTGTTGTCCCTTTCCTGACTAAGGAGTAAATAAAATAATGGCAACCAAAAGAACTACCAAAAAGACAACGACCGCAGCTGCTAAGAAGAATGGCGAGAAGCAGCCGCTGGCACTCATTATTCTCGATGGCTTTGGTTATCGCAAGGAAACTGAGGGCAATGCCATTGCAATGGCGAAGAAGCCGGTGCTCGACAAGGTGTTCAGTGAGCATCCGCATACTCTGATTGGAGCATCCGGAATGGATGTTGGTCTGCCGGACGGGCAGATGGGCAACTCTGAGGTCGGTCACACCAATATTGGTGCAGGTCGTATTGTATATCAGGAGCTGACCCGTATTACAAAGTCTATTCAGGACGGCACATTTTTTGAAAATGAGGCATTTCAGCAAGCAGTAAATCAGTGCAAGTGGTTCAATTCTACTCTGCATATCTTCGGGCTGATGTCTGATGGCGGCGTGCATTCCCATATCGATCACATTTGTGCGCTGCTTGACTTGGCAAAGCGAAATGGCCTGACTAAGGTTTGTGTGCATTGCTTCATGGATGGTCGTGATACTGCACCAACTTCGGGTGCCGGCTTTGTGCAGAAAGTTCAGAATAAAATCGATGAATTGGGAGTCGGTTGTATTGCAACGGTTTCCGGTCGTTACTATGCAATGGATCGTGATAAGCGTTGGGAGCGTCTTGAGCGTGCATACGCGGCAATGGTTTACGGTCAGGGTGCACTTCGTCCGAATGTTGTGCAGGCAATTCAGGAATCCTATGAAAATGGTGTAACCGATGAATTTATTGAGCCGTTTGTAGTGACGGAAGGTGCAACCATTCAGAAGGACGATGCAGTGATTTTTGCAAACTTCCGTCCAGACCGTGCGCGTGAAATCACCCGTGCGCTGGTCGATCCGGATTTTGATGGCTTTGCGCGTGAAAATGGCAATCTGCCAATCAAGTTCATCTGTATGACACAGTATGATGCGACCATGCCAAATGTTACCGTTGCATTTAAGCCGCAGTCCCTGACCAATACCTTTGGCGAGTATATTGCGGAAAAGGGTTTGACTCAGCTGCGCATTGCAGAAACCGAAAAATATGCACATGTTACCTTCTTCTTTAACGGCGGCGTTGAGAAGGAGTATAAAAATGAGGAGCGTGCGCTCATTAAGTCACCTTCTGTTGCAACCTATGATCTCAAGCCTGAAATGTCGGCGGTTGAGGTGACTGATGAGGTTGTAAAGCGTATCGAGGCAGACAAGTATGATGTGATCATCTTAAACTTCGCAAACTGTGACATGGTAGGGCATACAGGTGTGATTCCGGCGGCTGTTAAGGCAGTAGAAACTGTGGATACTTGTGTGGGACGCGTTTTGGACGCCATCACAGCACATGGCGGCTGCGCGTTGATTACCGCAGACCATGGTAATGCCGATCAGATGCTGGAGGAGGATGGAAAGTCTCCGTTTACTGCACACAGCACCAATCCGGTACCGCTGGCACTGGTTGGACGCGATGACAGCGTGAAGGCACTGTCTGAGGGTGGCGTGTTGGCTGACCTTGCACCAACTATGCTCGAGCTGCTGGGACTGGCACAGCCGACTGAGATGACAGGTCACAGCCTGCTGGTAAAATAATTATCGGGTAGTATACTTTTATCATACAACCAAAATTTTTAAGGAGTGTTTATACTATGAAAGGTTACATCGAAATCGTTGACGTAATCGGCCGCGAGATTCTGGACTCCCGTGGCAATCCGACCGTTGAGGTTGAGGTATATGTAGAGGCTGATACCGGCGCATTTATGGGTCGTGCAGCTGTTCCGTCCGGTGCATCTACCGGTATCTTCGAGGCTTGCGAGCTGCGTGACGGCGACAAGGATCGCTATCTGGGCAAGGGTGTTCTCAAGGCTGTTGACGCTGTAAACGGTGAGATTGCTGAGGAAATCATCGGCATGAACGCACTCGATCAGCAGGCTATCGACAAGGCTATGATCGATCTGGACGGCACCCCGAACAAGACTAAGCTGGGTGCAAACGCAATTCTGGGCGTATCTCTGGCAGTTGCAAAGGCAGCAGCTGAGGCTATGGGTCTGCCGCTTTATAACTATATCGGCGGCTGCAATGCAAAGACCCTGCCGGTTCCGATGATGAACATTCTCAACGGTGGCGCACATGCAACCAATAATGTAGAAATTCAGGAATTCATGATTATGCCTGTTTCTGCACCTTCCTTCCGTGAGGCTCTGCGCCGTTGTGCAGAGGTATTCCACACCCTGAAGAAGACTCTGAAGGAGAATGGTACTCCGGCAGCTGGTGTTGGCGACGAGGGTGGCTATGCACCAAACCTCAAGAAGGACGAGGACGCGCTGAAGGTTATTGTACAGGCTGTTGAAGAAGCTGGATACAAGCCGGGCGAGGACTTCATGATTGCAATTGATGCAGCTTCCTCTGAGTGGTGGAACGAAGAAGAGGATTGCTACATCCAGCCGAAGTCTGGCAAGAAGATGACTCGCCAGCAGCTGGTTAAGATGTGGAAGGGCTTCGTTGAGAAGTATCCGATCATTTCTCTGGAAGACGGTATGGCTGAGGAAGATTGGGAAGGCTGGGATATGCTGACCAAGACTCTTGGCGACAAGATTCAGCTGGTTGGTGATGACCTGTTTGTAACCAATACCCAGCGTCTCAAGAAGGGCATCGACATGGGCGTTGCAAACTCTATTCTCATCAAGGTAAACCAGATTGGTTCTTTGACCGAGACTCTGGACGCTATCCAGATGGCGAACCGTGCTGGCTACACCGCTGTTATTTCTCACCGTTCCGGTGAAACCGATGACACCACAATTGCGGACATCGCAGTTGCACTGAACGCTGGTCAGATCAAGACCGGTGCACCGTCCCGTACAGACCGCGTTGCAAAGTACAATCAGCTGCTCCGCATCGAGGAAGAGCTGGGCGATGTTGCGACCTATCCGGGTCGTGCTGCTTGGTTTAACCTCAAGTAAGCATTTAACTTGCCCTGTTGGGTGATGTTCTTGCGTTAAGATAGAAAGTCTCCTGTATCCTGTTTGGATATGGGAGGCTTTTTTATGCCTTGACAAGATGATATGATAAGATTCCCTTGCTTGCTATAAGCATATCGTTACAATATAGAAAAAATTCACTTGACATTGTAAGTTGTGTATGTTATTTTACAACTGATAAACAGGAACATATTATATGAGTCATGTTGTTTTTTCATACTGAACGTGCTTATCAAAAAGAGGTATCGTTATGTATATCGACGGATTGGTGAAAAAGGTGTTCTTTGTGTGCAGCTGTATTTCGCTGTTGCTTGCATGTTGAGTCTGGCTTGCTCCCAAGTCATCTGAACTGATTCAGACGCAGGAGGAAAATATGCAGGATATAGATGAGATGTATGATACCTTTATGCGGCAGTCTAAGCAAGAATTTATAGAGAGTTTATCGAGCTTGAGTAAAGATGCTTCAAACTATGAATCTCTGCTGTGTGTAGGTCAAGTTTTATTAAAACGTGTAGATTTTACACATGAAGATTATCTTATGCTTATCATGAATCCAAACAACGCTGTTCCTTTGCGTTCCGCTGCAATCGAGTGCTATGCGAAAAAGCTTCCGGATTCCGGAGTCGATAAGGACATTGTTGCATTGATAGCGGACTCTGCTGTCGATCCTTCCTTGCGTGCCCTTGCGGTTGCATTGCTTCATGATCACTTGGATGCGCAGGAGGAAGCACATATTTCGGCATTGTTATCCGCAGCAGACAGTGAAAATGATGATTTAGCTTATAATGCAATGAAAGCATTAGAGCATGTGGACCCTGAGTGTGCGATGATACGCGCAAAAGATATTTATGAGAACTTTTGGAACGAATCTCCTGCACGAATCAATATTGCTTCTAAAATTTTAGCAAGGTATTATTCTTCTGATACATTTCGCGACATCAATCAAGATGAAGTTCATATCTTTGTACAAAAAAGTCTGGAAATTTACGATTCGGTCAATGATGATGAAGTTAGGAGTGCCCTTCTGCAAGCGATTGCGCTTTTGTCGGATTCTTACACCAAGAATATCGACTGGAATGTTTGAATTTTGTTTCGGAATGTGTATAAAAAGCATATAATGAAGACAAAGGGAGAACACGGAAATGAAAAAATACATCATGGTGCTGCTGGCAGCGATGACATGCTGTGTATGTGTAATTTTGTATCAGAATGGATATTTTGGTACAACAACAGAAGAAATACATGGAATTTTAGAAGAAGTCTCTTTGGAAGAACTGGCTGAGACATCTGATTTGGTGGTTCATGGAAGTGTGATTGATATTTCTGAACCATACGAAATTGAAACAGATGATGGTCAAAGAAGTATCTTTACGGATTATATCATCGAACCTGTCATGCTTTTGCGAGGGGAACCCGCACAGGATCGTGTGCTCATTCGTATGCAAGGTGGAAAAATGGGTCGTCATGAGGTGATTGTTGAAGATAATCCGACGCTTGCCATAGGTGATGAAGCAGTATTCTTTCTCTGGCAGCCGCATATGGGAGGCGGTTTTAATACAAAAGAGAATACCTATTATTATTTGAATCACATGAGCAATGGCGTGTTCTATAAGAGCGACCAGTCAGAAAGCTTCCAAACGGAGCAGGGCGAGGTACTGGAACTGGCATCATTGCCTCAAAGATTTACGAATTTAGCCCCTGTTGATCCGGAAAGATTTCGGAGAGAGAATTTGGAAGGACTGAAAAGCAATTTAGAAGAAGGCTTTTTAACACAAAAAGAATATGATCTTTTTGTTGCACGCATGGATACGTATGCCCATGTGGTAGAATAAAAGCGTCCAGATGGTTCCAAGCGACAGAACATCAAAAATAGTATCATGGAAGCAGAGCGGCATGATAGAAGCAGTGCCGCTCTGCTTTTGCATGAAAACCGACAAAAACAGGAGGGCGCAGCATAATATTACAGATTTCTCTTAAAATTTACCTGTTTCTATGGTATAATAATCGCACGAGCGACTATGATACTGTCAATATTTGATAGATACGCTATTTTCAGTTGATTGGCAAATAAGGAGGCAGATAAGCTGTGCGATATAGACATTCATCTCATTATTCTTCCCGTTATCGACACAGACGCATTACGTTTGGTGAAGTGGTTCGTATTATTTTATTGGTTTTGATTGTTGGAATGATTGGATTTGGTACCTTTATGGTATATCGTGCAGTACATGCAGAGGTTGTTCTGACGAATTTGAAAAAACAAAACGAGGTACTTTCTCAAACGGTTGCACGGTATCAGGCGGTCATGCCGGATCCGGCGCTCACAGGGGCGGCAGAACCGCTGCCGTATCAGACACTCTATCCGGAGATGCGTGTCGCACAGACACCGGAGGTGGAGACTGCAAAACGGGGTACTGTGTTTCTGACATTTGAGGGCGGACCTTCTCAGCATACGGCTACTATTTTAGATGCCTTGAAAAAGAGCGGTGCACATGCAACTTTTTTTGTTACAGGAAAAAATATTGCGGGAAATGAAGCGCTTGTCAAACGTATGGTAGATGAAGGGCACACCGTTGGCATTTCCAGTTATTCTGGTGATTATAAGGCAATTTACATTTCACCAGATGCGTTTGTAGAGGATTTTCATCAGGCATATGAAGCGATATACACCGCTTGCGGAGTTTATCCTACCATTTTCCGCTTTCCGGGCGGCTCCGTGAATCGATACTCACAAAATACCTATCAGCCAATTATTGCAGAGATGCTGCGGCGTGGATTTTTATATTATGATTGGAGTGCCTCTGCAAATGATGCAGAAAGTGCTAATCGTACCATTACAGAGGTGACACAGACCGTTCTGACAGGTGTACAGAAAACAAAAAATACACCAGTTGTATTGATGCATGACACGGCAGAGGATACAGCGCGTGCAATGGGCAATCTGCTCAGTGAACTGAAAAAAGCAGGTTATACCTGTGAAGCACTTAATAATACGGTGAGACCTGTGACATTTGCATATCCGAATTAGTCGTCTGACAGGGGGTTTCGAACTCTGTCAGATGATAGAAAAGGCTGGTGCCAGAGTGAATCTCAGGCACCAGCCTTTTCTGTAAAATTATATATTTGAATATAAAAAACACACTGCCGGAATAGGAGCCTTTAACAGTGTGTGGGAAAATCTTATTCTTCACCGAGAATCTGATAGAAGCCGTGCCATAGCTTCTCCTGAATATCCACAAGGGCGCACTGTTCCTGTTCAGAAAGTAGTGCAAACGCGGACAACTCAACACGACGCATTTCGCGACCAATCCGACGGCCAGCAGCACGACCAGATTCCGTGAGCGTTACCTCTCGGCTGCGGCGATCACCCTCGGAAATCGATCGGGTAACGAAGCCACGCTTTTCCAAACTATCTACCACACTGGTAACTGTTTGCTTGGAGAGGTAAAGTTCGCGGCTTATTTCATTTTGTGACATAGGCGTACGATGTTGGTATAGTAGGGTCAAAATATTCATAATGTTAGAGGTAACACCACACTGTGCAGCGATTTTATCATAGGCAGCATCGATTCCGCGCCAACTTTTATAATACCGGTCAAATACATCATTGCTCAAATGTTCCATTGCTTTATGGCTCCTTTAACATGAAAAATCAGTCAGCCCGCTGGCTGGAGGACGCTGTAACACGGGCGCTGTGTGCCGATCCTGAAGCAATTGAGTTCAAAGCAGGTCTGCGGCGCAGGGCGAGCTGCGTGTGGCGTAGGGACAGCTCGATGACAAAATACTCGGACAATCTGATGATGGACTGATTGAGCCAAATCATCTGTTACCGGACTGATTATTTTTTTATTATATCGCAGAAGAGGAGGCATCGTCAACTATAAAATTAGGATTATGTGGAAAAGGTGATATATTTGTCAGAAAGAAATGGAGTGTCAACCATATTTTTACCGCGATGCACAAAACTGGCGTGTGGATTTTGTGTAATCATACAAAGTGCATAAAACTTTGGAAAAAGTATTGACTTATTTTGCCTAAGATATATAATTGAATCATCCGATAACGGACTAAACGACAACGGACTAACCGATGTCAGACAATACGCTTCATGAGGAGAAAGGAAGTAATCGTATGGATTTCAAACTGAGCAAAGAGCATCGCGCACTACAGGAAAAGGCAAGAGAATTTACCGAGCAGGTACTGTTCCCGTATGAGATGGAGTGTGAGGAGAATAATGGTATCTCCCCTGAAACCCATAAGTACATCACAGAGCAGGTTATGAAGTGGGGCTTTAACGCAACCAATCATTCCAAGGAACACGGCGGCGCTGGTCTGACCCTGTTTGAGCAGGCTTTGGTAAGCGAGCAGCTGGGTATGTCCACCGGTGCGATTTGGGACGCTGTTCCGCAGCCTTCTTTCCCGATGAAGTTCGGTACAAAGGAGCAGATTGAGGAATACCTGATTCCATCCTGTCAGTGTAAGCGCCGTGATGCTTACGCAATTACAGAGGCAGATGCAGGTTCTGACCCGACCATGTGCCAGACCACTGCTGTTAAGTGCGATGGCGGCTACAAAATCAATGGTGAGAAGTGGTACGTAACGGTTGGTAATATTGCAGACTTCCTGCTGGTTCATACTCATCTCGATGGAGATCCAAACAAGGCTACCGTATTCTTTGTAGAAAAGGATGCACCGGGCGTAAGCGTAAAGCGCACACCTGAGTTTACCCACCACTTTGCATTTAAGCATCCAGAATTCACTTTCGAGGACGTTGTTGTTGATGAGTCCAAGATCCTGAAGGGCATTGGCGAAGGCTTCAACATGACCAAGGACTGGTTCGTAGAGGCTCGTCTGGGCATCGCTGCTCGCTGCGTAGGCGGCGCTGAGCGTGTACTGAAGGAAGCAAACGACTTTGCTGCTAGCCGTGTACAGGGCGATCGCGTCATTCGTGACTATCAGGTAATTGAGCACATGCTGGTTGATATGACCATGGATATCATGGCTGCTAAGAGCCTGCTGTACCGCGTATGCTGGGAGATTTCCGGCGATATGGATCGTAAGCTCAAGCATGCTCGTGCATCTGCAATCAAGCTGTGGTGCTCTGAAATGGTTAACCGCGTAACCGATAAGGGCGTTCAGATTCTTGGTGGTCGTGGCTACATGCGTGAGAACGCAGTAGAGCGTCTGTGGCGTGACCAGCGCGTTGACCGTATCTGGGAAGGTACTTCCGAGATCCAGCGCAATGTCATCGGCGGCATGATCAAGAAGCGCGGCACAGAGCTGTACACCGACTGGGCTTACGAGGAATAATGAAAGGATTCCGTGAGGCTTGCTTCTCACAGTAATAGGAGGTAAATATGTTTCCTTTGGAAGGTATTAGAGTGCTTGACTTGATGAAACTTTCCGGTTACTGCGGGATGGAACTGGCTGATTACGGAGCGGAGGTTATTAAGGTGGAAGCCCCAGATGGGGACCCACTGAGATCGCTGGCGCCATTGAAAAATGGCGCCAGTGTTCATCATGCCTTCCGTGACCGCGGGAAAAAGAGCATTACGCTCAATTTACAGCATCCCGAGGGGAAGGAAATTTTCAAGAAGCTGGTAGAAACGGCGGATGTTGTGCTGGAAAATTTTGCACCGAACACCATGGAAAAGTTGGGATTGGGGTATGATGTGCTGAGCGCTATCAAACCCTCTCTGGTGTACGGACGCATTTCCGGCTATGGTTCGACCGGCGAAGGGGTCGATATGCCCCAGCTGGACCTGATCGCGCAGGCGAAGAGCGCGGTCATGCACTTCACCGGCTTTCCGGAAAATGAGCCTACCCGTATCGGTTTTGCGATTTCCGAGCGATATGCAGCCAGCTTCCTTTCCTCTGCGATTTGTCTGGCATTGTATCATGCCAGAGAAACCGGCGAAGGTCAGGTAGTGGAGACGACGCTTTGCGGTTCAGCCATTGCCATTTCCGAGGATAAGGTCATCACCTATGGCGCAGAACATGAAGATCCGATGCGCACCGGCAATGCACACCCGCTAATCAACCCATACGATATCCTCAAGTGCAAGGATGGTTATGTGGCAATGGGTATTTCATCTGACGCGCAGTGGGCAAAGTTCTGTGATGCGTTCAAGCGACCGGAATGGAAAGCTGATGAGTTGTACTGCTCGAATTTGGTCAGAGGTTATCACTATTTTGGCGATCTTCGTGATAAGCTGGAAGAGCTGTTTGCGAATTACAGCATGCAGGAGATTGCGGATATTTGTGACGATACATTGATTCCGGGCACGATGTGCAGCACAACCAAGGAAGCACTGCAGCAGCCCCAGCTTCAGGTAAGAAACATGATTGTTTCTGTAAAGGATACAGAACTGGGTGACTTGGAAATGCCCGGCAAGCCGGTAAAATTCTGCAATCAGGATGAGGAGCCGCTTGCTGTTGCCCCAACCGTGGGTGAGCAGAATGAGGCACTTTACACCGCTTTGGGTTTGGATCCTGCGGCCATAGATCGTCTTCAGAAGGAAGGCGTCATTTAAGCGGCCGGCGCGGATAAGCCTGAGATAACGAGTTGAGGAGAGTGAAAAATGAAGAAGGGACCTCTCAAAGGGATTAAAGTTCTTGATTTTTCTCAAGTTTTATCTGCGCCGTTCTGCGGCATGATGCTGGCAGACATGGGCGCAGAGGTGATCAAAGTCGAACGACCTGGCGCAGGCGATATTTCCCGTGAATATGGGCCGTATGTCAATGACATCAGCTTGTATTTCTGCCAGTATAACCGGGGTAAAAAAGGAATCGCTATTGATATGCGGTCGGAAGAGGGCAAAAAGGTTGTGCTCGATTTGGTCGCACAGGTAGACGTTGTAATTGAGAACTTTAAGGCAGGTACGCTGGAAAAATTGGGGATCGGATATGATAAAATGCTGGAGGTCAATCCGGGATTGATTTATGGATCGATTTCTGGCTTTGGTACATACGGTCCGCTGTCCCACCTGCCCTGTATGGATATCATTGCCGCCGCACGAAGCGGTCTGGTCGCACAGAGCGGTGAGGCAGGCAGTGCCCCCATAAAGCCCGGTTTTTCCATGTGTGATACATGGGCGGGTTTACAGTTGATGCGTGGTCTTGCTATGGCGCTGCTGCATAAGCAGAAAACCGGCAAGGGTCTGCGTGTGGACATTGCCATGCTGGACTGTGCATTTTATATGTGTGAATCGTCTGTTCTGGAACATTCGCTCACGGGCAAATTCACCGAAAAGAGCGGTAACCATTATGTGTGGTATGCGCCATATGGTGAATTTAAGGCAAAGGACGGCAATGTAGTCATTGCGGTCAGCTCGGAAGAGGAGTGGGATAAACTCTGCCGCACGCTGGGGATGCAAGAACTTGCTGCCGATCCGCGGTTTGCCACCAATGAACTGCGCGTGCAAAACCGCGATGCGCTGATTATGGAGCTGGAAAAGACAACGAGTGTTATGGGACGGTATGATATGGAAAACAAACTCTGTGCAGTCGGTGTGCCTGCTGCGGCAGTGCAGTCATTGCGGGAGTTTGATAGTAATCCGCAAACAAAATCGTTGAACGTGATCACTTCGATCCATCAAAAAGGTGTGGGCGATTATATTGTTACCAACACACCTGTCCGTTTCAGCAAGACACCGGTTGATCCGAACGCTTCTGCTGCAAGACATCCGGGCGAACACAGCGTCGAGATCTTGAAGGAGCTTGGCTACGAGCAGGACCGCATCGACAATCTGCTCGCAGAGGGCGCAGTACACCAGGCAGGTTGATGGTTTGATCATGGTGTGAAATGAATGATCCATCCGATACGCATCGCCTGGTAAAACAGGGGCACGGTTGCGTATTGGGTGGATTTCATTTTTTAGAAAGGGATTTTTATCTGTGAAAGCGAATGAACTGATCTCACCCGATAAGGAAAAATGTGTCCGGTGCGATGCCTGTGTGGACATTTGCCCGATGCATGTTATCCATCGAGATGAGGACGGATATCCGCAGGCTGTGGGAAAGGCATTCCTAACCTGCATCAACTGTGGCTATTGTGTGGATGTCTGTGCGCCCGGCGCCCTGCTGCACAGGGTGCGTAAGCGTTCGGTCAATCCCACAGCTGCGCTGCACGCAGCACTCAAACGTCTGCACGCAGCCAGAGAAAGAGATAATAAGACAAAGCGGGGAGATTCAAAGTAATGAGGAGCGATTGTTTTTTCTTCTGCCCTGTTCGTGTGCGCTTCGGAGAGGTAGACCGGCAGGGAATCGTTTACAATGGTAATTATGTGGTATATACTGATCTTGCCTTTGAAGAATTCTGGCGCTCCAAAGGGTATACGTACCGCGAGCTGTCAGAAAAGCATGGTTCTGAGGTCTGCCATAGAAAATCGACCTATGATTTCTACGCAAGTGCTTTCGAGGGAGATGATCTGGAAGTTGGCATCAGCAGCATCAACGTAGGAAACAAAAGTCTTACAATAACATTTGAGATATACCGTAAGGGTGAGGAGGATCTTCTTGTCCGATGTGAATCGGTATATGTTGGATATGATGTGGAAAACCGTACAAGCCGCCCGATTACTGATTTGATGAGATCGCTTTTAACTCCGTGACAGTGTGAAGAAACGGGAGACGACAGAATGGAAAAAAATACAAAACAAAAAAAGAATTCCGATGTTGAGGTAGGTCTGATTATCGTTAGTGTAACGATTTTGATTGCATTTATCATTCTGATGATTGTCAATCCGGACGGTACGCTCAATGCAATCAACAAGTTCTTCAACATGATGATTACTGGTCTGGGACCATTCTTTGAAATCATTGCGTTTGTATCCTTTATTGTCGGTTTGTATTTCTGTTTTGGCAAATACGGCAGAGTACGTTTGGGCAACTGCAAACCGGAATATTCCAATTTCAGCTACTTTTCCATGATGCTGCTCGCATCGTTAGCGTCCGCAGCATTGTACTGGTCATTCACAGAATGGGCGAGTTACTATCAGGCGCCCGGGCTTGGCATCATACCCGAAAGCGTAGAAGCAATTGAGTCCTCCCTTGGATACCAGTTCTTTCACTGGGGAATTGTCAACCAGTCCATGTATACAGTGATGGGTGTGGCGATTGCCTATGGTGTTTATGTTCGCAAAGTACCTTCTTTCCAGACCAGCGCGGTTTGCTGTGCAATGCTGGGAGAAAAGGTCAAGGGAAAAAATACGATTGGTAAAGTAATTGATTTTCTGGTTATTTTTGGCGTATTGGGTGCACTCAGTTCGTCGCTTGGCTTGGCAGTGCCGCTGTTTACTGGTGGATTAAATGTTCTGTTCAATACACCAGTCAATGCGGTGTCACAGGTTGGCTGTATTGTATTTATTGCAGTCGTTTATTCGATTACTTCCTTCCTCGGCACGAAGAAGGGAATGCAGACAATCAGTAACATTGCGTCTGTCACCTGCGTGGTTTTCCTGCTGTATGTATTGTTTACAGGACCAACCACCTTTATTTTGAAAAATATCGTCAACTCGTTCGGTCATATGATCGAAAAGCTGCCACGTATGGCGCTTTTCACTGACCCAATCAACAATACAGGCTTTGTAGAGAGTTGGACGGTATACTTTATCGCATTCTATCTAAACTATGTTGCCATGATGGGTATTTTTATCGCAAAGGTATCCAAGGGCAGAACCATTCGCGAGGTTGCGCTGTACACCATGTTTATCATGACAGGCGGAGGCATATTGATTTTTGGTATCAATGGCAGCTTCTCTATCTTCCAGCATCTGGAAGGCTTGGTTGATGTCATCGGTTTGGTCACTAGTGGCGTAGGCGATGTAGCGATTTTCAGCATTTTGAAAACATTGCCGCTCGGTTCTACCTTGCTGCCATTCCTCATTTTGGTTCTGGTAGTCGGTTTCGTGGCTCCGTCGATGGACTCGGCTTCGCTTGCGCTCGCCGAAACCGTCACCAAACGTGGTACGCCTAAAATGGCACTGCGCCTGTTCTTCTGTATCCTGTTGGCAGTGATTCCGCTGTCTGTCATTCTGGTTGGTGCAGAATTTACCGCAATTAAGAATATTGCAATTATTATTTCTGCTCCTTTCCTGATTATACTTGCAGGAACTATGATTGGTCTGTTAAAATGGTTACAGCATGATGACCGCATTGGATTGCATGCAAAGATTATTGCACAGCAGGAAGAAGAAATGCGGGCGGAAGCCCTTGCAGAGGAGCAGGATTTGATTCCTGTTTCCGAAGCAGCGGGTGAGCTGGAAACTGTGACAGCGGAGTAATCCGTTTCACAGCACTTATACTTCATCGGTCAATGGGCATGCGGCAGTTCTTGCTGCGTGCCTATTTGCTGATAGTTGTCAGGGAGATGCAAAAACACAATGGCAAGAGATTTGTACTATGGCGAGGACGCCAGAACGCGGCTGCAAAACGGTATGGACCAGTTGGCCGATGCAGTTAAGACAACAATTGGTCCACAGGGTCGCAATGTATTGGTAAGTGGGATTGGCGGCAAGCCGGTCATTACCAATGAGGCTTCGGGCGTGACCCGAGACTTTGAACTGAGCGATATTTCGGAAAATCTGGGCGCACAGATGCTCACAGAGGTCGCAACCAAAATCAAGGACGAGGTTGGGGACGGTACAACGACAGCGATTTTGCTGACGCAGGCAATCATCTGCGAGGGAATCAAAAATATGGCAGCTGGCGCAGATCCTATGAGTTTGCGGCGCGGTATTCATGGCGCAGTGGACGCGGCGGTACAGTCAGTCCGCGAGAGCGCATATCAGTTGGAGAAAAAAGAAGATATCGTACAGGTCGCGTCTATTTCGGGCGCGGACTCACAGACTGGACAAATGCTGGGCGATATTATGGAGCAGGTCGGGCAGGACGGTGTAATCACTGTGGAGGAATCCAAAACTATGGAGACACGCTTCGAAATCGTCAAGGGAAGCCAGTTTGACAAGGGATATCTTTCAGGATATATGGTAACCGATTCGGAAAAGATGATAGTCGAAATGGACGAGCCGTATCTATTGTTTACCGATAAGAAGATCACAGATTTGCAGGATATTTTGCCGATTTTGGATCAGGTGGCACAAAGCCGTGGACGGTTGGTCATTGTGGCAGAAGATGTGTCTGGTGAGGCACTCAAGGCGCTCATCATCAATAAGATGCAGGGTACGGTCGAGGTAGCGGCAGTGCGTGCGCCGGGCTTCGGTGACCGTAAAAAGGCGTTGGTCGATGAACTGGCGCTGCTGACTGGTGCAACGGTGGTGCGTGAGGAGACCGGCTTTATTCTGCGTGATGCAACAATGGATATGTTAGGTCGTGCAGAAAAAGTCACCATCAGCAAGGATCGCACAGTCATTGTTGGTGGTGCGGGTGACAAAGAGGCAATCCAGACAGAAATCGAGAAGCTGCGCCGTCAGTTAGCAGATGCAAAAGATGAGTTTGCAGTAGACCGTGCACGTGAGCGGCTGGGCAAACTCGCCGGTGGTGTGGCGGTTATCCGGCTGGGCGCGGCTTCGGAGCTGGAGCTGAAGGATAAAAAGGCGCGGCTGGAAAATGCGATGCATGCAGTGCGTGCTGCAATGGCAGAGGGCATTGTAGCTGGCGGCGGTGTCGCATTCTGCAATGCGATTCCGGCAGTGCAAGCTTATGCCGATACGCGTGAGGGGGACGAGCGTGTGGGTGCGCAAATCGTTGCACGTGCGCTGTATGCACCATTCCGTCAGATTGTGGAAAATGCAGGCTTGGACAGTGCTGTTGTGGCGGCAGAAGCTACAACACGCGGTATCGGCTTTGGCATGGACGTAACCACGGGAGAATATGTGGATATGATTCAAGCAGGCATCGTCGATCCGGCAAAGGTTGTTCGTCTGGCGCTGGAAAATGCGGCGTCCATGGCAGCGGTATTCCTCACGACCGAGGCGAACGTGATCGATCCAAAGGACGAAGCATGGCTGCGTGCGCAGATGGCTGCGGGTCGGAGCCCATTTGTATAATCAAATTTTGTAGGGCTCGGATTGTGTCCCGTCTAATGCAGATAAAAAATGGTGCCAGAGTTGATTCTGGCACCATTTTTATCTTCATATTTTTTGATTATATGGCTGCAATTTGAGATGAGATATTCTTTTCTCCTCGGAACAGGAGCAGCAGGTACGTAAAGCAGCACAGCCAGAAAAACAGTGCCGTGAGACAGCAGAACAGCTGCTCGATATAGAATGTGATGCAAATAGAGGTCACTGTTTCGGGCAGACGTATCGTCCACCATAAAAAATAAATATAATGATTAAAAGCTGTAAGATTTTCTCTGACAAACAAAAAGCAGGCAAAAAATATGATGTAGAAAAGCAGATTTTTATTGATAAATTGTAAGAAATCTATGACGCGATAATGAAGTTTGGACGCTTCCGCTGCGATGGGGATACAAGCCAATATCGTGACGAAACCGGCTGTGATGATGTTGGGAAAAGAATTCTGAAGGATATGCAGATAGCAAATCACAGCCATGAGAGCGAAATAAGCGGAGATATACAGGAACACTTTTTTGGACTTGTTCAGATTGTCTCACTCCTTTACACCCTTAAATTTTATAAGCATAGTATAAAATTTTGATTGTGGCACTGTCAATATTGGGGTAAGTAAAAAGCGATGTGAAATATAAATGAAATGATGAAATTATTTTTGGGCATTTTGTTATTGACAAGGACGCTTTTGCTTGTTAAAATACAGAATCAAAGAAACATATAAAAGAACTAGGTATTTGAGAAAGGGTGGACTGCGTATGCGCTATGTATTTCCGATCCTTCTGCGCGCTGGTTGGCGCTGCGGACGAATGTGATGTATCTGAGTTTATCATCAATACACCACATACAAAGGAGAACATTATAATGGATACAAACAGAACTTACCGATTTGAGACCCTTCAGCTGCACGCCGGACAGGAGCAGCCAGATCCAGCAACTGGTGCACGTGCAGTTCCGATTTATCAGACAGCAGCATACGTGTTTGACTCCGCCCAGCAGGCAGCAGATCGGTTTGCCTTGCGTAATGCTGGAAATATTTACAGTCGCTTGACAAATCCCACAACGGCAGCATTGGAAGCGCGGATTGCGGCGTTGGAGGGCGGTGCAGCGGCGTTGGCACTTGCTTCTGGTGCGGCGGCAATCACCTACGCCTTGCAGAATCTGGTGCGTGCCGGCGATCATATTGTGGCACAGCGCACGATTTATGGTGGTTCCTATAACCTATTGCAGCATACATTTCCACAGCAGGGAGTGACTACGACCTTTGTTGACCCGCTGACCGAGTCTTTTGAAGCCGCAATCCGACCTAATACAAAAGCAATCTTTGTAGAAACACTCAGCAATCCCAACAGTGATGTCATTGATCTCGATGCGCTTTCACAGATTGCACATCGGCATCATATTCCCCTTGTTGTGGATAATACGTTTGCAACGCCGTACCTGATTCGTCCGATTGCACACGGTGCAGATATTGTAGTACATTCTGCCACCAAATTTTTGGGAGGACATGGCACAACACTGGGCGGTGTGATTGTGGAAAGCGGCACCTTTGATTGGAAGGCATCTGGAAAATTTCCACAGCTTTCTGAGCCGGATGCAAGCTATCATGGAGTGTGTTTTACAGATGCTTGTGGTGCGGCGGCATTCTGTACCAGAATCCGCGCAGTCTTACTGCGGGATACGGGAGCGGTTTTGTCTCCGTTTGATGCGTTTCTGTTATTGCAGGGCTTGGAAACTTTATCGCTGCGTGTGGAACGCCACGTACAAAATGCCCTACGTGCAGTCCAGTTTTTGAATGAGCACCCTGCCATCGAAGCAGTACACCACCCGTCTTTGCCGGACAGTCCGACGCATGATTTGTATCAAAGCTATTTTTTAAAGGGCGCGGGCTCTATTTTTACGATAGAAATTGTTGGTGGTGCACAGGCAGCACAGCGGTTTATTGATCGTTTGCAGTTATTTTCTCTGCTCGCCAATGTAGCAGATGCAAAATCTCTGGTGATTCACCCTGCATCAACAACGCATGCGCAGATGAATCAAGAGGAACAGGAAGCAGCAGGGATTCGTTCCGGTACTGTGCGCTTGTCCATTGGACTTGAGCATATCGAAGATATCTTAGAAGATTTGAAGCAAGCACTGGAGTATTGAGGAGGAAAAAACATGGCAAGGATTTTTGCACGTGCTTCTGATTTGATTGGCAGTACCCCGTTGGTTGCACTGCATGCAGTCTGCAAGGCGCATGACGTACCTGCACGTGTTTTGGCAAAGTTGGAATGTATGAATCCGGCGGGGTCTGCTAAAGACCGAGCGGCGCGTAATATGATTGAAGAGGCAGAGCGCACGGGACAACTGAAGCCGGGTGGCACAATTATCGAGCCGACTTCCGGCAATACTGGAATTGGATTGGCATCGGTCGCTGTCCCGCGGGGATATCGTGTGATTTTGACCATGCCCGAAACCATGTCACTGGAACGCCGCCGCTTGATTGCTGCATATGGTGCGGAAATTGTGCTGACATCGGGAGCGAAGGGAATGCAGGGTGCTGTGGAGCAGGCACAGGCACTGCATAAGGAAATTGCGGGCAGTATCCTCGCAGGGCAGTTTGACAATCCCGCAAATCCGGCAGCACATTATAAGACCACAGGCCCGGAAATCTGGCAGGATACCGACGGACAGGTGGACGCCTTTGTTGCCGGGATTGGAACGGGCGGCACCATCAGCGGTGCAGGAAGATATCTGAAGGAACGAAAGCCCAATTTGCATATTATGGCGGTAGAACCGGCGGATTCCCCCCTGCTCTCAGAGGGGAAAGCAGGTCCGCATAAAATTCAGGGAATCGGTGCAAACTTTGTACCACAAACGCTGGATCGGAGTATTTATAATGAAATTTTTACAGCAAAGTTTGAGGATGCAGTCGCCTTTGCTCGTGAGCTTGCCAGAAAAGAGGGACTGTTGGTGGGAATTTCTGGAGGTGCGGCAGTCAGCGCTGCGATTGACTTGGCAAAACGTCCGGAATATGAAGGAAAGACAATTGTTGTGATTTTACCAGATACAGGAGACCGTTATCTCAGTACAGGTATTTTTGATACAGATTGACGGAACGTATACTAATTTTGTATAATATGTCTGAAAAGGTCAGGAGAATTACATATAAATTAGGTATGAAAAAGAGGAGAAGGACTTGCAAAGTCAAGAAAAAGACGGTATAATAAAAACACAGAAAGGGAATACAAAGTGATAGAAAAATCGCATTTCCCTCTCTTCTAAAAGACAAAATATGATAATTTTCTTGCCATAAGGAGAAGTTGAAATGAACAAGTATGTATGTGATATCTGTGGATATGTTTATGATGAAGCAATTGGTGACGCAGACAACGGCGTAGCAGCTGGTACGACATGGGACGCGCTGCCGGCAGATTTTGTTTGTCCGCTGTGTGGTGTGGGCAAGGAGTCCTTCTCTAAGATGGACTAAGTTTCAATCCACGATTTTACAATAAGATTTACCTTTTCATGATTCTATCTGAAATTCCTATTTCCATCTTTTATTTTGCATCAAAAAGGACGCGGATTGCGTCCTTTTTGAATGGATTTCCGAAAGAATATAAGATGAAAAGCACCCTCGATTATCAATAGAAAACCGCCTGTTCGGACAGCCATATTCGAACAGGCGGTTTTTGGTTATGTAAAAGTTCACCCTGTGGGGACAAACCACCACTGCGGCGGTTTCATGTCCAGATAGATACAGCTAGCTATTCGGGCAGCTTGCTGATAAGCTGACGATGTACGCGGTAATACAGCAGCACAGCGGCGAGCAGACCGACGGCTTCTGCCAGCGGGAAAGAAAGCCAAACGGCTGACAGGCTGTAACGTGCCAGAAGTGCTGCAAGCGGAAGAATCACAATCAGCTGACGCAGCAGAGCAACAAACAACGATTCGTTACCGCGTCCCAATCCCTGCATACAGCCGGAAAGAATCAGTGAGATACCAGCCAGACAGAATGAAGTCGAGATGATACGGATACCGGGAATACCAATGGCAATCATGGCTTCGGAGGCATCGAACAGCCGGAGCAGCGGCACGGGCAGTGCTTCAAACAACAGTGTGCCAACAACCATAATGCCCAGCCCGAGAAGCATTGCGTAACGGGTGATTCGTTCAATGCGGCGGCGCTTTTTGGCACCATAGTTGTAGCCAATCATAGGAATAAGCGCATTGTTCAGACCATAGATTGGCATGAACAGAAAGTTTTGCAGCTTGTAGTAAATGCCGTAGAAACCAACAGCGGTTTGCGAGAACGGCATTAAAATACGGTTGAAACCGACGGTGAGCACGCTCATTAGTGATTGCTGTAAGGCAGCGGGCAGACCGATGCGCACGATTTCACGCAGGATCGCTCCATCTGGTCGAAAACCGCGCAGATGGATATGGACATCGTGATTGAATTTAACATTGATGAAAAAACCAATCACCATGGCAACGATTTGGGAAAGGACTGTGGCCAGTGCTGCGCCTGTGGTGCCGAGGGCAGGAAAGCCCAGCAGACCAAAAATCATAATAGGGTCAAGCACGCAGTTGAGCACCGCACCAATCAGCTGCGTAATCATGTGATAGACTGTGTTGCCTGTTGCCTGCATCAGCCGTTCTGCTGTGAACAGTAAAAACACACCGCAGGAGGCGACCGAAACAACCGTTACGTAGCTGGTTCCCATCTCAATTACGGCAGGGATATTGGTGAACAGTGCAATGAACGATCGGCCGAACAGCAGACCGAGTACAGCAAACAATATCCAGAAACAGACAGATAAGAAAATGCCATTGGAGGCAACTGCGTCTGCCTCTCGCTGCTTTTTCTCGCCCAAACGGCGGGATAGCAGCGCGTTGATGCCGACACCGGTACCGGTTGCCACGGCAATCATCAAAAGCTGTACCGGAAACGCAAGCGTCACTGCGGTTAGTGCATCTTCACTGATTCGGGCAACAAAGGCACTGTCTACAATGTTGTACAGCGCCTGTACGAGCATGGACAGCATGATGGGAAAGGACATGGTGAGAATCAGCCGCCCCTCCGGCATGGTACCCATTTTGTTTTCATTTGCCTTTTCCATAAGAATCCCCCCTGTTTTGCGCGAAATGGACGGTCGAATCCGAGCATCCGACAGAGTTGGGTGATGCGGCAAAACAAGAAAGCCGGTCTGGATTCGGACAGTCCGAAAATGAAGTTTTTTGATACCCTAATTATAGTAGTGCGTTTTTTAAAAGTCAAGCGGGAAAGTGAAAAAAGCAGACTGGCAGAAATTCAACTCTATTTGCCTGCAAGGTTTGGAAAAACAGGGAGTATCTGTGAATGGGGAAGAGCGGGAGCACGGTAAAGAGAGGTCTTGTCTATTGGCTGCGTCATGTACCAAAGTAAGAAAAGTGCATGTAATCTCGTTTAGATGTCCATGCATCACCACCCCAAGCAAATCCGTGTGCTGCAAATGCGCGCACGACATCTCCGCCGGCAGGAATGGAGTAGGGATCAAGAATCGGTGTCCAGTGGGAGCCAGTTGTTACCTTGATGACTTTGCCGTTTTGATCAATGGTACATTCCATATTTTCCATATAGTTGAGGTCGATGGCTGTTCCCTGTCGGTGCTCAGAGCGTGTGCTTGTACGCCAAGAGTAGCCGCCGGCGTCCTTGATTGGGAATTTTTCGTCGCCCTCAAAAATTTCATCGAATACAGCGTGCACTTCATCTGCAATCGCTTTATGTACTTTGAAGGTTCGAGTTGCAGGAGTTTTCTGTCCACTGGACAGCAGAGACCATACCTTGACGGTAATGTCGACCATGTTGGCTTCGGCTTCTGCCTGTGTGGTATAATAATCACCGTTTTCCCCAAAGACAGACAGTTTTTTTTCGGAAACCGTACCGGAAACCGGAATCGGATCGCCCATAATCAAGAGCTGGTCATTTTCTTCGGATAAATCTGGCTCTGTTTGGGTTGCGCTTTCTGTCTGCTCTATCTTTTCTGGTTTGGATAAAAATTCTGTCTTTTCATCTGTCTGTGACTCTTGGTCTGTGTTTTGCGGGTTTGTGCCCATAACAGTGTCATCTGTAATCGTATCAGAAGGCTTGAGCGGCTTGGCATCAAAGGAATCTAAGAAACGGTTTGCCATAATGAGGGACTGCTCACGGGTCGCTGTACCCAACGGCTCCAAAAGGGTAATCGTTTGACCGGAACGTTCCGGATCATGGGACTGCGTGACTTCAACCCCCCTTATGATTCCGCTTGAAAGCATGATTTCGGTTGCAGAAACGGCATAGGAGCGTAAATCCTTACCGTCCGGAAAAGATTTGGCAGAGACTGTGATTTTGGGCTTGTCCGCTTCGCAGCGTGTGCGTACATTTTCAAGGATCACGCAGAGGTCTTGCCGGCTGACAGGCTCATTCGGGGCGAAATGGCTCTGGTCACGTCCGGAAACGAGCTTCATTTCATAGGCGGTATTGACATCTGGGTCTTTACAATCCTTGAAATACACTTTTTTTGTCCGCGGAATCTTTGTTTTTCTCTCGGCTTCATAGAGATTGAGGGCAACCGCACAAAATTCGGCACGGGATATGGGCGTGCGTGCATCTAGAGAAGCGAATTTATCGGGAGCCAGCCCGGCGGTTCCGGCTGCCAGCACATCGGATTTTGCCCAAGGAGAGATTCCTGTGAGCGCATAGGCATGTGACAGGCAGGAAATAGAGAGTATGGCAGTCAACAGTGTGCACAGTAGGCGGGGGTGCTTCATTTTTATGAAAACTCCTTTCTGAGCCCGTTTTGTTAAGATAACGGTGGAAAAGAAAAATTACAATTTGGTTACAGATTCATTACATCATATTCCATATAAAATGTCAATTATATTGACGAAAATCACTTGGCTTTGTTCCACTCATTGGAATGTGCCGGATTCAGAAAGGACAGCCCCTTGGGGATAACTCTGTGTATGAGGTGGAAAAGTGATTACACAAAACAGAAGAAAAAAGAGAGAAAAATGCAATAAAATGCAACTATTTTAGAAAAAATGTGGGAAAAATAGAATAGATAAAAAGTTGTACACACAGTCCACAGGGTTATCCACAAATAAAATAATAAAAATGAAAATAACAAAAAGTAATCATATCATGCGGTCAAGGGTACGATAGCTGAGAGCCTCTGCAATATGAGGAGCGCGTATGATATCTGACTGATTGAGGTCGGCAATGGTGCGCGCAACACGGAGCAGTCTGTCATAGGCACGGGCGGTCAGACCAAGTCGAGAAAAAGCAGCCTCCAGCATTTTTTGACCCTCGGCATCTATGGGGCAAAAAGTTGCCATGTGAGAGGGAGGAATCTGTGCATTATAATGAATAGCAGTGGACTGGAAACGGGCAGTTTGCAGATTGTGGGCTCTATACACACGCGCCCGAATGGTTGCAGAATTTTCTTCATTTCGCTCCCCGCGTGCTGCAAGTGCGGCGTAGGAGACCGGTTGGACAGCAACCTGAAGGTCGATGCGGTCGAGCAGCGGACCGGAAAGACGGCGCAGATATTTTGCGACATCAGCAGGCGAGCAGGTACAGCGCGGTGTGCCATACCAGCCGCATTTACACGGATTCATTGCGGCAATCAACTGAAATCGTGCAGGATAAGTGACCTTGCCCGCGGTACGGGAAATAGAGACAACGCCATCTTCTAGGGGCTGACGCAGCACCTCCAAAACATTGCGATGAAATTCAGGCAGTTCATCTAAGAACAGGACACCATTATGCGCAAGGGAAATATCACCCGGAAGTGGAAGTCGAGAGGCAGAAGCCGATCCGCCAGCAAGCGCCTGTGCAGAAATGGTGTGGTGCGGTGTCCGTATGGGACGGGTGGTCAGCTGAGCCGCCTCGCTGCCGCGTCCCACAGCTGACCAAATACGAATGACTTCCAATTGCTCAGATTCGGAGAGTGGAGGGAGGATTCCGACGAAGCGTTTTGCCATCATGCTTTTACCGGAGCCGGGGGAGCCGGACAACAGGATATTATGCCCGCCGGCAGCAGCGATTTCAAAGGCACGCTTGACGGTTTGCTGACCGAGAACATCACAAAAATCCGGAATCTCTGGCGGTGGCGACTGCGGCGTGGCGATGGAACAGTCAGGCAGAGGGATATTATCGGATAGGTGTGAAAGCAGAGAGGAAAGTGTTTCGACAGGGCAGATTGTAATATCTGAGGCAAAGGCTGCTTCAGCAGCATTGGCGGCGGGCAGGTACACACGCTCAAAGCCGGCGTCCCGTGCAGCCAGCACCATAGAGAGGGCACCACGAACAGGACGCAGTGCACCGGTGAGGGAAAGCTCTCCTAAAAACATGGTGTTTTGTTTTGGAGGGCTGATTTGACCTGATGCGGAAAGAATGGATAGTAAAATGGGCAAATCATAGACAGGTCCCTCCTTGCGCACATCAGCAGGCGCCAGATTGACCGTGACCCGTGAGACAGGCCATTCATAGCCGGACGATTTGATTGCGGCACGCACCCGTTCGCCTGCTTCGGACACCGCCTTATCCGGCAGCCCGACAATATCCAGACGCGGAAGTCCAGAGGAAAAAAAGCATTCCACAGAAACAATATATCCTTCGATACCGGTCAGACCGGCAGAGTGAACCAAGGAAACCATACCAATACCTCCCCGAAAATATGCAAGTATATGATAGTAATATAATATACTTTTCCTGTGTTTGCCAAGAATTTTCTGAAAATACAAGAGAAATCACAAAATCTCATAGTGGACGGGTTTACATAATGATGTGAAGTGTGATAAAATATTAACGGTAACGTATTTTGCTTTTAGAACCGCACCGATGGTGCGTCGTTCTGCTTTTTTCGTCAATCCGTAATTTCCATCAAGGAGGATTTCAAAACATGGCAAGAAAAATGAAGTCCATGGACGGTAACACTGCTGCGGCACATGTGTCGTATGCATTTACTGAGGTTGCGGGTATCTACCCGATTACCCCTTCCAGCCCCATGGCAGACAACGTTGACCAGTGGGCAGCCGCTGGCCAGAAGAACATCTTCGGTACGACCGTGAAGGTAATCGAGATGCAGTCCGAGGCCGGTGCTGCTGGTACTGTGCATGGCTCACTGGCAGCTGGTGCACTGACCACCACCTACACAGCTTCTCAGGGTCTGCTGCTTATGATCCCGAACATGTATAAGATTGCGGGCGAGCTGCTTCCCTGTGTATTCCATGTTTCCGCGCGTACGGTTGCTTCTCATGCGCTCAACATTTTCGGTGACCACTCTGACGTTATGGCTTGCCGCCAGGTCGGCTTTGCAATGCTCTGCGAAACCAACCCACAGGAAGTCATGGATTTGTCTGCTGTTGCACATCTTGCAACACTGAAGTCCCGTGTACCTTTCATTAACTTCTTTGACGGCTTCCGTACTTCCCACGAGATTCAGAAGATTCAGGTATGGGATTACGACGATCTGGCTGAGATGTGCGACATGGAGGCTGTGGAAGCATTCCGTAAGCGTGCCCTCAATCCGGAGCATCCGGTTATGCGCGGCTCTCATGAGAACGGTGATATCTTCTTCCAGCACCGCGAGGCTTGCAACAAGTACTATGATGCAGTTCCTGCAATCGTAGAAGAGTATATGGGCAAGGTCAATGCAAAGCTTGGCACTGATTATCAGCTGTTTAACTATTATGGTGCACCGGACGCTGAGCGTGTGATCATCGCAATGGGCTCCATCTGTGATGTGGCAGAGGAGGTCATTGACTACCTGACCGCACATGGTGAGAAGGTTGGTCTGGTTAAGATCCGCCTGTACCGTCCGTTTGCAGCAGATAAGTTTGTTGCAGCGATTCCGGAGAGTGCAAAGAAGATTGCAGTACTCGACCGCACCAAGGAGCCGGGCGCACAGGGCGAGCCGCTCTACCTCGACGTTGTAACCGCTCTGCGCAATGCAGGCAAGAACGACATCGTTGTAACTGGTGGTCGTTATGGTCTGGGCTCCAAGGATACCCCGCCATCCTCTGTATTTGCTGTTTACGACGAACTGAAGAAGGACGCGCCGAAGCACATGTTTACGCTGGGCATCACCGATGACGTGACCTATCTCTCTCTGGAGGAGCAGCCGTCCCCGAACACCGCAGCACAGGGCACTACGGAATGTAAGTTCTGGGGTCTTGGCGGCGATGGTACGGTTGGTGCAAACAAGAACTCCATCAAAATCATCGGTGACCATACAGACAAGTATGTTCAGGCATATTTCCAGTATGACTCCAAAAAGACCGGCGGCGTAACCGTTTCGCATCTGCGTTTTGGTGACAAGCCGATCAAGAGCCCATACTATATCAATAAGGCAGACTTTGTTGCCTGCCACAATCCGTCTTACATCACAAAGCACTTCCCAATCGTGCGCGACGTAAAGCCGGGCGGCGTATTCCTGATTAACTGCCAGTGGACTCCAGAGGAGCTTTCCCATCATCTGGCAGCTTCTGAGAAGCGCTATATTGCAAAGAACAACATTCAGCTCTATACCATCAATGCAATCGACCTTGCAATTGAAATTGGTATGGGCAAGCGTACCAATACCATTCTGCAGTCTGCATTCTTCGCGCTGGCTAAGGTAATGCCTTCTGAGGAAGCGATTCGTTTCATGAAGGATGCTGCAACCAAGTCCTACTTGAAGAAGGGTCAGGATGTGGTTGATATGAACCACAAGGCAATCGATGCAGGTGCAACCGCATTTGTCAAGATCGATGTACCGGCTTCTTGGGCCGATGCGCAGGACGAGGCAAAGGGTGAGGCACTCGTTGGCCGCGAAAAGACCGTTAAGATGGTTGAGGATATCATGGAGCCTGTTGGCCGTATGGACGGTGACTCCCTGCCGGTATCCGCATTCGCTGGCGATCATGTAGACGGCACATTTGAACAGGGCGCTGCTGCTTATGAGAAGCGCGGTGTTGCGGTTACTGTTCCGACATGGAATGAGGTAACTTGTATCCAGTGTAACCAGTGTGCTTATGTCTGCCCGCATGCGACCATTCGTCCATTCGCGCTGACTGAGGAAGAAGCTGCTGCTGCACCGGAAGCAACGAAGATCGTTGATATCAAGGCTGGCAAGGGCAAGGGTATTTATAAGTACGCTCTGGCAATTTCTCCGCTTGACTGCATGGGCTGCGGCGTTTGTGTGGGTATTTGTCCGACCAAGTCTCTGTCTATGGTTCCGCAGGAGCAGGAGGCTGCACAGCAGGATACTTTCGACTATATGGTTGCTAAGGTTTCCGAGAAGGACGAGATGATCTCCAACAAGTCTGTTAAGGATTCTCAGTTCAAGACTCCTCTGCTCGAGTTCTCCGGTTCTTGTGCAGGCTGTGCTGAAACTGCGTATGCACGTCTGATCACACAGGTTTGCGGCGATCGTATGTATATCTCTAACGCAACTGGATGTTCTTCCATCTGGGGTGGCCCAGCTGCTACCTCTCCGTATACCGTTGATAAGAACGGCTGCGGTCCGGCTTGGGCAAACTCCTTGTTCGAGGATAATGCAGAGCACGGTCTTGGTATGTACTATGGTCAGAAGGCAATTCGTGACCGCCTGATTGCAAAACTCGAAGAAATGGCACAGTCTGAGAATACTCCGGCTGAGGCAAAGGCTGCAATTGCGAAGTTCATGGAGACCAAGGAGGACGGCGCTGCCAATACAGAGGCAACGAAGGCACTCGTAGCAGAACTGGAGAAGGGCGCTGCTGCTGGCTGCGCACTGTGCAAGGACGTTCTGTCTGAGAAGGAATATCTGTCCAAGAAGTCTATCTGGATCTTTGGCGGCGACGGCTGGGCATACGATATCGGCTTTGGCGGTCTGGATCATGTTCTGGCTTCTGGTGAGGACGTGAACGTTATGGTATTCGATACCGAGGTATACTCCAACACGGGCGGACAGGCTTCCAAGGCAACCAACATCGGCGCAGTTGCACAGTTTGCTGCTGCTGGTAAGACGATTGGCAAGAAGTCTCTGGCTGAAATTGCAATGAGTTATGGCTATGTTTATGTAGCACAGATTGCAATGGGTGCAAATCCCGCACAGACCTTAAAGGCAATTGCTGAGGCTGAGGCTTATCCGGGACCGTCTCTCATCATTGGATATGCACCTTGTGAGATGCACTCCATCAAGGGCGGCATGACCAACTGCATGAGCGAGATGAAGAAGGCTGTTGATTGCGGCTACTGGAACATGTTCCGCTTCAATCCGGCACTCAAGGCTGAGGGCAAGAATCCATTTACCCTTGAGTCCAAGGAGCCGACTGCAAGCTACCGTGACTTTATCATGAATGAGGCACGCTATTCTGCATTGACCCGCTCCTTCCCAGAGCGTGCAGAAAAGCTGTTTACCGAAGCAGAAGAGGAGTCCAAGAAGAGATTCACACATCTGCAAAAGTTGCAGGCTCTGTACAGCATCGACTAAGTATCATTATAATATTTCAAAAAAGCCGTCCAAAAGGGCGGCTTTTTTGTGCAAAATGGAAACAAAATTCACAGAATGTTCCTTGTATTTTTCTGAAAAAGCATTTACACTAGAAACAGTATGTCAAATGGCTGTCTGTTTTAAGATGGTTATTCATGCAGAGGAGGAATTTTAGATATGCGTTGGAAACGGATCGGAGCCATCGCTTTATGTGTATTTGCTGTGACTGTTTTTTGTTTTGTGGCAAGTGGAAGACCACAGAGTGAGGCAAGTGCAGGTATGCGTCTTGATCCTGCTGCGCAGCCATATAATACCGTTGTGCGCTGGGAACGGGAAACACAAAAGAATAAAATGGGTGATGATATCTCTATCACACAGGGATATAATGCAGAGGGGGATACAGTGGTATCCATTCTGGAGGAGGATAGCCCGATCATCACCATATCTACCTATGATGCACAGGGAAATAAGATCGAGGTGGCAAGCTATGATGAGGATAAGCGCTTTGTACATAGTGTGTACACCTATAATGAAAAGGGCGAAAAGGAAAGCTGGCAGTATCAGGCGCGCACTTTAGAGGGCGTACAGGATACAGAGCAGACCTATGCGTACCAGTATGGAGCAGATGGAGTCTCTGAAAAAACCACATATCAAGCAGGTCAGCCAATTGCGAAGGAAACCTATACCCGAGAGCAGACGGAGCAGGGAACCATCGTTCGCACGGTAGTGCAGGGAGAATTATCACCAGATTTAACTTGTTATGACGATGCAGGAAAGCCGCTCTGGAGAGAGAAAGATACGTATCGGATGCAATATTACTATGACCGACTTGGCAGAGAGACAGAAAACTGTGTCATTCATGATGGTATGCAGCAAAACCGAACCGTAACAGTCTACGGAGAAGATGGTTTTGCCTGCCGCCGGATTTTATATGGTGTTTCTATGGACGATGTAATCAGCGTCAGCGAAATTGAACGTCTGAGCGAAGCACCGGAAATCTGGCTGGATTTTGCGCAAAAGCAGGAAACCAGTGTGCTGCTGGCATCTCAACAAGCAGAAGAATAGACAGCTTCTAATTTTGTATAGGTTGTCAGATAAGGGACAGCTTTTTGCACAAATTTGTAAAAAGATTTTGTAAAATGCACCAAATTTTATAGATTTTTTTGTGTGGATATACTTGCAAATATCTATTGAAATGGTATACTTATTTTAGGAAACATTCTTATAAAAGGAATGTACTGTACAGAGAAATTTTATTTACCATCAGAGGATAAATCAAGAGGAGTTTACTAAGATGACATATCAGATAACAGCAGATTTGTTGACTGGAAATACGATTATTGATGGAGAACATCGCCAACTGTTTGATGCAATCAATGCACTTTTAGATGCCTGTGCACAGGGAAAAGGGCGTGGTCAACTTGCGCAGACTATGAGTTTTTTGGAATCGTATATTGCGAAGCATTTTGCACATGAGGAACAGCTTCAGGCACAGACTGGCTATCCAGATGCCGTGCGCCATAAGGGACTGCACGATGGGTATAAGAAAGTCGTAAGTGAAATCTGTCAGGAGTTAGAGCGCACAGGTCCGACTGTTGCATTGGTTGGCAAGGTAAATACCAACGTAGGCGGTTGGCTCGTGACGCACATCAAGCGTGAAGATGCCAAGGTTGCTGCACATATAAAGGCTTCTAAAGGTTGATAACTAAAAAAACGCCCGTATGGGCGTTTTTTAGTTATCATATAATTTGACTGCGGAGCAATCTGCTTATTTGTGCAGGAGAGCACCGATTTGGCTTTCTCCAAGCACAATGATACCATTGGCGCGAAGAAGCTGTGTTGTGATTCCGTCCCCTACAACACGGGTGTGGGTAAAGTTTCCGTCATAGATCACACCAGCGCCGCAGGAGGGGCTGCGTTCCTTGAAGATTGCGTAACGACAGTTGTATTCACGTGCAAGGCGCAGGGTTTCCTGCGCGCCGCGAATAAAGGCATCGGTTACATCTGTGCCATCGCGTGCGATAATTTTATCCCCTTGCCGCTCGGCAGGCTCGCGTGGGGTGTCCAGACCACCACGGTGTTCTGGGCATACAGGAATGAGTATATGCTCGTCCATAAGGCGTTCCAGCTCTGGACAGTAGGCATGAGAGCCATCGTATCGACAGTTCATGCCAAGCAGACATGCGCTGACTAAAATGTTCATCGAAATCCCTCCGTTAAATCTTTGATAACCGCCCCTGCAAGAATAAATCCTGCAACAGGTGGGACGAATGAAACACTTGCAGGAACAGGTCTGCCCGCAGTTCCCTTCGCCTCATTGGGGCATAATGTATAGCGCTCAGGTGGAATTTTTGCAGCTTCTTCGGTAGAGAAAACAACCTTGAGTTTACGGATTCTGCGTTTTTTACATTCCTGCCGAATCACGCGGGCAAGGGGGCAGACCGATGTTTTATAGATATCTGTAACTTGAAACTTGGTAGGATCGAGTTTGTTTCCGGTTCCCATAGAGCAAATGAGCGGGACACCAAGACGGTCACAGGTTTCAATCAGGTGGAGTTTTGCGGTTACGGTATCAATGGCATCAATTACATAGTCGAAGGCGGATAAATCAGGCATACTTTCTGGAGAGAGGAACATTTGCAGTGGGGTAACCTTACAATTTGGATTGATGTCCTGAATCCGATTTGCCATGACTTCGGTTTTGGGTTTTCCGGTCGTTGAGGAGAGGGCGATGATTTGACGGTTGCGGTTTGAAACCGAGACCGTATCGTTATCAATTAGAGTGATGGCACCCACACCAGCGCGTGCCAGCCCTTCGGCAGCAGCGCCGCCGACCCCGCCAACACCGCAGACGGCAACATGTGCCTGTGCCAGTCGCTCCAGACCCTGTGTGCCTAGGAGCAATGCCGTGCGCGAAAATTCTTGCATCATGAGATAAATTCCTTTTATTGAACAGATTTGGTAAAACAGTGTAAAAACCCTGTCAGTATACAGGGAAGGGCTTCCTGCAAAATTATACTGCAAATCAGATGCAGATACAATCTTTTTATGCAGGAATATCTGGGATTTTTGCAAGAAAAAAGACTTATAAAAAACCAAATGTATAGAAACCAGACCTTTGCAAAGCCATAAATTTATGATATAATAAAAAAGATACGGCATAAGTCGCGTAGATTTTTTATTTGGTGAAATGATAAGGGGACAAAGATTTGTCCCAATTATTGAAAATGATTTGGAGAGAAGGAAGCGCATGCAATTGCATTTTTGGAAATCAGGACTGCTGTGCCGCATGGCAGCGGTGGTTCTATCTATTTGTTTGCTGACGGGGGGCGCGGAGGCAGCAGAGCAGTCAGGCTCCACCACGGCAGCTCCAGCGACTGACTACCTCCCTGTTGTCATGTATCATCATTTTGACCCGCAGCCGGGAGACACTAAAATGGTTGTATCTCCGGCACGTTTTGAGGAACAGATGACAGCGCTCAAGAATGCAGGATATACAGCAGTAACGCCGCAGCAGCTGGTGGATTATGTGGATAAAGGCGTGGCACTGCCTGAAAAGCCGATTTGGATTACAATGGATGATGGATATCGCAGCAACATGGAGGTCGCAGCCCCGATTCTGGAACGCAATGGCTTAAAGGCAACTGTTTATTGTATTGGCGTTTCAGTCGGAAAGTCGACTTATAAGGATATGGGGGTGCCAATTATCCCGCATTTTTCTTACGAGGAAGTTAAGCCATGGAGCGATAAAGGCGTTCTGACCATTCAGAGCCATACCTATGATATGCACAATGTATCAACGTTGGATACCGTGGGTTATCGCCGCGGCGTGCTGCCGCGCCCGGGAGAACCGTTGGATCAATATATGAATACCTTCTATGCGGATTTTAGCAAGTCGAATGCAGGCATCCGGCAGGCATTTGGCGCAGACAGCTTATCGTTTGCTTATCCCTTTGGGCTGCATAATGCAATTACGGAGGGCATGCTTCAGGCGATGGGGGTGCGAGTCACCGTTACCATTCGTGAAGGAATGAATACGTTGGTGCGTGGAGACGCCTCCAGCTTATATGGTATGGCACGCTTTAATATTACAGAGGATATGACAGGTGCACAGCTGCTGGAAAAGATTCGCGAGCCAGTGGCATGATGAGGGTTTGTAAAATAAAAAAGGGAGAGCACGTCTCTCCCTTTTTTTATTGCTTTTCGAGAAATTGCACAGGTACATTTTGTGTCAGCCAAACGCCGTTTGCAGAGCGGTAAAACGTATATCCCATTTGTGCCATCTGTCCGCTGCATACCCGATATAAAGCCAGATTGCCATGCCGGATTCCTACCATACAGGCAGTTTCGGGATCCTCTGACAGATGCACATATAGACGTTCCTTGGAAATCAGTCCTTGTTCGGAAATAGAGGCAACATATTTTTCGCCGGTTCCATGCCATAAAAATTCGGGAGGCTCCATCACGTCCAAATCCACATCAACTGCGATGGAGTGCCCTTGATTGGCACGAATCTGTGTTTTATCCTCATTAAAAGCGTAACGCTGCTTGGCATCTGTGCGGACAATTTCTTCCAGCATATTAAAGTTAAAGGGCAGAAATTTGCTCATACCGGAAATCAGTGCTTGTACATCTGCCCAGCCGTGCGCATCGAGTGTGATCCCGATGGCTTGTGGCTTGTGGCGCAGAACAAGGGATAGAAATTTACTTTCCTTAGTAAAAGACATAAAAGAGGAACTCCTTTCAGTGAAGTCTTGGCGCAGCTGCGCTGAGCAGCTCGGTCAAGTAGCCATGCGCCTCCAACAATGTATGCAAATGATAATTTAGAACAATACTATATTCCTCCAGCTTGGCATCGGGGACAGGCGCTGGCAGTTCCACACCCAGTCCGGCAAGTCGCTGACGGTTTCTTTCGTTGAGGGTACCCAGCGTATCCATTCCGCAAAGTGCAGACAATGCCATATACATTTTTTCGGCAAGCTGATAGCAGCCGTAAAGGTAGGCAGACTCTGTTTTTCGCTGTTTGCGATATGGAAAGGGCTGCTCAGAAAAAATACGGATTTCATCATGCAGTTGATGCAGCTTTGTTTCAAAGGGAGAGAGTACTGGATAATGTCCAGAGAGCAGATCATGCAGCGCAGAGAGATATGCGGCAGTGTATTCGCTAAACAGACGCAAAATCAAGCTGTGGTTGTTATAGGGTTTTAGAACTGCATTGATAACGAAGCCTACTGCAAGCCCAATCGAGGTATCCAGAAAACGATTGATTGCATAGGCAAACGGTGTGCCGCGTGTTGGGTCATATAGACAGACCGAGACAAATACGATACAGGTAAGCGGAACTGCAAAGCCGATTCGAAGAGGCTGACAGATGGGAATGAGCAAAATAAGACCCAAGCCGATTGCGATATAGCGATCATTTGGAAATAAAAGCGTAAAAAGACAGCCAGCAAGTGCGCCGCAGGTGATACCTGCGAGCTGTGTCGTTGCGGCAGTGATGGCATCGGACAGGGTACGGCTCATTACAACAATCGCACCAATGGCGGCAAAAATGGGAAGTGAGGTTGGACGTAGACTGGCCAACAGGAGAGCAAGAACGACAGCAAGTCCAGTTTTGACTGTGCGAAGTCCGATATGATAATGCAGATGCGCGGAGCGGAACATGAATACCTCCTGCGATGGGCGTGTGCTTTGGCAGCATAGATCCCTTGAAATATGTTTATGATACTACGGAATGAGGGGTTAAGCAATACTGAAACCAAAAAATACAGAGGAAAAACATAAAACGCCAAATTAACATCACATTCATTGACTTTGTGTGTCCAATGTGCTAAAGTTTAACTATATATTTGGAAGATGAAATGAAATCATCATATCAAATAAAACCGTTGGTAGAGGTGACAAATATGAAAAAGGAACTGGGTTATGGTATGGCGCTCGCCGGCGTATTGGCCGGTGCCGGCGCGTTGGCTGTGGCATTCATGCGTAAGAAAAAGCGTGAGGAAATCTATCATGAAGCAGAGCTGAAGGCGATGAATGAGCTTGATGAAATGATGAATGATGGAAATGAGGACGCAATGGATTGCGATACCTGTTCTTGCGCAGAGGCCTGTGCAGAGGTTTGCGCCGAGGCTGTTCCGCAGGAAGAAGAAACTGAAGAGGCTCCAGAACCGCCCACAGTACCTTGATTTTATTGATGTCGAAACAGGCGAAGCCACCGTGCTCCGCCTGTTTTTTTGTGAGAGGAGAATGTAAATATGATTCCATATGAAGGCCGTGTATTTCGTCCACCGTCTGAAGCGTACAGTTTGATTGTACAGGTGACAATTGGATGCAGCCATAATAAATGCACATTTTGTGACATGTACAAGGAAAAATCGTTTCGTATTCGTAAGCTGGAGGAAATCTACCACGATTTTGACCTTGCTCGTCAGGCATATCGCCGTGTAGAGCGTATCTTTCTGGCAGATGGTGATGCGCTCATGTGTCAAACCGCGCACATGGCAGAGATCCTGCGCTATATTCAAAAGGTATTCCCAGAATGTGAGCGGGTGACAAGCTATGGATCCCCGGGCTCTATTTTGGTGAAAAAGCAGGAAGATTTGAATCTGCTGCACGAACTGGGTCTGGATATGATCTATATGGGTCTGGAATCCGGTTCCGATGAGGTACTGCGCCGCGTCAATAAGGGAGAAACAGCAGCGGAAATCGTCCGCGCAGGACAGATGGTCAAAAAAGCGGGCATGAAGCTGTCTGTCACCTGTATTGCTGGACTTGGTTCTCTGGAACTTTCGAATACACATGCCATTGAGACTGCTCAGGCGCTTTCCCTGATGAAGCCAGAGTATATCGGGCTTTTGACTCTGCTCTTTGAATTGCCGACCCCGCTGATGGAGGACTGGCAGGCAGGGCGCTTTTACCTTATGAAACCAATCGAGATTGCGCAGGAAACCTTGGTGCTGCTCGAGCATATTGATTGTGAAGGCAGTGTATTCCGTGCAAATCATGCGTCAAATTATGTGAATCTTGCAGGTACGCTGAATCAGGACAGAGAAGCAATGTGCCAAAAGCTGCGCGCAGCTCTGGACGGGCAGGTGCGCTTTAAGAGCGAAGCATTCCGCGCAAGATAGTTTCCATGGATTCAGCGAAAACGAACAGGAAAAGGACAAAAAGAACGCCAAAAACTGGGATATTTTTTAGAAATTGACAGGACAAAACCTGTGGAACGTGATATAATGAAAAATGAACGGGCGGTTTACAAAATATACCATGTGACATAAAAAATTGGATTTGGTTGCAATCCACGTACACAATATGATATAATAGAGCCGTTCGGATATGATAGATTATAGGAAATCACGACCATTTTCTGGAAATGAAAAGTTATTTTACGGCACGCGCTGTGCCGCACGTTCATTTCTGTGTTTCGTTTGGAGGAGCAGCATGGATTCCATTTCTCATACTCGCGTTGCCAACTTGCTATTGGCTCATATTGAGACCGAGACCGGCGTGACCTTTGATGCGAACGCCTTTCGTTACGGAAATCTCAAGCCTGATTTGACTGGTACATATTTGACCAAGCGGCATTACCCTTCGATCATGTTTGAAGAGGTCAAGGATAAGATTCGTACATTCTGCCGGAATTATACGCTGGCAGATGTGAATGGACGAGAGCTATCGGTTGATTTGGGCGAAATCTGCCATTATTTAACAGATTTCTTTTGTTATCCGCATAATGATGACATTTATCCGCATGGCTTATTTCTGCATTATGTCTATGAAAAGCGTGTTGCATTGTGTCTGAGACGCAGTCTTACCGAGGCGCATTTTGAGGGTTGGGTGGAAAATATTGTTGCACCCTTTAGCGCAGAGGCATTGATTGCTCGTATTGAAAAACTCCACGCAAAATATAAGGCGCTGCCGCATCACAGTATTGTCAGTGATATGGAATTCATTTGTCAGGTGACTACACTTTGTGTCAAGGGTATCATCAACATTTCGTATGTGTGCAGCGAAGAAAAGACAGGTATTACAGCATAATGAAAAAACGCATCCACATCAGGATGCGTTTTTTGTCTCATTTTATCGAAATCGGCATGCTGAGCAGCTTGTGCACAAGTTCAGTTGGCAAATTTGGAAAGGCGATTAAGGGTTCAGGCTCTGTGACACGCTGCCGTAATGGATATTCCAGCCATACAATATCATGCCATGAGCCGGACTTCCAACCGCTCCGCGGGAATAAACCGACACGCTGAAAACCAATGGATTCATGAAAGGCAATGCTGTTGCCCGAGGCAGTCGCACAGGCATAGGCGGTTACAACATTTTGATGCCGCAGCAGGGCAAGCAGCGTTTGGTAGAGCCGTGTTCCCAGATGATGCCGCTGGCAGTCTAGGGACAGGTAAATGGACAGTTCTACGTCCCAGTGAAAGCCCATACGCGGGTGAAAGGGAGCGGCATAAGCATATCCAATCACAGTTCCGTCCTGCTCTGCAACGAGATAAGGATAGCGTGCAGTGATGGAACGAATCCGTTCGGTAAATTCTGCGCACGATGGGACATCATATTCAAGAGAGATTGCGGTTTGGCTGACATAGGGGGCGTAGATTGCAAGCAGTGCAGGGGCGTCCTCTGGAACAGCCGGACGAATGGTGATTTGCGGTAACATGAGAACCTCCAAAGTTTGGATTTAAAATCGCTTGCGCGTGCCGTGTCGTGCGTGATGCCGCTGGCGTGGATATCGCCGACAAGGGGTGGTGGTTTTTTGAACAATGTGGATTTCAGTAAACCATATACCGAGTAAGGCGGTAAGGATTGAGCCAATGAGCAGCTCAAAAAATCTCGACGGAGCGTTTTCGGAAGATATCACTGGCTGGATATCGCAGGAGAGTGGATATGGCAGCGTGCGAAGCGCCTGTGTGATGCCGTCGCGTGTCATCTGTAAAGTACGCAGACCGTGTTCGTTTGCTTGCTGAGACAGGGACAGTGCCTGTGCTGGGGTTCCAACAGGGAGCGTTACAGAGACCGGTGCGCAATCGGAGCGGACTTCGGCACCAGCTTGTGCAGCGAGTGCCGCAATCTGGTCTCCGTGCAGTGTGACCGTATGGAACGCGTCAAAGCCATAGGCGAACAGCGTGCGCATATCGCGCCATGTGTAGTAGCGGTTGCCGGAAGCCCCAAGAGAAACTGCAATCAAGGTCATACCGTCCTTGCGGGCAGCCATGACCTGTGTATGCTGTGCCTTGGTGGTATAGCCGTTTTTACCGGCGAGTGCATAAGGATTGTAGAACGCCGAATCCTTGCGCAGCATACGCTGTTTGGTATAGAAGGTACGCGGTGCGGCATGCTTGTTGGTTGCTGGCATGGTATAGGTCTGCGCACCGGAGATTTGTAAAAAGCGTGGATACTCCAGCAATGCGGCGGTGATGCGCGCAAGGTCGCGTGCCGTGACAAGATGCGTGGGGGCATCCAGTCCATGTGCATTTTCAAAGTGGCTGCCCGTACAGCCAAGCGCAGCAGCACGTATGTTCATCATGTGAGAAAAGGCGGACTGTGAGCCGGCAACGGCTTCTGCCAGCACATTGGCGGCATCATTTGCCGATTGCATGAGTGTTGCATAGAGCATATCCTGCAAGGTGACTATTTCGCCGGCAACGAGACCAATATGTGTGGAGTCTTGTTCGATTTGCACGGCAGTATCTGATACCGTAACCGTTTTTGACAAATCATCGACCTGCTCTAAAACAATGAGTGCGGTCATCAGCTTGGTAACAGAGGCTGGCGGTACTGGTACATCTGCATTTTTTTCATATAGTGTTTGACCAGATTCTGCACAGTATAGAATCGCCTCAGCGCCGTAAAGCGGTTCTTGTAAAGCAGGGGCAGCAGATGCTGTGCCGCAAAACAGGGTAAGCAGTGTCAGCAGTGCACAGCACAGGAGACGGACGAACATGAGAGTGCTCCCTTCTTACACGATGTTTCCATCATACACTATTTATGGGGTGTGTTCAAGTGCCAAGGGGGCAGTTGTAACAGAACGGAAATTTTGCTATAATAACACAAACAAAGCCTTTGCAGGATAGAAAGGAGTGTGCGGCGCGTGAAATGGATTTGTATCATCTATCTTGTGACGGTCAATGTATTGGGTGCAGGTGCGGTCATTTTGGACAAATGGTTGGCGCAGCATCAAAAATGGAGGATTCGGGAACGGACGTTATTTTTGTATTGCTGGCTGGGCGGGTGTCCGCTGGTGTATGCCGCCTTGAAAGGGTGCCGGCATAAGACGCTGCATCGCTCTTTTATGTGGGGGATTCCTGCAATTTTTATATTACAAATTGTAATTATATCAGCAATAGTATACATTGGGTATCGAAATGGGGTTTGGTTTACATGACACAATTTTTGATTGCGCATTTCATTGGAGAGGCGTGCGATAATGTACGTGATGCACAGGTACGCGAGCGCTACGGTGTACTGTCTGGCGCAGTTGGAATTGTCTGTAATGTGCTGCTGTTTGCAGCAAAGCTGCTCATTGGATTGATGACAGGCGCCGTTTCGGTTGCAGCCGATGCTTTTAATAATCTCTCAGATGGTCTGTCCTCTGTGATTTCAATTGTGGGGTTTAAGGTATCTGGACGCGCACCAGACGCACAGCACCCATTTGGGTATGGACGAACCGAATATATTGCGGGACTCATTGTTTCCATGTTGATTTGTGTTGTTGGCGTGCAGTTTTTGCAGACCTCTGTGGACCGCATTTTGCACCCAAAGGCGGTTGCTTTTACTTGGACAGCGGCTGTGGTTCTGGCCTTAACGATGCTGGTCAAATTGTGGTTGGGTACGTTTAATCGTTCGCTTGGCAAGCGGATTGACTCACCGACTCTGCTCGCAGCCATGCAGGACAGCCTCAATGATGTTGTGACAACCGGTGTTGTGCTGATAGGTATGATTGCGGGGCAGTTTACCAGCATGCCAGTGGATGGTGTTGTTGGCATTATGGTTGCCATTTTTATTATATGGTCAGGCATTTGCATTGCACGGGATACGTTCAGTCCGCTGATTGGGCAAGCCGCTGACCCGCAGATTGCACATGAGATTGCGGATACCGTGCTGCAAAGCCCCAGTATTTTGGGAATCCATGATTTGATTATCCATAATTATGGTGTTGGGAAATCGCTTGCCTCGCTGCATGCAGAAGTGCCGGATACGGCAGATATTGTTGCTGTACACGAGCTGATTGATGAAGCGGAACGCAAGGTTTGGGAAAAAACCGGTGTATATACGGTTATTCACATGGACCCTGTGCGTGTTGGAGATCCTCGTATCGATGCCATGCGTGAGACAACGCTGGACGTTTTGCAAAAGATTGATCCGGCGCTTACCATGCACGATTTCCGTGTCGTGGAGGGCGAGCGCAGAATCAATTTGATTTTTGATGTAATTGTGCCATTTGGATATACAAAGGAACGAAAAGAAGAAATTCATGCCCGCATCGTGACAGGACTGCGCGCACAGGATAAGCGATATCAGCCAGTGGTCACGCTGGAACACACAATGACAATACAATGAAACGCATGAGGAGGAACTGCCATGCTGCTGATTCGAAATGCACAGGTCATGGACCCATATACAGGACTAGATGAAAAAAGAGAGATTTTAATTGATGATAACGGCATCATTGCCGCACTGGATACAAGCGTAGACGCCCCGCAGGACTGCCCCGTTTTGGACGCAATGGGCAAGACCATTTGCACGGGACTGGTTGACACACATGTACATTTCCGTGACCCTGGGCAGAAGGAAAAGGAAGATGTGGCTTCGGGCATGCGTGCTGCCGCGGCGGGTGGATTTACGACCGTGGTCTGTATGGCAAATACCATACCCACTTGTGACAATGTAGATACGCTGCGCTATGTTCAGCAGCAGGCACAGAACGCAGGAGACTTTGTCAATGTGAAGCAGGCGTGTTCCATTACAAAAGGGCTGAAGGGTGCTGAACTAACAGATTTTGCTGCACTGCTTGCCGCTGGTGCGCCCGGCTTTACCGATGATGGACTCAATCTGACAGATATGAACCTGTGCTTGACAGCAATGGAGCGGGCGGTGCAGGAGGATACGCTGCTTTCTTTTCATGAGGAAGATCGTTCTCTGGTGCTGTCTGCGGGTGTGAATTTTGGCTCTGCGGCTGCCAAGGAACTTGGGGTTCTGGGAGCAAAGTCTGCGGCAGAGGAGGCGATGGTGGCACGAGATATTGCGCTTGCTTTAAGGAGCGGTGCACGGGTTGTGTTCCAGCATATTTCGAGCGGGTTGTCCGTAGACCTGATTCGGGCAGGCAAAGCATTGGGCGCCAAGATTTACTGTGAGGTCACACCACACCATATTTCGCTTACAGAGGATGCAGTATGTAAATATGGTACCTATGCAAGAATGAATCCGCCATTGCGCAAGGAAGCCGACCGGCAGGCGCTGATTCGCGGATTGCAGGACGGCACCGTGGATATGATCGCAACCGACCATGCTCCCCATACGGCAGAGGAAAAAGCGCGCGCTTTTGGACAAGCCCCGTCTGGAATCACTGGTTTGGAAACTGCGTTTTCTGTATGCAATACCTATCTTGTGCGCACAGGTGCGCTCACAAAAATGCAGCTTTTGGAAAAAATGTCGCGTAATCCGGCACAGATTTATCGTTTTGCGGATAAGTCCATTGCTGTTGGACACCGCGCTGAGTTTGTCATGCTGGACTGGGATTGTGACAAGGTATACAAAAAGTATTATTCAAAGGGAATCAACACGCCGTATACAGGCATGCCGCTTGTAGGTTCAGCAATTTGTACGATTATGGGCGATCAAGTTGTGAAGATTTCATAAAAAGATTGATAAATTTTACAATTGTGAATTGATTTATTCTATAAAATGGGATACTATGATAAGTAACAAACAGTATGAAATGAGGAGTGCGATATGGCAGAGCAGCATAGACGACAGCCCGTCAAAAAATCCAAAAAGCAAATCCGCCGACAGCGCCAGCTGACTGTTGCCGGTGTAGTCGCTGGAATCTTCTTGATTATTTTTGGATTGGGTGCACTTTGGGGACGCAGTTTGGGAGGCGTCAAGGCGGAGGATATTGCAAAAACCTTGCAGGGCATGGGACAGGCTGTGCAGGTAAGCTATGATTACAGCAATGTACTGCACCTGCAAAATCAGGATAAATTTTATGGTTGGAGCGAGGCGGAGAACCAGAAAAATTTTACCATCATGTATCAAGGCTCTATGCAGATTGGCTCAGATACCTCCAAGCTTACAAAGGATGACATTATAATTGACAAAAAAACGGTGACGGTCAAGGTGCCGGCAGCCAAAATTATTGTAAATGAAATCAATCAGTCCTCAATTAGCGTGTATGATACCGAGGATAAAAAGTTCCGAGAAATTCGTCTGGAGGATTTCACGGGATTCTGCAACGATCAAATGCCGGTTGACGAACAGGCGGCTTTTGACAGCGGAAAGGTGTCAAGTGCGCAGGAACGCCTGACCAATGTGATTACACTGGCGGTGCAGGGAATGGGTAAATTTGACAGTGTAAAGGTTGAATTTCAAAACAACTGATTGAGATTAAAAAAGAGGGTGGCTTTGTCACCCTCTTTTTGGGCTTTGCCCATACATCGCACGTGCAAGGGACAGTCATTTTACTGTATGAAAATTTATGAAGCTGACTTGACACCGTTCTGCAAGTGTGATAGGCTAGAAATAACTTAATACCGACAAACGAAGTTTTTAGGAAAAAGCCATGCGCTTACCGAAGGAGTAAAACTCTCAGGTTTCTGCCCCGATGGGTGGATCAGGACTATAAACGGATGTGGCTCTGGAGAATCCCGCATCACGGGTGCCGAAGGTGCAAGGCGTACAAGAATGTGCGCTAATCTCTCAGGCAAAAGGACAGAGTGGATTTTAAGCCCGATGGGTGCTGTTTTGTTGTTCTATTTTGAAACAACAGGCTGCACAGATTCGGGCAGCAGAGCGAACCATCATCTTGTTTTTTCGTGTATTTTCTGGATACAGGAAAATGGGATTTTGGATTCGCTTTTTCTTTTTCTTTGGTTTGTTCGGAAATCACGAAAAAGGGGTAAAAAAACAATGGATATGGATCAACTTGCGGCAATCGTGAAGCAAATCAGCGGATTTGTATGGGATAATCTGCTGTTATACCTGCTGGTGCTTACGGGCGTATTGTTCACTGTGCGTACCGGATTTGTGCAGGTAAGGCATCTTGGAACTGGTCTCAAGCGAATGTTTGGCTCTTTCAGCCTCAACGGTAAAAAGGCAGACCATGAGGGTATGAGTTCCTTTCAGGCACTGACCACTGCGATTGCGGCGCAGGTCGGAACCGGCAACATCACAGGTTGTGCAACAGCGCTGGCATCTGGTGGTCCGGGTGCGATTTTCTGGATGTGGCTCTCTGCATTCTTTGGCATGTCCACCATTTATGGTGAGGCAGTGCTGGCGCAGAAATACAAAACCGTAGGTGAGGACGGGCAGGTAACAGGCGGTCCGGTTTATTACATCAAGGCACGTTTTCAAGGCAAATTCGGAAAATTTCTTGCAGGATTTTTTTCAGTTGCCATCATTTTTGCATTGGGCTTTGCCGGGAATATGGTGCAGTCCAATTCGATTGGTGATTCCTTCCGCAATGCGTTTGGTGTCAACCCCATGTATGTGGGCATTGTCTGTGCTGTGATTGCAGCGTTTATTTTTCTGGGCGGTGTCAAGCGTATCGCATCGGTTACAGAAAAGCTGGTACCGATTATGGCAATCTTCTACATTCTCGGCTGTGTTGTCATTTTGTGCATCAACCATGCAGCTTTGTGGGAGTCGATTCAGGCAATTTTTGTCTGTGCATTTGAGCCGCAGGCAGTTGCTGGTGGTGTTGCGGGTGTGACTGTCAAGGAGGCAATGCGTTTTGGCGTTGCACGCGGACTGTTCTCCAATGAGGCAGGTATGGGCTCTACTCCGCATGCACATGCGCTGGCAAAGGTAGAAAAACCACAGGATCAGGGCGTGATTGCAATGGTGGGCGTATTCATCGATACCTTTATCATCTTGACCCTGACCGCATTGGTTATCATTTCGTCCGGTGCGCTGGCGAGCGGTGAGACTGGCTCGACCTTGGCGCAGATGGCGTTTAATCAGGCATTTGGTCAGTTCGGCAGTGTCTTTATCGCAATTTGCATGTTGTTTTTTGCCTTCTCGACCATCATTGGCTGGTATTTCTTCGGGGAAGTGAATGTCAAAGCACTGTTTGGAAAAAAGGCAGTGAAGATTTATGCGGCAATCGTTGTCCTGTGCGTGGTCTTTGGTGCAGGCTTAAAGGTTGACCTTGTTTGGAACCTTTCCGACCTCTTTAATGGTCTGATGGTGTTCCCGAACCTTGTTGCACTGATTGCGCTCAGCGGCGTGGTTGCAAAGATTGCAAAGGAAGATCACAAGTAAGCAAAGAGACTTGGCAGAATGAGCAGAAAAGAGAGTGCGGATTTGGAATCACTGGGTTCCGTCCGCACTCTCTTCATTTTCTTTCGCTGCGATATAGAGTTCTTCACATTCGCGCTGTGCCTCAATGAGGGCGTTGATTGCGTTTTCTGTTGCGTGAAACAGCTGATGATACAGGGCTTCATAGTCTGGCATAAAATCACCTCACTTATATTTTAGGACGGATTGTCCAAAATGTCAATAGGACGATTTGTCCTGCGATATAGTGCAGTAGGTGATGTATATGCGAATCCGAATCCGTGACCTGCGCGAGGACTCTGACCTGACACAGCGGGAGATTGCAGACTATCTCATGTGCGACCAATCGCTGTACTCGAAATATGAACGCGGCGAACGTGTTTTGCCATTGGAAATTGCAGTCAAGCTGGCACAATATTATCATACCAGTATTGATTATCTGGTTGGCTTGACCGATGTTCGAACGCCTTATGAACGTACTCGGTACAAATAAATTTTATGCGAAAATCGCATAAATGTATTTTGCAACGATATGATATGTTATAATGTCGTTGGGGTGGGGTATGTGTGTCAGAGAATCGTTCAGTTGAGATTAGAGAGTGGTAAAACGATTTTTGAAATAGCGAGATATTTGAAGTGTCCAATTTCAGTTTATCATAAATATGAAACTGGAATTTTACAGGTTCCTTTATATTATATGACATTGTTGGCTGAACTTTATGGTACAAGCATTGACTATCTGGTAGGGCTGACAGATGAAAAAACACCATACCCCAGATGAAGATTTTCGGTGCGGACAGGGTTCGCACCATTTTTCTATGTGGAAAAACAGGGCGCTCCTTGCAGTACAAGGTTCGATAGGATAGGAGAAACACGATGGAATATTTATGGGTTGCCAGCGTCACAGCAATGCTGGCGCGTACATGGATTTGGCAAATCGTCATGTACTTGTTTTTGCTTTACGGCTGCTGCCGCCTGCCATTCCCCGCATTTTCCAAGATAAAGCCATGGATTGTCATAGGTATTGCGGCACAGTTTGCTTCTGTGCTTGGGCTTGCTGTTTGGATACAGAGCCTGTTATACTTTTGGATTTGGCATCAGTGCTTACGTGGAATTCGGGAACTGGAAGGGACTTATGGCAATTTGAATGGACGGGCAATCCGGTCTGCATACTGGACAGAGTTTGTGCTGGCGGTTCTTTTGGTTTGTGGGCTTTCGATTGTGCCTTGGTTTGATAAAATGATACCATCTGCCTTGATTTTGCTGCAAACATGGAAGGCGTATTTGCTGTATGGGTGTTACCGGAATTACGAAATACGGCGCAGGCAGCTTGCAGGACTGACAGACTGCGTGTGATGGGACTATATTTGTATATCGGAAAAAAGCACGCGATTTCGGGTTAAAATTTGATTATCTTTGTGGTATAATAGTCACACAAGTGACTATTATACTGAATATTTCACGATTATACCACCAGCGGCACATAATGCAGTGAGATGTGCTTCTATTTCATGCCGCTGTGGTATAATAGTCCCATAAGTGCCTATTATACCAGACATTTCACGATTATATCAGATATGAAATAGTTTCAGAAAGAAGGTGGTCGATTCAGTGGGCAAAGCAATTCGAATCATAGCGTTTGTTCTCTGGCTGGTGGTTACAGGCTGCAATTTATATATTGAGTTAAGACCGAACGGCGTAGTGGGTGTTCCGGTCAAGCTGTTATTTGCAGCGGCATTTGTACTGCTGTGGACCATTGCATTTCCGCCAACCAGACAGAACATGGGAAAGTGGTTCGCAATGCTGTTCCTTTATTATATTTGGGTGCTGCTCAACCTTCTGTTCTTCGACGCAGCCTTTGGCAGGCACCAAACACATGACGGCATCAATTTACAGCCGTTTTATACGATTCGTAATTATTTACGTGCATATAATCGAGGGTATATTCCTGATATCGCAATGATTAATCTGTTGGGAAATATTGCGGCATTTGCGCCCATGGGATTTTTCCTGCCCAGCCTGTTTCGGAAAATGGGCAATCTGTTTATATATGTCCCCTGTATGCTGCTGATGATTTCCGGAGTAGAGGTCGCACAGGTTGTCACGAATTGCGGCAGTGGGGATATTGATGATTTGATTTTGAATATGGCAGGTGCGTTTATAAGCTGGCTGATACTCTGGCCGCTGTCGCGCCATGTAAATAATCGATTGAGAGGATACAAATATGATTCGTAATGTAGTTGTGGTGGGTCTGGGTTTGATGGGCGGTTCCTTTGCAAAGGCTGTGCGTGCCTATACAGACTGCAAAGTATATGGCTGGAATCGCACACAGGCAGTCGCACAGGCGGCTGTGCAGGAGGGCGTACTCGATGGGATTGCAGATGACGCCATATTGGGACAAGCAGACCTGATTGTAATCAGCTTATATCCACAGGCGGCAATCGATTGGCTGAAAGCACATATCGAAAAACTGAAGCATGGTTGTCTGGTTGTGGATTTTGTGGGCGTAAAGCAGTGTATCGTGGACGCACTGACACCATTGGCGCAAAAGCATGGCGTTCATTTTGTGGGCGGTCATCCGATGGCGGGCAGGGAATTTTCAGGCTTTGCCTATGCACAGGAGGATTTGTTTCGTGATGCAAGTATGATTTTGGTGCAGACGGAGAGCAGCCCTCTTTGGGCGGTTGATGCTGTGGAGGGCTTTTTTTCGCAGCTTGGTTTTGGGCGCGTTGTGCGCTGTTCAGCAGAACAGCACGACCATATGATTGCCTTTACCTCGCAGCTGTGCCATGTGGTTTCCTCTGCTTATATCAAAAGTCCGGAGGCGCTCAAGCACAATGGATATTCAGCGGGGAGTTATAAGGATCTCACTCGCGTTGCAAAGCTCAATGAAGACATGTGGACAGAACTCTTTTTGCTCAATCAGCAGCCATTGGTACAGGAAATTGATGAAATCATCAAGCATTTGACAGAATATCGAGACAGTATCGCCGCAGGTGATGCCGAGCGGCTGCGTACTTTGCTGCGTGATGGACGCATGATTAAGGAGCGCATTGGATAAGCTAGAGATTCCCGCACAGAGCACCTGTGCGGGCAAATTTTTAGATACAGATTGGAGTTCATAGCGCGGTCTGCAAAACTTTTGTAAAATAATGCTTGCAATTTTTTGAAAATTGTGTATAATAAATATTGCTGACAATATGAGATGCAGATGTGGCGGAATGGCAGACGCGCTAGCTTCAGGTGCTAGTGCTCGCAAGGGCGTGTGGGTTCAAGTCCCACCATCTGCACCAAAAAAATCCGAAC
>JAGZIY010000029.1 GCA_018365995.1 Butyricicoccus pullicaecorum | reverse complement strand
AAAATCATTTCTCTCGAAACTTTTCACTTGGTTTTGCTGTCCAACTGGTCAGCTTAACTATAATATCACAACACACTCCCTGTGTCAACCTGTTTTTTAATTTTTTGCAATCTTTTTTAGTTCTATCTTCCTAAATTTATTTTCACTTAACACACCTTTCATTTTATAGTATACTCACGATAGTGAGGTGATAGCTTTGTCCCAATTCAAACAAGAGTCCTATTTGCAATTTCAAACTCCAAAGCGCTATATCTTCCTAGATGAACTGCGAGGATTCTCTTTAATTAGTATGATCCTGTTTCATCTTTGCTGGAATATTGATAATCTGCTGCATATCGAACTTGCTTGGTACCATACAACAGGTGCTCAGATTTGGCAATTTTCTATTTGTGCAGTATTCTTACTTCTATCCGGTCTTTGTATCCATTTCTCACGGCATTTGCTCCGACACACTCTTATATTAGCAGGCAGCGCCCTTCTTGTCACAATCGCCACATGGTTCACTGGTGCACATACTCTTGTTGTATTTGGAATTTTACATTGTATGACGCTGTGCTTTGTGTGCTATCTTATTTTGCGTCCAATCCTGTTTCACATACCACCTTTGTTTGGTCTATTGCTATGCCTATTTTTGTTTTACTTTACCTACACAATTCCTGAACACTATCTTAGATTTGGCACTCTGAAGATCTTCTTGCCTAATGAATGGTATGCCTCCTATTGGCTTTCTCTGATTGGTCTGCTCTCTCCAGACTTTTACTCATCAGATTACTTTCCCATTTTCCCAAATTTATTTTTATTTCTTGCTGGATATTTTCTTGGACACTTTCCACTGCCCGTCTGGATGCAAAAGACAAATTGCCGTCCACTCTCTTGGCTGGGTCAGCACAGCTTGATTATCTACCTCCTGCATCAGCCCATTTTATACTTGTGTATGCTTCCCTTTTTCCCCAAGTAAAAGCAAATCAGATATCGAGAAAAATATAAATTTCTCGCAGTCTGTGTTCTATCTGCGCAAAATATGTAACACAAATGACTCTTTACATCTTATGACACTTATGATACCATAATAACACACCACACGAAAGGAGTCTTGTCATGGCAATTCAAAAAGGCGTTAAACAAGTCACCTCAAACAAGAAAGCGTGGCATGACTACTTTATTGACGAGAAGTTTGAGGCTGGCATCGAGCTGGTCGGAACCGAAGTCAAGTCGATTCGACTCGGTCAGGTGAATCTCAAAGATGCATACTGTTCTTTCAAGGACGGAGAGCTTTTTGTTGTTGGCATGCATATCAGCCCCTATGAAAAGGGCAATATCTTTAATAAAGATCCCATGCGCCGCCGACGGCTTTTAATGCACAAAAAAGAGATCCTTTCCCTGTTTGGCAAAACCAAGCAGGACGGTTATACACTCATTCCGTTGAGTGTATATTTCCGAAATTCCCATGTCAAAATCGAAATCGGTCTGTGTCGTGGTAAAAAACTCCACGACAAACGTGACAGCATTGCAAAGCGCGATGCAAACCGTGAAATCGACCGTGTGATGAAAAGCAGGAACCGGTAAAGGTCGTTCTGTCTGCCATTACGGGGACGTAAAGGCTTCGACGGGGGTGCTGAAGCTGGGATAGCGGGCGGCAGTGAGGACGCTGCCTTAAAAGCCTCAACTTTGTTTATAAATTAAACAACAACAATACTACTCTTTTGGCTGCCTAATTACGGCTGGCCCGTCATCTTCGAGAGTACCGCGGCTCGGATGTATGGCGTCGATTAGCGGTGAACGTGTACGGGTTAAGAGTTGCGCTCGTCATGTAAAATGACTCTACGAAAGCAGTAAGCCTGTTTGTCGGCGTACTGTGGCAGGAATGTCAATAGATAAACTGCGCCCGGAGAAATCCTTGTGGATGTGCTTTCGGACAGGGGTTCAATTCCCCTCGTCTCCACCAGATGGACATTGCACGAACACCTACTTTTTCAAAGTCGGCTTTTCCGTATTGGTGTGGCTGTAATGTCAAAATAAAAGCCCGAGGGTCAAGGTACTATGATATGCCTTGACCCTCGGGTTTTTGTATATCTCCAGCTTCACTTCTTGAATAAAAATACCTTCTCACACTTTTCATGCGCTACAAAAGGCGCAAGACGGTGTTTCACAGCATCCCATCAAATGGCGAGGGTATTCTATACATTTTCTTTTGTATCTGGTAAAATATAAATATCAACAAGTATTTGCAAAAACGAGGCATTTCTATGAACTGGAAAACTATTTTTGACCCAGAAAACGACTTTTTCCGCACCTTGAGCCACATGGTTGATATCGTTGGACTCAGCCTGCTATGGTTCTTCTGCTGTATTCCACTCATTACCATCGGATCTGCCACCGCTGCTCTCTACTCCACAGTCTTGCGCTGCATCCGTCAAGAGCAGGATTTCTCTGCCTATCTTCATTTTTTTCGGGGCTTTGTAGGCAATGCAAAAATTGGAAGCATTCTCACTGTGCTCTGTGCCCCTCTTACACTCTTGCTATGGTATGGTCTGCCTAGGCTAGCATTCTTGGGCAGTAACGGCGATGTGCTGTCTGCCATATTTTTCTACACATGGCAATTTATAGGTTTTATCTTATTATCCTACGCCTGTCTCTTATTTGCTCTGTTGGGTCGTTTCGTGTTCTCTCTCAAAGGACTTTTACTGACGTCGCTGCAGCTTATGATTCGTCATCTGCCAAGTATACTGCTATGTGGTGCCATTACATATCTCGCTATCGCATTGTGCTGGAACTTCTGGTATCCTGTTTTATTCCTGCCCGCCTTGACATCACTCCTCCTCTCATTTCTCTTGGAGCGCATCTTCTTACGATATGCACCAGAGAAAGAACGCAATCAGAGCGACACCTCTGACTCCTGACTCGTACAAACTTTATTTTCATTCCTTTCATTAGTTACAAAAATACCCTAATTTCTATTGGCAAAATATTCAAATTATCAAATTGCTTTTCTCCATTTTCACGAAATTTAACTATTTTTACAAAAAATTATTGACTTTTTTGGGATATAATTGTACGATTTACCCAGTAAAGGAAAGAATCTCACCCTGTCCCATGCAGGGCTTTCCCAAGCAATCCGTTTCTATTTGGTTACGTGAAAGCTGGTTTTCATGGAGGAATGAGGAGGTTAAACTCAAATGAAAAGATTTCTTGCTCTGGCGCTCTCTATCAGCATGACACTTGCTCTGGCAGGCTGCGGCGGCAATCCCGACCAAGCCGCAAACAATGACACGGCATCCACTGGTGAAAACACCACCATCACGTTATGGACTTATCCAATCGGTTCTTGGGGCGGCACAGATTCCAAGCTAGATGACATCATTGCAAACTTTAACAAGGTACATCCAGAAATCACTGTAAAATATGAAACATTGGATTACCAAAATGGTGACAATCAGGTGACCTCCGCAATCACCTCAAACAACACTCCTGATATCATCATGGAGGGACCGGAACGTCTCGTTTCCAACTGGGGCGCTGCCGGAAAGATGGTTGATTTGTCTGACCTATGGGCAGATACCAAGGACGATATTTCCGCAGTCAGCGAATCCGTTGTAAACGCGTGCCAGCTGGACGGCAAATTTTACGAATATCCTCTCTGTATGACCACACACTGCATGGCAATCAACTATGAACTGTTCGAGAAGGCAAATGCTTTGCAGTACATTGATGAGGAAACTCGCACATGGACAACCGATAACTTTGTTAAGGCCATGGAAGCTGTTCGTGATTCTGGACTTGCCCCTGTTCCGGGCATCATTTACTGTGGCGGCACTGGCGGCGATCAGGGCACCCGTGCACTGGTCAATAACCTGTATTCTGGTCAGTACACCAATGCAGATCACACAGCATATACTGTAAACTCTCCGGAAAATGTGAAGGGTCTTGAACTTCTCAAGTCCATGGTGGACAGCAAGGCTCTAAATGCAAATGCTGGTTTCGTGGCATCTGATGAGTTGCAGCAGTTCGCAAACGGCACTTCTGCTGTTACTTTCTGCTGGAACGCATCGAATGAATCTCAGTATGCTTCTCAAGTTCAGTTTACCCCCTACGCAATGGCATTCCCTTCCGATGATGGCAAGCCTGAACTTTGCGGCGGTATTTGGGGATTTGGTGTATTCGATAATGGCGATCAAGCTCGCATTGATGCAGCAAAAACCTTCATTAAGTTCGTTTGTGATGATGCGGAGCAGGGTGTTGAAAGCGTTCGTTTAACTGGCTTCTTCCCCGTGCGTGCTTCTCAAGGTGATGTTTATGAGGGCACTGAAGACGCAGAGCGTATGGCAAATTATACCGAACTGATGCCTTATCTCGGTGACTACTATAATGTTACTCCGAACTGGACAGAGCAGCGTAACAACTGGTTTAATATGCTCCAGGAAGTTATGGTCAAGGGAACTCCCGCTCAAACAGCTGCCGATAACTTTGTATCTGCAAGCAATCCCTGACACAGCGTGTGATTATACTTGTCTAGTTCCATAGCAGCACAATCATTACGGCGGGCTCGCTCTTTGGTATCAGATGAGCGAGCCCATTTTTTTTGATTTTCAATAAAACACCGACATACACAAAAAAAGAGGAGGGAATTCACGTGACACAACAACCTGCCTCCGCAGTCAAAGCTGCACAACCTCAAAAGCATTCCGATTTTTCAAGAAAAAGCCGAGCACTCATGCGCCGAGAGACAATCTCCGCTTATCTATTTCTATTGCCCAGCCTGATTTTCTTTGTAGGTTTTGTTCTCGTTCCTATGGGTATCTGCCTTGTATACAGCTTTCTTGATTACAATCTGGCAGGGGTTCAGGGCTTTTCAGGGTTTGAAAACTACGTTCGTATGTTTCAGGATAAGACCTTCCTGCAATCCTTATGGAATACCATTGTTATCGTTCTAGTATCCGTGCCCGCTGTAACCGCCTTTTCACTCTGGGTCGGCTCTGCCATCTATCCCATGCACGCGGCATGGCGTTCCTTCTACCGCTGTGTATTCTATCTTCCGGTCGTAACAGGCACCGTTGCCGTTACTGTGGTATGGAAATGGATGTTCAATCCTTATAATGGTCTCATCAATCAAATCACAAATAACATTGGTTTTGACTGGCTAGGCAATGAAAAAACCGCGATTTGGTGCATCATTCTTATTCTGTTCACAACCTCCATCGGTCAGCCAATCGTGCTTTATGTTGCCGCACTGGGTAATGTAGACAAATCTCTCATCGAAGCAGCGCAGGTTGACGGTGCAACCAATCTTCAGGTCTTTTGGAAAATCAAATGGCCCGAAATCATGCCTACCACCTTATATGTACTGGTCATTACAACCATCAACTCCTTCCAATGCTTTGCGCTCATTCAGCTGCTGACCCGCGGTGGTCCTCTAGGCAGCACGAGCACCCTCATGTACTATATCTTTGACATGGCTTACAACTTCCAAGACTTTGGATATGCCAACGCGATGGGTGTTATCCTCGCTATCATCATCGCGGTTTTCTCTGCAATCCAGTTCAAAGTCACAAAGTCCGGCGAGTAATGGAGGATTTCTATGAAGAATACATTTACAAAAGGCGAACAGTCCGTAGGCTATAAGCTGCTTTCTATGCTCGCCCTCATTCTATTGGCGTTTTTCTTCATCTTTCCACTGTATTGGATCATAACAGGCTCCTTTAAGGATGCCTTGACCATCAACCTCCCAAAACCGCAGTGGTTTCCACTCACGCCAACCACACAAAACTATATCAACCTTTTTAAGCAGCCTGCCTTCCAATGGCTGCTGAATACCGTCATCATTTCTGTGGGCGCTATGATTCTAACCTGCTTTACCGCGTCCTTAGCAGGCTATGCACTTGCCAAGAAGCGTTTTTACGGACAAACCATTCTTTTCACTCTGTTTGTATGTGCTATGGCACTTCCAAAACAAGTTATTGTTATCCCGCTGCTTCAGGAGATGAGTGCACTGCACCTCAATAATACGCTGCTTGCAGTCATTCTTCCCACAGTAGGCTGGCCTTTCGGCGTATTCCTCATGAAGCAGTTTTCCGAAACCATTCCGACCGAAATTTTGGAGGCTGCCCGTGTAGACGGTGCAGGTGAAGTCCGTACCTTTGCTACCATTGTATTCCCCATGATCAAACCCGGCATCGGTGCACTTGCAATCTTCACCTTTGTCAACACATGGAATGACTATTTCCTGCAACTTATTATGCTGCAGAAACGAGAAGTCTTTACTCTCCCCCTCGGCATTGCACGTCTGCAAGGCGAGGTATCCAGCGATTTTGGTCTAATCATGGCAGGCGCAACCCTTGCAGCCATTCCAATCGTTACCGTATTCCTATGCTTTCAGAAATACTTTACCCAAGGTATTACAATGGGAGCCGTCAAAGGGTAAGCTGTTCTTCGATTATGTTAGAAGCTGGTCATCAAGGCTACAGACCCATCGACCTGAAATGATATCTCCTGATATCGGGTATATTAAAAGCCCTCCTGTTCGAGAGGGCTTTTCTTATCCTTACAGACAACAGAGCGCTCTCTTCTTTTACTTCCTGTTTTCTCACACCGTACTCACATAAGCTATGCTATAATATAACACAAGATAAGTTCTTCGAATTATTTCTCCAATCAGACAAGGAGTATATTGTATGAAACAAACCATTACAAAGCATCTCATAAGTGTATCCATTATGCTCCTTTTAATTGCCCTCCCAACCGCCATTGGTTTCCTTTCCGCAAGCATCAATGGATTCGAAACCAATATCACAATTATCTATATCTTATCTGTTCTTCTGACAGCACGATTTACAAGCGGTTATTTTTACGGGATCGCTGCTGCTGTATTGTCCTTTATGACGTTCAACTGGTTTTTTACAGAGCCTTATTACAGCTTAAAAATCCACGACCCGACACTTTTGCTGACGGTCATTATCATGACTATCACCGCTGTCATTACCAGTACATTGACCAGCAAGGTCAAGCAAACCGCCGCGCAAGCCAGAGAAAAAGAGGCCGAAAGCAATATTCTATACCAGATGACCAATCATCTGACCGATGCAGAAACCGAAAGTCAAATCGCTGCGATTGTCGTCCAAACGGTCAGCCGAATCTTATCCTGTAATGCAGGCTTTCTTTGCTTTGATGAAAACGGTGTTCCGATGCCACACTTTATCCAGCAAAAAGATGACGGAACCCAGATTCACCGCAGGCTGGAATGTCCTGTTGACTTTCAAAAACGGATAAAGGATCTTCACAAACCCTATACCGCTGAATCCAAATTTTATGATTACCCAATCTATGGACGAACGATGATGTTGGGTGTCCTGCGTATCCCTACTGCATGTGCAGAAAAGCTCAGCGATTCACAAAACAAACTGCTGTACGCAACCGTAGAAAGCACCGCTCTGGCTTTGGATCGCCTACACAGCCTGCGTGAACAGGCAAAAAGCAGAGAGGAGACCGCGCAGGAACGCTATCGCGCAAATTTACTGCGCGCAATTTCACACGATTTGCGTACACCACTTGCCGGTATTATGGGAAACAGCGAGATGATTATGGATATGACCGAAAAATCCGATGGACGATATAGCCTTGCAAGAGATATTTATGAAGATGCGGACTGGCTGCATGGTTTAGTCGAAAATATTTTAAGCCTGACCAAATTTCAAGATGGACGCTTGGCACTCAAAAAAACGCCTGAAGCTGTGGAAGAAGTTATCGGCGCCGCACTGGTCATACTCAAAAAGCGCGCACCCAAAAGAGAAATCGAAGTAGATATTCCAGATTCTCTTCTGCTCGTTCCCATGGACGCCCGACTCATCACGCAGGTTCTCGTCAACCTTCTGGACAACGCTGTAAAACACACCGAACCCTGTCAGGAAATTCGGATTTCCGTTCGTGCAGCATCTCAATTCGTTACCTTCACCGTCTCCGACCGTGGTGACGGACTTCCAGAAACGTCCAAGCTGTTTCAGATGTTCTATACGACCAGCAAGCAGGAGTCTGCAACCCGAAAAGGGATTGGACTTGGACTCCCCATCTGCCAATCTATTGTCGAAGCACATGGCGGCTGCATAAAAGCGGAGAACCGCGCAGGCGGTGGCGCAAAATTTACATTTACATTACCCATGGGAGATGAAAATCATGAGTCATGAAAACATTCTGATTGTAGAGGATAACACGCAAATCCGCAACTTCATCGCCTACACCTTAAAAAGTGAAGGATTTTCTACCGAAATCTCTGGCACAGCGCAAGGTGCGATGTCCATTCTGGTCTCAGGGCATGTTGATTTGGTACTGCTCGATTTGGGCTTGCCTGATTTTGACGGCATGGAGATCATCAAAAAAGTACGGGAATGGTCAGAACTTCCCATTATCGTTGTTTCTGCCCGTGATCAGGACAAGGAAAAGGCAGAGGCTTTAGATGCAGGTGCAGATGACTATCTAACAAAACCATTCTCCGCAACCGAATTGATGGCAAGAATCCGTGTTGCGCTCCGCCATCTTTCCATGATTGCCATGAATAATCCACAGCCCGCTCTCAAAGTCGGTGAACTTTCCATTGATTTGGAAAAGCATCTTGTTACACTTTCGGGACACAATCTTCACTTAACCCCTATGGAATACAACCTTTTATCCTTGTTTTTCAAAAATATGGGAAAGGTTTTAACCACACAATTCATCATCAAAGAAATCTATGGAGTTGGCTATGGTTCTGATACACAGGCCCTTCGAACGCTCATGGCGGGACTGCGCCGAAAGATTGAAACGGTTCCGGCAAAGCCGCGGTATATTATGACAGAAATTGGTGTTGGCTACCGTCTGGTAGATGAATAAAAGTATCCCAAGAGACTACACAATCTCTCAGACTGTCGAAACAGTATTTCGCGCTTATAGCGCGCATAAAATCTCGAAAAAAGCCGCGACATGCGCGTGACTTTTACACAGCAAAATGCCTGAAACCGCGCATAAATGAGCGATTTCAGGCATTTTCCTCCCAGAGCGCTTTGCGTGGCGGAAGATAACTCGTCGAAAAACCACAGCTTTTCGACGAATTCCAGAGACTGCATGCAGTCTCTTTTTGTTTTCTCTAAAAATCCTCACAAAATCCTCACAGCAAATGCAGTTCACTCACACGAAAAACACAATAAATCTGTTATAGTAAAGATGCAATCAAAGGGGTACCGGCTCGGTTCCTCTCACTACATCAAAGATTCTTGTATATGGGTGTATCCACGAGAAAGAAGAGAGCATTATGACAGAAAGCAACAATAAACATGCTGCACTGGAAGCACTCTGCGCACACGCAAAACATATGGTGTTATCCGGTGATTATAAAAAATGTTACCAGATGGTGTGTACTGTTATGAGCAGATATCCCAATTCTCCACATCCTCATAATTTAATGGGGATTTTATATGAGAAAGAGGGCTGTCATACAGAAGCTATGAAGCATTTCCGCGCTGCACTGGCACTTGACCCCACCTACATGCCTGCCAAGCAAAATCTCAATCTATATGGTACGTGCGATTTTCCCCACCAATGCGCATTTCTGGAAACAGACTGTACACAAGAGCACGATGGAGCAAGCACAAAATCATCTGGTTTTACCTTTCGGAGGTTATTATGAGTTTTTTTGAAACCGAAAAAAAAGATGACTATGTCATCATTGTTGGATGCGGTCGTTTGGGCGCCTCCCTTGCCAACACATTATCTGATAATAATGGAAATGTTCTGATTATGGATACTGATTCCACCTCTTTTCGCCGCCTTTCCTCTCACTTTGGCGGGCTTTCTATGTCCGGAGATGGAATGGATCTCAATGATCTCAAAACTGCCCAAATCAATAAGGCTTCTGCTGTCATCGCAGTTACTAATCACGACAACACCAATATCATGGTTGCGCAGCTTGCCCGTGACTTATTTCACGTGAACAAAGTGATTGCAAGGCTCTACGATCCAGAACGGGAAAGCGTATATCAGGAACTTGGAATCGAAACCATCTGTCCAGCCGTTCTCTCGGCGAAAGAAATCGATAAATTTTTGGGCAGAGAGGAGAGACACCTATGCGCACACTGAAACATAAAAATATTCTGTTGGTCGGTGGATATAACAAAACCAAAGCCTTGGCAAAATCCTTGCTCACACAGGGCTACCATGTCACCATCATCAACGAAAATTATGATGAATGTATGGACATCGCGCAAATCGAGGGGATACATGTCTATAATGGTGATGGTACCAAACTCTATGTCTTGGACGAAGCAGGTGCAGCAGATTGCTCGATTGCCATTGCGTTATCCTCTCACGATGACGATAATCTGGTTGCCTGCCAGCTTTGCAAACGTAATTTTGGTGTGAAAAAAACAGTATCCTTAGTTTCTGACCCACAAAAGACTGACTTTTTTCATCAAATGGGTGTAGACAGTGTGGTCTGTGCCATTTCAGCCGTTACCAATATCATTCAGCAGCAGGCATTCATTGACGATTTGGTCAATGTAATCCCTGTTGACCTTGGCGCAGTACAAATCATCGAAGTCAGCATCCCAGAAAATGCTCCTGTTTCCGGAAAGTCACTATGGGAAATCGAACTTCCCCATGAAGTTGTCATCGGCTGTATCCTGCGTAATGGCTGTGCGCTGATCCCACATGGAGATACCAAAATCAACGCCGGAGATACCCTCATTGTGATTGCACACTCAGATAAGATACAGAAAGCGGTTCATCTACTGACATGGAAGGTGTAGTCCATGAAGCAAGCACTATCAAACGCCTCCATTTCTGCAAAACTGATGATTCTCATCGGAGTCCTTGTACTCACCCCTATCGTACTCCTTTTCTGGTATCCTGAAGAAGCTTCATACCTCTTGTACTTTGTAATTCCCGGAGGGTTGTCCATTCTTTTAGGCATCGGGATACTTCTTTTCCAAATTTGCCGAAAACAAGCCGTGCGAAAGCCTGATTGGAAAACCTCACTTGGTCATTCCAGCCTAACTGTTTTATTTGCATGGAGTTGGGGTGTATTGATTGGGGCACTTCCGTTCTATCTCAGCGGACAACTCACATTCGTGCAAAGTATTTTCGAAGCGGTCAGTGGCTGGACAACAACCGGACTTTCTGTTATCGATGTACGTGTCACGCCCGTCCTCTACCTGTTTCACCGCAGCTTCATGCAGTATTGCGGTGGCTTGGGTTTTATCATGGTAATGATTTTATTCATTTCCAGCAAGGATTCCATGAATCTATACAGTGCAGAAGGACACCCCGACAAAATCATGCCCAACATCAAGAAAACAGCGCAGGCAATTTTTATCATCTATAATATTTGTCTCGTTCTGGGTACGATTGCCTATCGTATTGCAGGCATGTCATGGTTTGATGGCATCTGCCATTCTATGTGCTCTCTTTCCACCGGTGGTTTTTCCACTCGGCTCAACAGCATTGGAGAATATAACAGCCTGTCCATCGAAATCATTACCATTGTTCTCATGCTGATTGGTACGACCAACTTTGCTGCATTGATTCTGCTCGCCCGCGGTAAGGTAAAATCTTTCTGTCGTGTGAGCGAAGTCCGCTTTATGTTTCTTTTGCTTGTCATCTTCATTCCCCCAACTGCATTCTCTCTGGCAAACGGTTTGGGCATCAGCCTTGAAGAAGGATTTCAAAGAGCCACCTTCGATATTGTCTCCGCCATGTCCACAACCGGCTATTCGACGATGAGTTATGCAGAATGGCCACAATTTGCCATTGGGGTTTTGATTCTTATGATGATTATTGGCGGCGGCATTGGCTCTACGGCAGGCGGCTTAAAGCTTTCCCGTGTTTATTTGCTGCTGCGTGTTGCAGGTGTCAACATCAAGCATAAATTGTCTCCTGCCCGCAGTATCCAAGCCCCCAAATATACCAAAGCATCAGGAAAATCTGCAATCGATCACACGTTAGTTGACGAAACAACCGGCTTTCTTGTCCTGTATCTTGTTATATACACCATTGGTACACTGGCACTGACACTGACTGCCAACTGTACCCTGACTGAAGCCATGTTTGATTTTGCCTCCTCTCTCAGTACGGTCGGACTTTCTATTGGTATCACAAACCCCACAACACCTCCGGCAGCGCTGATTGTAGAAATCATTGGCATGTTTTTGGGCAGATTGGAAATCTTCATTGTTCTGGTCGGTATTACCTCTGGATTTCACATCCTATTTCATAAAAAAAGAGAAAAATCTATGTAGAAAAAACAAAAAATCCGAACCAAATTGGTTCGGATTTTTTTGGTGCAGATGGTGGGACTTGAACCCACACGCCCTTGCGAGCACTAGCACCTGAAGCTAGCGCGTCTGCCATTCCGCCACATCTG
>JAGZIY010000014.1 GCA_018365995.1 Butyricicoccus pullicaecorum | reverse complement strand
CGCATCTTTATTATAGCAAAAGGAGTTTTTATTTCTTCATCTTCGGCAATAGCCTTCTTTTGAACCACTCGCCTAGCGAGTGGTTTTACATCACAAAAAGAAAGCATAGTATAAAAATACCATGCTTTCCACGCCTTGTCGTTATCCTTCTTCTGTTGCCTCAACAACACCACAGCCTGCAAATCTGCGATCCTCAAAAAACTGCTTATTCTTTTTATAGATTTGGCGCAATCCCTCCAGCGTCAAGTTTGGTTCCACTGCATCAATAAGCTCACAGTGCTCTGCCATCATGCGTCCCATACCGCCTGTCGCAATCACTTGAACCTCACCAGCGAGTTCCTGCTTCATGTCTAAAATAATTCCTGTCAGCGCGCCAACATATCCACGCACCGCTCCAGATTGCATAGAATGTACGGTTGTGCGTCCAATTGCTGTTTCTGTGCGCACAATATCGACACGCGGCAGCTTGGAGGCCTTCATAAACAAAGCTTCCATTGCAATCTTGATACCTGGAAAAATTGCACCGCCTACATAAGCGCCTTCCTTGTCAATACAGTCAAATGTAATTGCTGTGCCAATATCTACAATGATCAGCGGCGCACCATATTTTTTCGTTGCGGCAACCGCATTGACCAGACGATCTATGCCAACCTCACGGGGATTGATGTAGTGATTTTCCATGCCTACATCAACGTCCTCCCCAACAATTACCGGATTTATCCCAAAGTATTTGCGGATTGCGTTCGTCAGCGAATACATAACCGGCGGCACAACCGAAGCAATAATAACTGCCTCCGTATCCTTCGCATCATAGCCGCGAAAATGATAATACTGCATGATCATCATGCCGATTTCGTCCGAAGTCGAGGACGCATTGGTTGAAATACGGAATGAACCTCGCATTTCTGTTTCTTCATACAAGCCAAATACCGTATTGGTATTCCCCACATCAATGGTCAAAAGCATTTTGTTAAAACCACCCTGTTCTTTTTTGTTTCCTTCTCTTTTCCGGATCCCACAGATTACCCTCTGTATCACGCAGCTCGGTTTCCACAATTTGTCCAGCTGCCAAAGATAGCATGGCATAGGAAGCGCCCCCCTGCCGCGGCAGGCTGATCGATCCCGGATTCAGTATCATCACGCCCGCGTGCCTACCCTGATAAACAATATGGGTATGTCCAAATAAGCCAAGCTGACAGGCGTTTTCCTGTGTACGCTGCACCATATGCCCACAAGACGAAAAAGATACGCCCTCATGGTGTCCATGCGTCAGATAGATTCGAACGCCCTCCAGTGTAATCACCTGATTCCATGGAGCATTACAGTCCCAATCATTATTTCCAGCCACTGCATAAACCGACAAGTCAGGATAACTGTGCCGCAGCTCACACGCATCTCCATAATAATCACCTAAATGAATGACTGCCTCCGGAGTCTCCCGCTCGACTGCATCATACAAATCGAGCAGCCGCCCATGAGAGTCCGAGCACACCAGTACGCGCATCTGGCTTCCTCCTGTCTCCACAATCTACGCTACACTATACACGATTTTTAAGTGACTGTAAAGTCTTTCCGCACATTTTTGCGAACGCCTGCATAGACTGGTATTGAAAGATTTTGCGCAGGGAGGAAAATACTATGACCGAGCTTGAACGAATCCTAAATCAGCTGAATCTGCAAAACGATCCCCGTCTCAACGGGATCTTACAATTTTTACAGAGCAGTGAAGGAAAATCGCTGTCACAAGGCATCAGTTCTCAAACAGAGTCACGCATTGCACAAGCTGCACAGGCAGCGGGTCGCGGGGATCAAGCCGCCGCGCGGCAGGCAATACAGGAAATTCTATGTACACCGGAAGGCGCAGCACTCGCCGCGCGTCTGCGTTCCATGTTGAGGCAATAGGTCTCGGAAGGGAGATATGAGACAATGGATACAAGCGGAATCTCTGCACTGCTCAACGATCCAAAGGCACTTGAACAGGCACTGGGAGCGGTGGGTGCTTTGTTGGGCAGTGACAACGCTCAAAATCAAGGAATACCGCAAACCACAGATTACGACCCCTCTGCCGATCTCATGCAGCGTGCAATGCCCGTCCTAAGCCGCATTGCACAGGGTGGGCAAAATGCTGTCGATCCCCAAAAACGCGCCCTTCTCAATGCCATAAAGCCCTTTGTTGGTGAAACAGTTGCACAGCAAATCGACCATGGAATGCGTCTGGTATCGCTCGCTCGCATGGCAACTGCTCTCATGAACACACCAAAGGAGGACAGTGAACATGTACAATGAGTATCTGGAGGATATGGATCAAACTGCGATTTCCCCGAATATTTCCACACCAGAAAAAACAGCCGCCACCATACACGGCGGCGGCTTAGGGCAACTGCTGTCCGGCAAGCTTGGTAACCTCAAGCTTGATATGGACACCCTCATTGCCTTTGCTGTCATTTGGTTTTTGCTCTCCGATGGCAGCGTTGTGGATACCGATCTACTGATTATCATTGGTATACTTCTGTTACTCGGTATCTGATCCGTACTGGTGCATATATACATCAACCGCGTCCGTAAGCTTTGCATAATCCGAAAGTGTCAGACGCTCTCCGCGTATTCTCGCGTCCAATCCACAGTCTGTCACGAGCTTTGTAAGTTCCTCCTTATTCAGCTTGCTTCTAAATAAAGAGCCCATTGCATTCACCAGTGTCTTTCTGCGCTGATTAAATGCAGCATGCACAATATCAAAAAACAAATTTTCATTTGAAACCGATACCGCAGGCTCTGGCAGCGGTGTGAGACGAATGACCGCTGAATCCACCTTAGGCTGAGGTACAAAGCAGTCACGAGGAACATCAAACAGGTATTCCGCTTTGGCATGGTACTGAATATAAATGGAGAATGCAGAGGCATCTCCTATTCCGGCCGGTGCACAGATACGCTCTGCCACCTCCTTCTGTACCATGATTGTAATACCTGCGAACGCTCCGCTATCCAACAGGGCGGCAATTGCGGGTGTTGTAATATAATAGGGAAGATTCGCGCAGGCATAAACAGTTCTTCCAGAGAATTTCTGCGTACACAAAGCCTTGAGATCTATTTTGAGCACATCTCCCTCTACGATCTCGGTGTTGGGGCAATCCGCAAGTGTTTCAGAAAGTACAGGGAACAGGGTGCGGTCAATTTCAATGGAAACTACTTTTTCAGCGCGCTTAGAAAGCTCAACTGTCAGACAACCCATTCCCGGACCAACCTCCAATACACAGGAAGCTGTATCGACTCCACATGACTCGGCAATCTGATTGGGCACCCACTGTTCTGTCAGGAAGTTCTGTCCAAGAGACTTGGAGAAATGAAATCCATGTCTTGCTAAAATCGCTTTGATCTCTTGTATATCACAAAGTCCCATAAATATCTCCTTAAAACCAAATCATTCAAATATGTATTTTTATAAATATATCGTATAACCTCTTTTAAAACTGGGCATACTGCTCACAGAGGTGATTATTATGCAAATCGGATACGACGCGTTCGACAGCGATCTTGGACGATATTTCCGCACACTACCCAAAAATGTACAGGAAAGCATCATGCAATCCGGTGTTGTATTCCACACAGAACAGGATATGCGGCGCTGTGCAGAGCACTTTATGCAAACCCGAAATTAAATCGTATACAAAAGCGCGCTTATTCCAGCGCGCTTTTGCTATGAAGCCTCTATTTTTCAGGAAAATCAGTGTTTTCCATAGGTACTGCTTGTAGTATAATTGACCTTTCCGCCAACTGAGCGGGTTAAGGTATATACGCCATTCTTTTCTGTAACCTTGATTTCGGGCTTGGTCATTTTCGCATCTGCCGGACCTAAAATGGACATCGTCAGCTTTCCGCCCTTATCATAGTATGTACCAATCATGACCGGAAATTTATGTGGATTCTTAAACTTGAATTCCGGGCCACCCCACGAAACAGCTGCATCGCGTCCCCTTGGCAGATAACTTACTGGCAAGCTATGTGCACGGCGTGCCGTAATCACCATATTGGATTCTAATGCTGCATTAAAGAGCGTAGAGGATACCTGACAGATTCCACCACCAACTCCGGTGTCGGTCTGCCCATTGACATAAACGCCAGCCTCTTTATATCCGCGTTCTTTGGTCCGTTTCCCAACGACTGTATTGAAAGAAAAGGTTTCGCCGGGCTTCACGATATAACCATTGCACGCCTTCGTTGCAAGCTCAATATTCTTGCTTCGGTTGCGGTTGCTGCTTGCAAAAGAAGTAGTCGAAGAACCCAGTGTCTGACCATAGGGATTTACCCACGGCTTTTGCGGAGGAACCGGCTTGCTCGGTACTTCCGGTTTGGGCTGCTCTGGCTTTGGCTGCTCCGGCTTGGGCGGCTCTATGTCTGGCTTCGGCTCCTCATACGGAGTCAAGCCCTCTGTAATTTCATTGACTGTATCAACAAAAGCTGTCGGGCTATCCATTGGTGCAGTCGGTGCGGCGTTTGTCCCAACGCTCAGAGCCAACAGCAATGCTGCAGTTTCCAGCATAAGCATCTCTCCTTTTAGATTACAATAATCACATGCATGCTATAAAAAACGGACGGGCGGAAAACCTCCCCGCTCGCCCGCTTATTATATCACGTTTTTGAACCACATACAAGTGTCAAGCAGATGACAAAAACTGTATCAATCGCCCTCAATCAGCCCATAACCGCCGCTCGCACGTTTATAGAGCACCGCATAATTGTCGCCGGCATCAGCATTCTTAAAGAAGAAGAAATGATGGTCGAGCAGATTCATTTGCAGAATCGCTTCTTCTACGCTCATCGCCTCAACTTCAAAATGCTTATGGCGAACCACTTCAAAGGGCTCCTCCAGTTCCGCTGCATGCGCCGCAGATTTTTCAAAAGCACCCTGGCGCAGACGCTTTTCAAGGCGTGTTTTATTCTTGCGGATTTGACGCTCAATGCGATTGATCGCGCCGTCCACCGATGCAAACATATCGGTCGTCGTTTCCTCCGCACGAACTACCAGCGCACCCTGTTTGACAGTGAGCTCGACTGTCTGGCGCCCTTTCAGTTCGGAAAAAGTCAGAATCGATTCTGAATCTGTGTTAAAATAACGATCCAGCTTTTCGACCTTTTTCATAGCATAGTCACGGAGGTCATCGGAAATTTTTGTTTTCCTTTCGACGATGGTGAACTTCATAACATCATCTCCTATCAGGGGTTTGGGAAACCCCAAAGTCTTATGCAATTATAGTGGAATTGCTTGTACATATTATACTGCTTTCCCTCTAAAATTACAAGTGATTTATGAAAATTATATAAAACCCATCATTGCAGCAAGCATCTGCAAATTCGCTGTATTAAAGAACGCCCTGTGCATGGCGCGTAATATGGCAGCCAATAGAAATTGCGCAAGGCAAGCTTGCAATGTGTGTCGGATATGGCAAAATCGCACAGGAAAGCGCAGTTACCGTACCGCCAAGTCCCTGCGGTCCGACTCCTGAGCGGTTCACACGCGCTACGATTTCAGCTTCCATCTCCGCATAAAACGGGTCTGTATTTGACTCGTTCACAGAGCGCAGCAACGCTTCCTTTGCCAACGCACATGCCTTATCTGCCGTGCCGCCCAACCCCACTCCAATAATGACCGGCGGACAAGGATTCGAGCCTGCCTGCACTACAGTATCTGCAATATAAGCAATTATTTGTTCTCTGGTTGCTGCTGGAGTAAACATTTTCAGTGCACTCATGTTTTCACTGCCGCCACCCTTCGGTGCGACAATGATTTGTATATTCTGTCCCGGTACAAGCCTTACATGCAGGATCGCCGGTGTATTATCCTCCGTATTGACGCGGCGCAGCGGATCTCGTACAATGGATTTTCTTAAATAACCATCCTGATAGCCCTGCCGCACCCCTTCATTCACAGCGTCCTCAAAGGCACCGCCCACCACATGTACGTCCTGACCAACCTCTGCAAAAATCACAGCAGTTCCTGTGTCCTGACAAATTGGTACCTGTTCGGTGCATGCCAGCTTGCAGTTTCGAATCATCTCATCGAAAATCATCTGTCCAAGCGGTGATTCCTCGTGCTCCTTCCCCGTTTCAAACGCCTGCTGGATATCTTTTGGCAGAGTATGATTTGCCTCTATGCACAATTTACGTACCAAAGCCGTTATTTCATCTACATGGATTTCCCTCATGTATTTTCCTCCTTCTGCATATCCTCTGCAAACACAACCTGCCCGTCACATACTGTCAGAAGCGGACGGGCACGAAACGCAAATGGATGTGCCGAAAATAAAACAAAGTCCGCATCCATACCTACCTGAAGACCTCCAATCCGATCCCCAAGCCCCAAAATTTCCGCCGGATAGCAGGTAATTGCACGCAAAGCCTCACGCTCATCCATTCCATGCTCTGCCGCGACTTCCGCACAGTGCATGAGATATTTTACTGGGATCTCCGGATGGTCTGTTGTAATTGCAACACGCACCCCAGCCTTGGACAAGATTCCCGGTGAACACTCGGTTAAATCTCGCAGTTCCGGTTTGGAACGATCGGTCAAAAACGGGCCACTCAAAACTGGAATATCAAATTCTGCAAGCTCTTGTGCAATCTTGTGCGCACTGGTTCCGTGCACAATAACCGGACGCAGCCCAAACTCCTTACAGATACGCAGTCCGGTAAAAATATCGTCTGTTCGGTGGGCATGGATATGTGCAGGAATCTCCCGCTGCATCAGAGGGCGCAGCGCATCATATTTCATTTCAAAATCCGGCATATCTTCTTCCGGACTCTCTTCTGATTTCTGACAGCGTGCTGTATATTCCTCTGCTTTCTTGAGTGTCTCTCGAACAATCGCCGCTGTTGCCATACGTGTCACTGGGGATTCATCTTTATCATGATACACAGTCTTTGGGTTCTCTCCGAACGCCCACTTGATTGCGGCAGGTGCCTTTACAAGCATTCGGTCAATCCAATGTCCATGAGTCTTTATCACCGCAATTTGTCCGCCAATAGGGTTTGCAGATCCCGGACTCACCGCACAGCAGGTGATACCTGCTGCACGTGCTTCTGCAAAAGCATGTTCTGTCGGATTGATTGCATCAAGGACTCGCATATGTGGTGTTACAGGATCGGTATCCTCATTCCCATCTGCGCCTTCAAAGCCCAAACTGTCCTCATAAAGTCCCAAATGGGTATGTGCATCAATCAACCCCGGCAGCACAAATCCTCCCTGTGCATCTACACAGAAATCAAATCCCTCATGCGCAGGACAATGTCTCATATCCCCGATTCCTGTAATCTTTCCCTCGGCTGCGGAAAGAAAGCCACAAGCAATATCTGCTGATTTCATCGGCATCAGATAGGCATTGTAAATGAGTATTTTTTTCATATGGTAACCTTCCAAAAATCGACATTTTTTACTGTTGACAAAACTTTTATAAGATGATATTATTATGACGGTGATCAGAGTGATCACCGTGCACCGTTCATATCTTTATCCCCACAATCCTAACTTATGCGTCCTTGTGAAAGGGCGCAATTTTTTTATACATACAAAAACGCCAGAGCAAACGCCCTGGCGAAATGTGCGGAAGAACAGAGGCGCAGCGGTTATTTACGGCGGCGCGAACCGCTCTTGCGGTCTGTATTATGACGGATATCGGCCATACGGCTTTCGCTGTCAGCCATAAACATTTTGAGCTTATCTTCAAAAGTCATGGTAGCTGGGTCGCGTGGCTGCTTACTCTGTACGGTACGCCCTCCGCCCTGGAACTGTCCTGTACGCGGACGCGGTGCACGGCGCTGTTCCGTACCACCCGTGCGTACAGTAGACTGCTGACTATTTTCCTGTGCACGCTTAATCGACAGGTTGATTCGTCCTGCATCGTCTACATTGATTACCTTCACACGGACAGTATCGCCTTCTTTCAAAAATTCCTTAATGTCACTGACAAAAGAATTCGCCACTTCCGAAATGTGAACCATACCAGACTTTCCCTCTGGCAAAGATACAAATGCACCGAACTTGGTAATACCGGTGACTTTTCCTTCCAGAACTGCTCCTACGACCAAACCCATACCCTCTTGTTTTGTCCTCCGTATTGTGAGAAATTCGCATTATCCCGCGTTGGGATTACACCATTATTTGCTGGAAGAATCCGCAAAAACACGCTCAGACGGCATGATATAGCCCTGTTCTCGGGCAATTGCCGCAATTTGTTCATCTGTCAGCCCTTTTTCCACCTGTTCTCTCAATGCGTCATTGTTTTCGGTCTGCTGCTGGATCCTTGTCTGCATCCGGCTGACTTCAGCTTCCTTTTGCGCAATTTGCTTTTGAAGCTGTACAATTGAAATGACACCATAAAACGCAAGGCAAATCAGTACGATTCGAAAAATCACACGATTGCGTTTTTTTACTTGCTTTTCGGAAGGCGGTTTCCGCTTGCTTTTTCTTTGCGGCACGGTATCCCCTCCTTCATGATTACACACAAATAATGATATATGTAGTATATTATAACGTCTTTTTTCCAGAAATGGAAGTCTTTTTGAAAATCTTTTTCAAGTTTTTTTGAAACCGACCGCTCCCCATCTGAATAAAATGCAGCACGGTTCGAATGAAATGATGCAGCACAGAAATGATCCACGCAAGTAATTTTAATAGCTTACAGCTTGCTGCGCATATCAGCCATCCAGCCGCGAAATGACAAAATATGGCTCCGCCTGCCATTCCCACGACAAGAAATCCACGTACCTGTCCCGCCGCTAACGTGACTGTAAATATAAAATATACAATTAGTGTCGTGATCCCAAAAACACTGTCCAAGACATATCCTGTCCAGCGATGTCCATGATACACCATGCGGATACCAGACAGCACATCATAAAGGACCCCAAGGCACAGACCCAAAAGGACTGCCTGCAAAAAATAGTGCATCGTGACAGCGAGCGGCTGATACAGTGCAATCATCGAAACAGACGGCTTAAAAATCCGCCCTGTGCCGCCATATCATCATACTCCAATGCCTGAATTTCTCCGGTCAGTGTAAGTTCCCCCTGATCGAGGGTCAGCTTTTCCACGTGTAGGTTTTCTCCTCGAACGGTAAGCGTACCCATATTGGTTTCCATTGCAATTGTGTTCTCATCAAAAGCCGATACATCAGTGACACCAGAAACTGCCAGCGCATGTCGGCTCGTCAGCGTGAGCGTGTGCGGTAAAGCGCGTTCATCATGGGACATTCAAAATTCCTCCTTTTGTTTTCACTTTATGTGTAAGAAGGCACGCTTATGCAAAGAAATTCCCGACAGAAAGGAAAACCTCATCTGTCGGGAACCAAATCATTTCTTCAGCGTGTCGAAATGCTTCGACAGCCCCTCTATAGGATTTCACGATACAGCCCAGCTGCATCGTCCTTTTTTACATGCTCTGCCACATTGAGCACCTCTACCTTCATGACACGCTGGCCAAATGCAATCTCAATCACATCGCCAACCTTCACCTGATAAGATGCCTTTGCCTGTCTGCCGTTGACTGATATGCGTTCTCCGTCACAGGCATCGTTCGCAACGGTTCTGCGCTTGATCAGGCGCGAAACCTTCAAAAATTTATCTAGACGCATTTTCTACTCGCTCCTTGAGTGATTTTGCCGGCTTAAATACAGGGGTTCTTGCTGCATCGACCGAAATCGGCTCTCCGGTGTGTATATTACGGCATGTACGTGCCGCACGCATTCTTGTCTCAAAGGCACCAAAGCCCGAAAGATTAACCTTATCCCCTTCTGCGAGCAGTTCGGACAAGATATCGAGCATGACATTGATCGTTTTCTCGGTATCCTTTTTGGTAATGCCCGTTCGTTCTGCCACACAGGTAATCAGCTCTGCTTTATTCATGCTCTTCTGCCTCATTTTCTTCTGCCTTGACCGCATCCCATAAAGTGTCCATTTCTGCAAGGCTCATAGCGGTAAGCGATTTTCCAGCTTTCTGCGCCGCCTGCTCCACTTTGGAAAAACGGCGAACGAACTTGTCCGTTGCATCTTGGATCGCCTGTTCTGGATCAGCATGTGCAAAGCGTGCCACGTTTACAGCTGCAAACAGCAAATCTCCCAGTTCTTCTGACAAATTCCCATCTCCATCTGCTGCACGCGCCACTTCCTCTGTTTCTTCACGCACCTTTTCCAGCGCGCCACTCAAATCGTCCCAATCAAATCCAACCTTTGCCGCCTTGTGCTGTACCTTCTCTGCCCGAATCAGCCCCGGCAAACTGCGTGCAACGCTTTCCAGCGTGTCCGTCACTGTATTTTGATGCTTTTCCTTTTGCTTGAGCGCGTCCCAGTTTTGCAGCACATCATCAGAGGTTTTCACCTCCGTTGTTCCAAACACATGGGGATGACGATAAATCATCTTCTTGCAAATCCCGTCTGCAACATCATCCATCGTAAAGCGTCCTGCCTCTGTCTCAATTTGTGCATGGAACACCACTTGCAGAAGGACGTCCCCCAACTCCTCTTGCAGCAGAACTGGATCGTCATTATCAATTGCTTCTACCGCCTCATACGTCTCCTCAATAAAGCTACGGCGAATGGACTTATGATCCTGCTCTCTATCCCATACACATCCCTGCGGACTACGCAGGATACGCATGACCTCCAGCAAATCTTCATAAGTGTATCGTTCTTTGAATGTAAAATCAACCATGATTTTTCCTTTTCTATAATATTTCTCTTATTTCAGATGCAAAAGACGAACTAGCTTTTCCCCCTTCGGCATCATCATGACATCATCTTTTTCCAACGCACCAAGCGCCAGAAGCAGCACAAGATAAATCGCGCCTGCTGCACAGATCGCAGTGATCACTCCAACAGTATTGCCCAGCAGTCCAGAAAGCAGGCGATAAGTGATATACGCCCCTGCCCCCATACCAAGACAAGCAGCCATAGGACGGAAGAATAACTTATCCAATCCGGGCAGCTTTACATACTTGCGCAGGATTATGAGATTTACTGTTGTAATAAAAGCATAGCAAACCACTGTACCGAACGGTGCACCATAAATGTTAATCTCCGGCATGCCCACAAGTGTATAGTTGACAATAACCTTGATGACACCGCCCACCAGCATGGAAATCACGGGTACCCGAACATGCCCCGCCGCCTGCAATACCGCATTTGTCAGGCTGACCAATGCAACAAACGGAATTGCAAACGCCAAAACACGCAGACAGGCCGCACCGACATGCGGATCTCCTGCAAAGAGCATATCGATAATCGGCTCTGATAAAATAAAGTATCCGGTTCCGGCAGGTAATGCAATCAGCATTGCAATACGCATTGCTGACCCCAGATTTTTCGCAGTCAGCTCGCTGTTTTTTTGCGCCATTGCTCCTGCAATTGCAGGCACAATGGAAATCGCAAGCGCAGCAATAAGTGTCTGCGGCAGGTTGTACATGGTAAATGCCTTGCCATTATACATACCAAACAGTTCATTGGCCTCCTTTAAGGAGTATCCAATGGACTGTAAGCGCGAAACCACCATTGTTGTGTCAACAAGTGTCGTCAGGCTGGTCACAGAATTGGTGAGCGTGATGGGAATGACTAGCCACAGCAGATTATGCACCAGCTGCTTGCTGCCGCGATATTCACGGCTCGTGCCACGCGCATGACGTGCCGGATCACGCAGATAGTAGATCCAGATACCAATTGCTGCAACACCCTCGCCAATCGTAATGCCTAAAATTGCGAGTGCTGTACAAACCTCGAGTGCAAAGCCCTTGTACATACCAAAAGCAGCGAAACCAAGTCCCAAAAACAGCTTTCCCAGCGCCTCGACAAGTTGACTGAGCGCTGTTGGCATCATATTGGATCTGCCCTGATAATAGCCACGCACAACCGAAATACATGCGACAAAAAATACAGAAGGTGCAACCGCCTTCATTGCCAAAACTGCTGCGGGATTTTGAATGATTTCTCCCAGCCACTCTGCACCGAAATACAGAAATCCGGAACACAACGCACCCAGCGTGATAAATACCAGCCCTGCAATGCGGATTGTCGAACGAATTTCCCGATTGCGTCCCAAGATATAGGACTCGGAAACCATCTTGGACAGCGCGACCGGAACACCGGCAGTCGAAATCACAAACATGGCAGTATAGAACTGATACGCCACATTGAACACGCCCATACCCTCATCAAGCAGCAAATGCTGGAGCGGTATCTTAAACAGTGCACCAATTACCTTGACCATTAAATTGGCAACCAACAGGATAATTGCACCCTGTAAAAATGTCTGTTTCTTATTGTATTGCTGTGGCAAATTTGCACGACCTTTCCAGTAAAATTTCGCCTATCACAGCGGCTTGCCGCAGCCTGCACAGTAAGCATCCTCACGGCTGCACTGTCTGCCACAATACGGACAAGTGCACACCGTTTTAAGAGATGCAAGCTCGGTGCGCAGCGTATCGAGCTCTGTTTGCAGTGCATCCAGCGCAAGCAGCTTATCTTCTATGATGTCTTCCTGTGTCTCTGCTCCCTGATGAATATCGTAGATAACCTTTCCGATTTCCTTATACAGCACTTCACATTCTGTGTTGCGGTCAAAGATTTGCAGGTTCAGGCGTGTTGCCTGTGCCATCTCATTCGCCTTGCGTCCCGCCTGATCGACCGCACGAACGGTTGCCGTTCGTGTCTGCTCTGCAACCACCTTGATTTTTTCTAAAATCATCGAAATATTGTGATCCATTTTAGATATCTCCTTATTTTTGCACATATCTCATTTCATTACGTTCCAAATACTCCTCAATCACCCTATAAACTCATGCAGCACCGAGGCGTCCGGAATATAGTCCTCATACGCAATAGGCTCAAACAAATCTGCCGCTCTGCGGGCATCCAGCAAATCTGCCTTTGCAAGTTCCTCTGGATGTGCATCCAATGACTCACGCAAAGCTGGATACAGGATATTGCTCTCATAGGGCAAATACGTGTCAATGGTAAATTCCGCATGGTGGCGATATGGCGCAATATAAAGACGCTCTCCACGACGGATAGACAGCCACTGGCGAATAGTGTCCTCAACCGATGCACTGCGGAATTTGGAATCGCGCATCGCACGACGGGCAAAACGTAAAACTTCTGGTGTAAACCGTCCGTTCTCATACGTAACCTGCGCCTCCAGAGACAGGTATACACAACTTGCAAGTTCTTCCAATCCGCCTGTAATCACATCATTGAGCGAATGGATTCCCTCAATAATTACGATTTCATCTTGATGCAAGCGCATCGGTGTAACATCTCGTGTCTGTTTGCCGCTTGCAAAATCAAAATGAGGAACCAGAATTTCTTCGCCCTTAGACAGCTTATGCAAATGCGCACTCAAGAGCTCCAAATCCATGCAGAGCGGCGACTCAAGATCCACAACATCGTTTTCCTCATCATAGGGCATAGAATAGGTATCGCGGCTCAAATAATAATCGTCCATGGAAATGCGGCGGCTTCGGATCCCCTGCCGTTCAATTGCACGGCACAGTCGATCAGCTGTCGTCGTTTTTCCAGCGGAGGACGGTCCATTGAGTAAAAGAATTGGTCTATCTACAAGCCGTTCCGCCAGCAGTTCTGCGGTATCCTCGATCTGCCCTAGATATGCAGCCTCACATTCTGCAATATATCCAGCCGGATCCAGTCTTGCACGCCTGTTCATAGTTGCCAGATCATACGTTTTCAGCATAAAGATTCCTCCTTTTCTCGGAGCAAATGACGCTTTCCAGTATCAATTCTTACAGCAGCACCCAGATATTCCTGCGGATATTTGGGCGCATTGAACCGTGTGATCCTGCCACTTTCCGGCTCCACCCGTTTGGATACGCCTCCTGCACCACAGGATAGAATCGTCTGGATTTCCTCCATCATTGCAATGTTATAAAAGCTCTCGGTTTCCGGCTTGCACCACCCAACATTCTCAAAGCCGCCCGCAGAAAACTTCTGCCGATAGAGATAATATGGTCCATAACCAGCCCTTGGCAGCTGCTGCTGTACACAGTCGAGCATCTTTGCCACACAGTCATGCTGTGCAGCATTGGCGGCACGGTCTGACAGATCGGCACCGCGCTTAATCGCCAGCGTGTGCACGGTGATGTTCTCCGGCGCAAGCTCCAAAATCCGTGCAATGGTTCTGTCAAAGGATTCCGGTGTATCCCCCGAAAGCCCCGCAATGATATCCATGTTGATAACCGGAAATCCTGCTGTCCTTGCCTGCTCATATGCGCGGATCACCTGCTCTGCACTGTGTTTGCGTCCGATCCGCGTCAACACAGCATCATTCATTGTCTGCGGATTGATGGAAACACGGTCAGCACCACCGGCACGAATGGCATGCAGCTTTTCCGGAGTAATGGTGTCTGGGCGTCCTGCCTCTACAGTATATTCACGCAGGGCTGAAAAATCCATCGCTTTTGCTGTCTGCTCCATCAGACGTGACAGCTGGTCGGCAGACAGTGTAGTCGGCGTTCCTCCTCCAATATAAATAGAAGTCACCTTTTTTCCAAGTTCGCGCAGAAGGATACCTGTGGCTGCAATTTCCGCATGCAGTGCATCTAAATAGGGTACAATCAAATCCGCTGACCGCTCAATAGAGCTTGATACAAATGAGCAATATGCACAGCGCGATGGACAAAACGGGATACCGATATAGAGTGATACTTCTTCCTCCCGCAGGCTGTTCACAGCCTCTTGCGCATAGGCTGCGCAGCGCACAGCAAGCGCCGTGCGCTCTGGAGAAACAAAGTACCGCGTCCGAAACTGCTCTGCGACCTGCCCGCGTGTCAGACCACGGTCCAGCAGAGAACGCACAAGCTTCGCCGGACGCACACCTGTCAGTGCCCCCCACGCCGGAGGTGTATCTAAAGCAGGAGCAACCGTGTCATAGATTCCTAGCTTAACAAGCTCTGAAAATGTGCGCTTACGCGCCATTTCATCCTGTCCTGCCACATTCCCTGTACGTGTGCTTGTTCTCGTTACACCGGAAAGTCTTGTGTGTGTTGTAATCGTTACAGTATTCCCATTTTCGTCCAGCGCAGAACGGCAGAAATCTGTCCGTCCATCATCGTCCTGCCTGTGGAGCAGTGCACTTGGCAAAAGCTGCAGCAGCATTTCTTCTGCCGCATGCTTCAAATCATGTCCTGTCAGTACATAATTCATTTTCCAACCGCCTGACGGATATAGGGATTCATACGGCGTTCCTCGTCAAGAGTAGACGCGCCTTCATGTCCCGGCAAAACATGCAGGTTTTCCCGAATCTCGCTCAGACGCTTGAGTGATTGCAGCATCTTCCCAAAATCCCCGCCCTCAAGATCACACCGTCCGCATTCATGACGGAATAGCGTATCACCGGTAAACAATACATCTCCAACTCGAATACAACTCGAGCCGGGTGTGTGTCCCGGTGTATGCAGATAGGTCGCTGTCAAATTCCCGATTGCAACCTCTGTGCCTTCCTCCGCTAGAAGATCGGGCTTGAGTTCCTCATAATCATCGCCACGTGACAGTCCAAAGGTCTGTATTGAGCCTTCCAGCATTTCCTTCTTCAACATCCAAAGTTCATCTTTGTGAATGGCAAGTTTTGCACCCGTTGCCTTCTGTATATCCTTTACAGCGAGAATATGATCAAAATGTCCATGGGTCAAAAGCACCCATACAAGCTTCACCTGCGCTTGTTCAGCCGCCTGCAAAATGGTCTGTGGATTAGCACCCGGGTCAATCACTGCACCTTTCTTTGTCTCCTCATCGAATACAATATAACAATTTGTTGCAAACATTCCAACACACATTTGTAAAATTTTCATATTTATTCTCCTATTATTGGTTTATCCGCGCATTTCCGCAGTATCCATCCAAATCGTAACCGGTCCATCATTTACCAGAGAAACCTGCATATCTGCACCAAATACTCCGGTTTGAACTGGCAGACCGCTTGCCCTGCACTGTGCAATAAACCGTTCATAGAGCGGAATCGCAGCCTCTGGGCGTGCCGCCCGCATAAAATTCGGACGCTTTCCTTTCTTGCAGTCCCCGTATAACGTAAACTGTGAGACAATCAAAAGCTGACCGCTGATATCTGCACAGGATAAATTCATTTTATCATTTTCATCTGTAAAAATGCGCAGTCCTGTGCATTTATCCGCCAAATAGTCTGCATCCTGCACCACATCTCCCTCACATATACCGAGCAGAATCAAGGCTCCTCGTTCGATCTGCCCCTGCACCACACCATCAATGGTGACTGCCGCATGCTTTACACGCTGAATCAAAGCTCGCACAATCTATGCCTCCTTTTAATGGCTGCTGTCATTTGCAAGGCGTGTTACATCCATAACACCCTTTGTATTTTTCAATCGTGTCATAATATGCTTGAGCTGACGCACACCGGTTACATCAATGACTGCATTGATGACACCATAGCCATCCTCCAGATCTCTTGCCGTAAGATCACGTATATTGACCTTCGATTGTGCAAGCAGCACCATAATCTCTGCCAAAATTCCCGTACGGCTGTGCGTAGAAATTTGTAATGCCGTTGAGAACTTATTATTACGCTCCAGCAGATCCTCATCCCACCAGCAGTTGACCCAGCGGCTGCGATCTTGATCTTCCTCATTCACACGCACATTCACGCAGTCGCGTCGGTGAATGGAAACACCATAACCACGTGTAATAAATCCAATGATATCATCTCCAGGGATTGGCGTACAGCAGCGAGCAAACTTTACAAGACAGTTATCGATGCCCTCTACGATTACACCAGACTGGCTGTGCTTGCTCTTTTTCTCGGGCTGCGGCTGCGGCTGTGCCACCATCTGCTCTGCCTTTTCGGCACGCTCTGCGGCACGGCGTAAGCGTCCTACCTCATCCTTGACCTTATTGATGACCTTGGTCAGGGTAATGCCTCCATATCCAATTGCTGCATACATTTCATCTATATTCTGATAGCTGAATTTATTGAGCGTATTTTGAATCACTTCTTCGCTGTCATAAAAGCCATTATACAGCAAATTTGCGCGCAGTTCTCTATCGAGATCCTCCTTACCCTTGATGATATTCTCCTCACGACATTCCTTCTTGAACCACTGCTTTATTTTATTGCGTGCTTCTGTCGTGCGCACAATCTTAATCCAGTCACGGCTCGGTCCATGCGCTTCCTTGCTGGTCAGAATCTCAACAATATCACCATTTTTGAGGTGGCTGTCAATCTGCACAATTCGCCCATTGACCTTTGCGCCCACCATGCGGTTTCCAACAGCAGAATGGATTGCGTACGCCATGTCAATTGGGGTTGCACCTGCCGGCATATTGATGACATCACCCTTCGGCGTAAAAACAAACACCTCATCTGCAAAGAGGTCTACCTTGATTGCCTTAATGAAATCTTCTGCCTCAGTATCCTGCTGTGCTTCCAAAAGCTGACGGATCCAAGAGAATGCCTCCTCATTGCCCACACGGTCAAGCCCCTGCTTATATTTCCAATGTGCTGCAACACCGTATTCCGCCATCTTGTGCATTTCTCCAGTACGAATCTGGATTTCAAATGGGATACCCTCCCGTCCGATGACCGTTGTATGCAGAGACTGGTATCCATTTGGCTTTGGTGTAGAAATATAGTCTTTAAAACGACCGGGAATCGGTTTATAGAGGTCGTGCACATAACCCAGTACGTTGTAGCAGTCTGCCACATTCTCCACAATCACACGCACTGCACAAATATCATAAATTTCGTTCATCGTTTTATGCTGTGCATACATTTTGCGATAAATAGAATAGATATGCTTAACACGTGCAGAGATATCGTGCACAATCTGTGCTTCGTCCAGCTTGGATGCAATACGTTCCTTGATATGATCTAAAAATTCGTCATATCGCTCAGATTCCTTTTCCAGCCCATCTACGATTTCCTGATACCCAATTGGGTCAAGAACCTGTAAGCAGAGATCCTCCAGCTCACATTTAATCCGGCTCATACCCAAACGGTGTGCAATTGGTGCATAGATTTCCATCGTTTCCAACGCCTTATCGCGCTGCTTTCGTTCCGGAAGATACTGGAAAGTGCGTGCATTATGCAGGCGGTCTGCAAGCTTAATGAGAATGACGCGGATATCCTTCGCCATTGCCATAAACATCTTGCGCAGATCTTCAAACTGCTCCTGCTCCTTTGAATAACGGAGCATGCCCAATCTTGTTACGCCATCTACTAGTTCCGCAACTGAAGTACCAAATTTATTTTCAATTTCACGATATCCAAACTCTGTATCTTCAATGCAGTCGTGCAGAAGTCCTGCACAAATCGAGTCGGTATCCAATCCCATTTCTGCAATGATCTTTGCAACTGCAACGGGATGAATGATATATGGTTCTCCATTGCGTCGTTTCTGTCCCTCATGCGCCGCCGCAGCGCACTCATACGCTGCTCGAATTTTTTTTAGGTTGGCAGACGCATTTTGCTTTTTTATGCGTTCAAGCAGAAAATCTATATTATTTTTCATCGGAGCGCTCATAACATTGACACTTCCTTTGTCTCAAATCACGCCTTACAGTCCATTCTATCTGCTCATAGACTGCAAGGTTTTGAGAACAACTGATTTTGAAATATCAGCCTTGCCCTCAATATGTTTTAATCGAATATTGAGCTGTCCTTCCCGAAAATGATAGCTCAGCAATTGACTTTCACTAAATACATCTAAACAGACAAACAGCTTACCAATATTGATTTCGCGGCGGCTCTCCCACGAAACTCTGCGGGACAATGCGCCATCTGGTACGGTCAGCCTGCCGTCCTCACTGCGGCTGATAATGTGCCTCCACACCGCAACCAAATCTTTTCGGTCAGGCAGCAAAACACGCGCCTCTCGCGCAGTCAGCGCACCATCTGACATAAAATGGTTATATAGGTTCAGCAGCTTCTGATCTGCCAGCACCTCACAGGTGCTCAGCTTGATATCTCGAATGACAAGCTGTACATTTTTTCTTCCACGATACTCGTTGACCTCCAGACAGAATGCAGCATCTACATAATTCCCCTGTGCAAACCCACAGCCGCCCTGTCCAATTCCAAACAGCATCGCTGTATATAACGTGCCGTTCTTCGAGAGCGTTAAGCGTACATGCCGATCCGAAGAAATAGGGGTAATTTCCTCCACAAGCAAAACATTCATGGAAAAAATTGGCTGTGGATTCCCCATTCCAAACGGCTCCAAAATATCCAGTCCAAAAATTGCATCTGTTGTAATTAGTTCGGGTATGATGGGGCAGTCTATATGCAAAACAGGAATCAAATCAGCGGGATTAACATGTTCCTTTGCCCATGCTGCCATTTCCTCCTTAAATTTTGGAATATTTTCTTCTCGAATGGTCAGCCCTGCTGCAAGCTCATGCCCGCCGAAGCGTTCCAAAATAGGCGCACTATTGCAAAGCGCATTATAAAGGTGAAAGCCCTTGACCGAGCGTCCTGAGCCTTTGCCGACACCATCTTCCAATGCAATGAGCACCGTTGGGCAGGCATAGCGATCACACAGTCGTGAGCATACAATTCCAATCACGCCATGATGCCAGTGCTCCCCCGCCAGTATAATCATTTGATCCTCCAGCGGGTCATATTCATGGCGCAGCTTTTGCAGCGCCTGATGCAGGATATCATTTTCCGCTTCCTGTCTCTGCTTGTTCTGTTCACACAGAGCAGCCGCAAGCATCTGCGCACGTCTTGGGTCATCGGTGAGGAAAAGCTCTGCCGCCATATCCACATGTCCCAGCCGTCCCGCAGCATTGATGCGCGGCGCAAGGATAAAGCTGATAACTGAAGCGGTCAGCTTTTTGCCATATTGTCCGGATTCCCGCAGCAGCATAGAAAGTCCCACATTGCTGGTCTCTGCCATTCGGCGCAAGCCTGCCGCTACAATGATACGGTTTTCTCCGCGCAATGGCATCACATCTGCCACGGTTCCGAGCGCAACCAAATCGGCGTACTGCTCCAAAACGACATGGTGCTGTCCTTCTCCTGCAAGTGCACAGGCAAGCTTAAATGCAACACCTACACCAGCAAGTTCAGGAAATGGATAGTTGCTGTCCATTCGCTTGGGATTGACCACTGCATTGGCATCTGGCAGTTCCTCCCGACATTCATGATGGTCGGTTACAACCACATCTATGCCAAGCATACGGGCATGTGCGATTTCTTCAAATGCGGATACGCCGGAATCCACCGTAATAATGAGCTGTGCGCCCTCTGCTGCAAGATGATCCATTGCCGGAACGCTCAGTCCATAGCCTTCACGCAGGCGATCGGGAATATAATGCCGCACATTTGCACCCAACGCGCGCAGCATACGGGTCAGTACACAAGTTGATGTCACGCCATCTACATCATAGTCTCCAAAAACTACAATTTGTTTCCCCTTTTCTACTGCATCACGAACGACCTGCACTGCCTTATCCATATCCGGCAGCAAAAACGGATCGTACAGGTAAGCCGGATCGGTTTCCAGAAAAGCTCTTGCCTGCTCCGGCGTATCAATTCCACGGGCACACAATGCAGCAGCAGCGAGCGGGGTCAGCCCGCAGGCATGTGCCAGCGACCGCACTTTGTCCAAATCGGGTGCTGCGGTCACCCATCGTTTCATTTTCATGATAACTCCCTCGAAGTATTCTTATTCAAATTTATCATAGCAGAAAACACACAAAATCTCAACATTTCTTTTATCCCCATATAAAACAAGGACAGGTGCCGCGCAAACGACTACCTGTCCTGAATTTGTTTTGTATATTAATTTGTGCCTTTCAAATCCCAATGCTTTTACATGAATGGATTCATGCGCTGCCAAAATATCGGCAGCAACCCATCGGAGTCTCATACCATATTTTGAAGTTCAAACAATCATATGCTTTTTTGCGCACTATAACGGTACTCTTTTTTACCTTTCTGAATTACATAAGTCAGGTAACCCAAAAGCCAAGCTGTAACAGACTCAAATGAAATCACCTGATAAATAATAAACTGTTTCCACACCGGTGCATCGTAAGCAGTATCTGGATAAATCCAAAAAGAAATATCCCAATTTATTTGTGGATTTAAGATATAAATCCCCCATAATACCACGGCAATCACGAGTGGGAATCCATAATGCATCCAAATGAATTGACCCAGCGATATCCCCGACAATCCTTTGTCCAAAATTTCTCCTGTGTACGGCTGCTTTTTTGCAATCCAACTGCCCAGCACAACCGCACCTGTAATCAAAATCATTGCATTAAGCGGAATCGTGATGCTCGTGTATTTTACCATCTCAAAGGAAAGAAATGGTTTTGTCAGAAAAGCAAAACCAATCATCGCGAGCAAAACATATCCCAGAATACCGTAACCAAACAGCTTCCAACGTGTCTCCAAAACAATCTTCCTTTCCGCTTCGCTTTCTCCACGAATATGATGCCCAATGCCCCTCCTCTGCACACATATGATACATCAAATCTCTGTCATGGGTATATGATAACACACGATTTATCTTTTTCAATTGATTTTTTCCACGTTTTTTTCTCCATTTTTTGTGCAAAACACCGAAACAATCTTGTATTATCCATTCCAATATTGTTATAATACAACAGCTTTTCCATTCGGATAATCCCCTAACCACGCACATGGAAAATATCCATTTCGATAGATTTCCAGCAGTACACTGAAAAAGCCCTGCACATGCAGTATCTTTTCTATACATGCCCATGATATATCTCGTTTGACCATGTCCAGCATTTCATTTTCCAGACCGACTTCTTCCTCTAAGTGCCATCTGGCAATAAAGTCTCCCCACTTTTTCCAAATGATATCTTCAATCCCCGCAGAAATGGTGAAAAAGATTTTATCAATGTGTTCATCGCCGATTCTCTCGACCGCAAGCTTTTCCAATTCATGCGTTTGCGGCTCCCAAATTGCAAACATCTGTCCATTCCAATCATCGTGTGCCTCAAACACAGAATGGATTACATGATATGCAGCTTCCTCTTTATGATGCCCAAACCAATCAATCCTACGAACTTCCTGCAAAAACTGCTCCGCTGTTGTCAAAATATTTTCTGTAAAATCCAATCTTTACGCTCCTTCACACCTTGTAAACTGGCACACTACAACGCAATCGGTTTATATTGTAATACAGTGTCTGCTATTTTTTCAGGCGGCATCTCTGTCCAATATATATAGTCGAGAATTTGCGGATCTAATACACCCTGCTGTAATCTTTCAGTGAGTCTATCAATTTCCTCCTCACTTTGATTTTCACAATCTGTTATTTTCTCTATCAATTCCACTATTTCTTCCTTTGACAATCGCTTCACACCCATCACGCCTTCCCATCTAGACTTTATTTTCTGCCGAATCAATGGATAATCATGCAAAATCATAGACTCGTAAAACATAAAAGCTTTCATCTACTTTAATAAAATACCATAAATCAGTGTTCAGCAAAAGACCCCTTCTCCAAATAGAAAGGGTCTTTCACGTACTTTATTCTTCTTGCAGCTTTTGCGTCCGCTCCAGTGCCTTTTTGAGATATTTTCCGGTATATGAAGCCTCACAGTCAGCAACCTCCTCCGGTGTGCCCGCAACGACGACTGTTCCGCCTCCATCTCCGCCTTCCGGACCCAAATCAATGATATAGTCCGCTGTCTTGATTACATCTAGATTGTGTTCAATGACAACGACTGTATTTCCGGTATCCACCAGCTTTTGCAGTACATCGACCAGACGATGTACGTCGGCAACATGCAATCCCGTTGTCGGCTCGTCCAAAATATAAATCGTTTTACCGGTTCCACGCTTGGAAAGCTCGGCTGCAAGCTTGGCACGCTGCGCCTCACCGCCCGACAACGTGGTGGAGGACTGCCCCAGCTTGATATATCCCAGTCCGACCTCTTGCAATGTTTGCAGACGGCGAGCAATTTTAGGCACATTTTCAAAGAAAAGAAGCGCCTCCTCTACGGTCATATCAAGTACTTCATAGATATTCTTTCCCTTATAGCGCACTTCCAGCGTCTCTTTATTATATCGCTTGCCCTTGCATACATCACAGGGCACATAAATATCCGGCAAAAAGTGCATTTCGATTTTGAGCAGCCCATCTCCTGCACACGCCTCGCATCGTCCGCCCTTTACATTAAAGGAAAAGCGTCCCGGACCATAACCGCGCATCTTTGCGTCCTGCGTGGCAGCAAACAGTTCTCGGATATCATGAAATACACCTGTATACGTCGCGGGATTGGAGCGCGGAGTACGCCCAATGGGAGACTGATCGATATCGATTACCTTATCGAGATATTCCATTCCCTCAATGCTGTCAAACGCACCTGCACGCGTTTTGGCACCATTGAGTTCCGATGCCAGCTTTTTATACAAAATCTCATTAACAAACGAAGATTTTCCCGATCCGGAAACCCCTGTCACGCAGGTGAATGTTCCAAGCGGAATGGAAAAATCAGCATGCTTGAGGTTGTGCACTGCTGCACCGTACACAGAAAGCCATTTTCCATTTCCCTTACGCCGAATCTCTGGAACCGGAATAAAACGTCGTCCCGATAAATAGGCACCCGTAATCGACTTTTCATCATTACACATATCTGCAACAGTGCCCTGAAAAATAATTTCCCCACCGTGTACGCCCGCCGCGGGTCCAATATCCACAATATGATCGGCAGCATACATGGTGTCCTCATCATGCTCGACTACAATCAATGTATTTCCAATATCGCGCAGATGCTTGAGCGTATCGAGCAGCTTATCATTATCCCGCTGGTGCAGACCAATGGACGGCTCGTCCAAAATATACAATACCCCCATGAGGGAAGAACCAATTTGTGTGGCAAGACGGATCCGCTGGCTTTCTCCGCCCGACAGCGTCCCAGAAGCGCGTGACAGGGTAAGATATTCCAAACCGACTGCCTGCAAAAATCCCAATCGGTCAAGGATTTCTTTGATCACGCGGTCACCAATTTTATGCTGCATTTCAGTCAGTTCCAAATTTCGCATAAAATCCAGCGCCTTCGTAACCGAAAGCTCACAATATTCTGCAATGTTCATGCCGCCCACGGTAACAGCCAAAATTTCTTTCTTGAGGCGGTACCCCCCGCAATCCTGACAGGGAATTGCACTCATGCAATCCTCGATCTCAGCCCGCATATACTCACTGTTGGTCTCATGATAACGGCGCTCCAAATTGTTGATAATCCCCTCAAAGGGCTGGCTCATCGTACCGCCTGAAAAACGTTTCACCTGAATATCCAACGGTTCTCCCTTGGTTCCATAGAGCAACGCCTCTCGTGCTTCTTCAGAAAAATCACAAATCGGAGTGTCCAGTGTGAAACCGTACCGTACTCCCAATGCATCATAGTACATCCGAGAAATACTTCCCTGCTCTGCATTTGACCATCCAGACGCATGAATGGCTCCCCCAGCAATAGACAGGCTCGGGTTTGGAATGATTCGGTCAGGATCGATCTTCATCTGCACCCCAAGCCCTGTACAGGTTGGGCACGCACCGTAAGGGTTATTAAACGAAAACATTCGTGGTGTCAGTTCTTCAATCGAAATATTGCAATCCTCGCAGGCATAATTTTGAGAAAATGTGAGAATCTCTCCCCCAATCACATCTGCCAGCACCAATCCTCCGGAAAGTGCAGACGCAGCTTCCACCGAATCTGTTAAACGGGAACGCGCATCTGCACGGACAACAACACGGTCGACCACGATCTCTATCGAATGTTTTTTATTTTTTTCGAGCTTGATTTCTTCCGAAAGGTCATAGAGATTTCCATCAACGCGTACACGCACATATCCAGACTTTTGAGCATCCTTCAGCACCTTCACATGCTCGCCCTTCCGCTGCCGCACAACAGGCGACAACACCTGTAACTTGGTTCCTTCCGGCAATCCCATCAGCTGATCAATAATCTGGTCAATTGTCTGCTGATGGATTTCCTTTCCGCATTTTGGACAGTGCGGCGTTCCGATTCGTGCCCATAATAGGCGCAAATAATCGTAAATCTCGGTCACCGTTCCCACAGTAGAACGTGGATTTTTAGAAGTCGTTTTCTGGTCAATCGAAATCGCTGGAGAAAGCCCCTCAATATAATCGACATCTGGCTTTTCCATCTGCCCCAAAAACTGACGTGCATAGGAAGACAGCGACTCTACATAACGTCTCTGTCCCTCTGCATAGATGGTATCAAACGCCAGAGAAGATTTTCCTGAGCCGGACAATCCTGTGAACACCACCAGCTTATCCCGCGGAATGGTTAGGTCAATATTTTTGAGATTATGCTCTCTGGCTCCCTTAATATGAATTTGATCTTGCATTTATAATCCTTTCAATAAATTCAAGGGCTCACACAAAGGTCGCGTTCGATGCGCGGCGCTCATACGCAAGCTCCAATTCTTCCTTATGATACAGATATCCTGGATCATCATAATATTTTGCCCCAGTTGGACATTTTTTAACGCATGCACAGCATTTAATGCAAATCCCCGGAACCAAAGATGGATTTTCGGCATCAATCGAACCCATCGGGCAGACCCGCACACAGACTCCGCAGCCATCGCAAAGCGCCTCATGCGTTTTTGGCTTCACCTTGAGGATATTGATAGGATTGCCCGCACGGTCTCTTGGCATATAGTATGGACGAATCGGCTCGTTGCCTGCCACCTGCACCGGCGTATGATATACGCCCTGCTGCATTGCCCTCCAGATTACATCTGCAAATTCACGTGCCTCTTTCAAGTCTGCCTCATCCGGTCTGCCCGCACCAAGCGTTTTGGAAAAGGCATGTTCTCCCACAAAGGCTCCACCTGCTATCGTATGAAATCCATCTGCTTCAAGCAGATTTCGCAATTCTATGAGTCCATCATCAAAATTGCGATTGCCAAACAAAACCACAGGTACTGCATACGCACCGCCGCCCTGTATGGTCTGCAAATATTTAAGCAGTACATTCGGTACGCGACCTGCATATACGGGCGTGCCAAAAATCACAATATCCCGCTCCTCAAAACAGGGTGCAGACTCCCGTGCAGCCGGTCGGGTAAAATCTATGACTTCATATGGTATCTCTGCAAGCCTTGCCAAGGTTTCCGCAATCGCAGACACCACTTTTTTGGTCGTTCCAGTTGCGCTCCAGTACATTGCATAAACTTTCTTCATTTCTCTTATCCTCCATGCTGGTCAACACAGTCTTGCTTTATTCCATGCCGCTTTGGAGTGCCTGAATCTGATCACGCAATTGTGCCGCCAGTTCAAACTCAAGCAGCTTTGCAGCCTCCTTCATTTGTCGGGTCAGCCGTGCAATCTCGACATTCCGTTCGCTCTTGCTCATACGCTTTTTCTCGGATGTCTGGCTCTCGCTCGAGATTTCAATAATTTCATGCACATTTTTTTGTATCGTTTTGGGCACGATGCCATGCGCCACATTGAACGCCATCTGCTTTTCGCGGCGGCGCGCCGTCTCATCTATTGCACACCGCATGGATCTTGTAATGGTATCTGCATACATCACCACGCGACCGTCTGCATTGCGCGCTGCTCTGCCAATCGTCTGAATGAGTGAGGTTTCAGAGCGCAGAAAGCCCTCCTTATCTGCATCTAAAATGGCAACCAGCGATACCTCCGGCAAATCAAGCCCCTCCCGCAGCAGGTTGATACCCACCAGAACATCATACAATCCAAGGCGCAGATCCCGAATCAGTTCCATTCTCTCAATGGTCTTGACATCATGGTGCAGATAGCGCACTCGCACCCCCGCGTTTTCCAGATAACTCGTTAAGTCCTCTGCCATTTTCTTCGTCAGTGTTGTTACAAGCACACGTTCTCCACGCGCTGTCACCGCATGGATCTCGCCTAACAAATCGTCGATTTGTCCATCTACCGGGCGCACATCAATCAGCGGGTCTAACAATCCGGTTGGGCGGATGACCTGTTCCACAATCTGCCCAGAACGCTCCTTTTCATAATCACCCGGCGTCGCAGAGACATAAATCACCTGGTTGATGCGCGCATTGAACTCCTCAAAGTTCAACGGACGGTTGTCCAGTGCAGAGGGCAAACGGAAACCATTCTCGATAAGACTTGTCTTACGTGCAAAATCGCCGTGATACATGGCACGTACCTGCGGCAAGGTTACATGACTCTCATCTACAATCAGCAGAAAATCCTTTGGGAAATAATCGAGCAGCGTACAGGGTGCCGAACCGGGCTCGCGCCCGGAAATCACACGGGAATAATTTTCAATGCCGCTGCAAAAGCCGATTTCCTGCATCATCTCAATATCATATCGTGTACGCTGTGCAATGCGCTGTGCCTCCACCAGCTTGCCGTGAGCCTCAAACCATTTGACCCGCTCGTCAAGCTCCTCCTCCAGCACATGGATTGCGCGTTCCAGCTTTTCTTTTGTCGTGACATAATGACTTGCAGGATAAATCGCAACATGCTGCACATCACGTATCGGGGATCCGGTCAGCGGATTGATTTCACGCAGCCTGTCAATTTCATCTCCAAAAAATTCCACACGGAACGCCATACTCTCTGCATAAGCGGGCCAAATTTCCACAACATCACCGCGTACCCGAAACCGATTGCGCTCAAATGCAACATCGTTGCGCTCATATTGGATTTCAATGAGTTTACGCAGCAAATCATCACGGTTCTTCTCCATACCCGGACGCAAAGAAATCACCATATTTTTATAATCGATTGGGTCACCGAGAGAGTAAATACAGGAAACAGATGCTACAATAATGACATCTTCCCGCTCAAATAGCGCACTCGTTGCCGAGTGACGCAGACGGTCAATTTCATCATTGATTGCCGAATCCTTTTCAATATAGGTATCCGTTGATGCAATATAGGCTTCTGGTTGATAATAGTCATAATAGGAAACAAAAAATTCAACCGCATTATTGGGAAAAAATTCGCGCAGCTCTGAACAAAGCTGTGCCGCCAAGGTTTTATTATGTGCCAGCACCAAAGTTGGGCGCTGGGTCTTTTCAATAATATTCGCCATGGTAAAGGTCTTTCCAGACCCTGTAACCCCAAGCAGGGTCTGTTCTGTCAGTCCATTTTCCACACCCGCAGACAATGCCTCTACCGCAGCGGGCTGATCCCCCGCCATCTGATATGCACTGACTACCTGAAATTTGGGCATAAATCGCGCCTCCTTATCTCCGTCTGCTATCCAAAGAATCCGCTTTCTGCAAGCGATACAAAATCGTGCTCTCCAAAAATCAAATGCTCAATCAGTTCCACCCCAACACCAGAGAGCAGGACACGCAGCTGTAATGTTGTCTCAATGTCCTCCTGCGATGGGATTGCAGCGCCACGTGGGTGGTTGTGCGCCAGAACCGTGACAGCCGCATGATGCCGTACTGCGAGCGCATTGATTTTCTGAATACTCACTTCGCTCGCATTGACTGAACCTACACCCAAGACATCACAGCTGATGGGACGTCTTGACGCATCTAGACAAAGCAAGACTGATGCTTCCTCCCGAAGTCCCTTAAACTGCGGCCGCAAATAATCTGCCATGCGGGCAATGGTATTGAGCTGTAAAGTTTTTCCATTTTGCACAGCTCTGCTATGGTCGCACCGTCTCTCATGAGCACCCAATGTATATAAATAGAGTGCCACCTTATCTCCTACACCATCTACCTTTTTCAGTTCTTCTATGGTCGCTTCAAAAACGCGATGATACCCGCCAAAGGTACGCAGCAGCCGATGTGCCAGTGGATTGACGTCCCGCCGCGGCACGACATAGTATAAAAGCACTTCCAGTGCTTCATGCGGCTCTAAGCTGTCAAATCCCTGCCGCACCATACGGGCGCGCATACGAGAACGATGATCCTCATGCTCTGCTGCATCTAAGCGTGCCTGCTCATCCTGTTTTCTTTTCATCTCCACACACCTCTCCCACATTAAATGGTTTTACAGTCTGTGCTTGCGCCAACAGCACAGACTCTGTTTGTGCTTCCTGCGCAATTTCGGGAAAGGAAACCGTTGGTACAGGTGCCACCTCATGCGAGCGCAAACTCTTTGCCATCCAGATAACATCCCGCCACTTCCCGAATTTATACATACTATTTTGGTATGCACCTGAAATCACAAACCCCATTGCGGTATGAAATTTAATGCTTTTCTCATTTGGAGAGGTAATGCCCACAAAAATATTATAATATCCCTGCCGTACAAGGAGAGAAAACAGGGAGCGATACAATGCCCCCGCAATCCCGTGACGCTGAAATTCCGGTGCAACATAAATTGATGTTTCAACCGACCACTGATATCCTGCACGCGAACGATGCGGAGAGGCATAGCCATATCCCACTGCGTTGCCATCAATTCGGCAAATCAGCCACGGAAGCTTTTCGGTATAGGTTCGGATCCGCTCTTGAAATATTTCCAGTGAAGGCGGCTCATATTCACTAGAAACCGTTGTATCTGTAACATAATAGCGATAAATTGCAAGCATTTCTTTTGCATCTGACGGACTTGCAGGTCGTATCGTAACCATAGTGTTGCTCTCCCTACCCTGTCTGTTTGATATCTATTATTCATCATAGCACAAACGAACGTCTGTTTGCAACCGTTTTTTCTGTTCCTATTTTTATGAGCGTGCCCGTTCCCCTACTCAAAAAAACGTGCTATACTATAAACGTATATCATTCCCAAAAACTAGGAGGGAACTCTATGGCACGTTATGGATTTATCAAAACCAAAGAAGATATCAAATTTCTCATTCTATATGCATTATGTTATCTGCCCGAGCCTGCAACCTTTGAGATCCTGCTCGATGTATGTACTTGGTGTGATGATGGATTTGGTTGGTTTGAATTCAAGGAAGCCTTTGATGAACTGGTAGAAACCGGTCATCTTTCCATTGCAGATCCTTGTCTGGATACCACCTATACCATCAGCGACAAGGGGCATGAGGCACTTGCTGCCTTTAATAACCGTCTTCCCTACACCGTCCGAGAGTCTGCGCAGCGCTCCGCACTTCGCGTCGTGCGGCAAGCACATCGCGATGCCGTCATTCTCACCCATACAGAGCAGCAGCGGGCGCATGATTTTTTGGTCAAGGTCGGCATTGATGAGGTCTTTTCTCTTGAATTGCATGCAGCAAGCGCAGAACAAGCTTCTTTATTAGAAAAGACATTCCGTGCACATGCAGAAGAAATTTATCAAACGATTCTACATGCCATGACCAACGATTACGATACGAAAGGAAACTGAATCCTATGGGAGAGCAACAGGAACGCACCATTTTTCTTTCTCGATTTTCGCAGGAATCCAAAGAAATCCTCGCGCTGACACAAGAATATGGCGGCTGCGGCAGATCTGGCAGCAGCACATTATGGGAGATGACCTTTCCGACACTTGGTGTCATTGACCTGAACAGCGGGCAGCTTTCCACAGATACCTGTCAGCTTTGCTGGCAGCTCACCGAGGCTGAACGTCAAACCAAAGAACAAATCTTTGATTTGCAAAGCCTTTCGGTTTATCGCCTGCGTGTGCAGGAATCTCTGCCCACACCACAGCTTCCACAAGGCAGATACCTTTGGGTTACCGAAGTTTTGGAACGTGACTGCCAAGACACACGACTCACACAACTGCTTACAGCGTATCAAACACCCGTTATACTGGAAATACCCGGGTGCTCCCCACTGGTACTGGATAAATCACTCAATCTATTCTGCGGTGAGGGACAATGGGCGGGCAAAAACTGTCTCATACATCTCGAAGCAGACGCATCGCAAACAGCAGATGCTGCCCGAAGCACCTTACAAAGTTTGCTGGCAGACTGTACCGGCTGGGATCAAAAGGCACGTCGATTTGCTGCATCTATGTTAGCAGAATGTGCAAATGACTGGCAAGACGACGAGGAGGATACCGCCGAAATTACAGAAGATGAATTTGCAGCACGTATCTCAATCAGTGAAATTTCTATTTGTGCACAAGATGGTGCATTCGAACTTTATTATGATGACGATGATCTCTTCTGGGGTCATGTAATCATTGTCTCCGGCAATCTGGAAGATGGATTCTCCGATGCAGCCATTGCTGGATAATACAAAAGCGGCTGACCCGTAAACAGGTCAGCCGCTTTTATCCTATCTTTTTACTTTACTGCAATGCACTCTACCTCGAGCTTTGCGCCCATCGGCAGACCTGCAACCGCAAAACAAGAACGTGCCGGTGCGGATTCTGGGAAATATTTTCCATATACTTCATTAAATGCGGCAAAATCGGCAAGATCTGCCAAATAACAAGTTGTCTTTACCACGCGGTCCATGCCAACACCGCCTTCTGCCAGCACATGCTTGAGGTTTTGCATGACTTGTTCAGCCTGCTCCTCAATGGTAGTACCTTCAATCTTGCCTGTCTTATAGTCAATCGGGATCTGACCAGAGGTGAAAATGAAACCATCGGTTTCAATTGCCTGAGAATAGGGACCGATTGCAGCTGGTGCAAATGCAGAGTTCAAAACTTTCTTTTTCATTGTTTATACTTCCTTTCTCTGATGTATGGTTTTACATCAAATCCGTCCTGTAAATTGGAATGTATCCAATTATCCGTGATTCTTCTTCATGCGCAGCTGATTGGACAGAATTTTCTTGCGGATACGCAGATTATTTGGAGTCACCTCAAGCAGTTCATCATCTGCGAGGAACTCCAATGCCGCCTCAATGGACATCTGACGCGGCGGAACGAGACGCAGTGCATCATCTGAGCCCGATGCACGGGTATTGGTGAGCTGCTTCTTCTTGCAGACATTGACTGAGATATCCTCACTTTTCGGGGTAGCACCGACAACCATACCTTCATATACCGGTGTACCCGCACCAATAAACAGCGTACCACGCTCCTGCGCATTGTACAAACCGTAGGTAATTGCCTCACCGGTCTCAAATGCAATCAGGCTGCCTTGGCTGCGCTTCTGAATCTCACCCTTATATGGCTGATAGGAATGAAACACAGAGGACAGGACACCCTCACCCTTGGTATCGGTGAGGAACTCATTGCGATACCCAAAAAGTCCGCGCGCCGGAATCAGGAATTCTACACGCATACGATCCCCCTTCGGGTTCATCGTAACCAGCTCGCCCTTTCGGGAACCCATTTTTTCCATAACAGAGCCAAGTGCATCTTGCGGAACATCTGCAATCATGCGCTCAATCGGCTCACACTTGACACCATCAATTTCCTTCATGAGTGCCTTTGGTGCACCAACTTGGAATTCATAACCTTCGCGGCGCAGGTTTTCAATCAAAATAGACAAATGCATCTCACCACGACCGGAAACACAGAATGCATCTGTGGTATCGGTCTCGCTGACGCGCAGAGAAACATCTTTCAACAGCTCACGGAACAGGCGCTCACGCAGATGACGAGAGGTAACAAACTTACCATCCTTACCTGCAAACGGACTGTCATTGACCATAAAATACATTTCAACCGTCGGCTCAGAAATCTTAACAAATGGAAGCGGTTCTACATTGCTCTGCGCACACAGGGTTTCACCAATGGTAATATTTTCAATACCAGAGAAACATACAATATCACCGGCACTGCAAGTATCCACTGGTGTGCGCGCCAGTCCCTCAATGGTATACAGCGTAACAATTTTGCCGTTATATGGCTTTACGCGCTCGTGATAGTCTGCAACCGTTACGGGCTGTCCCACCTTCATACTGCCGCGCTCAATACGACCAATACCGATGCGACCTACATACTCATTATAGTCAATCGAGGATACGAGCATCTGCATATCGCCGTCCATATCCACTTCCGGTGCCGGGATATGCTCCAAAATCTGATCGAATAGCGGAACCAAATCGGTGCCCGGTGTATTTGGAGACATAGATGCCGTACCATCACGACCAGAGCAGTAAATAATCGGGCTGTCCAGCTGTTCATCATTTGCATCAAGGTTCAAGAGCAGCTCCAATACTTCATCGCCGACCTCATTCAAGCGTGCATCTGGGCGGTCTATCTTATTGATTACAATAATGATTTTGTGACCGAACTCGAGTGCCTTCTGCAAAACAAAACGAGTCTGAGGCATCGGACCTTCTGCGGAATCGACCAATAAGATGACGCCATCAACCATCTTCAGGATACGTTCTACTTCACCCGAAAAATCAGCATGCCCTGGAGTATCCACAATATTGATCTTTGTATCTCGATAACGTACAGACGTATTTTTCGCAAGAATTGTGATACCACGCTCGCGCTCAATGGCATTGGAGTCCATAACACGTTCCTCAACCACCTGATTCTCACGGAATGTGCCTGCCTGCTTGAGCATCTGGTCAACCAGCGTTGTTTTACCGTGGTCAACGTGCGCAATAATTGCAATATTTCTTAAATCATTTCTAACCATAGTGCCTCCTCAATATGGGACAAATCAAACTTTCTGCCATTTTCTATTATATCGGCTTGTGCACGATATTTCCAGCCGTGAAATGGTCAAAATTTACATAACTTCACCAGAAATTTTGTTGAAAAGAGAAAGACCACCGAGTACAAACTCAGTGGTCCATAGTGGCAGCCGGACGAGGATTCGAACCCAGACAAACAGAGTCAGAGTCTGTCGTGCTACCATTACACAATCCGGCTATATCTTTTTCTGTCCGCCGTAGCTGACGATAATTATTATACTGTAATTTTTTGTGGGAGTCAAGTATTTTTTTATTTTTCCATCAGATTTCTCATATCCGATACGCGCTGGTTGGCTTTCATTCGCTGTTTTCACCGCATATATTCTGTTCCATCATTTTCTTTTTTATTTTTGTAAAGTATGCTTGACATAAATGTAAAGCGTGCTATACTATAGGTAAAGTATACTTTACCTTCAATTCAGAAAGGAGGGCAGTATTTTTGAAAAACTGCATCCAACAACTGCGTAACGAACAAAATCTGACACAACAGGAGCTTGCTGATGCTGTGGCTGTCACGCGGCAAACGATTATTTCTCTCGAAAACGGCCGTTATAATGCATCTCTCCTGCTTGCACACAAACTTGCTGTATTTTTTGAAACAACAATTGAAGAAATCTTTTTCTTTGAGGAGGCGTAAACCATGAAAACTTTATCCTATACACAGCGCAAGTATATCACCATGTACAGTGGGCTTGCAGAAGGGATACTTGCACTTTGTATCCTGCTTGCAGGGCTGTTCTTCCGTACAACGCTCATTCCAGATGAGTATACCTTTAGTGCCTTTGTAGGAATATCCTGTGGTATGATGGGTGCAGGTTTTAGTGTTTTCTTTCAGACACGCAAGCTGCTGCACAATCCAGAGCGCTTACATCAATCGGAAATTCGAGATATGGATGAGCGCAATCAGTATATTGCCGCACAATCCGCCCGTCTATCTTTCTGGGCAAGCATTATTTTCACCTATGTTATTTCCTTCTTCGCACTCTTTTTCAGTGTAAGGCTATACTTTTTCCTATGTATACAGATTCTTGTCATGTTAGCACTCTATCTACTGTTCGGCTATATCTTTTGCAAAGTGTTTTCTTAAAGAATCCTTGATTTTCCCCTGCTTTGCAGCTATATAAAACAAAGCCGCCCCTGCTCACAATGTCATTTCATCAATGACATTGCCGCAAAGGGCGGTTTTCGTAATTTATTTTACATTCACACTAACTTCAGGTGCAATTGATTGTTGACGGTTATATACCGTATGGTCGAGTAATCCCTCGGTCTCTGCAACCAAAACAGCCGCCGTTGCTGCACCTACCACATTGGTTGCCGTTCTTGCCATATCTACCAAGCTGGAAATGGGAGACAATAATACAATCAGCTCAATGGGTAAGCCTGCCGCGGAAAACAGGGCAGTTGCAGCAATTGTAGCCGTTCCCGGTACGCCGACTGTTCCAACAGATACCACCAACGCCAGAACAATCAGGAACATATACTGTGGTATGCTGTATTCCAATCCCAATACATTGATACTGAACACAGCCAACAAAATGGGCCAAACGCCTGCGCATCCCGGCATGCCTAAATTTGCACCAATTCCTGCTGTAAACCCTGCAACATCACCGTCAACACCAAGCTCATGTGTGAGTTGTCTTACAGTAACCGGAATAGTTCCGACACTGCTCTGTGATGTAAATGCTACAATGGCAGCGGGAGCAATCCCTTTTAAAAATCGCACAGGATTTAGCCGACCAATCAAACGAATGAGCACACCTTCTACACCAAAGAGCTGAATTGCACACAGAACATAAGCTAAAAACAGAACACCAAATAACGGCAGCAGTTCAGAAACTGGTGCTTTTCCAACCGCCCTTGCAATCAGAGACAAGACTGCGTATGGTGTAAATCCCATAATCCATCCAACAACCTGCCCCAGAACACGGTTTCCTGCATCAATAAATACCTTAAACGGCTTGACATCTTCCTGCACTTTGACAAGCTGATTGTATCCAACTGCAACGAGAATAGCAAAAATCACAATCGGTACAACCTGCCCCTCTCCCCATTGCGTGACCAAATTTTGTGGGAATAGGGATACAATCGTATCAGCAAATGTAGGCACCTCTGCCGCAGTATAATCTGTAACCGTTTCATACGGAAATCCTTGCCCAACCCCAAGTAAAACAGCAGCAATCAGGGTAATCACACTTGCAGTCAGCGTATTGAGCAGCAGAAACCCGACCGATTTCATTCCGATTTTTCCCAAATGAATGGACTCTCCAAGGTTCGTAATACTGGAAATGATACTAAAAAGCAGGAGTGGTACCACCAATGCCGAAATCACATGGGTGTAGATTGTTCCAAAGACAGCAACATATTGATAGTGTTCTTGAAATATCAAGCCTACTGCGATTCCAAATCCGGTTGCCAGCAGGGTCAAAATACCAAAATCCACGTTTTTTCTTTTCCCCAAATAGTAAATAATTCCAAAAAACAGGATTGTTAGTGCAAAAGCGCTCAGTTCCAATACATCTATATGCATCTCTATACTCCTTATCTCAATCAAAACAGTAGGATTTTTGCATAAAAAAACGAGACTGTATTTCTACAATCCCGCAGCAATCTATCTGGGTATTCTTCTCATAAGAATGTGCTGTCATATTTTTGCACGACAACAATACCCACACAGAAGTGCCCGGGACGCGTACATTTACAACAGCACATGATTTGTTTTGTATTCATCTTGGCACCTCCTTTCTATTTCCTACTGATTTAATATGTTTTATGTGCTTATTATACACATCCTCCTTTTGCTTGTCAACCTTTTTTTCAGATCTACTTTGTTTGTCAAAATAACCCTAATCGTCTTGAAAACGTATTTTGCCTCACTGCAAAAACCAGCGCTCTAACACCTTTGATTCCCCATCCGATTGAATAGATTTAGAATTCATGGTATCATTGTAAAACCGCTTTTTGCACACGGAACCACACATATTTTAAGCACGAAAAAAGTCAGGACGAACGATCCTGACTTTTTTTGTAAATCTCACTTTAGAATACGCAGTACTGCTCCATATAGGCTTCCATACGCGGCAGGATCTCATCATAGGTACCCTGTTCCTTGAGGTACGCATAAATATCCTGTACAGTGATAAGCGCATGCACCTTGATACCAAACTCCTCGCCAACTTCCATGACTGCCGTCTTGCCCGATGTCTGACCCACTTCACAGCGGTTCACCGAGATGAACATGTCAGTTACCTTTACATCTGCGCAGCCTGTAAGTACCGGCATGGTTTCACGAATCGCCGTACCTGCCGTAATGACGTCCTCAATGATAATAATGCGGTCACCATCCTTGGGCTTATAGCCCACAATACTGCCGCCCTCGCCATGATCCTTTGCCTCTTTGCGGTTAAAGAAAAACGGCTTATCAATTCCAAAATTACGCGCCAGTGCACCAGAAACCGAGGTTGCAAGAGGAATCCCCTTATAGGCAGGTCCAAACATCGCATCAAATTCCTCACCTACAGTTTCCTTTACAAGAGCCGCATAGAACTCTCCCAGCCTAGAATTTTGCAAACCAGTCTTATAATTCCCTGTATTCACAAAATACGGCGTATTTCGACCGCTTTTCGTTACAAAGTCACCAAATCGCAACACATCTGCTGCCATCATAAATTCAATAAATTCCTTTTTTGCCGGCGTTAACATAAGCTTTCTTCCTCTCCAATCTATATGTTATTATTTTATCATATTGTCCCCCATTCCGGCAAGAGGGCAATCTATATATCTAGATAATACAAAAGAGACAGGTCAAACCTGTCTCTTCTTACATCAATATTTCAGATTACTTCAGGGTAACCTTTGCGCCAGCCTCTTCCAGCTGAGCCTTGATGGACTCTGCGTCCTCCTTGGAAGCGCCTTCCTTGATGATTGCCGGAGCGCCGTCAACCTTCTCCTTAGCTTCCTTCAGACCCAGACCAGTAATGCCGCGAACAACCTTGATTACGTTGATCTTAGAAGCGCCAGCGTCGGTCAGCTCTACATCAAACTCGGTCTTTTCTTCAGCAGCCGGAGCGCCTGCACCAGCGCCTGCACCTGCAACAGCAACAGGCATAGCGGATACGCCAAATTCTTCCTCCAGAGCCTTAACCAGCTCAGCCAGCTCCAGGACCTTCAGGCCCTTTACAGCTTCCATAATCTCTGCAACAGTCATGGTATAAACCTCCAATTACAAATTTAAGTTAAAAATTAAAAATACACGAGTAATGCTTGATTACTCAGCAGCAGCTTCTTCCTTGGGTGCAACCAAAGTAGAAACCAAGACTTCACCGTCCTCAGACTTCTTTGCGATATTGTCAAGCGCAATAACGAGCTGAGTAATCGGGAAATTGAAGCCATACAGAACCTGAGCGATAAGACCTTCCTTAGACGGCATTTCAGCCAGTTTCAGAACCTCAGAAGCAGGAATTGCCTCACCCTCGAGATAACCAGCCTTGATCTTAAAATTATCATGCTTCTTTGCATACTCATTCAGGATCTTTGCAGGCGCTACGACATCATCATTGGTGCTGATTGCCAGAGCGGTTGTACCATTCAGGTGCTCCTCGAACGAGTCAAAGCCCAGCTCCTTCGCAGCGAAGCGCAGCATAGTGTTCTTTACAACAGCATACTCAACACCAGCTTCGCGCAGCTCACGGCGCAGCTTGGTATCATCCTCAACGTTGATACCCTTGTAATCGACCAGAACGCCAGCAGGGCTGTTCTTGATCTTCTCGACGAGAGAAGCGACCAGAGCCTTCTTTTCTTCCAGAACCTTTGCGTTAGGCATCTTGTTTCACCTCCATCAAAAATAAAGTACCCTCTTGTGCAAAGACACAAGAGGGTACACAAAACATACAACGTTCGTGCTGACCTCGGCGGGCGGCTCATAGCCATTCAAGCCTTGCGGCATACCTGCTGTCTTTGACCAAGCTATTAAATTATAGCACAGGACAAATATCCTGTCAACACTTTTTATGGTTTTGAGAAAATTACTCAGTAACCTTTGCAGCGTTCACCTTGACGCCGGGGCCCATGGTGGAAGCAACCACACAGGACTTCACGTACTGACCCTTTGCAGCAGCCGGCTTTGCCTTGATGATTGCGCCCATCAGTGCATTGAAGTTGTCCTGCAGCTTTTCAGCGCCGAAAGAAGCCTTGCCAATTGGGCAGTGAATGATGTTGGTCTTATCCAGACGATACTCGATTTTACCAGCCTTAGACTCCTTGACTGCCTTTGCAACGTCCATAGATACGGTGCCTGCCTTCGGGTTTGGCATAAGCCCCTTCGGACCCAGAACCTTACCCAGACGACCTACAACGCCCATCATATCAGGGGTTGCAATGACAACATCATAGTCAAAGAAGTTCTCATTCTGAATCTTTGCTACCATGTCCTCAGCGCCAACATACTCTGCACCAGCGGCAACAGCCTCGTCAGCCTTTGGTCCCTTTGCAAATACCAGAACACGAACCTGCTTGCCGGTACCATGCGGCAGAACGATTGCGCCACGTACCTGCTGGTCAGCGTGACGAGAGTCAACACCCAGCTTTACATGCAGCTCAACGGTCTCGTCGAACTTTGCCTTTGCAGTGGAAATAACGGTTGCAAGCGCGTCAGCGGGATCGTACAGCTTGGTACGGTCTACCAGCTTTGCGCTCTCTACATACTTTTTACCTTTGCGCACAATAATATCCTCCTTTAGTGGTACTGCGGGAATTTCCCTCCCACTTAGACGGCCGTGTCCGCCGTCAAAAAACGATTAAACTTCAGCTAAAATTACTCTTCTACGGTAATGCCCATAGAACGGCAGGTGCCGGCAATCATGCTCATAGCAGCCTCTACGGAAGCAGCGTTGAGGTCAGGCATCTTCATCTCTGCAATCTTCTGCAAATCAGCCTTGGAGATCTTAGCAACCTTATTCTTGTTCGGAACTGCGGAACCAGACTCGATTTTGCAAGCCTTCTTGATCAGAACTGCTGCTGGCGGAGTCTTTGTAACGAAGCTGAAGGAACGGTCTGCATAAACAGTGATAACAACCGGGATAATAAGACCCGCGTCGTTCTTGGTGCGCTCGTTAAATTCCTTGGTGAAAGCCATGATGTTTACACCATGCTGACCCAGAGCAGGGCCAACTGGGGGCGCAGGGGTTGCCTTGCCCGCAGGAATCTGGAGCTTGATATAACCTACTACTTTCTGTGCCATGTTGAGGTATCCTCCTTAAAAAATGTGGTGGCTGGCGAGTAAAACGCACATGCATTCCCTCTCCCACTTGCCATGAAGTGCGCATATACGCTCTTCTCATGATCGTTTGTCTAAAAAGACAGAAACGATAAATTTAGTCTCCCAGTGTTTCGACCTCATCGAGTTCGAGTTCAACCGGGGTTTCTCTTCCGAACATAGATACGACTACGCGCACCTTGTTCTTATCGGGCTCCAGCTCATCGACAATGCCGATAAAGCCGGCCAGCGGTCCATCAATTACACGAACGCTGTCCCCGACCTGATAATTGATTTCGATTTCTCGCTTCTCCACGCCCATCTTCAGTACTTCCTCATCAGAAAGCGGAAGAGGCTTGTTTGAATTTGGGCCGACAAAGCCTGTGCAGCCACGCGTATTGCGTACCAAATACCAGCTTTCATCGGTCAAGATCATCTTGACCAGCACATAGCCCGGAAAAAGCTTACGCTCAACTTCACGGGTCTTGCCGTCCTTAACCTCGGTCACACGCTCAACCGGAATGTTGACCGCTGTGATCAAGTCGTGGAGCTTACGGTTTTCCACCGCTTTCTCGATAGATGAGGCTACTTTATTTTCATAGCCCGAGTATGTGTGTACTACATACCACTTTGCTGCGTCTGACATCGTATTCAGCCCCTCTCATTCATCAAGCGGCGAAGAAGCTGACGAGCGTCTGGAAGCCCCAGCCAAAGCCGGCATCAATAATCCAGATGAATGCGCCGAGTAGCAGACAGCAAGCCAAAACAACCAATGTGTTGTTGACTGTCTGCTGACGGGTCGGCCAAACGATCTTCTTGATCTCACCCTTCAGCTCGCGGAACCAATTCTTGATGCGCGCAAAAATGGAGGGCTTCTTGGCCTTTGCCGGCTTGTCAGCCTGCTTCTTTACAGCGGGAGTAGCTTTTTCCTGCTCTGCCATGAAGCGTACTTCCTTTCTTGTCGATTACTTGGTCTCGCGATGCAAAGTATGCTTCTTGCAGAAGCGGCAGTACTTGTTCATCTCAAGACGGTCGGGATCGTTCTTCTTGTTCTTCATTGTGTCATAGTTTCTTTGCTTGCACTCTGTGCAGGCCAGCGTTACCTTAACGCGCATAACGGCACCTCCTTGAATTGTGTTTGTTCCTCTGCACGATTGCAGAAGAATTGATTGCCTCCCTTTGCAGGTTCGGCCTTTCAGAAAAATCAGGCATAAAAAAAGACCCTACATAGGTGTATTTATTGTACCATGCCTGCCGCATGCAAGTCAAGCACTGTTTCGCATTTTTCTATGGCAATACCGTACAATTTATCCTCTTTACTTGTCAAACCTTTTTACTTATGGCGTTTTGATACACTTGCAGCAAGTGTTCTTGCCCTGTGCAAATTTATCATGCTATACTATAATCAATAAACACAGAAAATCTTCTTAATATCTTAAAATCATTCAAGGAGGGCAATCTTTTGAAAATTTTAGGCGTTGACTACGGTGATGCACGCACCGGATTATCCATATCTGATCCAACCGGAATGCTGGCAGGCTCCCCATCTGTCATATCTGAATGGAACCGAGAGAAGCTGCTCGAAAAACTGACAGCCTTCATTCATGAAAACCAGATTGAACGTGTTGTGCTTGGGTATCCCAAAAACATGGACGGCTCAGTTGGAGAGCGCGCCGAAAAGTGCGCACAGCTTGCTGAGGATATTACGACACGAACTAGTGTACCGGTCATTCTATGGGATGAACGCCGCACCACGATCGAAGCACATCAAATCCTGCATCAGGCTGGGAAAAAATCCAAACAGCATCGTAAAAATGTAGATGCAGTTGCTGCAACCCTAATTTTACAAGGCTATTTAGATTCTCAGCGTCTGCGCTAAGTTTTTCTATGTAAAAGCTTGTGCATACAGCCTGATCGACAGACTTGTTTCTCATATGCAAGCGGTTCCTATGCGCTTCATAGGAACCGCTTTTTTATCTCAATAACATTCTTATATATTCTCGCACAGTCAACATAGTAAAATAAAACAGAATAAAAGTAAATTATACTTGACATAAAGAAATTTATAGATTACTATATAAATATACAGAGGAGGAAACTGCATGGCTAAAAATATAGCGTTAAAACTTTCGCGAACCAAAAAAGATATGACGCAAAAAGACCTTGCGGAAAAAATTGGCGTCTCTAGACAAACCATCAATGCCATCGAAAAAGGCGAATATAATCCAACAATCAAATTGTGCTTAAAAATATGTTGGGCACTAGATGCGCGGCTTGATGAACTATTTTGGGAGGATGAACATGATGAAGAAAACTAATCTGGATGAAATGCAGGAACAAAAACTCTTAAAAATCGAACATATCGGATTCTGGCTTGGATTTTGGGGACTGGCTATCATAACTTATATACAAATTGCTATGGGAAACAACAGCTTTACATATATTGGCGGAGAAGTCGTTATCTTAAGCATAATGTCCCTTTATGTCGTAGCAGCCTGTATCCGGAATGGAATCTGGGACAGAAAGCGAAATCCAACTCTAAAAAACCATCTTATTGCCAGTCTCATTGCTGGTCTTGCAGCTGGCGGCTTTTGGTTTGTTGTTAGCTATTTCAATTACCATATGCTTGCAAACTCTTTTTTAACCTTTGGAATCATGTTTCTTTCTGTGAGTATTCTAACATTGGCAGCTTTGATGATTGCATCTGCAATCTATCAGCGCAGAAAACATCAATTGGACAGGCAGAGCGATCAAGAAGAAAATGAAGAGTAAAAACGAAATGCATATCTATAAAATAACTCCAAAAAATTAGGCACGATTGGGAAATGTGTTTCAGCAGCTGAAAGGGCTTGTTATCTGCAAATGCAGACAACAAGCCCTTTGATTTCTCTTGATTTTATAGCTACTGTTACGGCAATTCATACCGTCCAGCAAAATGGGGAAACTCTCTTTTTTCTCTGCTGTCGATTTTAGTCTTCTATAATAAAATCGTTCTTTTCTTCCTCTAAGGTCTCCACTTTAATCTTTTTTACCATTTTATAGTGTGTCCCTTCAGGCTTTTCGATTTCTCCCTGATTTTCAAACCCATATTTCTGATAAAAGCCCTGCGCACGCACATTATTTTTCGCAACATGCGCACACAGATAAGATTTTCCTAAAGAGCGATATACAGAAATTGCCTGTCCCAAAATCTGACTGCTCATACCTGTCCCACGGTACACATCGCGAAGGACAAAGGAACCAACCATTCCAACCTCAGGATTACTCTCATCACAGACATTCATTCGAACGAGTGCCATAGGTTCTTCCTTTACCATACCAATCGTAACCGCACGAGGACATTTCTCAGCCATTCGGTCGGTGTCTGCCAGCCATGTATCCTCGTCAAGCAGTTCTGTGGAGCCATACGCATTTTGATATAAATCACGCGCAAAGGTCAGCAGCAGTGCACGGTCATCTTGAGAATCCGGCTCATAGGGTCGATACCACGCCTGCACGCTTGTCGGAATCCCATGATGATTTGTCCAGCCAATCTTCGCAAATGTAGAAAGCTCTTCTGGAAGATGAGAGGCATCGTTCCAATAAATGGGGTCAATTCTTCCATCTGTGACTTCAAACTTGGCAACACAGGTGTTGTCCCCCCAACCGATTTCTCCAATCTGCTCCGGCTGATAGCCCAGCACGCGGCACAAAATGGCACGAATCGCAGAGCCATGACTGACCACAGCCACAGATTTCCCGTCCCATTCTTGTGCAATCTGAAGTATCCCAGCCATTACACGATCGCCGGCTTCCATTACTGTTTCCCCATTGGGAACATGACACTCCCACGAACGGGTCTGCCAAAGTGCAAAGCGCTCCGGATATTGCTGTGCAAGAATTGCCCAAGAAAGATCTTCCCAGTCTCCCATATTGATTTCACGCAATACCTTGCGCACGCGAACCTTCATGCCTTTTGTATCTACGATTGCCTTTGCTGTATGACGTGCGCGATATAAATCGGACGCATAGATTGCATCAAGCGGCACCTCTGCAAAGCGCTTTGCCAAACATGCAAGCTGTGCACCCGCCCGCTCGGTGAGCAAACTGTCATATTGTCCGTGACATCTGCGGCATACATTGCCCTCTGCCTCTGCATGGCGAATCAAATATACGGTGGTCATAGCTGTACAGCTCCTGTCAATTCTGTTACCTTATGGATATTATGCTGTTCCATATATCCCTTAAGTTCCTCAAGTGCTTTCATAGGTGCCATCGGGTCTGCAAACATTGCAGTTCCGATTGCAATCGCATCTGCACCTGCCAGCATTATCTCTACAATGTCACGCCCTGTGCGAATACCACCCATACCAATAATTGGCACATCAACTGCCTGCCGCACCTGATAAACCATTCTGACTGCAACCGGAAATACCGCAGGTCCCGACATACCACCCATGATATTTGACAAAATAGGCTTTCTGCTGTCCACATCAATGCGCATACCCAAAAGCGTATTGATAAGGCTCAGTGCATCAGCACCAGCTGCCACTGCCACACGTGCAATCTCTGCAATATCGGTTACATTTGGACTAAGTTTTACAATCAGCGGCTTTTTTGCATACCGCTTCGCAGCAGATACCACCTCCTGTACCATCTCCGGCTGTGTGCCGAATGCCATGCCCCCGCACTTTACATTAGGACAGGAAATATTCATTTCAATCAGATCCACATCAGCGTCTGAAATTTTTTCAATCATGCCGCAATATTCTTCTACAGTATTACCTGATACATTGGCAATAATTTTGGTATCGTACTGACGCAGGAACGGAATCTGCTCCTCAATAAAGCGGTCAATGCCCGGGTTCTGCAGCCCAACACAATTTAAAATTCCCATTGGAGTCTCTGCAATACGCGGTGCCGGATTTCCCAGACGTTCGGTCGGCGTCAATCCCTTTACTCCAATACCGCCAAGCTCGGACAGGTCGAAAAAATTGCCATACTCATGCCCAAAGCCAAATGTACCAGAGGCTGTTGTAATGGGGTTCTTCAGTTCTACCCCACAGATATTTACACGCAAATCCATTACCAAACAACCTCCCTACTGTCAAATACCGGTCCATCCTTGCAAACATGCCCGTATCTCACGCCTTTTTCTCCGTCTCGAAGTTTCAGTTCACAGGCGCAAACCAGACATGCTCCAATGCCGCAGCCCATACGTTCTTCCATCGAAACCTGACATGGAATCCCCTGCTCCTCTGCAATCTGTGCAACTGCCTTGAGCATGGACTTCGGCCCACACGCACAAACTGAAGTAAAATCATGAGCGTGCATTTTGAGGATATCCGTGACAAATCCCGGGAGTCCATAGCTTCCGTCATCTGTACAAATATGGGTTTCCCCCAGTCCACGAAATGCATCTTCCAGAATCACCACATTCCGATTGCGAAATCCCAAAATTGCCTCCGGCTGTGCACCGTTTTCCTTGGCAGCCCGCATTGTCATCAGCATAGGCGGAACACCAATACCGCCGCCGATAAAGACCGGTCGATTGCCCAACTGTTCCATTTGGAAGCCATGCCCCAATGTTCCCAGCACGTCCAGTGTATCCCCCTCACGGCGTCTCGAAAGCCACAGCGTCCCATCTCCCTTGACCTGAAACACAACTGTCATGTAGTCCTGCTCCACATTGCAAATAGAAATCGGACGGCGGAGCAGATTGCCCTCCCCGCAAGTAATATGAACAAATTGTCCCGGCTGTGCCTGCATACACAAAACCGGCGCTTCCATTGTCAGCGCAAAAAGACCTGTTCCAATCTCTTCATTGCTGACAACACGACAAATTTCCTGAGTCGCCATGCTGTATCCTCCTTAAAAAACACAAAATCCTTTGTTTTTATTGTATCTGAAAATATAAAAAAACGCAAGTCAAAGGCAAGATATGCAGTCAGCTCCTGTATTTACAGCTACGGTCATGCACCTGTCTCCGCATAAATCCCTTCAAAAAAACTGCACCCCATCTTTTTCTGACAGGATGCAGCTTACAAAATCAATTTTCAATTACTTGCTGAGTACAGTCTGAATATACTGCTTTGCAACATTCAGTGTATAAGACTGACACTGCGGACCAGTTGCCGGATTAAAGTCCTCTCCATAGATTCCTGTATTGGACAGGATGCGAATTGCCAGATAAGGGATTTCGTATGTCTTACAAATCTGTGCAACTGCATTGGACTCCATTTCCTCACAGGAAGAACCATTAACCTCATGCAGGTACAGCATGCGATCGATCTGATTGTTCCATTCATCCGAGGAAGAAATCGTACCCTTTACGATTTTGCCCTCCTGATAAGTATCTGCAACCGCCTCAGCAGCGCTCAAAAGTGCCTGATCGCCCGGATATTTCACAGATTTGACAAAGGTCTTTTGCTCCTTGTCATAGGCTGCAACACCAATCATCTCAAACGCCTTGTAGTCTACGCCTGCACCCTTGGCAGAAGCCGTAGTGCGCCATGCGGAGGATGGAATGGTATACTCGCCCAGTACGATGTCAGAAGTGTGCAGCTCGGGATCATGTCCGCCCGAAGTACCCTGATTGATGATGGCAATCGGGTTAAAATACTTTACAGCCAATATGGTTGCAGCGCCTGCATTTGCAATCCCCTGCTCCGTACGAGACACAACAACCGGATAACCTTCCAGCATACCTGCAACAAAGTGCCACTGACCAATGGTGTATTCCTTGGCATCAGTCAGCGCTTTTGCCATATCCTGCATCTCGATGTCCATAGCCCCCTGCAAGAGCAGAGGACGCTTTTGTGTCTGATAATCGACTGCAATGGGAGCATCAGCCTTCTGCGGCTCCTTGGTTTTGAGAATCGTATCAATATACTTATTCGCAACGGTCAGTGTGTATTCCTGACAAGCAGGCCCCGTTTTCGGGTCGAAGTCCTCATTGTGAATCCCTGTATTGGACAGAATACGAATTCCAAGGAAAGGAACGCCATAAGTCTTGCAAACCTGTGCAACCGCATTGGTTTCCATCTCCTCACAGGAGGATCCCAGAGTCTCATGCATTTCCAGCATCTTATCTACCTGATTGTTCCAAGAATCCGCAGTAGAAATAACGCCTGTAACGATTTTTCCGCTCTTATAAGTATCGGCCACACTCTGCGCGGTCTTGAGGAGTGTGTTGTCTGCTGGATATTCAAACTGCTTTACAAAGCTTTTCTGTGCTGCGTCATACGCATAAACACCATTTTTCTCGTACGCCTTGTAATCTACACCTGCATTCTTTGCAGAGGCTTTGGTACGGATCGCAGCATAATCAATGCTGTTTTCACCCAATACAATATCAAAGGTATGCAGTTCAGGGTCATGTCCGCCCGAAGTACCCTGATTGATGACCGCAATCGGGTCAAAGTTCTGCATAGCAAGCACAGTGGTGGCTGCTGCATTTGCAAGCCCCTGCTCGGTACGGGATACGACAACCGGATAACCATTCAAGGTACCGCGTACAAAATGATACTTGTCAATATCTACCGTCTGTGGGTTCTCCAGTGCCTTAATCATGTCCTCGGTTTCAATATCCATTGCGCCCTGAAGCAGCAGCGGACGTGCATCTGCATAACTCGACCCTGCCGGAACGGTTGGTTCTTTGTCCATGGAAAGCGTTACTGTCTTGCTGTCATTGTCCCAAGCAACCAGATAGCCTAAGGTCTCTGCAAGGAAACGAACTGGTGTATAGATTCGATTGTCCTTCTGTACTGCTGCTGTATCCATCTCCTTCTCTGCGGAAACAGCCTCCTTACCCTGTTCTGTCACAACAAATGTAAACTTGTTGGAATCCACAGTGAAAACAACCTGCTCAGTTTTGGTTTCGCTTTTGCGGGTAAATGTAGCCTGCTTGGACGCTTCATTCCAGTCTACGGTCACACCCATTGCATCTGCGGTCGTGCGCAGCGGAACCATTGTGCGATTGTTTGCGTCCTCATACGGCTGTCCCAGTTCACTGCTGAACTCGACCATCTGAAACGCTTGTCCCGCTTCATTCTGTACACGAACCGAGATACTGTTGTCCGCTGCAAATGCGCTCATACCACACATGGACACAAGCATTACAGCGGTCAGCAAAAGAGAGAGAATCTTCTTTGCTTTCATTTTAATCCTCCTTTTCTAAAAAGCAGACTAAAAACCTAGCTGCTTTCCCCCTTATTTGAGAGTACGATTACCATTATATCTGCCCTTTCCATTTTATACAAGTATTTTACCCAAAATTCTACATTTTTTTCGCCATTTTTATTGGTCAAACAATAAAAATAGGTATATTTTCATCACTTTTTGCATCTTTTCTCTATTTACGCCGATTCCGGCGAGTGGGATTGTGCTTGCCATCTTTTACAAGAGTGCAGACAGCAAGACCAAAGCAGCGATATGTACCGGATAAAACGCATAACAGAAATACTGAAATCCCTTGCTGTGTGCACCCTGTCTCCCCCGATACAACCAAATCAGTCCAAGAGCAAAGAGCGCAAAACCCTGCTGTACGATTTCCAGTTCCATTCCAAACAGCTTGACCGGATAATACAGACTCCCGAGCAAATAAACATTGATCCACAAAAGCGCTAGAAACTGCCCCAGCAGGCACCACCATTTTCTCCCCCGAAAAAAGTAAAATGTAAGCACCATCAACACCCCTGCTCCATAGTAGTCCGTCATCATAATCGTACCCGCCAGACTGACCAGCCCTGAAATCAGTAGAACTGTCGGCACAACACTCCAGCCTTTCATGCGTCGTTTTGCCCGCTCGATTAGCCAAATCCCAAACAATGCAATTAAAAACGTCCATAAAACATTTTGGTGATATGGATAAAATATGTTCCCTCCATACATTAGGTTAAACGGGACTTCTGAAACAATTGCAAACAGCAACAGTCGCTGCATATACCTCTTAAAATCATGTGTGTGAAAATAACCTTCCACAGCTAAAAAAGCAAAAACAGGAAATGCCAGACGTCCCACACAGGTGAGCCAATTCTGTCCGTGAATGATGGTTGCCCAAAGATGATCGGACAGCATAAACAACATCGCAAGGATATGGAGCGTCCTTGCACTGACGTCTGGAAGTCCTCTCTGCTTTTTGAATACTTGCATCTCTATTCCCTCCGCAGCCTATTTTTTATCCTTGTAAAAGCAAAAAGAACAGGCAATATCTGGTTTTCAGATATTGCCTGCCCCGTGATTTCTCATATCAGCACATCTTATGAAAGCGACTCTTTCATAGATGCCAGTTAGATTTCGTTAATATCCACCATACTGCAATTGGAAATTTCCATTCCACTTTCCATACATTCAAGCAGTGCATTTGCAGTATCAATTGCAGTCAAGCACGGAATGGCATGCTCTGTCGCACTTCTTCTGATTTTTACGCTTGCAAGCTCTGGGTGGCGTCCCTTGACAGAAGTAGAAATGACATAATCCACTTCTCCATTTTCAATCATATCCAAGATATTCGGATGTTTTTCGGTCTCAAAAGCATTATATACCATATTGGCTGCAACCATTGCGCGGTTGAGTGTGTTTGCCGTTCCGCTTGTTGCATAAATATCGTATCCAAGCTTTTCAAACTTTTCTGCAATCGGAATGATCTCCTGCTTATCTGCCGGACGCACCGAAAGCACGACCTTCCCCGTCTTTTTCTGCATGGAGAAGCCTGCACCGAGAAGTCCTTTATAGAGCGCTTCCTTAAAGTCCTTGGATACGCCCAGTACCTCACCCGTAGACTTCATTTCAGGTCCCAGCTGTGTATCCAAATCGCGCAGCTTCTGGAAGGAAAATACCGGAACCTTGATTGCATAGTGATCGCGCTCCGGATACAGACCAGTACCGTATGGCATATCACGCAGCTTTTCCCCAAACATGCAGCGCATTGCCAGATCAATCATCGGCACACCTGTAATCTTGGAGATATATGGAACCGTACGAGAGGAACGCGGATTGACCTCAATAATATAGATTTCATCGTTATAGAGGACAAACTGAATGTTCACAAGCCCCAATACCTTGAGACTCTTTGCCAGTGCACGTGTATACTGAATAATCGTATCCTTATGCTTGGGCTGGATATGCAGACTTGGATACATGGAAATCGAGTCACCAGAGTGTACACCTGCACGTTCAAAGTGCTCCATAATACCCGGAATCAGGATATCTTCACCATCACAGATGGCATCAACCTCAATTTCACGACCCATCATATACTTATCAACCAGTACAGGGTTTTCTACCTTGTTGCGGGTGATGACCTGCATATACTCCCGAATATCCTGTTCGCTGTATGCAATCTCCATTCCCTGACCGCCGAGCACATAGGAGGGACGCACCAAAACCGGATACCCCAGACGATCTGCAACAGTAACTGCTTCCTCCTCTGTAAACACGGTTTCTCCCTTTGGACGCGGAATTCCACATTCTTCCAGAATCTCATCAAATTTCTCGCGATCCTCCGCTGCATCGATCGACCATGCCTGTGTACCCAAAATCGGTACACCCAGCTTTTCCAAATGTGCCGCCAGATTAATCGCTGTCTGTCCACCAAACTGTACAATGGCTGCATCTGGCTTTTCTGCGCATACAACGCCCTCCACATCTTCCGGAGTCAGCGGCTCAAAGTACAGGCGATCTGCTGTGTCAAAGTCTGTCGAAACGGTTTCAGGATTGTTATTGATGATAATCGTCTCGCAGCCCAGTTCCTTCAGCGCCCAAACAGAATGTACTGAGCAGTAGTCAAACTCAATGCCCTGTCCAATACGAATCGGACCGGAGCCCAATACCAGAATCTTTTTCTTTCCGGTAGACGGCTTGACTTCATTTTCATCGTCAAAAGTTGAGTAATAATACGGAGTCTCTGCATCAAACTCAGCAGCGCAGGTGTCAACCGTCTTATAGACCGGCAGCCGCTTGAGCGCACCGACCTTGCAGCCAGATAATTCCTCAATCGTCTGATCAAGGAATCCCATCTTCTTTGCCCGCAGATAGAGCCCCTCGTCCAAAGCAGATGCCTGTGCCAGTTCACGCTCCATATGGACGATATTCTGATATCCATGCAGGAACCAGACATCAATCATCGTGATTTCATGAATCTCATCAATGGTCATGATACCACGGCGCAGAGCCTCACAGATAACGAACAAGCGCTCATCATTGACTACATGCACACCGCACTTGATTTCTTCGTCGGACCATGTCTTGAGCTTTGGCATGATAAAGCTTGTGAGTTTCATTTCGATTCCGCGAACCGACTTCATCATTGCCTGCTCAAATGTTGGCGCAATTGCCATGACCTCACCGGTTGCCTTCATCTGGGTTCCCAAAGAGTTGTCTGCATATACGAACTTATCAAACGGCCAACGTGGGAACTTTGCAACAATATAGTCGATGGTCGGCTCAAAGCAAGCGTATGTTTTTCCGGTGACTGCATTCATGATTTCGTCCAAGCCATAACCAATTGCAATTTTTGCAGTCACCTTTGCGATTGGGAAGCCGGTTGCCTTAGATGCCAAGGCAGAGGAGCGGGAAACGCGCGGATTTACCTCGATAACAGCATATTCAAAAGAATTGGGATCGAGTGCATACTGCACATTGCAGCCGCCTTCAATACCAAGTTCTGTAATGATATTGAGCGCCGAGGTACGCAGCATCTGATATTCCTTATCCGACAAGGTCTGGCAGGGCGCTACCACAACCGAGTCGCCCGTATGCACGCCAACCGGATCCACATTTTCCATGCTGCAAATAGCGATTGCATTGCCCTTGCTGTCACGCATCACCTCAAACTCGATTTCCTTCCAGCCCGAGATGCACTTCTCAACGAGAATTTCATCTACACGAGAATGCATAATACCACTGGCAGCAATCTCACGCAGCTGCTCCCATGTATATGCAATGCCGCCGCCAGTACCCCCCAACGTATACGCAGGGCGAATGATTACCGGCAGACCGATTTCTTCGGTAAATGCAACTGCATCTTCTACATTGTGTACCACCTTGGACGCAATGCAAGGTTCCCCGATTTTTTCCATCGTGTCCTTGAACATCTGACGATCCTCTGCCTTTGCAATGGTGGTCGGATTCGCACCCAGCAGCTTGACCTGATATTCCTCCAAAAAACCGTCTGCGGACAGATCCATTGCAAGGTTCAAGCCTGTCTGACCGCCAAGGTTTGGAATCAGGGAGTCCGGACGTTCCTTCTTGATAATCTCCTTGACAGTATCCAGCGTCATTGGCTCAATGTAGACCTTATCTGCCATCGCCTTATCTGTCATAATGGTTGCAGGATTGGAGTTTACCAGCACAACCTCCAAGCCTTCCTCGCGCAGTGCGCGGCAAGCCTGTGTGCCCGCATAGTCAAATTCGGCTGCCTGACCAATTACGATTGGACCAGAGCCAAGTACCATTACTTTATGAATATCTTTTCTCAGTGGCATTATAGCTGTCCTCCCTTGTGCTTGTCAATATTTTCGAGGAATCGGTCGAACAGGTATGAGGTATCCTGCGGGCCGGGACAAACCTCTGGATGATACTGTACGGTAAAAATCGGACGATTGACATGTGCCAGTCCCTCTACGGTACCATCATTCAAATTTACAAAGCAAATACGTGCAACATTCGGGTCTACGGTCTCACCGACAACTGCATAGCCATGATTCTGGCTTGTGATATAGGTACGTCCGGTATCCAGATCCTTGACAGGGTGATTCACACCGCGATGACCGAAGCGCATCTTTTCGGTCTTTGCACCGATTGCCAGCGCCATGAGCTGATGCCCCAAACAAATGCCGAAAATCGGCATATCCGATGCAATCAAGACCTTGAGGTTGTCTACGATTTGGACATTCTCAGCCGGATCGCCCGGCCCATTGGACAGCATCAGTCCATCATAGCCACCACTCAGAATTTCTTCTGGTGTCACCTCTCCCGGTAATACCGTGACCTCACAGCCGCGGGAACACAGTTCTCGTACAATGTTATATTTCACACCAAAATCCATGAGTGCAATGCGATATTTTTGCGTACCCTCTGCCGGATATACCTTTGCCTGATGCAGCGTAACCGTCTTTACAGCGTTCTTTACCACATAGTCCTTCATCTGTGCAATTACCGTCTCGTCTGGCTCGTGCCCCTCTGTATAGATGACACCGTTCATAACGCCGCTGTTGCGCAGGATTCGGGTCAGGCGGCGCGTATCGATGCCTGTGATTGCAACGATATGCTGTTCCTTCAGATACGCGTCCAATGTCATTTTGCAGCGGAAATTTGATGGATATTCGCACATTTCGCGCATAATATAACCAGATACCCAACTCTTATGCGATTCATCATCTTCCAGATTGATGCCATAGTTGCCAACCAGCGGATAGGTCATGCACACAGTCTGTCCATAGTAGGACGGATCGGTCAAAACCTCCTGATATCCAACCATTCCCGTATTAAATACAACCTCACCAATGCTGCATCCTTCATATCCTGCGGCCTTTCCCTCAAATAGGGTGCCATCTGCCAACAGCAAATATGCCTTTTTCAAATCTATTGTCACTCCTTAATTTCTTACTGTGAGAAACTGTTTATCGAATTGCAGAAACGATATCATCACGCATGCGAATCGCCTCTGCACGTGCAGCTTCCATAAAGTCTGCGCCATCTTTGCCGGTCTTTTTCCATGCACACATAATACCGCGTGAGGAGTTTACAATGGCTCCCAGACCATCATCATTAAACGCATTTGCAATATCCTTTGCAGCTGCGCCCTGTGCACCGTAGCCCGGCACAAGAAAATATGCCTTTGGAATGATGGAACGAATGATCTTTTGCTCCTCCGGATAGGTCGCACCCACAACAGCACCGACCTGATTATAACCGGATTCGGTATCGAGATCCTGCCCCCATGCTGCAAACTTTTCTGCAACGCGAACGAAAAGAGGCTTACCCTCCATATCACGGTTCTGGAACTCACCCGACGATGGATTTGAGGTTTTTACCAGCACATAGATCGCCTTTTCACGTGCACGACATTCTTTCAGGAACGGCTCGATTCCGTCCGTACCCAAATAAGCATTTACGGTACAGGAATCTGCATTGTAAACGGGCAGTTCCTGATTTCCAACTTTTGTACACCCAAGATACGCTTCTGCATAAGCAGAAGCCGTTGCACCAATATCATTGCGCTTGATATCCGCAATGACATACATATCCTTCTGATGGGCATAGTCAATGGTGCTTTTTAGTACCTCAGCCCCTTTCGGCCCTAGCAGCTCATAGTATGCTGCCTGCGGCTTGATTGCCGGAACAATATCATGCAGTGCATCAATCAGGTTGATATTAAACTGAAGCATGGCGGCAGCGGCGGCTTCGAGCGTTTCTCCATAGCGTTCTATACACTGGGAAACGATAAAAGGCGGAATATATTCCAAACGGGCGTCCAAACCAGCAACCGTTGGGTTATTTTTTGCCTTAATACATGAGACGAGTTTTTGTACAGACATAATTTCGTTCTCCTTTCACGCAAGCCCGAAAAGTTCCGAGCCGCAACCATAATAATTGTTTTCTATTATACACTTTGCTGTCGTTTTACAATGGTAACGCGATCCTCGCCATCAGTTTCCCGCAGGCTGACGTGTACATGTTCATTTTGTGCAGTCGGCAGATTTTTTCCCACATAATCAGGGCGAATCGGCAGTTCCCGATGTCCTCGATCTACAAGGACTGCAAGCTGTATCCGCGCTGCGCGTCCCATGCAGGACACCGCTTCAATGGCAGCGCGCGCCGAACGTCCTGTATACAGCACATCGTCCACAATAATGACTGTACAGCCAGACAATCCGGGAATATCCGGCAAATCTGGTGGGTCCGTATGCGGCACATCATCACGAAATGGGCTGATATCCAAAGACAGCACAGGTGGTCGAAAGCCCTCTACTTCGCCCAGCTTGTCCGCAAGACGTTCGGCAATGGGTACACCTCTTGTTTGTATGCCAGCCAGCAGAAGGCTGCGGCAGCCATGATTTTTTTCAATCATTTCAAAAGCAATTCGGGTCAGCGCACGCCGAACCTTGTGCTCATCCATAATCTCTGCAATCTGTTGGGACATGATAAAAGCACTCTCCCTCACTCAATGAAAACAAAAAAGCCTCCGCCCAAAGGTCGGAAGCCGCACGAAGCCAGCCCTCAGGCAGAATAATACCTGAGAACGATTACTCACACTTGATTTCTGACGCACTTTGGGAACTCACAGATTCCAATTAAAGAGCTTTTGTTTTTATTATTATATCGCAAGTGACCTGCCTCTGTAAAGCAGTATTCGCACAAAAGCAAAAGAAATTCTTTCAAATTTTTGTTTATTTTCGGCAACTCAAGAATTATTGTCAGCTTCTTACAAATTTTTTCTGGATTTTGTCTGTGTAAAATGGTCGATGTGCGCCATACTAGAAAACAGAAGGAGCGTGAAAAACATGAAACTTACCCCCATCATTTCCGGTCTTGCCGCAGGCGTTGCGGTTGGCGCTGTTGCTTCTGCTATGGCATCCAGTGCAATGTCCACACCATCTGTCAAGCGTTCGGTCAAGCGTGCCGCACATCAGGTTGGCAACACAGTAAGCAACACTGCAAAGCACGTTGGCAACATGTTCTAAGTTTCCATTTGCAAAAGGAGGGCATCTTGGTATGATCCCAAGTGTCCTCCTTTTTGTTATGCCTTCTTTTCTCCCCATGGGATCAGCCATGCGCCAACAGAATTTCCAAGCGAACAAATAATCAAAAATAAAGCTGCCTGCCCTAGCTGTTCCGAGGACAGCCCCAGTGCAAAATAAAACATATCTGCAACTACGTGCTCAAATCCGGCCACAATAAACGCAGGGATACAAAACAGCATACCTAAAAACCTGCCGAAATCTCCCTGCCATGTGCGGAAATGATCGACTGCAATAAACATAAGCATGCCGCATAGTACCGCAAGCAGGAAAGTCTGCCCTGATATCTGGGAAAGTTTTGTACTGCTCATCTGTGCAGCCATCTCGACATATGCAGGCTTTGCATAGCGAATGATTGCACCCAAGACAATACAGCCCGTTAAATTTCCAACCCAAATCGTCCCCAACTCTGCAATATAGGATAGCTTATTGGACTGTGCCCACAGATATCCGACACGTCCGGTAAATAATCCCATACCTCGTGTACAGATAGTGAACAATGCAACTGTAAAAAGCACCGCACCAAAAAAGGACTTCCCGCTCGCAATATAGAGCGTTCCAGCAATTCCAATAAGCATTCCAGCCAAGACCGATGATATATACAGTTCTAATTTTTTCATAAGACTTCCCCTCACATTCTTGATCGCCTTGATTGTTCTATCCTATCCGCTTTCACCCCACTTTGTCAATAGGCAAATATGCCAACGCCCACACTCCAATACTTAGATATGCCTAACAGGTGTACGCCTTTGTCTGACTGCGTACTTGGTTGACGCATTTGTATTTACTTTATATAATAGATTGTGACAAAATATCTGCATAGGAGGATACTCTGTTTATGGAACTCACCTCTGCTGTGTGCGCACTCATTGACCGTGTGCGCACACAGATACCCATTATACATTGCATGACCAATCTGGTTACAATCAACGACTGCGCCAATGCCATTCTTGCTGTTGGGGGATCTCCCATTATGGCAGATGCCCCTGAAGAATCAGACTCTATCACTTCACATGCCAAGGCACTTGTCCTGAATATTGGACAGCTATCTCCACGGAAACTAGACGCGATGCTGCGCTCTGGCAAACAGGCCAGCCATATTGGAATTCCGATTATCCTTGATCCGGTAGGAGTCGGAGCGTCCCCATTCCGCGCCCATGCTGTTCGGCAAATTTTAGAATGTCTGCCAATTTCCATTTTACGATGCAACCGCGCAGAAGCTGCCTGTATTTACGGACTTCCAACTGCTGCAAGTGGAATTGACAGCAATGCAGCACTCTCTGTTGCAGATGGTGAAGCGCTTGCTTTCGCTCTTGCCAACCGTTTTTCCTGTACAGTTGCTATCACTGGTAGCATTGATATCCTTGCAGATACACAGCATGTCTACCGCTTGGCAGGTGGGCACGAAATGCTTTCCCGTGTTACAGGCATGGGCTGTGTATCCTCAGTACTATGCGGTACCTATGCAGCGGTTTCTGAATCCCCCCTGACAGCCGCACTTGCCGCACTTGGCATGATTTCAGCCGCTGGTGAATGTGCTTATCAAAGTGACGGACAAAAAGGAACTGGCAGCTTTCATATTGCTGTAATGGATGCACTCAGTCGCTTCAGTGCGCAAACTTTACGACCTTATTTGAAAATCACGGAGGTATCTCATGCAAAATTTATTTGACTTCTCAGGATTTATCTTTGACCTTGACGGAACACTCCTAGATTCTTTATGGGTATGGCGTCAGGTAGACATCATTTCTCTCAAGCGCCGCGGCATAGATGTGCCAGATGACTATGCGCAGGCAATTGCACATTTGAGTTTTGCAGAAGCTGCACAATACACCATCGATCGTTTTCATCTTACAGAATCCCCCAAATTACTGATGGAAGAATGGTATGCAATGGCAGTCACAGAATACCGTGATCATGTCATGCTAAAGCCTCATGTGCGCGCATTTCTGGAAAAAGCACATACATATCAGATTCCCATGGCAGCTGCCACTGCCTCTGACTATACCCTAATTACACCAACACTCAAACGTCTAGGTGTATTTGATTTGTTCCAAAGTGTCACAACCATTCAAGAGGTTACACGCGATAAATCGTTCCCAGACATCTATCTGCTCGCTGCCGAACGTCTTGGTGTTTCACCTGCAAAATGTGTTGTGTATGAAGATATTCTATTAGGTATTCAGAGCGCAAAATCTGTCGGATTTTATACTGTCGGTGTGGAAGAACCCTTCTCACTGCCAAATCGAGAAAAAATCAAGCAAACTGCTCATAGATACATTGAATCTTTTGCAGATTTGCTATAAAAAATGCTGGGCAATACTGCCCAGCATTTTTTGTCCTCAAATCGTATGATTTGGTTTTCCGCTCCAAAAACGCCCAATCTGCCAAAGGGTGTCCCCCTCCTCTGTTTTTTCACCATGCATCGTAACAAAAACAGGGAAATTCGAATCTGGAAATCCGATTGCAAGATCCATGTCTGTACCCGTATATACAGATATCTCCCCACTTGCACGACTGATTGTGTATGCTTCCCGATTCAGCAACCCTATGCTCGTCTTCAGTGCACTCTCCGGAGTCATCAGTTCTTCATAGCGTTCTTTCTCATTTTTCTTCCATTCCTGTATGAGCGCCTCATCAATTTGAGGCGGAAGCATCTCAATTGCTTCTGATGCGGCATAGAGCATCACAAACTCCTGACGGCTCAGCACATCATCGTTCATACCATCTGCAACAACCTCACAAGTATCTGCAACCAGCGCCTCATTCTCCGTGACGAGATGTAATCTCTCTGTATAGCGAAATTCCTCCCCACCCGCATAAAGCTGATAAACGATAAGCACACGATTGTTTGATTCCACTTCCACGTTCCAGAATTTCACACTTGGGCTGGAACCCCAGCCGATTCTCCAAAACCAAGACAAACCATACTCTGCTTCTTGCCGGCGGATAAATTCCTGCTGCATCTTCTTACTCATCACCGGATAGGAAAAAGCTGCATTCTTATGTAAATATCCACTTGCCCATTGATTGGCAATCTGATTGGCAGCAATCCATTGGGTATCCGATTGGCTTGGTTCATTGTTCTGCGGCTCAATCAATCCTTTCAAGTGATAGCTGTCATTTTCCAACCTCTCAAATGCAAAGTATATCATTGTACCATCAGCAAATGAATAAATCATCAAATTTTTGTCAAGCCCTTGCAAATGATATCGCCCGCCCGCAACAGGGAAATTCAGATAAACCAGTGCCATTGGGGTAGACGCATCTACCGGATTTTCCGGCATTCCGCGTGCGAGGATATCCTGTGCTGTTGTACAAATTTCTTCCGGCTGATCCAGCAGCATCGCTTCCTCTATGGTACGCTCTGCAATCCGCAGGACATCCCCTTCCCGTGCAAACCGAATTGTCTGGAGCTGTGTCATACCGCCATAAGGGGTATCCTTGGTATGCACACGGATTTCTGCGGTATTGGCATCCGGGTCAAGCGTATATGTTACTTCGTCCGCCTGTGTCTCCATAGGTAAATTATCAAATGCAAGCGGTGTATGCAGTTCGTCACCTACATAGCCGCTCAACATCTTATCAAATTGTTCTTTCAGATTTCCAGTAACCAGTTCTTGTACCTGTATCGGTGTCAGCTGTCCCTTCTGCGCATCACACCACTGCTGTGCGAGCAGATTCATCTGCTGTACCGTTTCCGCATTGGGTTTATCCGTCGCCCTTATCGCAAAAGAACAGCCAACGATACTGCCTGTCAGTAAAATCACAATCAAAAATGTCACACCGCGTCGTTTTCTGGGCGGTGTAAACAATTCCTGTAAACGTATTTTCATTGCTCTCTTGCCTCCTGTCAACTGCGTTGTGAACATATAGGGATGATGCCCCAGCCGACCGGCTGTATGATTCAAAATGCATTGCCCATATTGTCGTCTACCCTCTGTGTCCAATCCCTGTATGACGTCCTGATCACACGCAATTTCCAAATCCTGTGCTCCCTGCCATGCCAGCATGTGAATCACAGGATTAAACCAGTGCACACATTTTGCCAACATAAAGAGCAGCTTCCCATACAAATCCCCGTGCTTATAATGTGTCAGCTCATGGCGTAAAATCAGTCTCATATCCGACATTGCAATTTCTCTTTCCGGCAATAGAAGCACGGGCTGCAAAAAGCCTGCTATCATAGGGCTATCCACTTCACAAGACTGCAAAATTGGAATTTTCCTGTGTATCCCCAGATGCTCTTTTTCCTGTGTATACAGCATGAGTAATTCCTGACCCTTTACTGCATAGGCTGTTTTCCGAATACGCTTCCAAAAATGAAAATAGGTGCTTAGAGAAATCCCAAGCCCAATAATTGCACCTACCAACCAAAGCCCTGCAAACAACAGACGAAAATCTATCTTTTTTTGCATCTGTTCGTTTGCACCCTTGGGGATTGTCTGTAAAGATTTCTCCTTCATGGACGGACTGACCGAATGTTCCTGCTCTTTGATTGCCTGTTCGTTCGATACGGCTTGCTGTCTGATATCAACCTGTTCCTTGTACGCTCCCATTGTGATTGTCGTCTTTGGGGCAATGATTGGTGCATCAGGAAATGTAATCTGCACTGGAATCAATAATCTCGCACTCAAGACGACCCACAACAGGCAAATGATGCGCGCCGGATATCTCCGACGCAGCACAGCGCAAAAGATAAGAACAGGCACTATCACAATTGATGTCGTAAGGCTTACCTGAAGTATATTCCAGAGTAAGAGATCCATCTCATTCCCTCCCCTGTTTATCCAGAAAATCCCGCAGTTCCTCTAAATCTTCTTTATTCAAATCTCCCGTACCAGTCAATGCTGCAACCAAATTGCGCACCGATCCGCGATAAAATCGCTGTAAAAAGCTGATACTTTCCTGTGACCGATAGCAATTCTCATCAATCAGCGGCGTATATACATTGACTTTTCCTGCTTTTTCACATCGCAAAAAATCTTTTTCACACAGACGAGATAAAAATGTTAAAACAGAGGTCGGCTTCCACTGTTTCTTGAGCTGAGCCGTAATCCAAGTAGATGGAACCGGCGTTTGCGGCGCATCCCATACCGCCTGCATCACGACAAGTTCCGCATCCGGCAAATGTTTTATTTTTTGCATCGCACTTACCTTCTACATTTGTAAAATATTTTGATGTGTCTTTATTCTACATCTGTAGAATTATTTTGTCAAGCCGTTTGCATCCAATCAACAATCCACATTTGCCCTGCATTGCAAAGCCTGTTCTGTGTATCCCGCTGGTCATAGCAGAAGTTTTACACAATTCGTTGCTTTTATTACAGTATCCTGTTAAAATGAAGATATCCGGTGGGAGTGCTCGTTTATGGACACCGCCGATTCCCGATATTGGAGGTTTTCTTATGTACACACCAGTTCGTTTTCCGAAACTTCTCATGCCCAATGATACCATAGATTTATCTAAGTGGTCTGTCATTGCCTGTGACCAATATACCTCTCAGCCTGACTACTGGCAAAAAGTAGATGACATTGTTCGAGATGCGCCCTCTACTCTACGTTTGACACTTCCAGAAATCTTTCTGGAACAGCCTGATATGGCAGAGCGTACCAAAGCCATTCAGCAAGCTATGTTACAGTATCAACAGGATGGTACTTTGACTGAATATACCCCCGGTATCATGCTTGTAGAGCGTACCACACAATCCGGCACTCGCCACGGTATTCTGCTGGCATTTGATTTAGAAGCCTATAACTATATAGAGAATTCTCAATCCTATATACGTCCAACTGAAAAAACAGTTGTAGAACGGATTCCTCCCCGTCTTTCCATACGCCAAGACGCTTCTCTAGAACTCCCTCATATCATGCTATTGATCGACGATCCTGCACGCGGTATCATAGAACCTCTATTTGCTTTAAAATCACAGTTGAAACAGGTATATGATATCGATTTGATGATGGACGGTGGACACAGCAGTGGCTGGTTCTTACCCGAAGGCAACGAGACAGCAGCACTGGTAGAACGTCTCCATACATTGTCCGACCCCGAGATCTTTCGTAAAAAATATGCACTAAACAAAGAATATCCTGTTCTCCCGTATGCCGTGGGGGACGGAAATCACTCTATGGCAACCGCAAAGGTAAACTGGGAACGCATTAAGAGCACTCTCACACCCGAAGAACAGGAAAACCACCCCGCACGCTTTGTTCTGGCAGAACTTGTGAACATTCATGATGAGAGCATACAAATCGAAGGAATTCATCGTGTTCTATTCCATATCCATCCGCGTGAGGTTTTTCAGGCTGCTGATGAATTTTTCCGGCTGCATGGTGGTATGGCTTATTGCGGAAGTCCAGACAATGCGCCCAGCAGCAATGTACAGACTTTCCCCTGCTCATTTGACGGAGAGACGGTAACGCTTTGTATTGTAGATTCTCCTTGGGCACTTCCGGTTGCAACACTTCAAAATTTTCTTGATGATTTCCTGGAAAAAAATCCCAAGTCCTCTATCGATTATATTCATGGTGCAGATGTTGTCGCATCTCTCTCCCAAAACCCACGTAACATGGGTTTTCTGCTTCCAGATTTGAAAAAGGAGGATTTGTTTCGTGGTATCATTTTAGACGGTGTTCTTCCACGCAAGACATTCTCTATGGGTGAAGCGCAAGAAAAGCGTTATTATATGGAAGCACGTCGTATTACACCTTAAATAAACAACAAAGGGATTGTCCACACCTGTGTACAATCCCTTTCTTTCATATGAACAATGATACTTCTCAGAAAGAAAAGAAAACCACTGATTCTAAAAATCAGTGGTTTTAGTGGCAGCCGGACAAGGATTCGAACCCAGACAAACAGAGTCAGAGTCTGTCGTGCTACCATTACACAATCCGGCTATTCATACATCACCTTTCAGCGACTATTATAGTATATCTAATCATTCCATAAATGTCAAGTATTTTTTCAGATTTTTTCCTTTTTTCTGTCTCCATCTGACATACTGCAATCCTTCTATTTCGTACTAAAAGACTTGCATTTTCTTAAAAAACATGATATTGTATCAGCAGAACGGAAATAAACTATATTTATTTGAAAGGAATCCTTGTAATGTACGAAGAAATAATAGAAGTTACGAACCCAGACAACACAATAGAGTCTGTCTCTACCGCATCAGAAGCTGAATCCTCTGTCATTTCAGAAACTATCGAAAACACAGTAAAGACTGAAAATACATCTGAGAGCTGCTATCTGCCACCCGAAGCACAGGAAAAGCGCCAGAAGTGGTCCGCTTTTGTAGAAGGACCTGCTGTTGATTTTTTTACAGGCTACAAACTGGAAAAAATGACAATTGATGACGGAAGCGGCAATAAAGCAAAGTTCAGCCGTACAAAAGACGATGGTATCAAGGTAGAGTATACTTCTTCTGTACTGCTATAAATATTTTCCCTTACTTAATAAAAAGAAGGCTTTTAGGAGCCTTCTTTTTTCTTAAAAATGTTCTCCTTCAATAAAACCTTCTCCATAGACCTCACTAGCTTCTGTAATCATTACGAAAGCATCTTCGTCCACTTCATGTGCAGCAGCACGCACCTTAAATGCCTGTGATTTATTACATGCACACAGAAGAACATGACGCTCCTGCTCTGTATACGTTCCAATCGCGCGAATAAGCGTAGAGCCTCGCCCACAAGTTCTGGAAATCTGCTGTGCAGTCAGCTGTCCCTTGCTCGTAATAATAATGACCAGCTTACCAGCACCTACGCCATACATAACCTTATCGATCACAATCGAGGTCACCGCAGTCGCAATAATACCATATAACACAGAATCAATATTTCCAAACACTGGCCACCCCATCAAGATGATAACCAAATCGATAATCATCGTTGCCGCACCAAGAGATAAATGAGGATGAATTGCCTTGACAGAAACCGTCAAAAAGTCTGTTCCCCCAGAAGAAGAACCACGCATATAAAGAACACCCAATCCAGCACCCAAAAATACACCAGAATACAATGCAGCGAGTAATGGACTGCCCGAATAAGCAGGCGTTAAGGGCAAAATAAAATCAACCCATACCGTGCAAAAAACCATAGAGCGTAGACTTTTTAGCAGGAAAGTTTTTCCGAGCAAATGATAGCTTAACAAAATCACGGGTACATTGAGCACCAACGTCATGATGCCGATTGGCAGTCCCCATATATGATACATAATCAATGCCAGACCAGATAATCCACCCGGAGCAAAATTTGCTGTCTTAGCAAAAGTATAAATCCCCAGTGCATATAAGAGCCCACCCACAATATCAGCAAATAAATCTAATATCCATTCTTTTGTTCTGTTATGCATAAACAAACCTTCTTCTTTCTGCTTACTCTCTTTATCCTAACTGAAATCACATACAATGTCAATCAGTCTCCACAAAACCATTCTTCAAAAGTCTTTACAAATGTATGTAAATTTGTTATAATAATTAAAGAAATGCGTCCGTAGTTCAATTGGATAGAGCGTCAGATTCCGGTTCTGAATGTTGGGGGTTCGAGTCCCTTCGGGCGTGCCAAGATACAAGGCTTAAATCATTATTTTTAATGATTTAAGCCTTTTTATATCAAAATTTTACGAAGTTCAAATTGCTTCGCAAAATAAAATCGCAGATAAATGAGACACCCAATCCTCCATAAAATCTGGTCATTATTATCCGAGCTTAAAGCCTTCTAACAGCATTTGATACGCTTCAGAATTCTATTCACTTTTCCTGTCAAAAAGAAAGAAAAAGCAGACCCAAATGGGTCTGCTTTTTGTGCGCGCCGTGTTATTTTCCCGGGCCGTCTCCAGCCAAGTATTTTCACCGTTAATGAGCTTAACTACTGTGTTCGGAATGGGAACAGGTGTACCCTC
>JAGZIY010000013.1 GCA_018365995.1 Butyricicoccus pullicaecorum | reverse complement strand
CTGGGAGGTTGCGAAGGTATCGGAACCGCCGAACTCACGGGAAGAAACCAGAACACCGCGGTCTGCGCCCATTGCGAGCAGCTCACGCAGCATGCCTTCTGCCGGTGGGGGACCCATGGTTACAACAACGACCTCACAGCCGGTGTTGTCCTTGAGTGCCAGTGCAGCCTCTACTGCATTCTTGTCATCGGGGTTAATAATAGTTGCCATAGATGCACGGTTCAGGGTGCCGTCCGGATTGACAGCCACCTTACCGGAAGTATCGGGAACCTGCTTTACGCAAACGATAGCTTTCATAATTGAGTTACTCCTCCCTTAATTTATCTGCCAATAACCTGGCCGGAAATAACCATGCGCTGTACCTGAGAGGTGCCCTCATAGATTTCAGTAATCTTGGCATCACGCATCATGCGCTCTACCGGGTACTCACGAGTATAACCATAGCCGCCAAAGATCTGTACACACTGGGTGGTAACCTTCATAGAAACCTCTGCTGCGAACAGCTTTGCCATTGCAGCTTCCTTGGTGTAAGGGATATCATGATCCTTATTGAATGCTGCACGGCGAACGAGCAGACGAGCTGCCTCGATCTCGGTTGCCATATCTGCAACCATCCACTGCAGACCCTGCTTAGTAGAAAGCGGCTTACCAAACTGTACGCGCTCCTTCATGTAAGCAACAGCCTTGTCCAGTGCACCCTGTGCAATACCCAGTGCCTGTGCAGCGATACCGATACGACCGCCATCGAGTGTGGTCATAGCAATCTTAAAGCCGCCATTCTCCTTACCCAGCAGACGATCAGCGGACAGACGCATGTCCTCAAAAATCAACTCACCTGTCTGAGAGCCGCGGATACCCATCTTATGCTCGATCTTACCAATGGAGAAGCCCGGGTCATCCTTATCTACGATGAATGCAGAAATGCCCTTGTTGCCCTTGGTCTTGTCGGTCATAGCAAAAATGACATAGGTATCTGCACAGCCTGCACCGGTAATAAACACCTTAGAACCATTGATGATGTAGGAGCCATCTTCCTGCTTTTCTGCAATTGTCTGCTGTGCAGCAGAGTCCGTACCAGCATTTGGCTCAGTCAAACCAAATCCGCCGACCTTCTGACCAGAAATCAGAGGACGCAGGAACTTTTCCTTCTGCTCTGGCGTGCCGTACTTGAAAATCGGCCAGCAGCACAAAGTCGCATGTGAAGACAGAATACAACCGGTTGTTCCGCAGAACTTTGATGCCTCTTCAATTGCAATTGTATAGCAAATGTTATCTCCGCCGGAACCGCCCAGCTCCTTAGGGAACTGAATGCCAAGCATGCCGTATTTCTGCAGCTTGCGAACGGTCTCCCAAGGGTAGCGCTCTTCTGCGTCGATCTCAGCCGCGATAGGCTCGATCTCATTTACCGCGAACTCGCGGCAAAGCTTCTGCATCATTTCCTGCTCTTTTGTAAGCCTAAAATCCATGCTATGAAACCTCCCAAATAAATTTTCAAAATCAGTTTATTAGAGACCATACCGACACGCTGTACCGCAGGCGACGGTCCTGTTCATTCGCAGGGCGACTGGCGCATACAAAAAACGCTCCCAAACAAGGGGGTCCAGTATGGTGTTTTGGGGGTGCGTCTTTAACGCACATCTACTAATCATTATACAGAAATCCAAAAGATTGTCAAGAATTTAACGCCTGTTTTTTATAAAAATTTTTATATTTTCAACAAAATTTTTGTTCAGTTTTTTTTCAACTTCTAACAATCTGTTATTTTTTTATCGCAACACATCATTTTTCCTGTATTTTTGCTTGCTCAGACCCACCCTGTATTGGCAGGGTAAGCGAAAATACAATACCGCCCGACACATTCTGTGCATCACAACTGCCACCAAGCAATGCAGCTGACGCACGCACGATCGACAGCCCGACACCCGTTCCCCCCGAAGCGCGAGAACGTGCCTTATCTGTGCGATAAAATTTTTCCCATAGAAGAGGAAGTTCTGCCTCCGGCACACCCTCTCCCTCATTAAATACAGAAATTTTCACCATATCTGGTTCTGGCTGTGTCACACAAAGCGCAATACTTCCGCCATCTGGCGTATAGCGAATGGCATTTGTCATATAATTCATAATAATTTGATCAAGAAGCCTTCCATCGCTTTCAATCACTGCGTCTCCGGAACAGCTCACCTTCAAATTATGACCTGCGCGCAAAACCGCCGTTTTTTCTACGACTGCACGCACACAGTCTCCCAACGATATTGCCTCACACGATAGGATCTCCCGCCCAAGCTCCAGCTTAGACAGGCTTAAAAGCTGGGTAACCATCGTATTCATGTGCCCTGCTTCTTCTGCAATGGTATTGCAGTAGAAATCTCTATCCTCTGGTGACTCTGCAATGCCTGCGGTCAATCCCTCTGCATACCCCTGAATCAGTGCAATTGGTGTTTTGAGTTCGTGTGATACATTGACGATGAATTCCCGCCGCATGGCATCGATTCGTTCTTTTTCCTCAATCTCATGTGCTAACTGTTCATTAGAGGTACGTAAATCGTCAATCGCGTCCCGTAAATGGTCGGAAAGCAGATTGAGGGATTGTCCCAACTGCCCAATTTCATCGATTTCATCACCCTCATATTTCTGAGAAAAATCCAAATGTGCCATAGACTTTGCAATACTGCCCATCTCAATCAGCGGTTTTGTAAAGTATGAAGCCAAAACAGCACCTAAAATCAGACAAATCACCAGTGTCACAGCGCCTGTAATGAGTAGAAATATGGAGTTGAACATAGAATTTTGCTCCATGAACGCAAAAGGGATTCGCTCCACCAGATATCCGTCTCCCAAACGTCCAACGAGGCAAAGGAAATTTTCACGCAAATCGTTCATCTGTACCACGACAAAATCCACATGGCCTATGTCGAGTTTTCTCTGGTCTGCTGATACCAGTGCAGAATGTACCAGCTGCGCCGTCTTCCAGCTTGTAAAGAAGTTCGGGCTGTTTCCATTACGAGCCGCATCGGAATCATAAATCATTGCACCTGCCGCATCTAAAATGCTGATACGCACACTATCGCTGTTTTCAATGCGAAACAATGTTTCCTGCAAAGCCTCATTGTTGCTCGTATAATAGCTCTGGCATACGCGGCTATAAATATCTCTCAGGGAATCCTGCTTTTGCGCCATATAATAATAATCATAAAAAAATAAATTGAGGCAGCTGATGACCGTAATGAATACCAACGCCACCGCAGCAATTGCAGCAAAAAATTTCAAGCGAACAGAACGCAATTTGTGAAAACGCTTTCCCATACCGTCCTCCATTTTGTAATTTTATAAAAAAAGAGGACGGCTGAGCCGTCCTCCTGAACTCAGAGGCGCACCCCTGAAATTCTTTTGCTTACTGCATATCCTTTTCTGCTTCTGCAATTGCTTCCTGTGCAGTCTTTTCTCCATATACAATGGACAACAAACTCGGAATATAGCGATCAAACATGCTGAAACCAATGTAGGTCAGACGACGAATCACATCAAGGCTTGGTGCAGTCTTTTCGTCGGTCACACCGGTTGTCTTATATCGAACCTCGCCATCTTCCATATCCATTTCAAAGTTGCCGACATGCAGACCATAATTTGCACGGGTCAGATAATCTGCAACCTCCGCACGCTTGTCCTCATTGACCTTCATCGGCAGATATGTCAAAAACAACATGGTCTGCGGATTCTCCTTATATGCCATGAAGCGAACTTCCTTCATTGCATCGGTATCCATAGAGAAACGAATACGATTGTTCTCCTCCTCCAGTGCAAAGTTCAGCTCCATATCTTCCTTATAGTATTTTGCGATTTGCTTCAGATCAAAAGCCATTGTTTTGTCCCTCACTTTTTTGTTATGATTTCGTAATAAGTTGATACGCCTGTTTTGCATCTTTTCCACCATAGAGGATAGACAAGATACCAGGTGTATATTTATCAAGCATGCTGTTGCCCAAATAAAGCAACCGGCAGAATGCTTCCTGATCGATTTCGTTTTCACGGCTTACCGTTCCAACGATTTTGTAATTGAGATCTCCTTCATCGAGATCGAGTTCAAACCCGCCAAGTACCACACCATAGTTGACCCGCGTAATAAATTCACATACCGCCATACGATATTCCGAAGGGATACTGATTGGCATACGTGAGAGGAATAGTACCGTGCGATTATTCAATATTGTGATGTCCAGTGATACATTAGACAACTGTTTGGTCTGGAACACAACCACAATTCGATCTGCATCGTCCTCATCCAAGTGATATTCCAACTGTTCCTCTTGTAAATAAGCTTCCAAGCGTTTCCGTGACAGCATATCTATCACCTCAGTCCGAGATATATTAGATATCATACCACAACATACGAAAAAAGTAAACTCATTGCATGATGGTTTATTTTCCGGTTTCGAACCGATATCCGTATCCACGGACAGTTCCAATCATGGTTCCACAGGTTCCAAGCTTTGCCCGCAGCTTTTTAATATGTGTATCTACGGTACGCAGGTCACCAAAATAATCATATCCCCAGACTGCATTCAGAATTGCCTCACGTGACAGCGCAATTCGTGGATTATTTTTGAAATAGACCAATAGTTCATACTCTTTTGGGGTTAAATCGACAGATTGTCCATTCACCGTGACCTCTCGACGGCGTTCGTCTACGGTGAGTGCCCCAAAGGTATCTGCCACTTCGTCGGTTGTACCTGTGCGCTTGAGGAGCGTTTTGACACGCGCTGCAAGCACCATTGGAGAAAACGGCTTTGCAACATAATCATCTGCCCCTGCTTCCAGCCCATGCAGCTCATCGGTATCCTCCGCACGCGCCGTGAGCATCATAACTGGCAGCGGTGTTCCCTGATCGGATGCCCGAATGGCAGCAAGCACACCAAACCCATCGATACGAGGCATCATCACATCTAAAATTACCAGCCCCAACTCCGCTCGGTGCGTCTCAATCAGTTCCAATGCCTGTGCGCCATCTTCTGCCTCTAATATGGTATGTCCATCTCGGCGCAAAAAATCTGATACCAGACGGCGAATCCGTGCTTCGTCGTCAGCAATGAGAATCAAAGCCATTTGCCCGTCTCCTTCCAGATGATACGTATATAGTATACCTGATTATATCGTAAGTTTTTGAATTTTTCGTGAAAAATAAAAAAATTTTTTATCCATTTTGTACGCCAACAGATCATGCTGTCTGCTTTGCGAAACGCTGTATCATGATGATACATTTGTTAGCTGCTTTTTCAATCATTGCTCAATTTCATCTATCGATATTCGAATCTTATGTCTTATAATTTTTCCGGTAGATACCTGAACGTGATTTCCTTCTCGCATCACTGTCACAAGCATCTTTTTTCTTCCATTCGATACTGCCATAACCAAAGGACCACAATCTATATTCTTCAGTACACTTTCTGCCCGTAAAACCGAAAGAATTTCTTTTTTATCTATTTTGTGCATGATTTTTCATCATGCCTCTTTTTCCAGAAGGTGATAAATCGCCTTTGCAACGCCATCTTCTACATTCGTCGCAGTGATATATTTAGAAACTGCCTTAACAGCATCGTTTGCATTTCCCATGGCAACTGGCATTCCAACAGCCCGCAGCATTTCCAAATCGTTTTCGCTATCCCCAATAGCAATGCAGCGCTCCATCGAAATGCCATACTGCTTGCATAAGCTTTCCAGCGCACGACCCTTATCCGCATCCGGAGAAATGACTTCAATATTATCGTCCGCAGAACTCATGACCCGTACTCCTGAAATCTTCTCAATCTGTTCACGCGCATTTTTCAGCATAAATGGATCTTTTGAGCGACAAAACATCTTGTCTACCGACAAATGCGTATTTGCAATGTATTCTGCAACAGAAGGTACTACCTTTTTATTGGTATGGAATCCCTCATTCGTTTTATATCGTGAAAAATACATTTCATCGTACGGAGTAATCAGCATACGCTCTCCGGAATACACCATTGATACCATGCCGACCCGTTCCACAACCGCCGCTGCACGGACTGCTGAATCCCACGGGATCGAGATGCGCATTGTATATGCGTGCTGTGCAAGTGAATATATGGTAGCACCTCCCGCGCACACCAAATCATCACTTGTGCCCAGCATATCGGCAAACTCTGCCGCCTCACTGGCAATGCGTCCTGTCGAAATCACGATACGCACCCCCTGCGCACGTGCCCACGCCGCCGCCTGCTGAACCGCAGGATTCACTGTATTTTGTGGATTGAGCGTTGTACCGTCCAAATCCAGTGCAATCAAATCATATTTCATAGCATTTTTCCACCCTTTATTCTGTATGTTGCATTAAAAATAGCATAAAACATTTCCCGAAAAAATGCAAGACACCCCAACTGATTCTCCCGACCGAAAAACAGCTGTTCTTTCCTTTTTGTATACAAATATTTTACATTTCTTGCATTTATAAAGAAAAAGCAGAGAACCCGAAAGCCCTCCGCTTTTTCTTCACCTAACTGTTTTTTCCTGCTGTCAATTTGAAGCAATCAATATGGTAATCAGCAAACTCATACCCATTGTTGCAATGGCAGCGCAAATATTAAAAATCCGATTGGCGTGTTTGCCAAATAATTTATAAAATACTGCATATACGCCCATCCCCATCAAAGCACCAAAGCTATTTCCTATCCAGTCTGTAATATCAGATGCACCAATGGAAAAAACAAATTGTAAAATCTCATATCCAAGGCTGCACACAAATGCAGGCAATAGCTTATGAATCAAAGAACGCTCAGGAAACAGCATGGATAGGTAAATTCCAAAGGGTACAAAAGCAAGGATATTTTGAATGATTTCATCATAGGAAATCTGATTATTGATCACCATAGAATCCCCGAACGGAATCCAGTTGATCGAACGGAAATGAGGAAGTGGCTCTCCGGGCAACGCCATTTTGAATACAATAATCCATGTAAGTGCAGCTAAATATATACAGAACAGAAAGATTGTAATCCGTTTCCCATCTGCTCCTCTTTGCTTCATGATATCATCTCCTATAATTTCTCTATGAATAAAGAGCAGGGAACTCCACATTTGGTTCATTCAAAAAAGCCGTCCATTGGACGGCTTTTGATTTTGTCGCGCAAAGTTCTATGGACGAAGAATGCCCGAAACCACTAAATGAGCGATTTCGGGCATTTTCTTAGACGTGCTGAATGACCCCTGCACATTATGATTTTGCAGCGTATACTGCCACAATTTCACCAATGTACATGGTATGATAATCCCCCTCTGGATACGCTTCTTGCAGCGTTTCCTCATACATAAAGTTTTCCTGAGACAGCTCTCCGCAGTACAGCTTTCGACAAACAAAGGTCAGTTCCGCCTCCGCAAAGCCGACTGTTCCTTCGAGCGGGATCGGTGTCAAGCCAGATGCCTTCATCTTATCCATATCCCGTCCGGACTTTGCACCACACAGCTTTAATGCGTCCTCATGTCCAGCCTTCAAAAATGTTAATGTGAACAGCTCACTTTTATCCATGAATTCTTTGGTATAGCGGCTCTCACGTACATAAACGGTGCACACATCTTTGAACCATATCACACCAAGCCCACCCCAATTGACTGTCATCATATTGAAGCTGTCCATCGTTCCGGCACCCACAAGCGCCCATTGCTCCTGAATCTTTGAAAACGGATTGAACTCCAGCGAACGTACATCTACTTTTTGCAATTCCATGATTCTATCCTCCCATATAAATTATCGTCTGTGTCTTTTAGCTTTGCCGGCGCAGCTTCATTTCTTTCCAATCCTCTTTGGAAATCAAAATTTGCCGCGGCTTGCTGCCCTCAAACGGACCTACAATGCCACGCTCTTCCATTTGGTCTACAATACGGGCAGCACGAGAATATCCCAGCTTGAGCCTTCTTTGCAGCATGGAAACCGAAGCCTGTCCGCCTTCCACAACGACGTCAATTGCATCCATGAGCAGCTCGTCCTCCTCTCCAGAACCTTCTCCAGCCGCATCTCCGCCACCATCGTTTTGAGTCTGTTTCTCAATATGCTCCAGAATTTCTTCGCTGTATTCCGCTGATCCATTGGACTTTACAAAAGAAATGACCCGCTCGATCTCATCGTTTGAAATAAAGCAGCCCTGTATACGCTGCGGTTTTCCCTCTCCAAGCGGTGCATATAGCATATCGCCCTTACCAATCAGCTTTTCCGCACCGGTCTGATCCAAAATGATTCGAGATTCGATCTGTGAGGCAACCGCGAAGGCGATACGCGAAGGAATATTCGCCTTCATAATACCTGTGATGACATCTGCCGAAGGACGCTGGGTTGCAACAATCAAATACATACCCGCTGCACGTGCCTTCTGCGCAATGCGGCAAATCGAGGTTTCTACCTCCTTCGCAGCCACCATCATGAGGTCTGCCAGCTCATCAATAACAATAACAATTTCCGGAACGGTCTGATAAGCCTCCGGCGTTCCACCTTCCATCTGCTCCGCTTCTGCTTTCTTCTTTCGCATCAAGACGTTAAAGTCCTCTAATTTACGCACCTGATTGTCTGCAAAGAGTTTATACCGGCGCTCCATCTCTCCAACCGCCCAGTTGAGTGCACCGGCTGCTTTTTTGGGATCGGTTACAACCGGAATCAACAAATGTGGTATCCCATTGTAGTTTCCAAGTTCTACCATTTTTGGATCCACCATAATGAGGCGTACCTCTTCCGGAGAAGACTTATAGAGCAGAGAAATCAGCATGGAATTGACACACACAGATTTACCAGAACCTGTCGTACCTGCAATGAGCAGATGCGGCATCTTGCCGATATCTCCCACCACAGGCGCACCTGTAATATCCTTACCGACTGAAAATGCAACGTGAGATTTTGCCTGTGCAAAGGTATCTGAACCGATGACCTCACGAATGGTCACCATAGTTGTGGACTTGTTTGGAACCTCAATACCAATGGCCACCTTATCCGGAATTGGAGCAATACGCACCGAAACCGCGCCAAGCGACAGCGCAATGTCATCGGATAATGCCGTGATCCGACTGAATTTCACACCGCGTTCAATGGTGAGTTCAAACCGTGTCACAGAGGGGCCGCGCACGATTCCAATAATCTTTGCCTCAATGCCAAAGGACTCTAATGTGTCCACAAGCCGCTGACTGTTTTCTGTCAGTTCTGCCTGCACATTGCCCTTCATGCCTCCCTTTGACGGATTCAACAGATCAACTGGCGGGTGTTCGTACACCATAAGCGGTGCTTTCTGGTTTTCATCCATTTGCGCATTCATGACCGCCTGCTCATCTTCAGAGATTTTTTCCGTTTTTTCCTGCTTCGCGCGTGGTTTTGTCTCCTCCTCCCAAGGCGGTGCTTCCTGTGTTTCCTGTTTCTGTGCTGTATCTTCCTGCATCACAGTTTCCCGATTTTCAAACAGTGCCAGAATATCATCAAGCGGCGGTGGATCTGCCGTGACTTCCTCCTGCTGCTCTGTTTCCTGTTCCCCATCTGGCACCGCCTGCATCACAAGCTCTGGAATTGCAGGAGAATCCGGTTCATCGTCTAATGCAATATCAAACGCTGCTCGTTTTTCTGCACGTTGTGCGCGCCGATTGGCAACCGCTTCATGTACATTAGGCAAAACAACAGGGCCTTCATAAAATTCGCGTTCTTCATCGCTGTCATATTCATATTCCAGTGGACGCAGGGCATCCCAAATTGCTCCCGGTGTTAAGCGGCAGATGACCATAATATCTGCAATGATACCAATGATAAGCAGCAGCATTGCCCCGACTCCAGAAAATGCCCAGCGCAAAATACTATATAAACCTCCGGCAAGCAATCCCCCTGCCTGCAATTTTGCACCATCTCCCAACAGACGGAACATCGTAAGCCCTGCGTCCGTATAATCCGGTCCACAGAGCAGCGCATGAATGAAGGCACCAAACAAAATCGGCGTACAAGCAATTGCTGCACTCCGCAAACGCACCGGTCCCTTCCGGCGCACAAATAGAAGCGCAGCAATACCAAATAAAGCAAACGGGCATAAATAGATGCCCCATCCCACCATACCGCCCAGCGTCGTATAAATGAGACGCAGCACAGCTCCATCTCGCTTCAAAACAGCAATCAGACACAAAAGCCCCAGTACACCATAAATCACCGCCCACATTTCTCGTGGAACCACAGTCGTCATTTCGGTCTTTTTCTGATTTCTCTTTTTTTCCGGAGATTTATTTTTTTTCTGCGTGCTGTTCTGTCCAGATGCACGAGACGCAGATGATTTTTTCTTTGTCGCAGCCATGCGATTCTCCCTTTCATAAAATATGCTGTATGCTTTTATCATAGCACAAACACCTCTCGTTTTCCATTCTTTTTTGTCCAAAAAGTGTGTCTGTTGCTCATATTTTGGCACTCAATTGGACGTATTTTTTTATTTCTCAGGAAATACTGTTATTGTGCTCATGGGTATGCTATAATGTGATAATAGAAATTTTCTGGCAATTTTTTCAGAAAACCTCAGCCGCTTGGCTGAAACCATGATGGCAGTATGCCACGGAAAAGGGAGGAAGTGTATACTTCATGAAAGGCATTATTCTAGCAGCTGGCAAGGGCTCCCGCTTATACCCCATGACGCGCCCTACCTGTAAGCCACTTCTGCCAGTCTATGACAAGCCCATGATTTATTACCCGCTTGCTGTATTGATGCAGGCTGGAATTCGGGATATCCTTATCATTATCCCCCCCGGAGAAGAGGGTCCTTTCTACCGGCTTTTGGGCAATGGCGCACGCTGGGGCGTAAACATTTCCTATGAAGTGCAGGAGGTTGCTCGCGGCATTGCAGATGCGCTCTTAATTGGTGAGCGTTTTATCGAAAATGAGCCGGTTTGTTTGGTGCTTGGTGATAATATCTTCCACAGTCTCAGTCTGGAGTCCACACTGTCCGCTGCTGTACAGGCATCTCAGGCGGGGGGCGCAACTGTATTTGGATACTACGTACATAACCCACGCGCCTTCGGTGTTATCGAATTTGATGCATCCGGCCGCGCGATTTCTATTGAAGAAAAACCGCGTCTCCCAAAATCCAACTATATTATCCCGGGTCTTTATTTTTACGATAGCTCTGTCATTGAAATCGCAAAACAGCTCAAGCCTTCTGCACGCGGAGAACTGGAAATCAGTGACGTAAATCTGGAATATCTAAACAGAAATCAACTCCATGTAATCAAATTGGATCGAGATTTCGTATGGTTAGATGCTGGAACCGCAGATAATCTCCTAACTGCCGGCATGGGTGTCAAGGAAGTACAGGATGATACCGGACGGTATGTTGCCTGTCTGGAAGAAATTGCTCTGAGCCGCGGATATATTGATGTAGAAGATGTACATCGCATGGGCAATGAACTGAGCCAAACATTATACGGTCAGTATCTTCTTTGTTTATAATTACATTTTGTACTTCTGGAGGAAAAAGCATTTATGGCTGTATTTACAACGACCAAAACCTATCAAACACGCGCACATATGGGCATGATCGATATTACAGAGGATTTTCAGCATGCTGTTACCACTGCCTGTCGTGAAAAAGGGATTTCCGCAGGCATCATCACCGGCTTTACTACCGGCGGCGTTGCCGGTCTTACCACACTCGAATTCGAGCCCGGAATGGTACGCCATGACCTGAAAGCTGCAATGGATATTTTTTCGCCTTATACAGATGAAAGCGGCCGCATCATACATTATCATCATCACGATACATGGAATGATGACAACGGCTCCTCCCATATCAAATCCGCACTGCTCTCGCCATTTATCGTAATCCCCTTTGTAGATGGCAAGCTGACCATCGGTCCTTGGCAAAATCTAACGCTTGTCGAATGTGACACACGCGACCGCGTGCGTGATGTCGTATTTCAGGTAATGGGAGAATAAACCTCGGCAGCTTTTTCAACACACTGTATTTTAAGCATAAAAAAAGAGCAGTTTCCTGCTCTTTTTTATGCTTTTTTAATTCTCTGGATATTTCACGGCTGCCTGTGCAGCTGCCAGACGTGCAATCGGCACACGGTAAGGCGAGCAGGATACGTAGCTAAGACCAATCTGATGACAGAATTCAACAGAAGATAGGTCACCACCATGTTCACCACAGATACCCAGTTTGATATCCGGACGGGTGCTGCGACCATTTTCAACCGCCATCTTCACAAGCTGACCAACACCTTGCTGATCCAAACGTGCGAACGGATCAGATTCCAAAATCTTTTCTTCAAAGTAACGGTCCAAAATCTTACCCACATCATCACGGGAGAAACCATAGGTCATCTGTGTGAGGTCGTTGGTACCAAAGGAGAAGAATTCTGCTTCTGATGCAATCTGACCAGCGGTCACAGCTGCGCGAGGTGTCTCAACCATGGTGCCAACCAGATACTTCATTGGAATATCTGCTGTTTCAATCAGTTGGTCAGCAATGGCCTTGATTTTGCGCTTTACAAAACGCAGCTCCTTCACATCTACAACCAGCGGAACCATGATTTCCGGGGTGATTCGCAGACCATCCTGCTTCCACACATTGATTGCAGCGGAAATGATGGCTTCTGTCTGCATTTCCGCAATTTCCGGATACAGCACATCTAAGCGACAACCGCGTGTACCCAGCATCGGGTTAAATTCATGCAGATTTTCAACAATTGCCTCAAGCTTCTCGACCGGCATATCCATTTCCTTTGCCAGCTCTGCAATATCCTCAGGATCAGAAGGCAGGAACTCATGGAGTGGTGGATCCAGCAGACGAATCGTTACCGGAAGCCCGCCCATTGCACGATAGATTTCCTCAAAGTCACCACGCTGCATCGGCAGGATTTTCGCAAGTGCCTTGCGGCGCTGTGCTTCATCTGGTGCAACAATCATTTCACGCACGGCACGAATACGGCTTTCCTCAAAGAACATATGCTCTGTACGGCACAATCCAATGCCCTCTGCGCCAAATTTGCGCGCCTGTGCGGCATCACGCGGGGTATCCCCATTTGTGCGAACCTGAAGCACACGGAGTTCGTCTGCCCAGCCCATAAATCGACCAAAGTCACCCGTCAACTCGGCTTCCTGTGTCTCGATCTTGCCCTCATATACATTACCTGTGGAACCATCAAGCGAAATGAAGTCCCCCTCATGGAGTACCGTTCCATTTGCAAAGGTAATCATCTTATCCACTTCCGATACCTTGACACCGGAAACACCTGCAACACAGCAAGTACCCATACCACGTGCAACAACGGCTGCGTGTGAGGTCATGCCGCCGCGGGCAGTCATAACACCCTCTGCCGAAACCATGCCATCAATATCCTCTGGAGAGGTTTCCTGACGCACAAGAACCACCTTGGCACCTGTTTTATGTGCTGCCACAGCTTCCTCTGCTGTGAAATAAACAGCGCCGCAAGCCGCGCCCGGAGAAGCAGGCAAGCCGGTTGCAATTGGAGTTGCTGCCTTGAGTGCAGCTGGATTGAAAGTGGGATGCAGAAGTGCATCCAGCTGATGCGGCTCTACCTTGAGGATTGCCTGCTCCTTGGTGCAGATTCCTTCATCTACGAGATCCACAGCAACCTTGAGCGCCGCCTGTGCAGTGCGCTTACCATTTCGGGTCTGAAGCATATACAGCTTCCCCTTTTCAATGGTAAATTCCATATCCTGCATATCCCCATAATGTTGTTCCAGTCTCTGAGAAATATCTACAAACTGCTCATAAACCTGCGGCATTGTGTCTGCAAGTGCAGAAATCGGCTGCGGGGTACGGATACCAGCAACAACGTCCTCGCCCTGTGCGTTCATGAGGAACTCACCATAAAGCTTCTTTTCACCAGTTGCCGGATTGCGGGTAAAGGCAACACCGGTACCTGAGGTTTCACCCATATTGCCAAAGACCATAGACTGTACATTGACAGCTGTGCCCCAAGAATACGGAATATCATTCATACGGCGATAAGTATTGGCACGCGGATTATCCCACGAGCGGAATACCGCGCGCACAGCTTCCATGAGCTGCTTTTTCGGGTCCTGTGGGAACGGCTCACCGATATTCTTCTCATAATGATCCTTAAACAGGTTGATGAGTTCAAGCATATCATTTTCGTCCAGTTCATTGTCATGGGTCACACCACGCTTTTCCTTGACCTGATCGATAAACTGCTCAAAGGTATTTTTGGGCAATTCCATAACTACGTCAGCAAACATCTGGATAAAGCGACGATATGAGTCACGTGCAAAGCGTGAATTGTCTGTCAAACGTGCAACTGCTTCACAGATCTCATCATTCATACCGAGATTCAAAATAGTATCCATCATTCCGGGCATGGAGGCACGCGCACCCGAACGGACAGACACAAGCAGAGGAGATTCTGGATTTCCCAAATGCTTTCCTGTCATTTTTTCCAGCTTATCGAGATATTCCATGATCTGGTCCTGAATATCCGGATAAATCTGACGGCCATCTTCATAGTAACGAGTACAAGCCTCGGTTGTAATGGTAAAACCCTGCGGCACAGGCATACCGAGACCGGTCATTTCTGCTAAGTTTGCGCCTTTGCCGCCCAATAGCTCACGCATGGAGCCATTTCCTTCCGAGAACAGGTATACATATTTTTTCATATCAGGGGTGCCTCCGTTTCGTTTATTTGCGATGAACCTTGATTTGTTTCGTCATTTCATCTAAATTTCTGGTTTCTGCCAGCACCTTCATTATAACATACCGATAAAAAAAAACACTCTGTCAACTTACACCTTTTTGCTATGCAATATTTGTGCAACTTGTACAAATTCGTCCTTTATCAGATTAGTTTTACAATTTTTCCTGCAATATATTTTATAATATGACTAATTTCCATGCAAATAAGTTCGTATATTTTACTTAAATTTTATAATTCCCAAAAAACCGTCACTTTCCCCTGTTTTTTATATACGACTCATCAAAAAAGAGGTGCATTTGCACCTCTTTTCACTCACTTATTCTCACGCACATACAGCGTCAGCCTGCCGTCCTGTTCGTCCAGAACAACATGCTCCCCTCGCTTGATGGTACCGCGCAGAAAATCCTCTGCCACAAGGTCCTCTACCTCGGACTGAATGGCACGGCGCAGCGGTCTTGCACCATAAACAGGGTCAAAGCCAGCCTTGACCAGATGTGCCCGCGCTGCATCTGTCCATTCCATGGTCAGCTCCATCTCATCCATACGGCTTGCAACCTGATGCAGCATACCATCTGCAATCTGCCCAATTTCGTCCTCCGTCAGACGATTAAAGACAATGATTTCATCAATACGGTTAATCAACTCCGGACGGAACGCCTCCTTGAGGTCAGACAAAACCTCCTTCTTAATGTCCTCAAAGCTTGGCTCTGCACCATTCTTGCTGTCTCCGCCAAAACCAAGGGTCTTATGGGTCTTTCCTGTGATCTTCTGCGCACCGATATTCGAAGTCATAATGAGCACAGTGTTCTTAAAGTCAACCTTACGCCCCTGTCCGTCTGTCAGCTGTCCGTCCTCCAGAATTTGGAGCAGGATATTAAATACATCTGGGTGCGCTTTTTCGATTTCATCGAACAGGATGACTGAATAAGGCTTTCTTCTCACCTTTTCTGTGAGCTGTCCGCCCTCATCATATCCAACGTAACCCGGAGGCGAACCAATCATACGGGCAACACTGTGCTTTTCCATATATTCTGACATATCAAAGCGCAGCATCGCATTTTCGTCACCAAACATTGCCTGTGCCAAGGTCTTGCAAAGCTCAGTTTTGCCGACACCCGTAGGCCCTAGGAAGATAAAAGAACCAATCGGACGTTTTGGGTCACGCAGACCCACGCGACCACGGCGAATGGCACGGGAAACTGCACTGACTGCCTCATCTTGACCAATCACACGTGCATGCAGGGTATCCTCCAGATGCAGCAGGCGTTCTCCCTCATCCTCTGTCAGCCGTGCTGCCGGAATCCCTGTCCAGCCTGCAATGACCTCTGCAATGTCCTCTGGCGTGACTGCCCCGTTAGCGGCTGCCTTGGTTTCATCCCAAACCTTGCGCAGCTTTTCCATTTCCTCTTTCTTATGGCTTTCCTCATCGCGCAGTTTTGCTGCCTGCTCGTAGTTCTGTGCCCGCACAGCCTCATCCTTTTGGGCATGCAGTGCAGACAGGGCATCTTCTGCCTCCTTGAGCGTATCCGGTGGTGTCATCGCGCGCATACGCACACGAGAACAAGCTTCGTCAATCAGGTCAATTGCCTTATCTGGCAGTTGTCTGCCTGAAACATAGCGCACAGATAATTTTACGGCTGATTCAATTGCTTCATCGGAAATCTGGATGCCATGATGTGCCTCATAACGGTCACGTAATCCCTTCAAAATCGCAATCGCATCTTCTGGGGAAGGTTCATTTACGGTAACTGGCTGGAAGCGGCGTTCCAGTGCAGCGTCCTTTTCAATGTGCTTGCGGTATTCATCCAATGTGGTTGCGCCAATCATCTGGATTTCTCCACGTGCCAGCGCAGGCTTTAAGATATTTGCCGCATCAACAGCACCCTCTGCCGCACCTGCACCTACAATCATATGCAGTTCATCAATAAACAGAATCACATCATGCGCTTTTTTCAGTTCCTCCAGCACATTTTTAATACGTTCCTCAAACTCACCACGATATTTTGCACCCGCAATCATACCGGTAAGATCCAGCGCAATCAGGCGTTTATTTTTCAGATTTTCTGGCACATCACCAGATACAATCTTCTGTGCCAATCCCTCAGCAACAGCAGTCTTGCCAACGCCCGGGTCACCAACCAGCGCCGGATTATTTTTAGTGCGGCGGGACAAGATTTGAATCACGCGGTCGATTTCCTCCTGTCTGCCAATGACTGGGTCGAGCTTGCCATCTCGCGCTGCCTGTGTCAAATCCTTTCCATATTGTGCAAGTGCCTTGCCGCCTCCTGTGGTACCCTTTGCAGAAGTCTCGACAGCATTGCTTCCCGCATCCTCACCCATTCTCTGCGCCAGCGTTTGCAGGATTGCACCCACGTCTACACCCAATGCAGATAAAATGGAGATTGCAACATTTTGTCCTTCACGCAGCAAGCCAAACAGTAAATGCTCTGTTCCTACGTAGCTGTGTCCCATCTGTGCCGCACAGGCAACCGCAATTTCGATCACCCGCTTGGTGCGCGGTGTTAAACCCTGCGGTGCAGTTGGGTCTGGCGTACCAAATCCAATCTGTTTTTCGATCTGCTGCTCTACGCCTTCTATGGTCACGCCCGCATCAGTCAGGATACGGTATGCAAGTCCGCCGCCCTCCAGCAGCAGACCATCCAGCAAGTGCTCAGAACCTACATAATTATGCCCCATGCGTCCGGCAGTCTCCTGCGCAAGCTGGAGCGCAGCCGAAGCACGGTCGGTAAAACGATTATTAAATAACATAGATAACACTCCTTTCTGGGAGAAACGAAACTCTTATTCAGTAACCTGCAATGCTGCGGTATCACGGCGCAGGCGCTCTGCACGGATTCGATCTCTTGCGCTCGGATCACCTTCCATGAGTGCAGGTCTGGTATCCTGCTCCGCCTCTATCATTGCCTGTGCGTCTATACCCGACAGGTATCCCATTTGCAGCCCAATGAGCACATCGGAAATACAGCTTGCAGCTTCCTCTGATGTCAGTAAACGTGCATGACGCAAAATTGCTGCCGAACGTGCAATTCGATCAAATAACACATCTCCATTGGTGGTACGCAGTTGCTCCCTTGCTTTCTTTTCCTGATCGATCACTTCGGTTGCAGCTGAAATCAGCTTTTCTACAATCGCGTCCTCGCTCAAACCCAGCGTGATTTGGTTCGACAGCTGATAAAATCCACCAGCAGCATTGCTGCCTTCTCCGTAGGCGCCGCGTACCGCAAATCCCTGACGGGCTGCCCACGCAATCATGCGCTCAACCGCTCCTGACTCGGTCAAAATTGGCAGATGCAACATGACAGATACACGGAGTGCAGTACCCAAATTCGATGGACAAGCGGTCAAATAACCGAGTTGATCACTGTAATCAAAAGCAACTCGTGTACCAATAAGATCTGCAATCCGCCGCGCAGTCTGCATGCACTCCTTTGGACAGAGACCTGCACCAAGTACCTGAAGCCGGATATGATCTTCTTCCCCCAACATAATGGAGATATCTCCATTTGCAGAGGCAATCAACTTTCCGCCGCGCCGTGCAAATTCAGGGGAAATCATATGCTTTTCAATCAGCTGCATCGCTTCCCGACTGCCCGCACGCACATCAGTCATCGTCAAACCCTCAGAAACTGCGGGTGCAGTCTGCAAAGCGTCCCAAACCTGACGTGCAATTTCATCAAGCTGCCCGGGCGTCAAGTTGCGATAGGGATATCCTTTTACATTACGTGCCAAACGCACGCGTGTTGATGCGGCAAGTCCTGTAAATCCACCTTGAATCGAAAACTCACGCATGATCCTGTCCCTCCAATCGACGAATCTCATCACGAAGCCGTGCGGCTTCCTCATAATTTTCCTGTTTGATAGCATCCTCCAGTTTGCTCTTGAGTATTCCAGTCTGGTCTTTCACAGGCTGTGCTGGTGTCTGCGGATTTGGTGCTGTTCCCACATGTGCAGTCGTTCCTTGCAGCTTACGGATATATGGTGTCAATAGATTATCAAAGGTTCGGTAACAGTCCGCACAGCCCACACGTCCAGTACGCTGCAATTCCGATTCTGTCATACCACAGGTCGGGCAGCGACGACCGCCACCCAGCTGGGAGACCTGACCAAACGGCACGCTAAACAGAGAGGGCTGGGTAAAAAACGGGTCATCAAACCACGTGCCAAATGGATTTTGGAAATTTTGTCCCAGTTTGCTCGCACAAGCTGGACATAGATGCATTTCTTTTGTTTGACCATTGATGGTCTGTTTCCAATACATGGTGGCTTCATTCTGATTACAATTCTGACACAACATAAACGGTCAACTCCTTTTATTTCATATAAACAATAGATTTACGTCGTAATTCCCATGATTGCGCACCGAAATATTGCTGCGCGCAGACGGTTGGTATCGGTTTCACAAACCTCAGAAAGCGCACCGTCCGAGCAAGCACCCATCAAGAGTGCCCCCTCGCGCGGTGTGAGCAATCCGATGGAGATAAAAGAACGAATCCGTCTTGCCACTTCATTTTGGCTCATCTGTCCGCCAACTGCACGCGCTGCCTCCAGCAGCATACGCTGTTTATCATCCTGCACGCGCACAATACGGATATATCCTCCGCCGCCTCGTCTGGACTCTACAAAATATCCATGCTCAGGCGTAAAGCGTGTCTCTATGACATAGTTGATTTGGCTGGGTACGCAGGAGAATCGTTCTGCAAGCCCGCGCCTCTGTAATTCCGCAACACCGCCGCCATCAGACAGACAATCCATAATAAATGCTGCAATGCTATCTGACATCTTCATCATTCACACCTCGATTTTCTCTGTCAGGTTTCTTCTTGTATCATCTGACCTTTCCTGACCTTGTGATTCTTATTATATCCCTTTGTCCGAAAATTGCAAGAGAAATTTTTGACCTTTCCTGACCTTTAGAGCGTTTAATATAAATTTATCCTTGTAAATTCTCTTTTTTTCTTCTATTATCTCCTTTTTTCTCTGTTTTTTATATTTTTTATTTTTATCAAATTCTTTTCTAAGTATTCCCAATTTATCAACACAAAAAACATCAAATTTTATAACTTTTTGTCTCTTTATAAGTTGTATGCGGCTAACATTGCGCAAAACACTTGCCTTTTTTTTAACTTATGATAAAATAAAGATGTAATTTGAATTGGAGGTGCAATCCTAATGGCATACGTAATTTCTGACGCTTGCATCAGCTGCGGTTCCTGCGCTGGTGAATGTCCGGTTGGCGCTATTTCTCAGGGTGACAGCCAGTACGTAATCAACGCTGACGCTTGTGTTGACTGTGGTACTTGTGCTGGTACTTGCCCAGTAGGTGCTATTTCTCAGGGCTAATTTGTTCTGATTGCAATTTGCAAAATGAAAAACCCTTTCGCAAACGCGAAAGGGTTTTTTCATGCCTTTTTCCATTATTTTCTTCCAAGAACCCGTCTTGCGATTCCCTTGAGCCTTTCTACTGTGCTTTCCTTGGTATAATCTGCAACAACGGCAGCAAGCGGTTCCTGCTCCAGCCGCTTCCACGCCTCTCTGCGCTGTACATGATCCTGTGCAGAGGTCGTAATCGCCGGATTGTATCGTACTGCATCTGCAAAAGAGACTGCTTTACTTTCTACCCGTCCCGCGAGCTTTTGAAGCGCTTTCCGTCCTTTGTCTGTTTGAATCAGCACAACAGAGGTTCCCTTGTCATCATCTAATTCTGGCACAATCTTCTCCGAGCCCCAGAAATCTCCCAAGGTCAAATCGGCATACCCGCTCGTCTTTGCCGGACAATCGGTACAGGATGGGCGGTTATACAGCCCGCGCAAAAATCCCCTCATATAGGGATCCTGCATGACTGGGCGAAAGATTTCCGCACCATTGACCAGATAATTGGTTGCATAGTGCTTCCAGCTGTCACGCTTATCCCGCAGACGCACATCGGTCACCGCACCCAGTTCTCGCAAGTTTTTCTCCCAAATTTTCGGAGAGGGAACCCCATGACAGACAATAGCCACCGTGAGCACCCGATCTGCATCCTTGCCCAAATAATTCCGCAGTCCCTGTGTTTGACAGGGTGTGCCCGAAAACAATACCGGCATGCCCCCATCGACCAAGTCCCGAATCTGCCGGAACGTATCATTCAAATCAGACTGCACGTACTTCGCACCACGCATAGGCTCTACACCGGTTTCATCCCATACAATGCTGTGACGCACCATGAAATTCTCATCAAAAACCGCACCGCACACGGCTCCGCCTTGTTCCAGCATATCGCTTGCAAGCAGAGAAAATATGCCGCCCGAGGAAGAGAACAACCGCAGGGCTTGATCCTTCGCCCTGACTGCCATCGCTTGTGGATCCTGAGGGTTCTGTGTCCGATTCAAGCACGGACAGACCGCTTCACACGCATCACAGCCAATGCACAAATCCAAATCTACAACAGGGTATGCAAATCCTTCTGCATCTCGATTCATGGAAATACAGCTTTGCGGGCAGACCGCTTCACACGCAGTACAGCCGCAGCACTGCGTTTTATCTATAATCTGTATCATAATAAAAAATCCACCTTTTCTCCAATCCGATCAAATCAATCGGTCGTTTAGGTTGATTATAACACTTACATCTGGCGCTGTAAATTAAAATCAAAAAACTGGAGCACCCCTTTTTAGAGTGCTCCAGTTACTATTTTCAGCTTGTTTACAGCTTGATTGGCGTGATTTTACAGTAATCCTCAATAGTTCCGCCATTTCGGAAACATTCAATGATTTGGCGGCCCAGTGGATCGAGATCATCGGTATAGAACTTATCCAACTCCTTTGCAAAGAAATCGGTCAAAATCTTTGCACCTGCATCATAACCTTCCTTACCCAAACGATCCTGTGTCTCTGTACGCAGGTACTTGGAACGGATCGGCTGACCCTCAATCACCATTTCCTTGAGTGCATAGCCAAGCAGCGGGCAGCGTGCCGGCTCCAGCTTGTCCATCTTGATATGACCATTGTGACGGGCAAGCCACTCACGGCTGATCCACTCCGCAGCAAAACCTACACGGTACACACCGATATGCTGGTTCGGAATCAATACATAACGGGTATTGGGGCAATTGATGATTTGCTCCAGCAGCAGATTTGCCTGCTTTACGCGCAGACCAGTTGCAAATGGCCAGTATGAGCCGACTCCCTCACTCTTGAGCTCTCCACCACCAACAATAGACGGATTCTTAAAGCCACGGGGTGCAACCAGACGCCACATCCAAGCCAGTGCCGGCGGGATAAAGTGCATCATACCCATGATACCATAGTTCGGGTTCTCGCTGGTGGAAGGCGGCATACGGGTACCGAACGAACGAATATCAACCTCAACTGGCTCATCTACAATATGCGGCACCTTAGAACGCGGAACAATCGCACGAGGATTCGGACAGGGCTTGCCGTTAGAATCCAGAGAATGCTCCCAAATGAGACTCGTTGCGCCTACAACGCCCTGAATATTAAAGAATACGAGCGGTTCGTCCGGCTCTGTGCAGATACGCTCATAGATCGGATCACAGCCATAATGGGTAACACCGTCCATACGCAGGAACCAGCCGTCCTCACCATCAACCAAAACCAGCTTACCACTGTTGTTTTGCAGACTTGGATAGCAAGTTGCCATATCGTCACACACCGGCTCAATATGGCTGGTATTGCCGATTTGCAGCATCGTCTTTTCACCTGTAATGGTATTGGTAGAAAGCAGGACACTGCCGTCTTCATTTCGTGCAATATCCTGAAGCATTTCACTCTTGCCGCCGCCAGATGCGCCCTCATGCATGATGACCAGTTCATTATCATACTGCGTTACCAGACGTCCGCAGGAAGCATGTGCTGTGACCCAATCCTCATGCTCACCGATATCAAGCAGAACAGAATATACGCCTTTCTTCGCGGAAGGACCCGGATACAAATTGTATGCAAATACTTCATGGCAATCATCTAACCGGTTGTGCACCACAACCTGACGACCATTAAAGTGTGTATGGCGGAAAGGAGGCGCTACATATACGATAGAGCGTGGTGCAAAGCCTTCTGAGGTCTCTGCAGAGATAAAGCCCTGCAAATTTGCCATTGCATAAGCAAAAAACGCAGCATTACGCGGACAAATCAGCATGGATCCATATCCATACTTATTACCACCTGCATTAAATGGCATTACGATCAATTCCTGTGTTTTCAGCCACTCATAGGTTTCCTGCTTGCACTGCTCAAAGTCATATCCATAGACATCGGAAAAGCGCGGCTTATCGGTCGGCTTATCATCACCAATGCGCATGCAGTCAGGATCACGACGGCGCATATAGTCCTCCGGATAGTTGACAACTACGCCGTTTTTCGCACGAACAACAGTTGCCTCGCAAACCTCACCGCGACCGGATACATCATAAACGACATCATATTTACCCGAACGCCCGGTACCAAAGACCATTTCATACAACTCCTGTTTGGTCGTTGGTACAGAAACGCCCTTACATTCCTCCAGCACCTCGGCCAGCGCAGGCGTCCATGTGAATTTTTTCAAAAATCGATTCATTATAGGTCCTCCTTACCAGACCGTCCCGTTAGACGGCCGCAGGATGATTCCACACAAGGCTACCCTGTATGTATCATGTGTTCCAATTCATTCCTGATTTTATCATACCCAAAAAAGCCTTTTTCGTCAATAGGTATTTTGCTATTTTTGCAGGATATTTTCATAGTACTTGCATAATTTTTTAACGATTATCAGAAAAGGGGAGAATATTTTCCAAAATTGCAATCCAGAACCTCTCTAGTAGACATTGAGACAAAACAAGATGCACTCTGTATATAGGGATTCTGTCGATAAAAGGATTACTTTTTCAAAATTTACAAGCTGCCTTCCTTACGTTTTTTCCACTCTGCTACCGCAAGCGCATCACATCGGTTGTTATATGGGTTTTCTGCGTGCCCTTTGACCCAGTGGAATGTTACCTGATGCACCTCCAGCAGCCCCAAAAGACGTTCCCATAGCTCTATATTTTTTGCAGGAGACTTATCTGCTTTTTTCCAACCCCGTGCTTTCCACCCCTGTACCCACCCCTTCGTAATACTGTCGATCACATATTTAGAATCTGAGTATAAATCAACCTGACAGGGTTCCCGCAAAAGCTCCAACGCCGCAATGGCCCCCATAAGTTCCATTTTATTGTTGGTTGTCATCGAGCTTCCACCTGAAATTTCTTTCTCTGCTGCTCCATATTTCAAAATTGCTCCCCAGCCCCCGGGTCCGGGATTTCCTGAACACGCACCATCTGTATAAATTGTCACCTGTTTCATAGATAAGAAACCTCCTTATTTTATCACAGAAATATTTTATATGATTCAACAAAACCCGCTCATAAGAGCGGGTTTTGTCGAAAAAATCGTTTCCCTATTTTTCTTTGACGTGCAGAGTCTTAAAACTTCAAAATTGAAAGACATCCACCTTATATTTTCTAACGCACAGGCACAGATTTCAGTTTGATTGTACAGTTTGTTTTTTCCGGCGGAGAGCAGGTCCCTCAGGCTCATCAGAAACAGCCATGCGACTGAGCTGATACGCAAGCCACAACGCACAAGCTGTGTAACAACCTGCACGCGGCAGGAAAATCAGGTCTACCTTCTCACTGCCCATGAAATAAGCAAGCAGACTGCCAACACCACCAATGAGTCCAAATACCACGCCAAGCGCACCAAGTCCCGCCAGCAGTCTTGGACGCGGCAATGCAAACAGAAAACGGGCATACGCATTGAGCGCGCACAGAATACTCATCGCAGCCAACAGCTCAAACATGAACAGTCCTTCAAGCGGAGCATTTCCATTGACCTTAAAAGTATTGACCATATCCAGTGCAATCCAAAAAATCGGAATAAAAATCAGATTGGCAGACTGCTCCGATACACTACCAACCGCCGCATGACTGCCAAAACGCACAAAAGTAAGGCAGGACAGCAACGCCAGTAAATAAAGCGGAATGAGTGTCAGCCGTTCAAACATTGGCAAATCTATTAGATGAACTGCCGCCATATAAAGCCCCCAGAGACCGCACAACGCAAATACTGCTGCACACAAAACCGCTGCTGTTTTGTGCAGATCGCCGCCTCCGCAGAGGTATGCCTCAAATGCCTGATATTTATTGCTCGTCTGCCGATATGAACGAGCACAAATTATGCAGATGGGAACCGCAGAAACTGCCAGCACATACAAAATAGTCAGCCACGGGACATCTGTTGGAAGCCCTGCACTATCATATCCGTGCGCCAAATCCAGTCCATGCAGAACGCCGCCTGCAAGCCCCAATGACAGCGCCAGAACCGGAAGCGCTTTTTTTAGATTCATGTAGCTTTCCTCCTGTAAAAGGATTTCCATATGGTAATCCTATCAATTACCTGAATCATTATAGCATGATTTACAGGAAAGTTCCAGTAAAGAAACAGGGAAACTGTCATATAGGACAGTTTCCTTGTTTTAATCAAATATGATTGTGGCGGATCTCAGGTGCTGCACCCTCCGGATCCTTCATAAAGAGTTTGAGCAGAATCGGAGTGATCAGCGTTGTTACAATGACCACGAGGACGATTGGCGGGAACAAGTGGCTGTCCACCAAACCAGACTGGGCTCCCTTTTGTGCAACAATGAGTGCGACTTCACCACGAGAGACCATGCCGAGACCAATCGAAAGAGAATCGGTCCAATTAAATTTCATCAGTTTTGCACCCAGACCACAGCCAATAATTTTTGTCAGGATTGCAACAACCAATAATGCAACAGAGAAAATCAGCAGGCTTGTAGTCATGCCATGCAGTTCTGTCTTAATGCCAATCGAAGCAAAGAAAATAGGGGAGAATATCATATAAGATACAATATTCATTTTCTTGTTGATATACTCTCGCGCTTCCATCAGATTACATAAAATGAGACCGGCAAAGTATGCACCTGTGATATCTGCAATTCCAAAATAATGCTCTGCTACAAATGCCATGATGAGGCAGAAAGAGAGTGCATAGATTGCAACGCGGCGGTGATTGCTCCACTCACGGGTGATTGCACGGAATAGGCGATACATAACAAGCCCTACAACAACCAATACCACAAAGAATGCAGCAATACGCGCAATCACAGAAAGCAAATTGACAGAAGGGTCGGTCATGCCAGATACCAAAGTCAGTACCACGATGCCCATAATATCATCAATAATCGCAGCTCCCAGAATCGCTGTGCCAACTTTTCCTTTGAGTTTTCCCATCTCACGCAGAGTCTCGACGGTAATCGAAACCGAAGTTGCTGTCAGTACGACACCAATGAACAGCGCCTTGAGCATGTGTAGCGGATCTCCTGTATCGGGGAAAAAGCCCAAATACAATACAGTACCAGCAGCGAGCGGCACCACAACACCAATTAAAGCGATGACAAATGAAGCCAGACCGGTCTTTTTCAGCTCTTCCAAATCGGTGTCCAGTCCTGCCATAAACATCAAAATGATAACACCAATCTCCGATGTCTTGAGCAGGAAATCCGTCTCCTGTACCAATCCCAGTACAGAAGGCCCCAGCACTACGCCTGCGAGCAAAGCACCTACAACCTGTGGCATGTGTACCCGCTCGGAAATCAGACCAAATACTTTGGTAGATAGCAGAATAACCGCAATAATCAGCAAGAATTCATAAGACTGCATCTTTTTTATCTCCCTTCTTTGCGTTGTTTGGTTCCCCACAAATGTATAATAACCCATTGGCAGGATCCCTTCGAAACAACCTAGAACATTATAAGCCGTTTTTCTTCTGCGAACAAGAGCTTTTCATGAAAGTATTTCACCTAATTGCATAATATTACACAGATTTTTTTGTGTATTTTCACCAATTTTATTATTTTCCGCCATAGATGCCATGAAAATTACAAATAAAAGCCTCTCTTCAAATACAAAAAGCCCAAATCTACACGGATTTGAGCTTTTTATAATTTTTACCTACTTTTTACAAAGTATTCTTTTACTCCGCAGAATCCTCTTCTGCTTCGTCTTCCTCTGGGTCCTCTGGATCGGTTCGGGCAATAGAAATCACGCGCACATCCTCTCCGATCCGCATTGCAATAACACCCTGACTATTTCGTCCGCACTGACGAATATCCTCAACTGGTACACGGATCATAACCCCATCATCTGTGATGATCATGAGATCATTTTCCGGATCGACCACTGCGATTCCGGCAATATACCCTGTCTTTTCAGTAATACCATGCAGCAGGATACCACTGCCGCCACGGTGATGCACACTGAACTCCTCTACTGGCGTGCGCTTACCATAACCATTTTCTGTGATAGAAAGCACTTGTGCGCCCTTTCGTGCGCGAGCAGCACCCACAACATAATCGCCTTCGTTCAGACGAATACCACGAACACCGGCTGCCTGACGCCCCATTGCCCGCACCTCGGTCTCATCAAATGTAATGGCACGTCCCTGATGAGTTGCAATGAGAATATTTTCCAGTCCATCGGTCAAGCGCACATCTATCAGCAAATCGCCCTCTGCCAGACTCAATGCACGCAATCCGACCTTACGGATATTTTGCAGATCACTTAGCACCACACGCTTGATAACGCCCTGTCTGGTCACAAACACCATATACTTATCATCTGTAAATTCTCGAATCGCGAACATTGCAGTAATTTTCTCGCCATTTTCAATTTCCAGAAGATTTACAATATTCTGCCCCTTTGCTGTACGTCCTGCCTCTGGAATCTGATATCCCTTTAGCTTATAGACTTTACCCAGATTCGAGAAAAAGAGGATATTGTCATGCGTCGATGCCGTAAAGACATGGCGTACAAAATCTTCTTCTCGAGTAGACATCGCATTGACACCGCGCCCACCGCGGCGCTGGGTTCGATAAGCTGAGGTCGGCATGCGTTTGATATAGCCCGCCTGTGTGAGGGTGTAGGTACAGTCCTGCTCCTCGATCAGATCCTCAATATCCAAATCGTCTGCAACTGCTGCAATCTCTGTACGGCGCTCATCTGCATAACCTGCGCGAATTTCCTGCAATTCCTCTTTAACGACGGCTAAAATATTTTCATCTGACGAAAGAATCTCACGGAATGAGGCGATCCGACCCTCGATTTCTGCATATTCTTCATTGAGCTTTTGCTGCTCTAAGCCGGATAGGCGTCCCAGACGCATATCTACAATCGCCTGAGCCTGCACATCGTCCAAATGGAATTCAAAGTGCGCAGAGCCATCTGCAATGCCCAAAAGTGCAATCTGATCGATCCAGAACGGCTCACGGCAAAGATTTTCCTTTGCCTCCGCCTCCGAACGAGACGCACGGATAATGGCAATGATCCGGTCAATGTTATCTTGATCGGTTGCGACCTTCAATCCCTCCAGAATATGCGCACGTGCCGCTGCACGATTCAAATCGAACTGCACACGGCGTGCGACGACATCCTTTTGGAATGTGATATACCAATCGATGATCTCACGCAGCGAAAGCACTTTTGGCTGCACCTTATCCACACCAGCATGCGGAATCGGAACCAGTGCAAGGTGATTCATCGAACAGGTATCCTGTAACTGCGTATAGTTATAAAGCTGATTCAAAATGACCTGTGCATTGGCATCACGTTTGCACTCAATGACAACACGCATTCCTTCACGAGACGATTCATCTCGGACATCGGAAATGCCTTCTACACGCTTATCCTTGACCAGATTGGCAATCGTCTCTACAAGGCGTGCCTTATTCACCATGTACGGAATTTCAGTCACGATAATACGCTGGCGATTGGAGGTATTTGGCATGTCCTCAATTTCACAGCGCGCACGTACCTTGACCTTGCCACGCCCAGTCGCATAAGCAGCACGAATCCCCGCTCGCCCCATGATAATGCCGCCCGTAGGGAAGTCCGGTCCCTTGATGATGGCACAAAGATCATCAAGATTGCTCTCTGGATGATCGATGACATGGCAAATGCCATCAATGACCTCACCCAGATTGTGCGGCGGAATGTTGGTTGCCATACCAACAGCAATACCGGAAGAACCGTTGACCAAAAGATTCGGAAAACGGGAGGGGAGAACCACTGGTTCCTTTCTTTCCTCATCAAAGTTTGGAATAAAATCGACTGTTTCCTTCTTAATATCTGAAAGCATTGCATTGGAAAGCTTTGCCATACGTGCTTCGGTATAACGATATGCAGCAGGGGGGTCACCATCAATGGAACCGAAGTTACCATGTCCCTCAATGAGCGGATAACGCAGGGAGAATGGCTGTGCCATACGCACCATAGCATCGTAAACAGAAGCATCACCATGTGGATGATATCGCCCCAGTACATTACCAACGGTCGTCGCTGATTTGCGGAATGGCTTTTCTGAAGTCAATCCGTCCTCATACATTGCGTAGAGGATACGACGATGCACAGGCTTTAACCCATCACGCACATCAGGCAGCGCACGCCCAACAATAACACTCATTGCATAAGCAATGTAGGATTTACGCATTTCCCGATCCAAATCGACCGGCTTAATGATTTGATTTTCGTATTCTTGACTCATTTGGTACCTCCAATGAGAGGACATTCAACAATTGGATCCGGCAGCTGCACAAAGCGGCCGCCATCGTAAAAAACCGATTATACATCGAGATTTTCTACATATCTTGCATTTTTTTCAATAAAATCTCGTCTTGGCTCAACCTTTTCGCCCATAAGCAGCGTGAACGTCTGATCTGCCATTGCTGCATCATCTAGCGTTACTTGCAGCAAAATACGGTTTTCCGGATTCATTGTGGTCTCCCAAAGCTGCTCTGGGTCCATCTCACCAAGACCCTTATAGCGCTGAACACGCACGCCTTCACCCATCTCGTCCAAAACACGGCGCTGTTCTGCCTCGTCATAGGTATAACGCACTAGCTTTGTCTTTTCATTTTTGCCCTTTTCGTTCTTAAACAGTGGTGGCTGGGCAATGTATACATGTCCCTGCTCAATCAGCGGACGCATAAAGCGGAAAAAGAAAGTGAGCAGCAGCGTGCGGATATGAGAACCATCGACATCGGCATCCGCCATCAAGATAATTTTGCCATAACGAAGTTTGGACACATCGAAATCCTCGCCAAAGCCTGCGCCAAAGGCTGTGATCATCGGTGTCAGCTTTTCATTGCCATAAACCTTATCCAGACGTGCCTTTTCTACATTGAGCATCTTACCCCAAAGCGGCAAAATTGCCTGATACCGACGATCTCGTCCCTCTTTTGCAGAACCGCCTGCCGAATCACCCTCGACGATATAAATTTCAGTGAGGGAAGGATCACGTTCCTGACAGTCTGCCAGCTTTCCTGGCAGGGAGTTGGACTCCAGCGCAGACTTTCGCCGAGTCAACTCGCGGGCACGGCGTGCTGCTTCCCGCGCTCTGGAAGCGGTCTGTGCCTTTTCCAAAATGATGCGGGCAACTGATGGATTTTCCTCCAGAAAAATAGGCAGACGCTCGCCTACCATGGTTTCTACCAGTGTACGCATATCACTGTTGCCCAGTTTGGTCTTGGTCTGTCCCTCAAACTGTGCTTCCTGCAATTTGACCGAAATAATGACAGTAAGACCTTCTCTCACATCATCACCGGACAAATTCTTATCATTTTCCTTGATCAAATTGTATTTCCGGCCATAATCATTGAGCACCTTGGTCAGCGCAGACTTAAAGCCTGTTTCATGCGTTCCTCCTTCGGTCGTCTCAATATTGTTGGCAAATGAAATCATACTTTCATTGTAGGAGTCGGTATACTGCATGGCAACCTCAGCCATACTATTTTCGCGCGTTCCCTCCATATAGATGACATCATTATGAATCGGAGACTTATTAGCGTTCAAAAACGATACAAATTCACGGATACCGCCTTCATAGTACATGATATCCTCACGCACTTCGTCCTCGCGCTCGTCGCGCAGGGTAATGCGGATACCCGCATTCAAAAAAGCTGCTTCACGCAAACGCTTCAGCAGGGTTTCATAGTCATAGACCGTTGTCTCAAAAATTTCCGGATCTGCCTGAAAACGAATGGTTGTACCACATTCTTCCGCACAGGGTACCGCTTCAATTGGGCGCACAGTCTGACCACGTTCAAAGCGCATGATATGTTTTTGTGTGCCGTCACGCACCTCTGCTTCCATCCAACGAGACAGTGCATTTACAACCGAAGAACCAACACCATGCAAGCCACCGGAAACCTTATAGCCATCACCGCCGAACTTGCCGCCTGCATGGAGGACAGTCAGAACCACTTCCAGCGTAGGAATTCCCATTTGTGGATGAATTCCTACAGGGATACCACGCCCATTATCTGCAACGGTAATCACATTATCCTTGCCAATCGTCACTTCAATGTGGGTACAGTAGCCCGCCAGTGCCTCGTCAATGGAGTTATCAACGATTTCATACACCAAATGATGCAGACCGCGCTCTGAGGTTGAGCCGATGTACATGCCTGGGCGCTTGCGCACGGCTTCCAGACCTTCCAGCACTTGAATTTGACTTTCGTCATAAGTCTCCGTAACCTTTAGGTCTAACATTTCTTCACTCATACTCATAATTCTAAATTCCTTTTCGGGGGTGATCGGGTCTATTTACAGGTCATAAAAGGTTCCCAGCAATCACATCCATTCCATGTTCCACACGACGCTGCAGCGCCGCGCTGGAAATCTGGGAAATATACAGAATCTCGCCAAGTGCGCTGTCACACAGGACAGCAGACTTGGGCAAATCCTCACAGATGACGACCACGCGACCTTCCTGCTCCAGACGAGTCAGCAGCTTGCGGGTATGTTTGGACCATGTTGCTGTATCCATATCAAAAATGGATACAATGCTGTGTACGGGAACCATATAGTCCTGACCAATATGAACATACATACGCTTATACCTCCAAAACCCCAAAATAATACCACGCTGCCAGAGCAATTTTATTCATAACAAAAGAAACACGTGATATTTGTTTTTCAATTTGATCCGGCAAGCTTTTTGGATTCCTTCTGGAGCTTGATATGGAGAAAGCTATCTATATACAGCGTATATACAATAACCACTCATGCTTATTATACCACATTTTCAAGGAATTTGTTAGGATAATCTGTAATTTTTTTCGATTCACCCTATATTTTTTTAATACTGCCGTACTGTTCCGTTTTGTACATGAAATACCGAACCAGTTTGAAAACGTTCGATGGTCTCTGGCTCACAACAGGTGATAATGACCTGTCCCTGCCCCAGATGATTGAGTACAAATTCCTGCCGTCTGCGGTCCAGTTCAGATAAAACATCATCAAGCAGCAAAACCGGATAGGCATGATCTGCATCAAAAAAGACAGCACGCTCCGCAAGCTTCAGTGCAAGGGCTGCTGTACGTGTCTGTCCCTGAGAGGCATAGGCGGCTGCGGGTACGCCATTCAAATACAAGACCAGATCATCTTTGTGTACACCAGAAAGACAAGTACGTGCAGCAATCTCCGCTTCACGATGAGAAAATGCATGCTCCTGAAGTTCTGCTTCAATAGCCGCTGCTGATGCAAAAGGATCTGTAACACGAGAAACTGTTTGATAAATACAGTCTAACGTCTCCTGCGGCGCAGCTTCCGCATGCAGTTGCCGTGCCAACGCAGAAAGTTTTTGAATATATGCTGCTCGATATCGAACGATCCGTGCCCCCAATTTGCATTGACGCAGCGTAAAATCGTCCAACAAATCCAATAATGCAATTTTTTCTTGACTATCTTTCAAAACACGCAATTTGTGTGCAGTTACTCTTTCATACTCTGCAAGTGCACTTGCATATTGCGGTCGCAGCTGACAAAGTGCAGTATCCAAAAACCGGCGTCTGGCAGCAGCTCCCGCTCGAATGAGCATGAGATCATCTGGACAAAATAATACTGTGCGTAATATTCCGCGGGCGTCACCTTGTCGGCGCACCCGAATCCCATTGCGGCGCAACTCCATCGTACGCTCCCGATGTATGCGCATGTCTAGAGTAATTTCATGTCTTTCTACATGAAATACCCCGCAGATTCGCGCTTCATTTGTACCAAAACGCAAACCTTCCTTTTTTTGTGCCGTACGAAAGAGCTTGAGGGTAGAAAGTGCAGCAGCCGCTTCTAATAAATTTGTTTTTCCCTGCGCATTTTCCCCCACAATTAAATTCACCTTTGGGTCAAAATTTAAGTTGGCGGTCTCATAATTTCTAAAATTTTCTAAAATTAGTTTATCAATCAAAAAACCGCCTGCTTTCTATATTTTTCATATGTTTCACGTGAAACAAAGGAGTTTTTATTCAAAAATTAACCAATTTCTACACTTTCTCCGTCCAGTGTAATAATGTCGCCTGTGCGAAGTTTTTTTCCGCGCGTAAGACAGATCTCTCCATTTACCAAAACTTCGCCTTCTGCAATGCGGATTTTGGCTTCGCCACCCGATGAAACCATATTGGCAAACTTCAAAAGTGCATCAAGCTTAATGAATTCACCTGAAATTGTAATTTTCTTAGGCATCAGCTTTCAACCTCACTGGTAAAACGAGATAGGTATATTTATCTCCTTCGATTGGGGTTAAAACGATTGGATTGAGTGCACCTTTGAGTGAAATTTGTACAGTTTCATCATTGCAAGCTCGCAGCGCATCGAGTAAATAACGACTGTTGAATCCGATTTCCAGTTCAGATACATTGCCTTCGATTATACATTCATCATAAGATTTTCCGAGTGTGGTAATACAGGTCATTTTCATAACCGATCCGTCAAATGTGACGCGAACAGGGTTTTTAAGTCGTTCGGATACTAAAAGTGATACACGTTCTAAGCATGTAATAACTTCGCGGGTATTTGTTTGTACAGTGTATTCGAAAGAGGCTGGAATAGCTGCATTATAATTTAGAAATTCTCCATCGATTAAGCGGCAAACGAGTGTGGTTTGCCCTAAAGAGAATAAAATATGTTTTTCGCCTGGGGAAATTGTTGCAAATTGGCTGTCATCTTCGTGCAAAATACGTTCGATTTCCCGTAAAGCTGGTCCTGGAACGACAAATTTCATGTCTTTTTCTGGGGTTTGTTCGAGTGTTTCACGACGAATAGATAGGCGAAAACCGTCGACTGCGACAACAGTTAATCGACCATTTATAAGTTCAAAAAGACATCCTGTGTGAATAGGTTTTGCTTGGTTATCTGAAACTGCGAAAACGGTTTGGTTAATCATGGATTTTAACATATTTTCGGGGATTGAAATAGTTTGTGCCGCGTTGACTTCTGGCATAACAGGGAAGTCATCGCAGGCTGATGCAACTAGGTTGAATACGGAACGACCGCATTTGATGGTTGTGAGTAATTTTTCGTCTGTTTCTACGTATACGGTATCGTTTGGCAGTTTGCGAACGATGTCACCAAGGAGTTTTGCGCTGAGGACGATTTCTCCGGGCTGCATGATTTGTGCGTTAACTTGTGTACGAATTCCTATGGAAAGATCATATCCAGAAAGGGTTAAGTTGTCGGTTGCGGTGATGCGTAGACCTTCGAGAATTGCAATGGTTGATTTTGTAGATACTGCTCTGGAAGCGATGGAGATTGCGTCGAGTAGTGCAGATTTTTCACATGAAAATTTCATGAAAATTTGTCATCCTTTCTTTGTCCACAGAGGATGTGGAAGTAAGCAGGTATTTTATGGGAGATGCAGGCATTATATAGAAGAATATTTTTATAGTCATAGTAGTAGTACTGTGGAATCTGTGGAAAAGTCGAAAATCGTCGTGACTGTCATGGAGATTTTTATCCCCATGCGAATGTGCATGGATTTGGATAGATTGTGGGTAAAAAAATCGGGAAATGTTTTTCCACAGGTTATCCATCCACAATCCACAGGTGATGTGGATAAATTTTTGCTATAAAATTCTCGTGTTTTACAGATTTTGAATGTTTTCTATGAGTGTTTTTATGATGTCTTCTAGTTCTGCATTTTTTTTGCGGTCACCATCTATTTTGTCACAGGCGTGCATAACTGTTGTGTGATCGCGGCCAAATACTTTACCAATTTCAGGTAGGGAATAGTTTGTCATTTTGCGGACGAGATACATTGCCATTTGACGTGGCTGCACGGTATCTTTAGAACGGCGGTCGGATAAGATTTGGTCAACAGGTACGGAATAGAAATTGGATACCGTTTGTAAAATCATGGGGGGAGTTGGATTGAGACCCGGGTTTATGGATTTTACTTCTTCAATGACTTTTTGGGTCATATCTATGGTGATGGTTTCTCCGCCGAGCTCGTGTTTGGCTTTGATTTTTTTGACGGTGCCTTCCAGTTGGCGCACATTGGATTGCAGGTTTTCGGCAATACAGTAGATTACATCTTTGGGAAGTTCAAATCCAAGTTTGGATGCTTTTGCATTGATAATTGCAACGCGTGTTTCAAAATCGGGGGGCTGGATATCTGCCAGCAGACCCCATTCAAAGCGTGTTTTCATGCGGTCTTCCAGTGTGTTCATTTCTTTTGGGGGACGGTCAGAGGTGAGTACGATTTGTCGGCCAGATTCATAAAGTGCGTTGAAGGTATGGAAAAATTCTTCCTGTGTACGTTCTTTGCCAGCGATAAATTGGATGTCGTCAATGAGTAGTAAATCTGCCATACGGTATTTGCCACGGAATGCTTGTACGTCACCTTCTTGAATGGCGGTGACGAGTTCGTTGGTAAAATCTTCGCCTTTGACATAAATAATGCGGAAATTGGGATGTGTTCCACGAATGACGTTACCGATTGCATGCAGCAGGTGGGTTTTTCCAAGACCAGATTGCCCATAAATAAAGAGCGGATTGTAGTTTTCTGCTGGATGGTTTGCAACGGAAATTGCGGCAGCATGCGCAAATTTGTTGGAGGAACCTACGATGAAGTGTTCAAAAGTATATTCCTCGTCGGGAGAAAGTCCAATAGATTCTCCTGTTTTGGTTGGAGAAGTGGACATGTCTCCATAAATTACGGATAGCGTAATGGGTTCGCCGAGTAATTCAGTCAGGGATTGTTCCAGTGGACCGGTAAAGCGAGACTCAATAATTTCTTTTTTGAATTGGTTGGCAGCGCGCAAAACAAAGCTGGTTCCATCAAGGGAAATGGCTTCCGCATCATCAAACCACGCCGAAAGCGTGACAGGGCTAAAGGTGCCCTCCATGCGCGACAACGCCATTTTCAGTAAGTCGTTGTTGCTATTCAAGAATTTTATCCTCCTAATTCTGCCGATTCTAATTCACATTACATAATAGCATAAGTCATAATTGATTTCAAGTTATCCACAGGTGTGTATGGGCGTGGGGATAAAATTTAGGGTGTGGGAGATTGGGGAAAAGTTGTGTGCAGTAGGATATGGCATATTTGGGGTTTTCCAAAAAATAGCACGGTTGTAAATGAAATAAACGTACTTTTTATAAAGTTATGCTTGACAAATTATAGATAGAGTGACTATAATATATCTGATTCGGAGTATTACGGACAGGCAGCGGCATAAGCCCGATCTTTTGGTATTGGACCTGTGCCGGTGCCCATTCAGATCTATTTATGGTAATAGGAGGTGTGTGGTAAATGCTGAGAACTTATCAGCCGAAGAAGCGTCAGCGCAGCAAGGAGCATGGCTTCCGTAAGAGAATGTCTACGAAGAATGGCCGCAAGGTGCTGGCTCGCCGTCGTGCAAAGGGTCGCAAGCAGTTGACTTTGTAATTGAGCAAAAATAAAAAGAGCCGCCCTGTTTGAGCGGCTCTTTTTCGTATGTGAAAGCGTGTCAGGAGTACGTCTTAGTGATTTTCGTCTGCCGTATCCCCACCTGACTGCGTATCAGTAAGGGGAGTGTACGGCAGGCAGACCGCGCAGGCTGCAAGGTGCAGTCACCCGAATTGGCGCGGGGGAGAAGCTCGGGCATCGGCGTATCCCAAAAACGCTTCTGTAAATTATTTTTCGGAGCAAACCATGAAATCTACCTATGTTATCAAACAAAATCATGAATTCCGTAGGCTGTATCATCGGGGAAAGTCCTCTGCAAATCGGTATCTTGTACTGTATTGTCTCAAAAATCGCCGGTCACATAATCGTCTGGGTTTGACTGTGAGCGCAAAGTTTGGCGGTGCAGTGCAGCGTAACCGAGCAAAGCGCCTGTTCCGTGAGGCATATCGTCTGCATGAATCGGAATTCAAGCAAGGGTTCGATCTGGTGTTGGTTGCGCGCTCTCGTATGCAGGGGGCATGCTGCTTTGAGATTGAAAAGGCACTCTGCAAGGCGGCCCGTGAATTACACCTGTTGGAAGAAAAAGAAGGGAAAAAATCATGAAACGGATGATTTTAGCATGTATACGGTTGTACCAGCGCGGTATTTCACCATATACACCCCCAACCTGCCGCTATATTCCAACCTGCTCCCAGTATGCACTGGAGGCGGTTGAAAAATATGGTGTGTGGAAAGGCGGCTGGCTGGCGGTCTGCCGGATTTGCCGTTGTCATCCCTTCTCAAAGCGAGGCCCTTATGATCCCGTACCATAACTGAGATTTCCCACTCGTTAACACATTTGGAGGAACAAAACTTTGGCTAAGATCTTTGGTTTATTGATCGTGCGCCCGTTTGGCATGCTGCTGATGTGGATCTACAATCTTGTAGGTTCCTATGGCGTTGCGATTATTTTGTTTGCCTTAATCTGTAAGCTCATTCTGCTTCCCCTGTCTATTCACAGTAAGAAAAGTATGCGCAAAATGAGCGCACTTTCCCAAAAGCAGATGGCATTGCAGAAAAAGTATGCAAACAACCGTGTAAAACTCAATGAAGAGATACAAAAGCTCTATGAGAAGGAGGGCGTAAGCCCAATGAGTGGCTGTCTGCCATCATTTTTGCCGCTCCCCATCATGATGGGTCTTTATTATGCGATTGAGAAGCCGATTACCTTTATGATGGGTATTACGGATAAGGATTTTGTAACAGAGGGTTTCCCTGATTCTGTACAGCTGCTTATAAACTATGTCAATGACAGTGGAATTGCAGATCTGACCCAATATCAGGATTATTATGTACAGATTCCTCTTATGGAGACACTCAATAAAATGGCAGATGCTGCTGGGCAGTTTCCAGAAGCCATTACCAAGCTGTCGACTGAAATCGCAGAGCGTCTTGTACCGCTGAACTTTAACTTTTTGGGCTTTAATTTGGCGCAGACCCCAAACATCAAGGATTTCAGTATCCTGTGGCTCTTACCAATCCTATCTGGTCTGACGGCTCTGCTGTCTTCGGTTGTCATGCAGAAGCTTCAAGAAAAAACCAATCCAACCGCTGCACAGATGCAGGGTTCTATGAAAACCATGCTGTATATCATGCCGCTGATGTCTGTTTATCTGGGATTTATCCTGCCGGCTGCACTTGCAGTTTACTGGATTACCAACAATATTTTGACGATGGTGCAGGAAGTATTCCTGACATGGTACATGAACAAGTATCATCCAATTGAGGTAGAAGACCCAAAGAAAAAGAGAAAGCCAAAACCTAAGAAGGAGGGAGCGTAAATGCAAAAGGAACAAATCTTTTGTGCGCAGACTGTTGACCGTGCCATTGAAAAGGCATTGGAATCCCTACATTTGGAGCGTGATGCAATCTCGGTAGAGGTTGTGGACATGGGACGCAAGGGGTTTTTGGGCATTGGCGCTTCTGACGCAAAGATTCGTGTCACCTATGAGGCACAGGAAGAACCAGCACGTGAGACAGAGGAAAAGACAACAGATAATCTGGCTGAAAAACCAGCTGAGGAAAAGCGCGATGATACCCCAAGACTGGTAAAAGCTGCACCGCCGAGTGAAAAGTCCGCAGAAAAGCCCAGAAAGGGAAAGGAAGAAATACCGCGCTTGGTGCGTGCTGCCTCTGGAGAAAAGCTGGAAAAGCCGCAGGAAAAAACAACACCCGAAGAAGAGGAGAAGCCGCTGCCAAAGGCACAGCCTAAGCCGGAATCAGAATGGAGTGATGAGGCAAAGCGTGCAGTTGCGTTTATTGATGGCTTACTTGTCAAACTGGGAATAGAAGGACATGCCTTTGTTACAGATCAGTCAGAAGATGACCACATAAGAATTGAAATCGAAGGATCAGATATGGGACCTGTAATCGGTCGCCGCGGGGATACACTGGATGCCATTCAGTATCTGACTTCTTTGGTGCTCAATCGTGGAACAGAGGATCATATTCGCTTGACAATCGATACAGAAAATTATCGCATTAAGCGTGCCGAGTCTTTGGAGAGACTGGCGCGGAAGATGGCTGGCAAGGTGGTACGATATCATAAGCCGATGACCTTGGAGCCAATGAACCCGTATGAGCGTCGTATCATTCATGCGGCTTTACAGGACTATCGCGGTGTTACAACCCATTCTACTGGCACAGAGCCGGGACGCCGTGTGGTCATTTCTCCCGAAGGCAACCGTAAATATAATGGCCGCCGCGGACAGAAACAATAAAATATAGTGATTCTGAGAAAAGGCGTAAGAGAGAGCTCTTGCGCCTTTTTTGTGGAAAAGGTCTGCAAATTTTGCGGCAAATGTGATAAAATAAAAAAATGTACGAATAGATGAAAAACAGGGAGGAATCAGTATGGCACAAACCATTGCTGCGTTGTCTACCGCGTCAGGAGGTGCGATTGGCATTGTGCGCATTTCGGGCGAGCGGGCAGAGGCATATTTATCTGCACTTTTTACACCCATAGGAAATCGTGTGTTACAGCCGCGTATGCTCACTTACGGTACCTTGACCATAAATGGACAGGTAATTGATCGACCGATGGCTGTATTTTTCCCTGCACCTGCGACATATACCGGAGAACCGATGGCAGAAATTCATTGCCATGGATCTTCTGCGGTATTGGAAGGAATCTTGCGGGCATTGTTTGCAATGGGTGCAAGACAGGCACAGCCGGGGGAGTTTACAAGACGTGCTTTTTTGAATGGAAAACTTGATCTATTTGCGGCAGAAGCGGTGAATGATCTGGTTTGTGCACAGTCTGTGCAGGCAGCAACACTCGCAACGGCGCAGCTCGGCGGACATATTTCATCTGAGTTTTCTGATATGCGGCATCGGCTCATTGCAATGTGTGCGCAGTTCCTTGCAGTCATTGATTATCCAGACGAGGAAATCGAAGATCTGCCTTTGTCTGCAATCCATGACACCTTGGAACAAATGCGCAAACGATTGCAGATGCTTTGTGACAGCTATCAACGCGGGCGTGCGCTGCGGGAAGGATTGCCCTGTGTGATTGTTGGCAGACCAAATGCCGGAAAGTCTACACTGCTCAATGCACTTTTAGGATATGACCGTGCCATCGTAACTGATATTGCGGGGACAACGCGCGATACAGTAGAAGAAACGCTGCGCCTTGACGGTCTGATTCTGCGTTTGCAGGATACTGCGGGACTACGGGAAACTAATGATCCTGTTGAGCAGATTGGGGTCGGGCGTGCAAAAGATGCCGTTACAATGGCAAAGGAAGATGGCGTTGTGCTGGCGGTCTTTGATGGCACTCAGCCCCTTGGCGCAGAGGACGCAATCGTCATAGAACAAGTGAAAGATGCCAAACGCGCTGTCGCAGTAGTGAACAAGGTCGATCTTAGTACACAGATGGATATCACCATGTTGTCTCATCAGTTTTCTGCCGTTGTTATGCTCTCTGCAAAGCAGCGTGAGGGGTTGGATACGCTGACGAAAACTCTGCTCGAACTCACAGGGATTCACGATTTGCCACAGGATGGCGGATTGATTACCAATGTGCGGCAGGCAGATATCCTGAGCCGGACGGTGCAGAATCTGGAGCAGGCAAGCAGACAGCTTCTCGCAGGATTTGCACCGGATGCCGTAGTCTACGAGATGGAACAGGCAATCGATAGCTTGGGAGATATGACCGGAGAGCGTGTACAGGAAGATATCATTGACCATATCTTTGCAAATTTTTGTGTAGGGAAATAACGCTGGTTATCCACACCCTACTTGTGTACATTGTGGATGAATTGCCGAACAGACCACAATTTTTCAATACAAAACGACATAATATTTTATAAAACTACAAATTGTATTTAAAATAAAAGAAAACTATCCACAGTTATCCCAACTGTACACAGAGTTATCAACAACTGTGGATAGTTAGCTTGGAGGAAATCCGTATGTATTTTGCTGGTACTTATGACATTGCAGTCATTGGTGCAGGACACGCAGGAATCGAAGCGGCGCTTGCTGGTGCACGCCTTGGTCTGCGTACCCTGTGTTTTACAATCAATTTAGACGCAGTCGGAAACCTGCCATGCAATCCGGCGATTGGCGGTACAGCTAAGGGACATTTGGTACGTGAAGTAGATGCCCTTGGCGGAGAGATGGGACGTGCCGCAGATGTAGCATGTATCCAGTATCGGATGCTCAATCGCGGAAAGGGGCCGGCTGTTCACTCTCTGCGGGCACAGGCAGACCGTGTGCGATATCGCACATATATGAAACATATTTTGGAGACAACGGAAAATTTGTCACTCAAGCAGGCAGAGATCGTTTCAATCGAGGTGGATGGATCAGGTGCAGTCTGTTCGGTAACAACGGCTGCTGGTGCACAGTATGCAGTACGTGCGGCGATTGTCTGCTCGGGAACCTTTCTTGGAGGGCGGATCATCATTGGAGAATATACCCACGAGGGTGGACCTGATGGTATGTTTGCGGCAACCAGACTCACAGAATGTTTGAAAAAATTGGGGCTGCGGCTGCAGCGCTTTAAGACAGGAACCCCGCCGCGTATCAATCGCCGCTCGATTTGCTATGATGGCTTGGAGGTACAGGAGGGGGAAAAGGAGATTATCCCGTTTTCCTTTGATTCGGACAATCCGCCACCCAATCAGGCTGTTTGTCATCTGACCTATACCAATGCACAGACACATCGCGTGATTCAGGAAAATTTGGAGCGTTCTCCGCTGTTTTCCGGCGAGATTGCGGGAGTAGGTCCGCGCTATTGCCCATCGATTGAGGACAAGGTGGTGCGGTTTGCAGATAAGCCGCGGCATCAGTTATTTTTGGAGCCAATGGGACTTGATACAGAAGAAATTTATATTCAGGGCTTTTCCTCATCGATGCCAGAAGATGTACAGCTTGCCATGCTGCATACGGTCAAGGGGCTGGAGCATGCAGAGGTTATGCGTCCTGCCTATGCCATTGAATATGATTGTGTCGACCCAACGGAGTTGCTGCCTACCTTGGAAAGCCGAAAGGTGGCTGGTCTTTATGGAGCTGGTCAGTTTAATGGTTCGTCTGGATATGAGGAGGCCGCTGCGCAGGGGTTGGTAGCGGGTATCAACGCGGCACGCAAGATCAGAGGACAATCCCCTATGATTTTAGACAGGGCAGATGGATACATTGGAACCCTGATTGACGATTTGGTGACCCGTGGCACAAAGGAGCCTTATCGTATGATGACTTCGCGGTCAGAATACCGTCTGCTTTTGCGTCAGGACAATGCAGATGAGCGTCTCGTGCCGATTGGGGCATCTGTGGGACTGAATTCGCAGGAGCGCTTAAAACGGACACAGGATAAGTATGCCCGCGTACAAAAGGAGATCGATCGTTTGGGTACAGTTAGTATCCAGCCAGATGAGCGTATACAGGAATTCTTGATAGAACAGGGGTCTGCACCGCTCAAAGCAGGCTGCCGTCTGATCGATTTGCTGCGCCGTCCAGAACTGGGCTATGAGATGCTGCATTGTTTTGATCCGGAGCGTCCGGAGTTAGATGCAGCCGTTCGAGAGCAGGTAGAAATTCGAATCAAGTATGAGGGATATATTGCGCGCCAACATAAGGATGTAGAACAGTTCCGCAAGCTGGAGGCGCGCACGCTGCCGCAGACGCTGGACTATGATGCTGTGCCTTCGCTTCGTTTGGAGGCAAGACAAAAGCTCAAAGAAATACGACCCCTCAATTTTGGACAGGCAGGACGGATTTCAGGTGTATCGCCTGCAGATATCACGGCACTGATGATTTATCTCAATTTGGAAAAGGGAGGAAGTGGAGCATGATAGAAAGGGAACTGCTGACACAAGGACTGGAAATGCTGGGAATGAATGATGCACAGGCTGTGGACAAATTGCTGGCGTTCTCTGACTTACTGCTGGAAAAGAATAAAGTCATGAATCTTACAGCAGTCAAAGAGCCGATGGAAGTCGTGACACGGCACTTTTTGGATTGTGCACCATTGGCGCAATATGCTGCTGGAAAACAGGTTATAGATGTTGGCTGTGGTGCAGGTTTTCCGGGCATGCCGATTGCAATGCTGACAGATGCACAGGTTACATTGCTCGATTCTCTGGGTAAGCGCATTGTCTTTCTAAAGGAAGTAATCGATACACTGCATTTGGAGAATGTACAGGCGGTTCATGCAAGAGCAGAGGAGTTTGGACATCGGGAGGACTTTGATCTTGCAACCTCACGCGCTGTGGCGAGACTCAACATTTTGGCAGAACTGTCCTTGCCGCTGGTAAAGGTGGGTGGATATTTTATTGCAATGAAGGCTGTTGGCTCTGATGAAGAGATTGCACAGGCAAAAAATGCAATCCATCTTTTGGGCGGTCAACTCGAGCGGGTGCTGGACTATGAGGTGCCAATGACGGAATACCGGAAAAGTCGGTTGGTGCTCATCCGGAAGGTGCGGGAGACCCCTGAGAAATATCCCAGACGATTCCAAAAAATTTCGGCACAGCCGCTGTAAATCAGGTGGGAAAACACAAAAAAGGCAGAGAAATATGATGCGCGAAAGAGAATGTTCTAAGGGTGCCGCGTTTTGAAGTCTGCACCCTTGGGAAATCTTCTTTTGTGTCAAAGGGAAATATCTTTTCTTGTTATTACCTAAAGTATTCAAATTACTTTTTAGGATTTTGTAGCGAAAAATATGTGAAAATATGAGATATCACCTTTTGCCGCTGAAAAATAAGCAGGAAATGCGCCCTGTGCGGTCAAAACTTCTTTACAAGCTGATAATTTCTGGTAATCTGTAAATACAGGATATCACCGCGAGAAGGAGGACATTTCCTAAAATGACACCTATGTTTCATCTTGTCGGAAGCGAGAGACAGCTTCGACGTATTCGGACAACACAGATTTCCCGAAATCCCTATCAGCCACGCAAGTATTTTGAGCCGGAAGCGATTCGTGAGTTGGCGGATTCCATTCGTCAGTATGGTGTTCTAAATCCGCTCACGGTTCGCCGGACAACAGATGGGTATGAATTGATTGCGGGAGAACGCCGTCTGCGCGCAGCACGTGCAGCAGGCTTGTCTGAGGTCCCATGCCTTGTAATGAGCGCAACAGAAGAAGATTCCTCTGCAATTGCGCTGGTCGAAAATTTACAGCGCCGCGATTTAGATTTCTTTGAGGAGGCTGCCGGATACCGACAGCTGATTGATCGTTATGGATTGACACAGGAGGAAGCGGCACATAAGGTTGGAAAGACACAGAGTGCGGTGGCAAATAAGCTGCGGCTGCTCAAGCTGTCTCCGGAAACCATGCAAATGATTCGTGATGGTGGCTTGACTGAACGACATGCGCGTGCTATTTTGCGCTTGCCAACTGAGGAAGCACGCTGCGAGGCTATTTCCAAAATCGTTGCCCAGCAATGGAATGTTAGCCGTACAGAGCAGTACATTGAGCATATCCTGAGCACCCCACAAGAAAAACCTGCCGGAACGATGCGCCGCCTAATCAAAGATGTACGATTGTTCCTCAATACCGTGGATAAGGCGGTAGGGCTTATGAAGGAATCAGGGGTGGAAACCAGCTATGAAAAGGAGCAGCGTGAGGACGGTATTTTGGTAAAAATTTTAATTCCCAACGCACGGCACTAAGATCCATTGATAATGCTTTATAGTGTGTTCCATTCCTCCGGATGCCGGAGGATTTTTTGTTGTCTGAAAATCGGGAAGGGATCGCGTTTTTGTGATTTGGTGTCGAAGCTTTCCCAAAAGTTTCACGTGAAACATTTCAAACGTATGCACAAGAGTGGTATTTCGCCTGTACCTGCTTGAACAATCTTGCAGGAATCATACGGACTCTGTGTGAAATCGTGCGTTCCGGCTTGAAAATACACAGCACTGTGATATAATAAAGAGGACTATCAAAGACGGACAGAGCGGTGCATTTTATCGTATCTGCCCGGGAAAGGGCAACGCCAATGGCTAAAATCATTGCACTCATCAACCAGAAAGGCGGCGTGGGAAAGACAACTACGGCAATCAATCTGGCATGTGCACTGACCGAAAAAGGGAAAAGGGTTTTGCTGTGCGATTTTGATCCACAGGGAAATGCGACTTCCGGTGTGGGGTTGGAGCCGCATGAGCTGTCCAATTCCATTTATGAACTCATTATCGCAGAGGATCCAGATGTACAATCTGCAATTGTACATACGGAATGGGTAGATGTTTTGGGGTCTAATGTGGATTTGGCTGGAGCAGAGATCGATTTGATTTCGTTGCCGCGCCGCGAATATCGCCTGAAAGATGTATTGGATAAAGTGCAGTCAGAGTATGATTTCGTGATTATCGACTGCCCGCCTTCTCTGGGGATCCTGACGCTTAATTGTCTGTGTGCAGCAGATTCCTTTATGGTGCCTTTGCAAACAGAGTACTATGCACTGGAAGGTCTGTCTCAATTGATGGCAACCGTGCGCTCGGTACAGCGTGGACTCAATCGAAAGATCCGTATCGAAGGGATTTTGCTGACTATGTATGATGGACGAACCAATCTGGCTGTACAGGTCGTGGAAGAGGTCAAAAAGCATTTTGGTGACCGTGTTTACGCCGCGGTCGTGCCGCGTAATGTACGTTTGTCAGAGGCTCCCAGTCACGGTCAGCCAATTACGGCATATGACCGTTCATGCCGTGGTGCGGAGGCATATATCGCGGTCGCGGAGGAATTTTTGGAAAAGAATCAGTAAGGAGGGACACCCATGTCAAAAGCAAAGGGCGGCCTTGGCAAGGGCTTTGGCGCACTGCTGGGAGAGAGCCTGTTCAGTGAAGATGATACGGGCGGCGGCGTGTCCACATTACCAATGACGCTCATTGAACCCAACCGGGAACAGCCGCGTAAAATGTTTGAGCCGGAGTCTATGCGTGAACTGACCCGTTCGATTGCCATGCATGGTGTGGTCACACCAATCACTGTGCGCAAGACGGATGGGGAGTATTATCAGATTATTGCAGGAGAGAGACGTTGGCGAGCAGCACGGTCAGCAGGACTCACAGAAATTCCTGCTCTGGTGATTGAAGCAGATGACAAGACGGTCATGGAACTTGCGCTCATTGAGAATTTACAGCGGCAGGACTTGAACCCTGTGGAAGAAGCAGAGGGTTATCACTGTTTGATGGAGGAATATGGGCTGACACAGGAACAGGTCGCAGAACGAGTTGGAAAGTCTCGCCCTGCGGTTGCCAATGCTCTGCGATTGCTTGCGCTGCCCAAGCAGGCTCAGGAAATGGTGGCGCTCGGCACACTATCTGCCGGACATGCACGTGCTGTACTTGCCATTAAAAATGAAGCGCAGCGGACGCCTGAGGTTTTGGAAAAGATGGCGAAGATGAGCGTTCGTCAGGCGGAAAAGTTTGCCAAGTCTTTGGCACAGGAGCCGGAAATCCCAAAGCCTGCACCGTTTGCCGTGGATTACACCGCAGAACTGTCGCAAAAATTGGAAAGTATTTTGGGGCGGCGTGTGCGTATCGAGCAGAGCAGAAACGCAGGTACCATTTCACTTGAATTTTATGGGACAGAAGATTTGGAGCGCCTAAGCACGGCGCTTGAAAAGCTATCGATTTGACAGGCAGGAGGTTTCTGAATGGAAGATAAGAAAGACACCGTATCAAAGACAGATAGTTCGAGTGAGAAGCACCAGGAGTCTAAAAAATTTCTGGTTTTTTATGTCATTGGATTGTTCTGTGTTGCACTTGCACTCATTTTACTGAGCTATGTCTCGCAGGTACGTGCAGACCGCAGACTTAATGAGTTGAGCAGCCAGCTGACGACGCAGACAAGTGCAGTCGAGGGCGCAAATGCACGGTTACAGGTATTACAGCACTCTGTGGAGGAACAGGGAAGAGTACTGAGTGAACAACAAAAAACACTGGATACACTGATGAAAGAAACACAAACAGAGACGGTAGAAGATATGCTGGCTGCTGTGGAGCGGCTGAATCAGCAAAAGACAGTGCTCTATGAACTGACAATGGCACAGCAGGAGATTGCACAGCAAAAGCTTCCGGCTGCAAAGTCACGTCTTGAGTCCATGGTAAAGACATATACCTTGGAAGCACTCAATGGTACAGGGAAGGACGCACTTCTCAAGGATGAGGTTGCCGCAATCTTTACTTCGCTGTATAATCAGGTAAAGTAAAATGATTTTAACCTTATTGTATGACGGTAGGGTTCAGATATGATTCCATCAATAAAAGGGGTAAACCAACATGTTAGACATTCGATTTGTTCGAGAAAATCCAGAACTGGTCAAGGAAAATATTCGTAAAAAGTTCCAGAATGATAAGCTGCCGCTGGTAGACGAGGTCATTGCGCTGGATGCGGAACTTCGTGCGGCAATCAAAGAAGCAGATGAACTTCGCTCTAACCGTAATAAGCTATCCAAACATATTGGTATGCTGATGGGACAGGCAAAGAAGGACCCATCTAAGAAGGAGGAAGCAGAAGCTGTCAAGGAGCAGGTAAACGCACAGGCTGCGCGTCTCAAGGAGTTGGAATGTGCAGAATCTGAGCTTCAGGAAAAGGTCACTAAAATCATGATGACCATTCCGCAGATGATTGACCCGTCTGTTCCGATCGGGCCCGATGACAGTGCAAATGTGGAGGCTGGCCGCTATGGCGAGCCGGTAGTGCCGGACTATGAGATCCCGTATCATACACAAATCATGGAGAGTTTTGGTGGCATCGATCTTGATAGTGCAGGTCGCGTTGCGGGAAACGGCTTCTATTATCTCATGGGAGATATTGCGCGCCTGCATGAGGCTGTCATTGCCTATGCGCGCGATTTTATGATTGGTAAGGGATTTACCTATTGTATTCCGCCTTTCATGATTCGTGGAAACGTTGTAACAGGCGTTATGTCATTTGCGGAAATGGATGCAATGATGTACAAGATCGAGGGCGAGGACCTTTATCTCATCGGTACTTCTGAGCATTCTATGATTGGTAAGTTTATCGATCAAATCGTTCCAGAGGAAAGCCTGCCGCAAACGCTGACCTCCTATTCTCCATGCTTCCGCAAAGAGAAGGGTGCACATGGAATCGAGGAGCGTGGTGTTTATCGTATCCATCAGTTTGAAAAGCAGGAGATGGTGGTCATCTGCCGTCCGGAGGACTCCATGGACTGGTACGAAAAGATGTGGCGTTACTCGGTTGAGTTGTTCCAAAGTCTGGAGGTGCCTGTTCGTCAGCTAGAGTGCTGCTCTGGTGATTTGGCTGACCTCAAGGTGAAATCCTGTGATATCGAGGCTTGGAGCCCGCGTCAGAAGAAATACTTTGAAGTATGCTCGTGCTCGAATCTGGGAGATGCACAGGCACGCCGACTCAAGATTCGTGTACGTGGTGAGGATGGAAAGTTGTATCTGGCACATACACTAAACAACACAGTTGTGGCACCGCCACGTATGTTAATTGCATTTCTGGAGAATCATTTGCAGGCAGATGGTACGGTGACTATTCCGAAGGTACTTCAGCCATATATGGGTGGTACCGAGATTCTGGTTCCAAAGCATCAGTAAGAAAAGAGGGGCGCGAATGCGCCCTTTTTTTGTGGAAAGGGAGAGGATATTTTGCGTAAATCCAGAAATACCAAGGGACGGATCGTCTCAGCCGCATGGCGGCTATTTTATGACCAAGGATACGATAATACAACGGTTGATGAAATCATTTTAGAGTCTGGAACCTCCAAAGGCTCATTTTATCATTATTTTGAAGGGAAAGATGCCTTGCTTAGCTCACTTTCCTATCTTTTTGATGAAAAATATGAAACGCTGGTCTCGGAAATGAATACAGATATGGAGAGCTTTGACAAACTCATTTACCTCAATCAGGAGTTGTTTGCAATGATTGAAGACAGTATTTCGATCGATCTGCTTGCACGGTTGTATTCTTCGCAGTTGGTCACACGTGGGGAAAAGCATCTTTTAGATCGTTCTCGGTTTTATTATCGATTGCTCAGACAAATCATTGCGGAAGGACAAGCGGCAGGACAGCTTACAGATACACTCACAGTCAATGAAATGGTAAAGATGTATGCCCTGTGCGAACGTGCACTAATCTATGATTGGTGTATTTCAGGCGGGGAATATTCTCTGCGTGCCTATGGCAGGCAGATGATGCCGCGTTTTCTGTCAACACTCCATAAAGAATATGAAAAATAATTTCATAAAACGTCTAAATTTAGTTCTAAAAAAAATCTCGAAATTATCGAGATTTTTTAATATTTATTAAAATAAGTATAGAATATAGTCTATACTTTACTCTGCATTGCAGTCTATTTTTTTTCGTGATATAATAAACAACACGTGATTTGAGTAGATCACACAAGTTCATTGCCAACTGCATAAAATGCGGCATACTGCCGCAAGTTTTTTTTATGTTTTGCGGCATGAAGGATAAAATTTGGGAAAGGGGTATTTTTTCATGACAAGTGCACAGATTGGGATTTCAGTCACGATTATCGTGTATTTGCTCGCAATGTTAGGCATTGGTATCGCCTGCTCTAAAAAGAACAATGATACAGATGACTTTTATCTGGGGGGACGAAAGCTTGGACCGCTTGTAACGGCAATGAGTGCAGAGGCATCTGATATGAGTTCATGGCTGCTCATGGGACTGCCAGGGCTTGCATATCTCACAGGCATCGCAGATGCGGGCTGGACAGCGATTGGTTTGGCAATTGGTACTTATGTAAACTGGCTGATTGTTGCAAAGCGTATCCGCCTATATTCTCATGTAGCAAACAATTCTATTACTATTCCGGACTTTTTCCACAACCGTTTTCGGGATAAAAGCGGTGTACTCATGAGTCTGTCTGCTCTGGTAATCCTAATCTTTTTTGTACCATATACTGCATCGGGATTTGCTGCCTGTGGAAAACTGTTTTCAAGCCTATTCGGTGTGGATTATTTTTGGGCAATGGTGATTTCTGCCATTATTATTGTGGGATATACCGCAACAGGCGGCTTTCTTGCGGCTTCTACGACAGATTTTATTCAGTCAATCATTATGTCTGTTGCGCTGATTGTAGTATTGGGTTTTGGCATTTACACCGCAGGTGGATTGGACGCCGTGATGGATAATGCACGCGCGTTACCCGGGTATTTCAGTATGAGCCTGACACATGACCCAGTGACAGGAACAGCAGCTGCCTATGGTATGCTTAATCGATTTTCTATGCTGTGCTGGGGGCTTGGATATTTTGGTATGCCGCATATCTTGCTGCGCTTTATGGCGATTGAAGATGAGAAGAAATTGGGAATTTCTCGGCGCATCGCATCGGTATGGGTTGTGATTTCTCTGATCATAGGAGTATTTATTGGTGTCGTCGGATTGGCAATGACGGCAGCAGGAGAGTTGCCGGTACTTACTGGTGCAGATTCAGAAACTATTATTGTACGTATTGCAGATTTGCTTAGCCACAATGGTATTTTCTTTGCTGTATTGGCAGGATTGATTCTGGCAGGTATCTTGGCGTCTACGATGTCCACAGCAGATTCTCAGCTGCTTGCAGCATCGTCCTCTGTGTCAGAAAACCTCATTCAGGGAGTGCTGGGACATAAGATGAATGCAAAGCAGAGTATGTATACAGCGCGTGCAGCGCTCCTTGTGATTGCGGTAATTGGTATTTTCTTAGCACGTGACCCAAACAGCTCGGTTTTTGCCATTGTATCTTTTGCGTGGGCTGGCTTTGGCGCTGCATTTGGACCGGTGGTAATGTTTGCGTTGTTTTGGCGCAGAACAAACCGTTATGGTGCAATCGCGGGCATGCTGACCGGCGGTGTAATGGTTTTTGTTTGGAAGTATTGGGTACGACCTTTGGGCGGACTGTGGAACATCTACGAATTGATGCCCGCCTTTGTAGCTGCTTGTCTGGTAATTTGGGTGGTCAGTTTGATAACCCCTGCACCGGAACAGGCTATTTTAGATGAGTTCGATCAGGTCAAAGTGCTGAATGCACAGCGATAATAATAAAAGATCACAGAGGAAAACCGCCTAAACGTTTGGACACGTTCAGGCGGTTTTTTTGATCTTGCAGCAGTGTTTCACGTGAAACACTATCAGCGCCAGCAGCAAAATAGCAGGATAATATGATCCCATGTTTCCTGATTTGTTTCTCCTGTGTCGGTAATCCCCAAGGAACGCTGTATGCGCTTAACAGCTTCTGCTGTGGGCTCATCATAGACACCATTTAGGGAGGGCTGGGGAAGATTGACATAGTGACGTGAGATGGCAGCCAACATTGCCTGTAAAAGCCATACCTCGTTGTTTTCACAGCCAATATAGAGTGGCTCTGGAAGAATATAGGAAAAAGGTTCTTGTTTCATTGTGACACCTCCGAGTTTGACTGTAAGCGTTGAGACTGTTGTGCGAGCGCTTCCCAAGTAAGGGGGCCAACAATTCCAGAGGGTGTGATTCCAAAGAGTGTTTGCGCAGTCAAAACATCTGCCTCTGTCAGACTGCCAAAGTAACCAGTGACAGGAAGTTCGTTGATTTCCGGATAGCTGGTTGACAGGGTATTGAGCCACATTTGTACTTGCCGGACATCATCACCGGACATGCCTTCCACCAATCGACGCGGAAACAATGGAACAGAGTCACGGGAAGCCCAGTCGGGAAGAGAGGACTGAATGTCATTGTAGACTGTATTCATGCGTTCCCAAGTCTCGGCTCCAACGATCCCATCAACAGCAAGACCATATTGCTTTTGAAATGCCTTGACAGCATTTTCTGTCTGTTGCCCAAAGTCCCCATCAATGGTAACGGGAATCAGATTTGGATAGAAGGCAGCAATTACAGACAAATAATATTGAATCGTGGAAACAGCTTCGCCCTTATCACCAAGGCGTAGGTAAGCAGGGAATATTTCTGTTACATCTTCCAGTCGGAGTCCTTCGCTGGACAACTCGGCAAGCTTGGTAATGGCAGCATAGAGATATGCAATACGATACCATGTATTTTTTCCAACAATGCCATCTGGGGTTAGATTAAAAATTTTTTGAAAGGCCTTTACAGCTTCTACCGTACTTTGGTCATAAGAGGCGTTGATGGGATAAATTTTTGGAATCGCAGGGTAATTATTGGAAATGCGATTGAGACGCAGCTGTATTGTGCGTACAGCATCTGAAAAGTCACCAAGCTGAAGTGGTGTCCCCGGATAGGAACCAATATTGGGAGCTACTGGTGTATTGCGTACAATGTTCAAATTATCTCCATAGAAGGTAGTTAAAATTTCGTAGGGGGTTTTACCCTCCTCTGCAAGAGGAACTGTGCCCCATTGGCTGAGACCGTCACAGGTTACTGTTGTTCCGTTGCAATATTGTGCAAATAGTGGTTCTACGGAGCCGGGGCGCGTGAGATAATCGTCGAAGATCTCATCTACAATATCAGCAATATTATCGAAAATTTCACGTCCATCTACATATGCCTGATCGAAGGCAGTAGAATTTGTGATATCAAAATCATAGCCCTGTGAGCGATACCATTCGGTATAGATGCGGTTGAGTGCAAAGGATACTTGCGCATAAATATTGGCACGGATTGCATTTTCCGGCCATGTGGGATAGATTTCAGAGGAAGCAACATTTTTGATGTAATCGGGAAAAGGGACGGTTACGTTGCGCGCAGTAGGATCGTCTGGACGTCCTAAATGTACAGTGATCATTTCAGGGATCGTGGGTAGAGCCATTAGTGTTTCTCCTTTTCGACAGGTGTATTGAGCGTCTCCTGCGGAAGAATATTGACACGGGTAGGCGCTTGCGAAGAGGTTTCAGGAGATAGGGAGATGGGGAGCGTGGATATAATGCCGGGGAAAATAGAAATATCACGCACCTCCACGGATTGATAATTTGGAAGATCTACTTTAACAGAATAGTTGAAGTAGGGAAGCGGCTGGTCTGGTTTGAGAGAGTCCGCCAGCGCAGGTGCGGGCAGCTCCATAACAGGAGAGAGACCAGAAGCATCGGTACGCACAGTGCGATAGAGTACGGGATTGCCTTCATTTTGAGCGTATACCGTAACCAGTGCATTTGGTAGTGGAACGGTTCCGAGGGCAGTCGTTGCAGAAACAATAAGGGATCCGAAGGGTTTTGGAGAATCTGGCATTCAATAATCAGCTCCTTATATGATAATAAAATCTGCCGATGAAATCGCAGAGATGCTTTATTCTATGTGCGTGCAGCCTGAGAAATGCAGGGGATATATAGTGTGTGTGGGGAATATAGGAAAAACAGATTTTCGGCGCTTTTCTCTGATGTTTCACGTGAAACACCAGAGAAGTATACAGCTGTTTTACAGTGCGTTCAAAAAAATTCCGTATTCCTGACATAATCTTCTGTTATAATAAAATAAAAAATAGCACAGTGCAGTGGGCTTATGCTTTCCTAAAGCAGTACAGACATCTGTGATTGCAGCAGCTGCCGGGGAGACAGTCTTTTGTAAGGGGTTATTTTTGTAAGATTAGCAGGGACAACATGTCTTGTCCGGAAGAAGAGGAAGTGTAATATGAAAGAAGTAAAACAGCCCGACCGCAAGCGCATTTTGTATTTTTACAGCATTGCGATTGCGCTGCTGCTGATAGGAAATCTGCTTCTTCCCAGTCTGATTGCGCCAAAGACCAAGAATGTAACCTATAATGAATTTGTTGGAATGGCAGAACAGGGGAAGATTGCGCAGGCTGAGATTCAAAGCAAGGATAACCGGATTGTATTTACTGTGAAAGATGAAGATCAAAAGCGGGAACAGGTCTATGTTACGGCATTGGTAGATGATCCGGATTTGGTTCATCGTTTGTTGGACTCCAATGTGGATTTTACAAAGATTTGGCCAACCGCACCCTCTCCATTTTTGACCGCAGTTTTGCCGTTTATTATCATTATTGGCTTTGGTATGTGGATGACCCGCTCTATGCAGAAAAAGGTCGGCTCCGGAATGATGAGTTTTGGAAAGTCCAATGCCAAGGTTTATGTAGCTTCAGAAACAGGTATTCATTTTGCAGATGTTCAGGGAGAGGATGAAGCAAAGGAACTATTGACAGAGATTGTGGATTTCCTGCATAATCCACAGCGCTATACCGATATTGGAGCACATATTCCAAAGGGTGCTTTGCTGGTTGGCCCTCCGGGCACTGGTAAAACCCTGCTTGCAAAAGCAGTGGCAGGCGAGGCAAATGTACCATTCTTCTCTATTTCAGGATCTGAATTTGTAGAGATGTTTGTTGGTATGGGTGCGGCAAAGGTACGAGATTTATTTAAGCAGGCAGGCGAGAAAGCACCTTGCATTGTATTTATTGATGAGATCGATACCATTGGCAAGAAACGTGAGGGTGCTGGCGGAATGGGCGGAAACGATGAGCGTGAACAAACACTCAATCAGCTTCTGACAGAAATGGATGGATTCGATGGAAGTAAGGGCGTTGTTATTTTGGCTGCGACCAACCGTCCGGAATCTCTTGACCCAGCACTGCTGCGCCCGGGACGCTTTGATCGTCGTGTACCAGTGGAACTGCCTGACTTGATTGGCCGTGAAGCCATTTTGCGTGTGCATGCACAAAAGGTCAAGTGTGAGCCCAATCTGGATTTCAGCGCCATTGCACGTATGGCAGCAGGGGCATCTGGTGCAGAACTTGCCAATATGGTCAACGAGGCAGCGCTTCGGGCAGTACGCTCTGGACGCGATCAGGTTGCACAGTCTGATTTAGAAGAAAGTGTTGAGGTTGTAATTGCGGGCTATCAGAAAAAGAACAAAATTCTGTCTAACAAGGAAAAGTTGATCGTATCTTATCATGAGGTTGGGCATGCGCTGGTAGCAGCACTGCAAAGTCATTCTGCACCTGTCACAAAGATTACGATTATTCCTAGAACCTCTGGTGCACTGGGCTATACCATGCAGGTAGAGCAGGAGGAGCACAATCTGATGAGCCGTGAGGAACTGGAAAATAAGATCGCAACGCTGACCGGTGGACGCGCGGCAGAAGAACTGGCGCTTCACTCTATCACAACAGGTGCATCGAATGATATTGAGCAGGCAACACGCTTGGCACGCGCTATGATTTCACGTTATGGTATGAGTGATGAATTTGGTATGGTTGCGTTTGAACAAGTACACAATGCTTATCTGGGCGGAGATGCTTCCATGGCTTGTGCAGACCAGACCGCCTCAGAAATCGATCGTATGGTTGTGGCGATGGTGCGTAAGCAATATGATAAGGCGAAGCAGCTGTTAAGTGAAAATATAGATAAGCTGCATGCACTCTCTAAGCATCTTTATGATTATGAAACTATTACAGGTGACGAATTTATGAGGCTATTGGAGAACCCAAAGTTGGAAGAGGCGAAATCAGAAGAATAAATTGGCAGGGGCATATCCGGTGGATATGCCCCTGTTTGCAGAAAAACTGATTGACATTTTAGGGTATGTGAATTATCATAAAGATAATAACTCTTATCAATTAGGGAGGATCGATTGATGGATCTAAAAGGTACAAGAACAGAGCAAAATATCAAGGCTGCACTCGCTGGTGAGTCTATCGCACGTAATAAATATACTTACTTTGCAGAACAAGCACGAAAAGAAGGTCAGTCTGAGATTGCAGAGCTGTTTGAAAGAATGGCGGGAAATGAGTCTATTCATGCAAAGATTTGGTATACAAACCTTCATGGTCCCATTCAGGGAAATATGCAAAATCTGCGAAATGCAGCAACTGGAGAGTTCGAAGAATGGTCGAATATGTATCCAGAGTTTGCCAGAGTTGCAAGGGAAGAAGGGTTTGAAGACCTTGCGGTTTTGTTTGAACGTGTGGCGCAGGTTGAGAAAACGCATGAAAAGCAATTTATGGAGGCTATGATACAGCTGAATAAGCAGATGCGGGCAAATGCTGAAACTGTGGAGAAAGAGACCATTCAGCATAAGCAAGGGTATCGCTGTGTATTCTGCGGTGCGGTTTTTGAGAATCGATTAGATGTATGTCCGGTCTGTGAGGCGATTGGGTCCTTTGATTCATGCACCATTCCTGTGTAAAGGCAGATTCGGAGCAGGACAGCGTGAGAATAGAATGACAAAAAAGAGACAGATGCTCTAAAATTGCATCTGTCTCTTTTTTTGTGATTTACATCAAGGTAATATGATAGGTGCGGAACCAATAATCGATTTGGAGCAGGTATGCAAAAATCTGAGGTACACGCATAAGTTGTCCGTACCACGGAGTACAGAGTTGTTCCGGATGTTGTATGAGATTTTCGAGTGCCTGATTTTGAAAAAGCTCAGGTAGAATCGAGGTAGGATCCTGCATTTTTTCTCGCAGCAGTTTTACAACAAGCGCCGTGTATTCCGGTGAACACGTTTTTGGATAGGGACTTTTTTTGCGCCAGACGATTTCTTTCGGAAGGTCATGTTCAAATGCTTTGCGGAGGATCCCTTTTTCCCGTCCTTCCAGTGCTTTGAACTTCCAAGGCATATTGTAAGCATACTCAACGATGCGGTAATCGCAGAATGGAACGCGAACCGTGAGCCCTGCATGTGTGCTCATGCGATCGTTGCGTGCGAGGAGTGTTGCCATAAACCATTGCAAATTGAGCAGGAACATTTCCCGCATACGTGCTTCCAGAGGACTATCAGTGTCCAGCTTGGGCGCGGATTGACAGGTTCGCTCATAATGTGCATGAACAAACTCCTCACTGTCACGCAGGATTCCGTCTTGTACAAGCGATTGCCGCAGATTGGTAGCGCATGACCATGGGAACCCGTCTGTAAAGAGCATTTCTTCGTGATGATACCAAGGGTATCCGCCGAACAATTCGTCGGCACACTCTCCCGATTGACAGACTGTAAAACCTTGTGCACGAACCGATTGACAGAATCGTAAGAGAGAGGCATCAATATCTGCCATACCAGGAAAGCCCCGCGCCTCTGTGGCGGGTATTAGAGCATTGACCAGTTCATTCTGTGTCAGAAGGATATTGTGATGTTCTGTGTGCAGAACATCTGTCATCTGCTGAATATACAAATTATCATAATCTGGCTGAAAAATACTTTTTGTAAAATATTTTTCATTATCCGGATAGTCAACCGAGAAGGTATGCAGCTTTTGCCCAAGCATGCTCAGAGAGCGAGAGGCGAGCATGGATAGAATAGAGGAATCTAAACCACCGGATAGAAAGGTACACAGTTCTGTACTGCGCTGACGCTCGGCAGCATCTTCGACTAGCCAGCGGGTATGTGCAATCGTCTGCTCCAAGGTATCCGTGTGCTCTTTTGCCGTGAGCTGCCAATAGAAGGTTTGCTGCAGGCCATTTTTATCAAACGTAAGATATTGACCGGGCAATACAGAGAAGATTCCATGTAAGACTCCGGAATATGGTGGACGTGCTGGGCCAAGCAGTAATAACGTGCGAAGCCCATCTTCATCTAACTTGGGTTCCACGGCAGGATGACAGAGTATGGCTTTGATTTCGGAACCAAAGACAAGCAGATGATTTTGCCGTGTATAGAATAAGGGCTTGATACCCAAACGGTCGCGGCATAGTGTAAGGCGTTCAGCCTGTTTATCCCATAATGCAAAGGCATAGACACCGTTAAATTTTTCAAAGGCGTCCGTTCCCCATGCCAGATACGCGTTCAGGATTATTTCTGCATCGGAAGATCCTGTATATCCGAGCATGCAAAGCTGTTGGCGCAGTTCTTGGGTGTTATATAACTCTCCGTTATAAATCAATATTATATTTCCATCTGAACTTTGCAGGGGACGTATGTCCTCGGATGCAGCAATCTCATGTTGCTGTATTAGACGTATCAGCTGATCTTCATAAATACCAGCTGGATTTGAATTTGCGGGGGTCAGACATTGTGCCATGTGGGCAGACAATTCATCTGGCGTACACGCATTGGGAGAAAAATCAATACTTCCAGCAATACCACACATACTCAAAACACTCCTTTTTTATGTTCTTGATATTTTATGCAGGGCAGTTCTGATATGGAACTGCCTCTTTTTTTAAGGGCGAAAAAGATTTCTAAGAAACTGGAGCTGTGGGGTAAAATTCACTGACATCATTTGTGCATCTGACCGGCTTTTTGCAGAACTTCCTTGGTTTATTAGAATACCAATATAATACGTTATTTTTTTGGTATTGTCTACAAAAACTTGCAACAAATATTCGTGTATTTTCGACATTTCACGACTATATTCGCAAAAAATGCAATTTAAAACATGAAAAAGTTCGAAATATGAATATTCAAAAAGAATACATTATTAGAAATTTGGAATACTATCAGTGTGAAAAAATGAAAGCTGGTAAAAAGTTTCAAAAACAGAAACTTATATGAAAAAATACGATTATGCAATATTTTAAGTAAATATATTTCATCTTGTAAAAAAATAAAGCATAAATATTCAGAAGATTTTTGATGAGAAAAATTGAAAAGAGAAAATGTAAGACGAAAGATGAGAAAAATAAGAAGCGGTAAACAGGTATCCTATAAGAGAAGAATAGTGGTTTATTATAGTTTTTTTTATACAAATAAATCCTGTATGTGACTGCACAAATTAGAAATGAAAAATTCTAAATAATCGTTTATATAAAAGAAAATATGCAAATTTCATAGAAAAATAGCAGAAAGAAGAAAAGAAGTGCAAATACCACTGGTCAACAAGATCTTTCTAAAATATATAGATTCGATAAAAATAGAATTTTTTGGAAAAGTGAGGATGGCAGATATGAGCAAGGATAGAAGAATCAGGAGGAGCGAATAATAGGGAAGAAATGAGAATGTAGGAGAAAAGAATATTTATCCGTAATATACATGTATAAATGCAAGAATATTTTTATAAAATTGCAAAAAAGAAAAGTATCATAGAACTTTGAAGGTGTTTGGGTATAGCTTTCATGTGGGACGAAGCACCTGCAATTTCTGCAAATGAAGTATGTGACTTTGAGTCTGACACAGTCCGAATGATGGAGCATGGCTCTCGTGGAGATTCTGTGGGTGCTGGGATATCAGAGGGTTTCGTTTCACGGGAAGGGCTGAGCCAATACTGGACAGCGCTGCAACCTATACCAATTGCGAGTAAGTAAGCCTTGAAACACAGCAGTATGGAATTAAGCTGAGGAAGAACGGAGACACAGTACAGGCATCAGCAGGCACATGGCGTTTCGGAAATGCTGAGTGTTCCCTGTTTTATGAGGGCGGAACTAAGCGACCGGATTGGCAAAGAAAACTGATAAGCAATACATATCTGCCAGAGAGCAGCAAATATTCTGCGGTGCATAGTACACATTTGAACAAAGAAGCAGGGTGGGAAGAACATGAGATTTGTGTGTGTTCATCTCATGCAAATGATTGCGGCAGGTACAAGCGAAATTCTGCTGCCATTGCGAAAATAAGAGGATGACGTCTAAAGTCAGGCGTTTTATGGTGCTGATTGGTGTTTTTATAGGAAAAACAATACATTTGACGAAATTTGAACATGAATGTCAATAAATGTCAAAACAATAAATATGATGTTCATATATGTTTAAAACATGCCGAACATGAATGTCAATCATACTGAACAAAAACAGAACATTGACAAATAATGTCAAACAAGGTAAGATAGAAAAGAACAAAGCAGAACAAAGGAGGAACAGAGCGTGGAGGGCAATGAACTCAAGCGGCTGCGTGAGCGAGCCGGATTGACCCAACAACAGCTGAGCCAGAAAACGGGAGTTTCCCGCAGCCTGATTTCACAATGGGAAAATGGGGTTATTTCGGTATCTGCTGCAACAAAAAAGCGTATTGCAGACTTTTTTGGAGTGGACAGTACGCCGGCAAAGCGTGTGCCGGAGAAAAAGCAGGAGCAGCCGCGCATCACCATGAGTGAAGCCGCAAGACAGGAACTTGGGGAACTGACCAAACAATATCAGACGCTCAACCACAATCTGGAGCAGATGTTGGGTCGGCTAACTGAAAGTGAACTGACAGGACTCAAAGAGAGTGCCGCTGCTCTCATGCAGGCTATTGATACAGAGACGATTTTTCGTCAGGTCAAGTGTTTTCAGCAGCATAAAACAGCAACCTCAAGGGAAGCCCTGACACAGGCACTTGCACGTCTGTTGGAGGATGATACCACGCAGTGACCAGAAAATCGCCGCGCAAGCCCCTTGTTTTAGCCCTGTGGATAAGCGGCGTACCCCCTTGTTATATACCTCGTTTTGTAGTAATATTTTTATAGAAATTTGGTTAAAATCCACTGTTTCTATCCCTCTGGTCAGCTTTGCTCCTGCTGCGGTACGCAGTGGGATGGAACAAAGACCTGTCAGTGCGGGCATAGATTTTTCCATCTTGCTTGACCGTGACCACAACATTGCTAAAAATATCTGGAACGAAGGACTGGCATAATCCTAATACACGGTAGGGCGGGACACGTCCGAACCCATACGCTCGGGGAGACCCTGTAAGACCTCGTAGACGCAGGCAATCATCACAGAACCGAGAATCTCCTTGCCTTTCGGCACAGGGAGTGTCAAACACAAATAAATCACAAGTATTTCCGGAATGGAGGAACTGACGAATTATGAAAGAAGGATTTTTGAAGGTTGCCGCTGCGACGCCGCGGATTCGGGTTGCAGACTGTGCCTATAATACAGCCCGTGTGGAAGAACTGATTGCGGCTGCGGCCGAACAGGGGATTTCTCTATGTGTATTTCCGGAGCTTGTACTGACGGGATATACCTGTGGGGATCTATTCTTGCAGGAAGCGCTTCTGGATGCCGCAGAAGAAGGGCTTGCACGTATTTTACAGTGCAGTGCACGGTTTGCATTGGTGTTTGCGGTAGGTTTGCCGGTGCGGCTGGACAATGCCCTATATAATTGTGCAGTCATCTGTTATAAGGGAAAGATCCTTGGTGTGATACCCAAGCAAAATGTTCCGAATTATAGCGAGTTTTATGAGATGCGCCACTTTGCCTCTGGTGCAGGCATGAAAACGCGCATGATACAGCTGTGCCATCAGGAAGTTCCAATGGGCACAGATTTGCTATTTCGCTGCCGCACGATGCCGGAGTTGGTATTGGGCTGTGAAATCTGTGAAGATTTATGGGTTCCACAGCCGCCCTCTGTTCGCTTGGCACAGGCGGGCGCAACGGTGATCGTCAATCTGTCGGCGTCATCCGAACTTGTGGGCAAGGCAGCCTATCGCCGCCGGATCGTAGCCGGACAGTCCGGACGCTTGGCATGCGGCTATCTGTATGCAGATGCAGGCATGGGAGAGTCCACACAGGATCTTGTGTTTGCCGGTCATAATCTCATTTGTGAAAATGGTACGGTGCTGTGCGAATCAGAACGCTTTACCACCGGACTGATTTGCAGCGAACTGGATTTGGGGCGCTTGTCCTATGAGCGCCGCCGCATGAATACCTTTGGGCAGACACAAAGTCAGATGACGGATATTTGGTTCGATCTGCCATTGTACGAGGTAAGCCTGACACGCAGCTTTGTGCAGCTGCCATTTGTCCCGTCAGACAAGGCAGAACTTGCAGAGCGCTGTGAGGAAATCTTGCAGATACAGGCGGCTGGGCTTGCGTCACGTCTGCGCCATACCCGCGCAAAGACGGCAGTCATTGGGCTTTCAGGCGGTCTGGACTCTACGTTGGCGCTCATTGTAACCGTCCATGCTTTTGATTTATTGGGCTGGGAGCGTTCCCGTATCCATACAGTTACCATGCCATGCTTTGGCACAACACGGCGCACAAAATCCAATGCCGAGCAGCTTGCACTGGCGTATGGAACCAGCCTGCGCTGCATTGATATCAAGGCAGCAGTGGAACAGCATTTTTCCGACATTGGGCATGATCCAGATAAGCTGGATGTCACATTTGAAAATGCGCAGGCGCGGCAGCGCACCTACTTGCTGATGGATATTGCAAATCAGCTTGATGGGCTTGTCATTGGAACTGGCGATTTGTCGGAACTTGCATTGGGCTGGGCGACTTATAACGGCGATCATATGTCCATGTATGGGGTTAACGCTTCCGTACCCAAGACATTGGTACGGTATCTGACAGCGTTCGAGGCGGAGCATGCGCCGGAGGGACTGCGTACAATCCTGCTCGATGTGCTGGGTACACCGGTTTCTCCCGAACTTTTGCCGCCAAAAGATGGAAAAATAAGCCAAAAGACAGAAGAACTGGTTGGGCCGTATGAGCTGCATGATTTTTTCCTGTATTATATGCTGCGGTTTGGGTATCCGCCGCGCAAGGTGTACCGCATTGCGGTGCGCGCTTTTGAGGGGCTTTATGATAAAGCGGTTATCAAAAAATGGCTGCTTACTTTTATTAAGCGATTTTTCCAGCAGCAGTTCAAGCGCTCCTGTCTGCCAGACGGTCCAAAGATTGGTTCGGTCGCGCTGTCTCCCCGCGGGGATTGGCGTATGCCTTCCGATGCAGTCAGTGAGGTATGGCTGCGGGAAGCGGAAAGTTTAGATGCATGAGGTCGTCGAAAAACTGCGGTCATTCCTCGTCCGCCGCGCAAGCGCTTCGAACGAGGAATGACCGAAATCGCGCACAAATGAGAGATTCATTTTGCTGTGTAAAAAGTCACGCGCATGTCGAGACTTCTTATTTTATACGCGCCATGGGCGCGGGGTACTTTGTCTGTAATCTGTGGGCGTCCTGCACGAGCGGGACGCTTCCTTTATATATTCGGGCAGACTGCAAAGTGGCTTTTCCATTGCAAAACTGTAAGAGAGGTGGATAAAACTGGAAAATTTGACTGGAAATCACTTTACAGTTTTGTTTCATCTTTCCAGTTCGTCTTGTATGAAGGCGGGGGGGCAGGGTATACTAAAAGAAAAGATTTGACCGAAACCGGAGGTGTGTATTATGTTTCGCAGGCTGGGACGTACGGCGGTGTGTATCTGTGCGTTTTTTGTCTTATGTACATCGGCAGCGCTTGCGGCAGTACCAGCAGGCTCTTTGTTTGCTGTGCCAAAAACGGGCATGGACGGCGTGGAGCACTGGGGATATATGAATGAAAATGGAAAAATTGTAATTGACTGCACATACAGTGCAGCAGAGCCATTTGATATTTCAGGTGTTGCGGCAGTATATAACGATTCGGGAGAGGCAGCGCTGATTGACGCGGATGGCAAGAATTTGACCGGTTGGCAGCGTGCGCCGCAGTCAGTAGAGTATGAAAACGGTGTTGCTGCATTTCGTTATGCAGACAGAACGGTATATTTTCAGGCAAACGGTAATCGGATCGGAGAATATGTTGGTGCGGTCGGGTTCCCAATGGACGGGCGTGTATGCGTGCGGACAGGTGAGGGGTCACAGACCCGTTATGGCTACGTCGATTTGGAAGGTGCCTCAGTAATTGCGCCAGTATATTTGGAAGCGGGTCAGTTTGCTGGCGGGCAGGCGTTGGTGCGTGATCTGCAAAACAACTACCATTTAATCGGAACGGACGGCAGAGAGGTCGCGACGCTGCCGCCCAGCACAGATTTGGCGGCTTTGGAAATCTATGGAGATGGTGTAATCATTCTGCGCAATCGTGCACAACAGTATGCGCTGTATTCGGTGAAAGAAAAACGTTTTCTGGCAAGCTATTCCTATGAGGAAATCAAGCCCTTTACGGGCTCTCGTGCCATGATACGGGTGGGAACCAACTGGGGACTGATGGATACATCAGGAACAGAGGTGCTCGCGCCGACCTATCCTTATATGAACTACCTAGGAAATGGGCTGTATGTGGTGCGCGGTATTGATACGGGTGCGTCCGTTATCAATGAGGACGGAAATGTTGTCTACCGCACGGAGACCTATGCAGGCGGTTTTGAAAGCTTCCGATACGGCATTTCGTGGCATGGCACGATGGAGGGGGATATCATCTTTTTCAATGCGTCCGGCACCCTGAAGAAAAGGGTATCCGGTATTGAAAATCCGCAAATCGTGGCATCTACGGTTGCCTGTGTGCAGCGGGACGGAAAAACGCAGTATATCAATATATATAATGGACGGGTGCTGTATGAAAATGTCCGCGAATATGAGTTGGAGGGTGGCATCAAGGTTACAACCGAGGTTTATGAAAAGTATCTGGGCATGAATGAGGACGGTACAGAATACGGCTGGTACATTGAATATCCTATGCTGTCCGGCATGAAGGATAAGGACGTGCAGACACGCATCAATAATACACTGCGTGAATTTTTCACCGCAGGGCCGAGCGGGGAGACAAGTCGCACGGCACTTCGTGCAACCTATGGATTTTCGGTTGAAAATCAGGTATTGGTGGTGTGGGCAAGCGGCATAAGCGATGCCGGACAGGCGGTTGCCGGCTGGAACAGCTCGATTGGTGTTGACCTTGTGACAGGAACGCGGTATACGGCAGAACATGACCTGTTCAATGACAAGATGCTTGAGGTCACGGCAAAGCTTCTCCCGCAGACCATTCCGTTTTATGGCTCGCCGCGTATGGATCAGGACGGTGTGACATTTTTCCGTTCTCATACAACAGCCGGTACCGCGCAGCCCTATGCGGAAAGCCTGCACCTGACCTTTGACCAGATGGCGGAGGCAATCAACTTTGACGGGGCGTGTTACCGTGCGCTGACGGGATTTGCCGGCGTCGTTTATGCCGATGTACCGTATAAGCACTGGGCATTTCCCTATGTGGCAGAGGTTGCAAGGCGTGGCTTGATGACCGGAGATGAACGCGGTTTCCGTCCGGATGTCTTTATTCGTACCTGTGAGGCGGCTGCTGCAATTGCGCGCGGGCTGGAACTGCCCGAAGGTACGATGCCAGCAATCGATGAGAGCAAATGGTACGCCGGAGAGGTCGGCGCCATCTATGAGGCGGGACTGCTTGAGGGGTTTGATACCTATTGGTTCGACCCCGAAGCCGTTATGACACGTGCAGATGCGATGCAGCTGTTTGCCAATGTGCTCGCCTATCAAAAACGGGACGGTGGGGATATGGATACACAGGAGGTTGTGCAGCATCTGAGCCGCTTCCCCGATTTTGAGCAAATCCCCGAAAATCGCCGCCGCGCGGCTGCGATTTGTGTACGTGCGCATTTGTTGCAGGGAGATGAAGATGGCTTGCGTCCCGCAGATGCGTTTACACGCGCTGAGTTTGCCAAAATATTGCTGTCAATTGTCAAAAAATAATATAAATTTGTGCATTTTGTACGCCCTGTGTAATCACAGGGCGTATTTTTACTCTTTGTTGTCATGAAAAGCGGGTGTAATATTACACTTATGTTACGTGTCTATGGGTCACATTGACTTTGTATTTCATGGCTGTTATGATAAATCCATACACAAGGTGGGGGATCCCCCGCGAAAATAAAAGGAGGAAATATTCCTATGAAGAATCTGAAGAAGGTTCTTGCTATGGTACTGGCTTTCGCTTGCACATTCACCATGTTCGCAAGCGCAAAGGTTTACGAGGATGTCCAGCCGGGCTCCGAGTTCTCTGAGGCTATTACCATGCTGTCCGACCTTGGCATTATCCAGGGTAAGACCGACGGCAAGTATCACCCAGAAGAAACAATCACTCGTGCAGAGGCTTGTGCTCTGATCGCTCGTCTGCTGACTGGCGACCCGAACGTATCCAACTTCGGCGGCGCACAGAACTTTACTGACGTTGTAAAGGGCTCTTGGCAGGATTCCGCTATCGGCTACTGTGTTGCAAACGGCATTACTGTTGGTGTTGGTAACGGCAAGTTCGAGCCGAACCGTGCAATCAATGACCAGGAATTCCTGACCATGATGGTTCGTGCACTGGGCTATGAGACTCCGGACGTAAAGCAGGGTTATCCGTTCTCCTACATGACTGTTGCAAATGCAATCGGTCTGCGTCAGGACACTGAAATGATGGCAAACACCGACGCTCTGCGCGGTGAGGACGCTCAGGTTATCTACAACGCACTGTTTGTTGACTATGCAAAGGGTGCAAAGATGATCAACACCACCCATGGCACTTCTGTTGAGAAGTACCCGACTCTGGCTGAGTCTGTTTGGGGTCTGGACCGTGCAGCACTGGGTACCTTCAGCGGCAAGGATGACGACGAAGTTACTCTGACAAACTGCAAGTCCCATACATGGGTTATCGTTGGCGCTGACAAGGAAGAGGAAGGCCGCCTGCTGGCTTACCCAATCGACGACGATACCACTGATATCTACGAGTCCGACGTAAAGGCTGTTAACGGCACAAAGTATGTTCCGTACTCCTTCAAGTACGAGGGCGACGCTGATGCACTCAAGGGCTATCAGGTAGAGCTGTGGGGCGAAGGCAAGCACGGCACACCGACTTGGGAGAAGGGCGAAGGCAAGTTCGTTTACTCCGACGAGTGGAACATCAAGGCAATCAAGACCGTAAAGGGTCAGACCAAGTATGACTACGATGCATCTAAGGCTGACTCCAAGTCTGACAACGGCGCAATCGAGTTGGGCGAGAGCACTCTGGATCTGGACTCCGTAGCAGACAATGCAAAGAAGGTTGTTGCAAAGAACACCACTGAGACCACTCTGACTACTTACCTGTCCAGCACAAAGTACAACGGTCAGGAAGTGGCTAAGGATAAGGACGTAGAGACAGCTCTGAACATCCGTGATGGTGCTCAGTACAAGCTGATGGACTGGGATTCCGATGGCAACATCGACTGGATCGTTGTTGACGAGGCTAACTACTTCAAGGTAGAGTCTGCAAACTCCAAGCGTCTGACTGTTACTTCCATGAAGTCCAGCACAAAGGACGGCGATGAGGAGACTCAGACCGGCGCTGAGACTCAGACCTGGAAGCTCGACGACCTGAACGATGAGAAGGACTACAAGGTTAAGTTTGTAGCTCCGGAAGACGTGAAGGAAGGCGACATTCTCGAGGTAACGTACAAGACGACGTATGACAAGGGAGAGAAGTGCGAAGTAGTCACAGCAACAGCAACGGTAGTAGACGCAGAGAAT
>JAGZIY010000012.1 GCA_018365995.1 Butyricicoccus pullicaecorum | reverse complement strand
CGGTGCAATCCAGCACAAGGCTGGTATGCAGGATTCTGAGTGCATCATTGCTGTCAACAAGAGCGACACCGCTCCAATCTTTGACGTTGCCGATTACGGTATCTGCGGTGACCTGTTCAAGGTTGTACCGATGATGATTGAAGCAATCCGCGCTGCAAAGGCTAGCAAGTAAGAGAATACAAGAACCTCCATGTATTTTGCATGGAGGTTCTTTTTATATAATATAGAAACGATTCAGCCGTGTCAAAAAATCGATTTTTTATCTTTGGAGTGTACAGAGTGTGAAGCTTCAAAATTTAAGGATATACGCCACGCATGACCTATATTTTTAGTTATTTGTGTTGTCCGCAATAAGGACAGACTGGCTTTTGCTTTGCAATCATTTGATGCAAAGCATCTAAGGCGTTCGAGAGGGAACCGACATCATCAATCAGTCCACAGGATACGGCTTCATCGCCGGACACAATGGTACCAGTATCGGCAGACAGTTCGGCGGTTTCCATCATCATGCGCGTAAATTCCTTGGCAGATACGTGACTATGAGCTGTGATAAAGCCAACGATGCGTTCCTGTATTTTTTGGAAATAGGAATAGGTTTGCGGGGATGCAATCACAGTACCGCTCATTCGAACCGGATGAATGGTCATAGCGGCAGAAGGTGCAATAAAAGAGCGTTTTGCAGCGACAGCAAGTGGCACACCAATCGAATGTCCGCCACCGAGAACAAGAGATACCGTTGGTTTTTGCATTCCAGCGATTAGTTCGGCAATGGCAAGTCCCGCTTCCACATCACCGCCCACTGTATTGAGTAAAATCAGCAAGCCATCAATTTCTTCAGACTCCTCAATTGCGGTAATTTGAGGAATGATATGCTCATATTTTGTGGTTTTTGTTTGCTGTGGTGCCTCCATGTGTCCTTCGATTTGTCCAACAATGGTAATCGTATGAATCGTGCCATAGCGTGTGTGGGTGGTAATGGAGCCTGTTTGTGCAATGCTATCGCCGCTTTCTGGAAGGGCTTCAGGTACTGTGTTTTCCATAGAAAGACCTCCTTTTGAGAGTAGAATATAATGGACTATACTGAGTATGTCCAAAAAGCATGTCCGTTATGTGAAAAAACAGTTGTCTATTTTACGTTCTGTATACCTAGAAATCGTAAAAAAGAGCGGATAAAAAAGGTCAACATAGAGTTATCAACAATGTCCACAGAGTTATCCACAGTTGTTCACTGTATTGTGTATAAAAAAGAGTTTACGATAGGTAATCGAAAATCTCATGATTTTTGGGGAAAAATCGAATTGATAACATTAAGTTATCAACAATATCCACAAGCTTATCCACAAGTCGTGTGCAAAAATATTCTTCATAAAATTATACAAAAGGTAATGATTCGTGATAATTCGCGAATCGTGATATCCATTCGACAAAAATATTAACGTAGGGTTATCAACAATATCCACAAAGTTATACACAGTTATCCCCAGAGCAGAATCAACATATGTGTACGGGAGAACGGTGCTGACAATGTGGAAGCAGAGAAAAGTGATGTCAATCTAGAGTCATAAGCAATTTATTTGCGTAATCGGATTGAAAAAATTTCACTTGTGATGCTGCGGATGAAACAGGTTTCATAATATATTCTTCACTTTAGCACACTAATGTTAAAGCAACTTCAAGTTTTTCTATTGAAAGGGACAGAAAACTATGATAAAATAATGCCAAGCGGTGTTATTCCGCAGAAAGGGTTAAGAAAATCATGAAAGAACGAGAAAAATTTAGTTCCAGACTCGGATTTATTTTAATTTCCGCAGGCTGTGCAATCGGTCTTGGTAATGTCTGGCGGTTCCCGTATATTACCGGTCAGTATGGCGGAGCAGCATTTGTTTTGGTTTATCTGCTGTTTTTGCTGCTGCTGGGTCTTCCAATTATGGTTATGGAGTTTTCTGTTGGTCGTGCCAGTCAGCTTTCGGCTGCGCGGTCTTTCCATAAGTTGGAGCCGAAGGGAACCAAATGGCATCTATATAGTTATGGCGCGATGATTGGCAATTATTTGCTGATGGCGTTTTATACCACAGTCGGTGGTTGGCTGATTGCCTATGTCTATAAAATGGCAAAGGGTGAGTTTGTAGGCGTTGACAGTGATTATATTACGGCATCTTTTAGTACGATGCTGCAAAGTCCCATGTATATGACCATCTGTATGGTTGTGACAGTGTTGATTTGCTTCGGCGTATGTTCAATGGGGCTGCGCAATGGCGTAGAAAAAATTAATAAAATCATGATGCTCTGCTTGCTTTTCCTCATCTTTGTATTGGTAGGTCGTGCAGTGACCTTGGAGGGAGCAGCAGAAGGCATTGCGTTCTATATTAAGCCGGATTTTTCTAAGCTGTTTGAAGCCCCGGGCGGTCTGTTTGAATCTATCTTCGCTGCGATGGGGCAGGCATTCTTTACATTGTCACTGGGCATTGGTGCGCTCGCTATTTTTGGATCCTATATCGGTCGTGAGCGTTCTCTGACAGGAGAAGCGATTTCGATTACGATTCTGGATACCTTTGTTGCGCTGATGTCTGGTATGATTATTTTCCCTGCCTGCTCGGCATTTGGAATTCAAGCAGATTCCGGTCCAAATCTCTTGTTCATCACGCTGCCCAATATCTTTAATCAGATGACCGGCGGACGGATTTGGGGTACGCTGTTCTTTATCTTTATGGCAGCAGCAGCTTTTTCAACCATTATTGCAGTATTTGAGAATATCATATGTTTTGGTATGGACCTTTGGGGCTGGAGCCGAAAAAAGACGATTCTTTTTAATCTGGTCTTGATCTTGATTATTTCTATGCCTTGTGTACTGGGCTTTAACCTGTGGAGTGGTTTTCAGGTTCCGCACGTGGGGAATATTCAGGATTTGGAGGATTTTATCGTATCCAATAACTTGCTGCCGCTTGGCTCTATGGTGTATCTGCTGTTCTGTACCTCTCGCTATGGCTGGGGTTGGAAGAACTTTATCGCAGAGGCAGATGCCGGTGATGGACTCAAGTTCCCATCAGTTCTGCGTGTGTACGTAACGTGGATCCTGCCTGCGATTGTATTCTTTATCTTTATTATGGGGTATATCCAGAAATTTGGTGCAAATTAAACGGGCATTTCAAACTTTCTGATTGTTTATCATTTATTAAGGGGGTTGTTTTATGCAAAAACGAGAAACCTTTGGCTCACGCTTGGGCTTTATCCTCATTTCCGCAGGCTGTGCAATTGGACTGGGAAATGTCTGGCGTTTTCCATATATTACCGGAAAATACGGTGGTGCAGCCTTTATTTTACTGTATCTTGCCTTTTTACTTTTTTTTGGTATTCCTGTCATGACAATGGAATTTTCGGTTGGTCGTGCTTCCCGCCGCTCGATTTCCCGTTCTTTTCATGAACTGGAACCGAAAGGAACAAAATGGCATTTTTGGAGTTTCTTTGGCATTGCAGGCAATATTATTCTGATGATGTTTTACACCACGATTGCTGGCTGGATGTTTGTATATTTTCTGAAATATGTAAATGGAAGCTTTGACCATATGTCTGCGCAGCAGGTGACAGCGTCTTTTGATGCCTTAACCGCAGATCCGGTTACGATGACCATTGCAATGGCGGTATCCGTGATTCTGGGTTTTGCTGTCTGCTCCTTTGGTGTCAAGGAGGGTGTTGAGGCAGTCAATAAGAAAATGATGGCGTTGCTCATCATTCTGATGGCGGTTCTGGCAATTCGTGCAATTACCTTGGACGGCGCACAAGAGGGTCTCAAATATTTCCTCATTCCGGATTTCAGTAAGATAGTGGATAATGGCGTTTGGAATGTCATGTATCAGGCGATGAGTCAGGCATTCTTCACACTATCTGTTGGCATGGGCGGTATGGCGATTTTTGGCTCTTACATTGGTAAGGAACACTCTCTGCTGGGTGAGTCCATTCATGTTGCAGCACTGGATACCTTTGTTGCATTATGCTCGGGTCTGATTGTGATTCCCTCTTGTTTTGCCTTTTGCGTAGACCCGGGCTCTGGTCCCCCACTGATTTTTATTACGCTGCCAAGTGTGTTTGAGCAGATGCCCGGTGGACGTTTTTGGGGTGCACTGTTCTTCCTGTTCATGATTTTCGCTGCTATGTCTACGGTCATTGGGGTTATGGAAAATATCATTTCTTGTTTTACGGATTTGTTCCCAAATTTGTCACGTAAGAAGATGTGTTTATATGGCACCATTGCATTGCTTGCGCTCTCTATGCCAACGGTGTTGGGATTCAATCTGTGGAGCGATGTGCAGCTTCTGGGCAGTAATATTCTGGACTTTGAGGATTTTCTGGTTTCCAATAATATCCTGCCAATTGGTTCATGTATCTATGTTTTGTTCTGCTGTCTCAAGAATGGCTGGGGCTGGGATAACTTTATGGCAGAGGCAAACAGCGGAAATGGCTATAAATTCCCTGCTTGGGCACGCACATATTGTACCATTGTCATTCCGATTGGTATTGTGGCGATTCTGATTATGGGATATATCACGAAGTTTTTTGCTTAAGTGTATTCAGGTTTTGATCAGCCAATCTTTGAATTTTCACAAAGGGCTTGCTGTCTGTGAGAACAGGCGGCAAGCTTTTTGTGTGAATTCTTTTTTCCACCATCAGGATCACATTTTTGTATAAAAATCACCCCATCTGTCAGGGGCGCAGCGATGCTGACCGTCTGACAAATGGGGTTTCTGCATTGGTAAAGTTTAGGGTACTGTTATCGAGGAGCGAAGTCTTTTGATAACCTTATTATTTAATTACAAATTGCACGCTCTGTTTCCTTGTCGAATATGTGTATTTTGTTCATGTCCAATGCAAGCTGCATTTTCTCTCCGCCTCTTGCCTGTACACGTGAGGGAGCCTTGACAACGATTTTATTGCCCTGACATAGGGTATAGAGGAATACCTCTGCGCCCATCAGTTCGGCAATTTCAATATCAACATCGATGAGGCTTTCCGGAGCATTGCTCAGGAAGATATCCTCTGTATGGAAGTCCTCAGCACGCAGACCCAGAACAACTGGTTTTCCAACATACGCGCCAAAGGTATCTGCACCGCCCTTACCCTGTGGAATGGGAATGGAGTAGCCTGAGAAGTCGATATGGTACTGGTCACCATGTGCGGAGATAACCGCATCAATAAAGTTCATCTGCGGAGAGCCAATAAAGCCTGCCACAAACATATTGCAAGGATCATTATAAAGGTTTTGTGGAGTATCTACCTGCTGAATGATACCGTCCTTCATAACAACGATGCGGTCACCCATTGTCATTGCCTCTGTCTGATCATGAGTAACATAAACAAAGGTTGTGCCAAGACGCTTGTGCAGTTTGGTGATTTCAGTACGCATCTGGGTACGCAGTTTTGCATCGAGGTTGGAAAGAGGCTCGTCCAACAGGAAAACAGCAGGATCACGCACCATTGCGCGTCCGAGTGCAACACGCTGTCGCTGACCGCCAGACAGTGCCTTTGGCTTACGGTTGAGTAAGTGCTCAATATCCAAAACCTTTGCAGCTTCATGTACCTTACGGTCGATTTCATCCTTTGGAACTTTGCGGAGTTGCAGACCAAATGCCATATTTTTATATACGGTCATATGTGGATAGAGGGCATAGTTTTGGAATACCATTGCAATGTCACGGTCCTTGGGCGGCACATCGTTGATCAAACGATCACCAATGTACATTTCGCCTCCGGAAATTTCCTCCAGACCTGCAATCATACGCAGTGTCGTGGACTTGCCACAGCCAGAGGGGCCGACCAGAATGATGAACTCTTTATCCTGAATTTCTAAATTCAAATCTGGAACAACTTCGATATTTCCGGGATAGATTTTCTTTAGGTGACGCATTGAAATACTTGCCATAGCAGGTGTACCCCTTTCGAGTGAATTCGCTTGGAATTCTTATTTCTGTAATCAGAATAACACCAGTATCTCTTGGTTACAATGGTAAAAAATTGATTCTTTTCGTTTTCTTTTGCGCACCTCAAATAAATTGATACTGGTTATCAATCTATCTGGAAGATGCTACAAATCTCTCTGAAAAAATTTGTATATGTTTTCCTATACGTGCTTATCCTTCATCTCAGAATTTTTATTGGATAGGGATTCCTGCACGCTTTGCAGCTTTTCTCCAGTCATCGTATTCTTCCATCAGGCGTTCATAGAGTGCTTCATTTTTCATAGCATTGAGGTCTGGTATGGAAATATAGTTTGCATTGTCTACATAGCGACCGCCCAAGTCATCCAGCTTTTCAAGGAACGGAAAGCTTTCTTTTCCAATTCCAATAAACTTCCAGAAGATATTGTGTTTGGAAGCAGCGATTAAAGCCTGTTTTGCCGCAGACTTGTCACTGTTATCACCATCTGTAATGAATATGACAAAGGTTGGGATGTTGGAGGGCTCTTTTTCTGCATAGCGGTGCAATATGGTGTTCATTGCAGGTGCATAACGTGTCTGCCCATATTTCCCCATTTTTTTCATGATGATATTTTCAGTATAACCCTCCAGATTTTCGAGTGATACGGGATCAAGCTCTTGATAGACCGTGTCAAACAGATAAAACTGCATTTCTCCATTGTCATCAAAGCGCAGTGCAACCGGAAAGATACGCTCTAAGGTGTTTTGAACCGTACCGTCTTGATAAAGCGGGCGCATAGAACCTGAGTGATCTAGCACAAATACGACACGTGCAGTCGTCTGATGCAAATTCTTTTTTTCGAGAATAACATCAAGCTTGTGGGTACAGTCCACAAGCTTTTTTTGTTTTTCCGTACAAAGCATACCAAAGTCAGACTCATAGGCCGCTTCTGATTTGGAGACAGCAGATTTCTTGAGAAACGAAAACATTTCCAATCCTCTCTTTCTATTGGTCGGTTATGCCTGATAGAATGCGCCGAAGCCCAGATAGGTCATATACAAGTCATGCTTGGAGATGGTTTCAAAGGGGGAGTGCATAGAAAGTACCGGCACGCCTGCATCTACGGTGTCAATATTACGGTTTGCAAGATACATCGCAACAGTGCCGCCGCCGCCTTGATCTACACGACCCAGCTGTCCGGTCTGCCATGTAATGCCGGCACCGTCCAAGATGCAGCGAACGCGCGCCATTAACTCGGCAGAGGCATCTGAAGTGCCGCTCTTGCCGCGTGCACCGGTATACTTGATGATTGCAAGACCACAGCCAATGCGGGCATCGTTGCGTCCTTCGGAAACCTCTGGAAAGTTGGGATCAAATGCGTTGCAGACGTCTGCGGACAGGCAGATTGCATGTTCCATACATTCCTCGGGCAGAACGCCTTGTGCACGGCATAGGTCGGAAACGAAGGTATCAAAGTGGTGACTTTGCATACCAGTTACACCATCAGAACCGATTTCCTCCTTATCTACCAACAGGCACATGGCAGTATGCTCTGGCGTTTCAGGCAAATCAAAGAGTGCAGTCGCAGCCGGATAGGAACAAACACGGTCATCGTGACCATAGGCTCCCACAAGGGAACGGTCAAAGCCGATATCACAAGCATTGAATGCCGGAACACAGGACAGCTCCGCAGACAGGAAGTCTGCTTCGGTCATATTTTCATAGTTTGCGTGGAGATATTCCAGAATAGCACGTTTTACCTTGTCCTTGTCATCTTTTTCTGCGTGTTCGCTTGGAATGGAGCCAAGCAGTACATTCATGTTTTCTGCCTTGATTACCTCGGTTACCTTCTTGGTCATTTGCTCACTTGCCAGATGTGGCAGAAGATCTGTGATGACAAATTTTGGGTCATTGGGCTTGTTGCCTACATGAACCGGAACTCGTGTGATTTTTCCGTTCTGACAGACACAAACGACACCGCGCAGTTCGAGCGGGATGGCAAGCCATTGATACTTTTTGATACCGCCATAGTAATGTGTCTTGAAGTATGCCATTCCGTCCTTTTCATAGAGTGGTACGGTGCGAATGTCAATACGTGGGGCATCGAGATGTGCAGCGGTCAAATGGAAGCCCTCTGAAAGGGGAACCTTGCCGATATGGGTCAGGATAATGCTCTTATCACGGTTGATTTGGTATAGCTTATCGCCGGGCTTTACAGGCATATCACGTGTCCATGCTTTGTAGCCATTTGCTTCGGCTTTTTCTGTCAGATAGTATACCGCATCACGCTCGGTTTTGCCTGCGTCGAGAAAACTTTTGTAGCCTTCTGCATAGTCCATACAGGACTGGGTGTCCAGCTTGTCCCAGCCGGTTTTTTTATCATAAAACAGTTCCATAAAATATGCTCCTTTTCTTATACTTGTAACGTTTGGCACAGTGCGTGAACTTGTGCTGCAAGTGCTTGATTGTCACCATGATTTTCTAAGATGAAGTCACAATGCTTGCGGTAAAAATCACTGTCAGGCTGTGCATCGATTCGTGCAGCCGCTGCTTGCGCAGTCAGCCCGTCTCGCATCATGATTCGTGTAATGCGTACCTCTCTTGGCGCAATGACACCAATCACAGCATGACAATGAATGTTCAGACCAACCTGAAATAGGGTGGGGGCATCAAACAAAGCCTGTGTGATGCCGTGCTGTTCCAGCCGGTCAAATTCGTTTTGGCTTTCTGTCCAGATATGGGAACGGGTGATGGTGTTCAGTGTTTTGAGCTTGTCTGCATCAGAAAATACAATGCTGGCAAGGGCGGGACGATTGAGAGAACCATCTGCATTCAGGATATCCCCAAATGCTGCCTGCAATTCACCGAGCAGGGCACTGCCGGGCACACAAATTCTCCGATAGACTGCATCTGCATCGACACTGCCGAAGTGATAGGGCAGAAAGTATGCAGCTGCGGTACTTTTTCCGGCACCGGAGCTGCCAGTGAGTCCATAAATTTTCATATTATACCTCAATCACATGGAAGCCAGCTGCTTTTTTGAGCCGGTTGGCAACTGCAAGACCGATCCCGCTGTCATCTGGGCATTGTGCCCAAATGGAGGAAACCTCTGTGTGATCAAAGGTGCGTAGGGCATCAAAGATTGCATGTGCCTGTGCAGCATAGTCATCAGATCGTCCAATGGTCTGCACGATGTGGGAGGAAAAACGCGGGGCAAATTCATCAAAGCAGATAATACCACAGGTATCAGTCAGGTGTGCCGCAATATAGTCAGCGCCGTGTTCTGGGTCACCACATACAACAGTTACTGGTGCGTGTGGCGCATAATGTCGGTACTTCATACCGGGCGCAGATACGCAGACATCTTCTCCAATTTGTTGGACAATTGCACGATCAACCTCGACAGTGCCAAGGACTGTTTCCAGCTGTTCCAGAGAAATGCCTCCCGGACGCAGCAGACGCGGTTTTTCTCCGGAGAGGGAGATTACAGTTGATTCCACACCGACCGTACAGGAACCACCATCTACAATTGCCGCGATTTTTCCGTTCATATCCTCCATCACATGAGCAGCCGTAGTGGTGGAGGGACGGCCGGATAAATTCGCAGAGGGTGCAGCAATAGGAACTCCGGCTGCACGGATCACTGCCCGTGCGATGGGATGAGAGGGCAATCGGATCCCTACGGTATCCAGTCCGGCGGATACTTCGTTCGGAATACAGCTTGCTTTGGGAAGAATGATGGTCATAGGACCGGGCCAATATGCCTCAGCCAGCCGTATGGCGGCATCAGGCACCTCTGTGGTCAAAGAATAAATCTGGTCAAGGTCTGCAATGTGGACGATGAGCGGGTTGTCCGATGGGCGCCCCTTGGCAGAAAAGATTTTTTGTACCGCTGTACCATCAAGTGCATTTGCACCCAATCCATACACGGTTTCAGTGGGTATACCCACAACTTGACCAGAAGCCAGCAATGCGCCAGCCTGTGCAATCGCACCATCAGCCTCTGGATGCAGAAGCAAAGTTTTCATAGGATACACTTCCTGTTATGAAAAAATAAAATAATACAAAATGCAATCAAATGGTATCGTTTTGCGCCTGAAGTTTTTGTGCAGTATCTGCGGTGATGAGTGCATCGAGTATCTCATCCATATCTCCATCTAAAAATTGAGAAAGTTTATAGATTGTCAGCTTGATTCGGTGGTCAGATACACGATTTTCAGGGAAGTTATAGGTGCGAATCCGCTCGGATCGGTCGCCGGTTCCCACCTGCGCGCGCCGTTCGGCGGCGATTGCGGCGTTTTGCTTTTCGCACTCTGCCTCGTAAAGGCGTGTGCGAAGAACGCGCATGGCCTTATCACGGTTTTTGTGCTGGCTGCGCTCGTCCTGACATTCTACGACTGTTCCAGTGGGCAGATGGGTAATACGAATGGCAGATTCGGTTTTATTGATGTGCTGTCCACCTGCGCCGGAGGCGCGGAAGGTATCAATTTTCAAATCGGCTGGGTTGATTTCGAAGTCTACCTCCTCCGCTTCGGGTAAAACAGCGACCGTAACGGTTGAGGTGTGGATACGACCTTGGCTTTCGGTTTCGGGGACACGCTGCACACGATGCACACCCGATTCAAATTTCAGACGGGAATATGCGCCATCGCCTGCAATTTGAAAGACAACTTCCTTGCAGCCGCCAAGTTCGGTTTCATTGATGGACAGGAGCTCGGTTGTCCAGCCGCGTTTTTCTGCATACATTGTATACATACGATGCAGGGAGTGTGCAAAGAGTGCGGATTCCTCTCCGCCTGCACCACCGCGAATTTCTACGATGATATTTTTATCATCATTGGGATCGCGGGGAAGCAGCAGGATTTTGAGCTCCTGTTCGAGTTGTTCTGCACGTGACTGTGCGTCATTCATTTCTTCTTGCGCAAAGTCACGCATTTCGGGATCTTCACGCATGAGCTCCTGCGCATCGGCGATGGTCTGGAGCGCCTGCTCACGTGCGCGTATGACCTCAACGATTGGCGCAAGCCGGCGCTGCTCCTTGAGCAGCTTTGCAGCCGCCGCCGGATCATCATAGAGGTCGGGCGCGGATAGACGCGCTTCTACCTCATCAAAGCGAGCAATCAATGCACTCAATTTATCAAGCATAGTTTACCTCATTCTATATCAAAAATATCTGCCTGTTAACAAAAGTCCCAGTGTAGAACAGTATTCCCGCATATGGGAAGCTGCTTCGATCAGCGGTACATCGGGCAAAGGTGCGGAGATACCATAAGGTTCCAGCCCAGCCTGTTCCATGAGCCGTCTTGCGCGTGCAAGGTGAAAATCACTGGAGAGAACAGCGCAGCGATAATCCTGAAGATTATAAAGTTTTTTTGCGTTTCGTATATTTTGAATGGTATTGCGCGAAGTGTCTTCCACAAGCAAACGATCGGGAGCTACATTTAAGGTCTCGATCATATATTTCCGCATCATATGGGATTCCGGCATAGGCTCATTGGTGCCTTGTCCGCCGCATAGGATTGCAGTTGCATTTGGGTATTCGTTCAAATAGTCTGCGGCAGCTTTGCAGCGTTCGATCAGTGCATCGGAGGGACGAGTCTGTAAGATATGTGCGCCAAGTACAAGTACATATTGTGCGTCCTCTGCTTCAGGGTCAGAGGTTTGTCCTGCGATAATCAAGGCTTGAATACCAACAAAAGACACACAGAATAGAGTAAACAGGATACGTCCCGCTTGTGCAATCTTATGTGCAGTGGGATATATGCTTTCTTTTGAGACAAAAAAAGCTTCCATCAAACAGCAGAAACCCAAGGCGCCTAGAAAGAGTCCGCCAAAGCGAACAGGGGAAAAGGGTAAAAAGAATATCCCCGGAATGAAAAATATAAACGCCAAAATCATCCAAAATTTCCATTTTGCAAACATAATAAGTCCTCTTGAGGGAACGACAGAAAGTATGCGCGCTTTATAAAAAGCACATCATTCGATTTGTTCTGCCAGTGTCTCCCACTGTGCCATTTTATCTATTAAATCGGCTTCTGTTTGTTCGCGTGTGTGCATAAGTTCCATGAGCCGTCCGGCATCTGCGCCGCAGGCAGCCATTTCCGTATCCAGTGTCGTGATGCGTTCCTCCAGCTGGGCAATTTCACGCTCTAAAACCGCAACTTTTTTGGCAATATTTTTAGTACCGCCCTTGGGCTTTGCTTTTTCTGATTTTGCTCGAGCGGGTGTGTTTTCCGCCTTGGGGACAACGCTTGCTAATTTTTGCCGCTCACGATAGTTCAGAAACGCTTCATAATCACCCACAAAATCTGTATAGGTACCATTTTCCAGATAGATGATACGAGTCGCAAAGCGAGAAACAAAGTAGCGGTCATGGCTGACAAACAGCAGTGTTCCGGTAAACGCCTCGACAGCTTCTTCGATCCATTCACGGCTCATAAGATCTAAATGGTTAGTTGGCTCGTCCAATATCAGCATATTGAGCGGGTCATACATCAGTTCACAAAGTCTCAAACGGCTTTTTTCACCGCCGGAAAGCATACGCACGGTTTTGAGCTGATCCTCACCAGAAAAGCGGAAAGCGCCCAAGCGATTGCGCGCAGTCTGCATGGTCACATTTTTATCATAGATTAGTGTGTCGATGAGATTACGCCCCTCGTTTGCAAAATGCACCTGCTGCGGAAGATAGGCAGGGCGTAAGCCCTGTCCCTTTTTGATCACGCCACTGTCTGCGGCTTCCTCACCCAAAAGAATGCGCAGAAGGGTCGTTTTTCCAGCACCATTGTCACCGAGAATTGCAACACGCTCTCCATTTCGAATATTAAATGTTACATCTTGTAATATTTTTCTGCCATCAAAACTCTTTGTAATACCACGAACTTTCAGTACGTCTTCTGTTTCATAGTTGGGGTCGCCAAAGGATACAGAGAGATTACCCTGTTTTTTGGGGCGGTCGGTCACCTTCATGCGTGCAATGCGCTTTTCGATAGATGCTGCCCGCTTTGCAAGCTTTTCGGTACCATGCTCATGCATTTTGCGTGCAGTGGCTTCCAGTCGCTTGCGCTCAGCCATTTGGTTTTCATGCTCAGCAAGCCGCTGTGCATAGCGGCGCTCCCGTTCTTCTGCATAGAAGGAGTAGGAACCCGCATAAAAGTCACAAACGGTGTCTTGGATTTCAATGATCCGGTCACAGCATTGATCCAGAAAATACCGGTCGTGTGAAACGGTGACAACAGTACCTGTATAGGATTCGAGATAATCACCCAGCCAGCGAACCGCATCTAAATCCAGATGGTTGGTTGGCTCATCAAGCAGCAGGATATCCGTTTGCTCCAGAATGATACGCGCAAGATTGACTCTTGTTTTCTCTCCGCCAGACAGCTGTGAAAACGGCTGAGCTCGCTGTACTGCTGGGATATCCAGACCATTGCATACTTTGTCTACTTCAAAATCGTGGTCATATCCGCCAAGCGCATCTAACTTTTGCTGTAATGTGCCGTAACGGTGCAGCAAAAGAGCATCATCTGGATGTTCTGCCATCTGCACTGCAAGTACGTCCATTTCGGCGCGTACTGTCTGCACATTGGCAAAGGCGGTATGCAGGACATCGTCAACCGTGGCGGAGGTATCATAATGTGGTATCTGATCGATGACACCAACCGTGCGGTTGGCACCAATAGAGACATGCCCGTCATCGTAAGCAAGACGCCCTGCAATGATGTTTAGAAGTGTGGTTTTCCCCGCACCGTTTGGACCAAGGATCGCCACCTTTTCTCCCGATTGAATATCAAAGCTGATGTTTGATAGAATGAGTCGGTCTCCGTAATATTTTGTTAAATTTTGTATGGTAATGTCAGCCAAAGAACATTCCCTCCAAAGAAATGATGAAAGAAAAAGGGGCCAAAGGCCCCAGAAAAAATGGTCAGCTATGCCTGTTGAACAGGCTGACCGGAAAGTGCTAGGTCGGGGCGGCTGGTTTCAATAAAATTGACACCGCGGGCGACCAAAGAATGCAGGATTTCGGGATTGTCAGTCTCAGTAGAGGCAAGGAACAATCCGCAGCGCAGTGCTTCTGCACATAGCGTTTCACTCAGAAGCTCGGGTGTTGCGCGCAGTCCGAATAAACCCAGTCTTTGTGCACCACGCACAAAGGTTACAGGATCCTCTGGTGACAGCGGCAAATCGACCATGATCTGCAAATCTGGGTATTGTGCCGCGAGCGCAGCAGCCTGCTGTGGCTGCAACCCACAAAAATACGCATTTTCCAGATATTCAGAATATTTGAGGGAAATGCGTACCTGTGCGGCAGTAAGCGGATGATGCAGTTCAATACCCAATTTTCCGGAATAGGAACGTACAAGCTCGAGGGCCTGACCAAAGGAAACGATTTTGGGATAGGCAGCGCGAAGCGTTTCGAAGCTGTTATCATGAACAGATAAGGTTTCGCCTGCAATCTGATAGCTGCTGGACTCACAGATAATGGTGATATCATCCTGTGTGGTGTCAACAGGCAGGATACAGCCATGTGCGCCGGCACAATGACCTGCCATAATAGACTCCAAACTGCATGGGGGCTGTCCCATGGTTCCGGGGGTTGAAAGAATAAAGGATGTTCGGTTGGAATAGCGCATGGCGCTCCCTCCCATCAGGTAAAGTGAATGAGGATCAGATTGTTTCGGGTGCGTCATAGGTTTCGCCAAAGGTTTCGACTGTGACAGAAACCATCTTCTGGTCAGCACGTGGACGGTCATGCCAGTCTCGTGGTGTATTTACAATTTCGTCTGCGGTTTCCATACCAGAGGTAACCATACCAAAGGCGGCATATTGTCCATCGAGATGGGGAGAGTCTGTGGTCATAATGAAGAACTGAGAGCCGGCAGAGTCAGGGTCCATAGTGCGTGCCATAGAAATGACACCACGGCTGTGTATCAGATCATTTTGGAAACCGTTCGCGGTGAATTCACCACGGATACAGTGATCTGGACCGCCCATGCCGGTACCTTCCGGATCACCACCCTGAATCATAAATCCGGGAATGACGCGGTGGAAGATGGTGCCGTTATAGAAACCTTGCTGTGCCAAATGGATAAAGTTGCGCACGGTGTTGGGCGCGATTTCTGGATACAGCTCAAGCTCAATTTTTGAGCCGGATTCCATTTCAATCGTTACGATTGGATTTTTCATTGAATCAAAACACTCCATTCTTTTGGATTGCGTGTATTTGCATGAATTTCATGTATTCTTATTGTAACAAAGTCACAGGCGTTATACAAGGCGCAAATGTAAATATTCGCTGGATTTGCAGTACGATATTCTGGTACAAAGTGAATGTTCTCTGGAAAAGTGGACGGAATACAGCAGGAATACAGATATTTCTTACAAATTGATTACGATTTTTTTAAGATTTGCTTAAGGGCATTGACAGGGGGGGCAGAGTATGGTAATTTAAGTGTACTAATACAAGTAATACAGTTTGAATTTCAGAAAGAAGGAGGGGTCTTTGATGTTTGTGATCCCGTGGCTCAAGGCGGCTGTTTTTTTGATGAGTGCAATATCCGTATTATACCTTGTATACTTTGCACTATATCTGCCGCAGGCAGTGCGTATGGCGGAAAAATGGAAAACACACGAACCGCGCTGTCGTTTTGCGGTTTTGGTCGCGGCACGGAATGAACAGGCTGTGATTGGCAATTTGGTGGAAAGTTTGATAGGACAAGCATATCCGCAGGATAAGTTTGATGTGATCGTGATTCCGAATAATTGCACAGATGACACAGCGGGAGAGGCGCATCGTGCGGGTGCGCTTGTCATGGAATGTGCCGCACCAGTACGCACAAAGGGCGATGCCCTTAAACAAATTATTGCCATACTGATGCGTCAAAATCGTTATGATGCTGTCTGTGTATTTGATGCAGATAATGTCGTTGACGCTGGATTTTTGGCGGCAATGAATAATGCATGGTGTGAGGGCGTTGTTGCAGGGCAGGGGTATCGAGACAGTAAGAACCCAACAGATACCATGATTTCCTCCTGTTATTCTATCTATTATTGGATGGTCAATCGAATGTTTAGCCACACACGTGCAAGGGTGGGTCTGTCTGCTGTTGTAAATGGCAGTGGATTTATGGTGTCTATGGATTGGCTCAGACGGCATAATGGGTGGAATACAGTAACCATGACAGAAGATATTGAATTTACAACGCAGTGTATCTTGTCAGGCGAGCGGGTTGCATGGGTGCCAGATGCCAAGACCTATGATGAGCAGCCGCTTACTTTTATGCAGTCATGGCATCAGAGATGTCGGTGGACAGTGGGGCTTTACCAGTGTCTCAAAGTCTATGCACCACAGCTATTAAGGCAGAAAAGCCGTGGACGGCATGACCTGCATGCACGGCTTGATCAGTTATTGTTTTTATTTGCACCGCTTCTTCAGGTATTTTATATTATTTCTGTGATATTATCCGGATTTTTATGTGTTTTACAGGTACATTTTGACCTTGCACCTTATAGTGAGATATTGTATCAACCGCTTTTATCCGCTGCGATTTCTTTTGTCGGAACTGTCCTGCTTGCTGTGGCAGTGATTTTACTGGAACGAAAACCCTTGCTTACGATGGCAAAGGGAGTATTGGGCTACTGGCTATTTGTGATGAGCTGGATTCCAATCAATACAGTGATGCTGTTAAAGCCGCAGACTGAATGGAAGGCAATTCCGCATACCTGCCGTATTCGTTTAACGGAATTACAAAAATAATAAAACTAAAAGCATGTCCACTGGACATGCTTTTTATTTTTGAAGCCGTATTTTTAAGACTGTTCTGATGGAGAAAGTGGATTTGTCTGTTTTTTTTCGTATTCTGCTGATATTTACAGGATAAAAGAACTCAAAAAAAGATTGCTGCCTTTGTATATTTTGTATATTAAGAAAAAATTAAATCCTCTATAATTTTGCGGAAAATAGTAAAATATGGTATAATCAAGGAGCAAAGCCGAAAAAACAGGAAAAGCTTTCAACGCTGTATCTGAAAAAATGAAAAGTAAAAAGAAATATCATATACTGGGATTTTCATTTACCCGCTTGGCAAAGAGAATCACAGTGGTGATGTTTCGGAAACAAATCGGATTTAGAACGAGATAACTGGGGGGATATGCGCGATATATCTGTATTTTTAGATGTGTTTCACATGAGGCTGCGTGTGTAAGAAAACGTATCTTAGATGAAAGCGTATGAGAGGATTAAAAGAGGTTGCCTGAGCTTTTTCGGAATTGTTGTGCGTAGTTGCACAGGAAAAGAAATATAGTGAGTCCATTGGATATGGCTATATGTTTTGCTGTAAGCAGTCAATAGACTTTCTGTTTTGATAGTGACAGTTTGCATACTTGATTCAAAAATCATGTTTGGCAGAGGTACTGAGCCATCGAAATCTTCCGGTGGCTATGTGCGGTGGGCTATCCAATTGAATGGCAGATTGGGGTTTTTAACAGATGCAAACCCTGTGATAGGGACAGGATTCGAGTGGATGATAGGTTGTCAGAAGGCGATGGAAGATGCACATTTATCCTATACGCAGTCTGGTGCAATGACATCTCATGATGGATATTGGGGAATCCAGCAGCTGCTGGAGCGCCATTCGGAGTTTACAGCAGTCGCTTGATCAGATTGCGCGAAAAACGCTGGACTGTCTGGCAAATATGCAAGGTGCTCATGGTGTATCAACATTGACCTGTAAGATTGCAGAACGAGCAAGCCGTAGGACAATAGAAGCTGTTAACAGGTAAATAAAAACAATTGCAGAAGCGAGCGAAAAGAACGATACGATGGGGGTATTGTGTATGGTGTGTTTGCAGCCTGTACATCGTGCACATATACTAACTAAAAATTTGAAGAAAAGAGCGTGTAAATCGTGGAGTACATTCGAAAAAAGAAAGCTGACAGGCAAAGTGAAAAGCGAAAAATGAAAGTTCAGTTTGGTCTGACACCTAAGCTGATGACTGCTGTTATGGTACCATTGGTGATTATCCTTGTGGCATTGGGAGTCGTTTTGGGTAAGCAGATATCAGGAACCGTAGAGAAATTGATTGGAAATAATCTGACTGCGGAAACAAGAACTGCGGCGTCGGCTGTGGAAGGATATTTTGAGAACTATTTGGGAATGGTACGGGCTTTAACAGCGTCCGACGATTTGGCAGAGTTGATTGCAAAGCGTCATACTGCTGCGGCATCGGCAAATAGTGCAGCTGAGGTTGCAAAGGTCAATCAGCAGATTGGGAGCGTACTGCAAGAAGTCAAAATGTTGGAAAGTGACACGATAATGTCAGTGTATCTGCTGGATAAGGATAAGGGAACCAATATTCAGGACGACGGAAGTGAGTTGGGACCACCAGAATTCGATGTTACAAGTCGTATCTGGTACCAGATGGTAATGGAGAAGCAGGGCGAAATCGTTACCGGAGCCTATCAAGATGTAAGAACCGGAAAACTGGCCGTTGCAATTGCAGCACCAGTATATTCGAATAATACAGTGGTCGGTATTCTGGGAATGGATATTTCTCTAGAGAAGCTGAGTGAACAGTTGGATGAAATCAAGGTTGGGGATGTGGGTTATATTACCATATATGACCGAGATAACAATATTGTATATCATCCGGACCGTGAGCTTCAAAGTAAGCATTTTAGTCAGGTTGAGTATTCAGAAAATATGCTGAATATTATCCAGACCAATCAAAGTGTTCAGAGTGAGCTGTATACCCGTGCAGGGCAGTCGTATTATGGAAGTACAGAGTACATGGATGAACTTGACTATCTGGTATTGGGTGTATTGCCCGAGGATGAGTACCTGTCTATTATTAAACGTACAGTCTCTATGATTATATGTGGATTTGTAGCCTGCATTGTAATCTTGGTATTCGTACTTCTGATGATTGCGTTCAGCCTTACAAGACCAATTAAAAAACTCACAGGGATTGCCGAACAGCTGTCTCTTGGCAATATTGAACAAACCGTAGATATTCATAGCGGTGATGAGGTCGGTCAGTTGGCAGTGCACATTCAAAATCTTGTCAACCGCTTGAAAACCTACATTGTTTATATTGATGAAATCACAGCAACGCTGGATCAAATGGGACGAGGGAATCTCGTGTTTACCCTCAAGCAGGATTATAAGGGCGATTTTTCCCGCGTAAAAGATGGTTTGGAATCCATTCGCAATTCGCTTGCGGAAACAATTTCTGGTATCACACAGTCAGCAGATCAGGTGGATAGCGGTGCCGATCAGATTTCGATTGGCGCACAAAACCTTGCACAGGGGGCAACCGAGCAGGCAAGTTCTGTGCAGGAGTTGTCTGCAAGTATCATGGATTTGTCGAAGCAGTCAGCCGATGGTTCGGAACAGGCTGGTGTTGTTTGTCAGAATCTGGGTGTTATTAGTGAGGAAATCGAGCAAAGTAATCAGGAGATGGGGCTGATGCTCGAAGCAATGGCGGATATTTCTGATAAATCTCAGCAGATTCATAAAATCATTAAGAATATCGAGGATATCGCATTTCAGACGAATATTCTGGCACTTAATGCCGCAGTAGAGGCTGCGCGTGCAGGTGCAGCAGGCAAAGGCTTTACTGTGGTGGCAGATGAAGTACGTTCGCTTGCAGCAATCACTTCAGAGGCTGTCAAGAATACAACTGCGCTGATTGAAAGCACAGTGGAAGCGGTCGGACATGGTCATGACATTGCAGATACGACGGCGGCAACATTGGGTTCTGCTGCTGCAAAAACAGAGGTAGTGGTACATTCTGTTGAGGATATCGCACATTCCTATCAGGCATTGTCTGAGCAGCTCGATCAGGTTGCGGCTGGCGTAGATCAGATTTCGAGTGTTGTACAGACCAATGCGGCAACCGCAGAGGAGAGTGCTGCTGCAAGTAAGGAGCTTTCGAGCCAATCGCATGTTTTGAGAGAAATGGTTGCACATTTCCGTTTACGATAAGAAAAAAAATTTTAGAGGATAGCAAAAAGACCACATGAGTGTGGTCTTTTTGTTTGCCTCTATTTCGAGATGGCAGGTACGGGTTTTACATGTATGATTTTCCATGATACAATAGAATTAAGTTAGAAGGGGATGATTTTGTTCATGGTTGGATCACATGGCACATGGTATTTTCGAGGTCTGCGTGACGGCGTGCCAATTGGACTTGGATATCTTGCAGTTTCCTTTACATTGGGCATTGCGGCAAAGGTCAGCGGGCTTACAGCAGGACAAGCAATATGGATGAGTTTGCTCAATAACACATCTGCCGGAGAGTTTGCAGCACTCGGATTGATTGCTGCGGGTGCACCATATTGGGAAATGGCATTTACACAGTTTGTAATCAATTTGCGCTATATGCTGATGTCCTGTGCACTCAGTCAAAAAATTGCACCGGAAACTCCCACTTGGCAGCGGCTTTTGATGGGATATACGGTGACAGACGAAATTTTTGGGATTTCTGCAGCGGTACCGGACAGACTAGACCCATATTATTGCTTTGGGGCGATTTCTGTTGCAGCTCCGGGATGGGCGCTTGGCACATGCTTGGGGATTTTGATGGGAGAGGCATTGCCAAGCCGCGTAGTCAGTGCACTGTCTGTTGCATTATATGGTATGTTTCTGGCAGTGATTCTGCCCCCGGCTCGCAAAGATCGCGTGATTGCTGGGGTCGTTGTGATCTCTATGCTTTTGAGTGCGCTCTTTACATGGATTCCGGTTTTGTCTGGCATTTCTTCAGGTATGCGCATTATTGTTTTGACAATATTGGTTTCGGGTGTGGCTGCGTTCTGTTTTCCAGTTCGGGGGGAAGATCCCAATGAAACATGAAGTATATTTATATATCGCCGTCATGGCAGTGGTGACCTACCTGATTCGTGTCCTTCCACTGACGCTTATTCGTAAAGAGATTAAAAATCGTACCATTCGTTCGTTTCTCTATTATATGCCGTATGTGACCCTCGCTGTTATGACATTCCCGGCGATTTTATATGCAACAGAGACACCATTTTCTGCGCTTGCAGGTTTGGCAGCTGCAATTTTCTTTGCATGGCAGGGACGTTCTCTGTTTACGGTTGCGAGTGCAGCTTGTATTGCTGTTTTTGTATTGGAGTATTTTTTATAGGTAGGGGGGATACTGCAAGAGCAGGTGTTTATCACAAAGGCTCTTGTATGAAGGGATATAATTTCGACAAGAAAATATAGATTTCAAAATTCGAGAGAGAGGGAGAATGATCATGAAAAAGGAAATCGTTGAGACATTCCGTGCAGAACTGAAACAGTTTGACGAAGCGACAAGAATGTTTTATACGGGACAGATGCTGCGCCAGAAATATAAAGGGATTTCAGGTTCCTTTGGAAGCTATGCAGAGCGGAATGAAAAATATGGCATGCTGCGTTTACGCATGACTGCGGGTCGTGTCACCAAGGAGCAGTTGGGATTTATCGTGGATATGCTTAAACGATATGAGCTGACTACAGTTAAGCTGACAACCGGAGAAACCATTCAGCTGCATCATTTGAAAGGCAGACAAATTCTGGCAATCGCCAATGAAGCCCTCGAATATAATATTTTTTGCCGTGGTGGGGGCGGAGACAATCCACGCAACGTGATAGCACCCCCGCTATCCGGCGTATTGCCGGGGGAGATGTTTGATGTTCTGCCCTATGCAGAGGCAGTGGGAGAATATTTGCTCTCTATTTTGCGCGATATTAAATTGCCTCGTAAATTGAAGGTAGGGTTTGCAAATCATCTCCAAAATACTGCGCATGCAACCATTCGAGATTTGGGTTTTGTTGCGCGGGAAGATGGCACATTTGATGTGTATAGTGCCGGTGGTATGGGTCCCAATCCGCGTATGGGAATTTTAATGGCAAGTGGGGTATCTGGAAATGAGCTGCTCTATTACACACGTGCCATGGTAAATACGTTTATGAAGTATGGAAATTACAGCCAGCGTGCCAAGGCGCGTACACGCTATATGCCAGATGCGTTGGGGGGTGAGGAGGCATATCGTGCAGCTTTTTCAGAACAACTCGAGGCTGTAAAGCAAGAGGGTGGTTTGGATTTGACTGTTTGTGCACAAGCGGTTACCAAAACTGGTGACGGCAGTACCATTGAGGATAGACGTGTCATTCCACAAAAGCAGTCAGGGTTGTTTGCGGTATGGTATCACCCGCTGGGTGGTATGCCGAGTGCACAGACACTGACAGCCTTGTATGATACGATTCGAGATATGGACGCCGTAGAATTGCGCTTGGGTGCAGACAATACCATGTATATCATTCATTGTACGGCACAGGAGGCAAAGGAGGTGCTTCGTGTCACTGAGGACGGTGCCAATACCTTATTTGAGACGTCCGTTTGCTGTGTCGGTGCAGAGATTTGTCAGCAGGGTGTGCGCGATTCCCAGCGGCTTTATCGTATTTGTGTGGAAGCTGCACGTTCTGCTAACATCCCGGACGGCGTGCTGCCGCAGATTCATATTTCGGGCTGTCCGTCCTCTTGCGGAACGCATCAGGTGGGAAGTATCGGATTTCGCGGCGGCGTGAAAGTTATTGATGGTAAGCCGGTTCCTGCATATACGCTGTATGTAGGCGGAAGCGCAGAACTGGGAAGTGAGAGGTTTGGTGAGAGCTGGGGCGCAATTCTGGAGGATCAGATTCCGCTGTTCTTAATGGATTTGGCAAAGGCAGTCACCCGCGAGTGTGAGCGATATGACGAGTGGATTCCAAACCATATGAAGGATTTGCGCGCATTGGCACAGCCGTATTTGGACTGAGTGCCATATATATACAGATATCTGTTGAACAAAAAAGTCAGAAATTGAGCAAATCCCTGTCTGTTGTGGTGGATATGTCATCGAAACAGATGGGGATTTTTTATGCAATTACAGATAAATTAGGGCGTAGGGAAAGGGCTTACTGTCTGTTTTTAACAGACAGCAAACCCTTTTGATGTTTGGAGTGTATTTTGTTATGTCCTTTGCGATTATCTCATGTGTTGGATACCCTTCTGCGCGGCTTTTCGTTTTCCCTTTTTGGGAGGAAGGGGACGCTTCGTTTTTCCGCCATGCTTAGGGGGACGCGATTGGCGGCGCTCCTCCTGCTTGGAAGGCTTTTTGCTCCACGGTTCACCGGGCAATGGACGAATGAGACATTCTTTGCCGAATCCAATCAAGTCTTCACGTCCTGCTTTTCGAAGCGCTGAGATGATAATCGGACGCTTTTCTGGACGACGCCATTGCAGCAGCGCACGCTGCATTGCTTTCTCCTCTGGCGTTTTTGCAACATAGACAGGCTTCATGGTTCGCGGGTCGATTTCTGTATAATACATGGCGGTCGAGAGCGTACCCGGTGTGGGATAAAAATCCTGTACCTGCTGGGGCATATAGCCTACTTTGTTCAGGTAACAAGCCATTTGAATGGCGTCCTGTAAGGTAGCTCCCGGGTGGGAGGACATCAGATAAGGAACAAGGTATTGCTTTTTGCCTAGTTTTTCATTGATTCGTGCGTAACGCTCGCGGAATTTTTCATAAACAGAGAATGATGGTTTACCCATATAATACAAAGCGTTATCACTCATGTGTTCCGGTGCAACCTTGAGCTGACCGGAAATATGGTGCTTGACCAGTTCGAGGAAGAATTCATCATTGTCATCTGCCATCATATAGTCATAACGCAGACCAGAACGGACAAAGACCTTTTTGACACCGGGAACCTCGCGCAGACGACGCAGCAGCTTTAAATAATCCTGATGATCTGCCTCCAGATTTTTGCATGCCGAAGGGAAAAGACAGCGCTTGTTGACACACAGCCCATGTGTTTCCTGATGCTTACAGGAGGGAAAGCGAAAATTGGCGGTCGGGCCGCCAACATCGTGGATATATCCCTTAAAATCCGGATGCTGGGCAATTTGTTCGGCTTCGTGTACAACGGAATCGTGAGAGCGCGCAGAGATATACCGCCCCTGATGGAATGCAAGTGCACAAAAGTTGCACGCGCCAAAACAGCCGCGGTTGTGTATGATAGAAAACTGTACCTCCTGAATGGCAGGCACCCCGCCCTCTGCTTCATAGGAAGGGTGATAGGTGCGCATAAAGGGCAAAGCATAGATACGATCCATTTCCTGCATATTCAGCGGAATCGAAGGTGGATTCTGTACAAGCAGACGTTTGCCATGTGTCTGAAGGATTGCTTTGCCACGTACATGGTCAGCTTCATCATATTGCATCTTGACCGAGCGGGCATAGGATTCCTTGCTTTGCAGGGTGTCCTCGTAGGACGGACAGGTGACAAAGGGAAATGGGATCTCTTCTGTATCGTGTGCAAAGTAGGCAATGCCGCGGATATTTCGAACCGCATCGGCACCGCGCTTTCCCGCTTTCAGATTTTTGGCAAGCGCTAAGACAGAGCGCTCACTCATACCATACATGAGCGCATCAGCACCTGAGGAGGACAGAATCGAGGGCATGATTTGGTCGCTCCAATAGTCGTAATGCGCAAAACGGCGCAGACTTGCCTCCAAGCCACCAATATAGATCGGAGTTTCCGGAAAAGCGCGGCGCGCCAGCATGGAATAGACAGTCACGGCGCGGTCCGGACGTTTGCCGCCAACACCGCCCGGAGTATAGGAATCATCGTGACGGCGTTTTTTGGCAGCGGTATAATGAGCGACCATGGAGTCGATATTTCCTGCATTGATGAGGATACCATAGCGCGGCCGACCCATTGCAGTAAAATCCCGCTCGTCCGTAAAGCAAGGCTGGGATAAAATCGCCACACGGAAGCCGGCATCTTCCAGCACACGGGAAATAATCGCCGTGCCAAAAGAGGGATGATCGATATAGGCATCGCCAGTTACAATTAAAAAGTCACAGTAATACCAGCCTCGCGCCTCCATATCGGCGCGGGAGATGGGAAGAAATTCAGACATGATAACTCCTTATTTTGGGAAAATAGATGGGGTTAAGGTTTTACACGGTATTCATTGCGCAGATAATAGCACAGATTGGTGTAGGCTTTCCATGCAGGCTCAGCAGATGCGGGCAGGTCGGTGGTCAGCTTGCCGTCATAGAAGAAAACACCCTGATTGCTTGCAACTGTCACGTGCTCAAGAAGCGGTGCTGTAACTTGCGTGAGGGTTGGACCCTCCCAGCCCACAAGTTCAAAGAAATGTGCCATCAGGAAGGCGGGACTGAGGTCTGGACCTTTGCCTGTGAAATCAAATGAAAGCACATCCTTGGCTGCTTCGTTTGCCCATATGAGATAGCGCGTACCATAATAGTTTTCGAATCCCTCCTGTGTAGAAAGGTTAAAGTTGACACCCAGCTCTTTATAAACACTGTTGCCATCGCCCAGCCATGGGTTGTGATCGCCATACAGGAAAAGGACAACCGGTTCGTCCAGAGCATCCAACTTTTTCTTAAGTTTAATAAGCTGTCTGCCGGTTTTTTCGATGCCGCCCAAATAGTTGTTGAGAATATAGTAGGTATCCTCACTGTAAACGCCTTTGGGCACATATTCGCCGTAGCGCAGCCAGCCAATTGGATAGGGACCATGGTTTTGGTAGGTCACATTGAAAGAAAACACAGGCTTTTTGCGCGCCATATCCTGTACTAAAAGATTATAGATTTCAGGAAGCAGTACATCGTCCATGGCGATTTTTCCGTCATTGATGTCAGCATAATGATTTTCCAGAAAATAGTAATCATCAAACCCCAGATGTGCATTGATATTTTTGCGGTTATAGAACCAGTCGTTGGAAGGGTGACTGCCTTGTGTGATGTAGCCTTGTGATTGAAAGTATCGAGCGTAGGACCATGTGTTATGCCGTAGGTCACCATAGTCTGTCATACCTGTGATATGTCCGCGCTCGGTGTCCACGGTGCCTGCCGCAAAAATATTGGTGATTAGACGACCGGTGTAGCTTACCTTCTCAAGGTCATGGAAGGGCTTGTACGGGTTTTTCTTATCTTCGCGCAGTTCGATGTCTGCAAACTGTGTGAGATCGTTGAAGCCTTCCAGCATGATTGATACAATATTTACTTTTTGGCTTTCTGGAATATTGGCATCTGGGTGCTCTTTGATGATTGCCTCCACACTGCTTTTTTTGTAGCCTGTCGGCTTTTCTTCGGTTGCTTCAGGCAGGCTGTGCAAAAAAGGATAGACAAAGCCCTTTGAAAGATAGACCTGTGTTGCAGACCACTGGTTGATATCTTCAGCATTGTCCGTCCAGCTGTGCCAAGCTGTTTGCGTATATTTGCCGCCAGTATAAAATGTCCAGATACCGCCTGCAAGCAATAGCAGACATAAAGTCGTGCCAACAATCTGCCCCTTCCATGTTTGCGATGGGCGTGCACGGCAAATCAGCGCCAGAAGCAGAATACAGCCCACAAGCAGCAAACAAGCAGTTAGCACCTCTGAACTGATTGCCGTTACATAGTGCCCAGCCATCTGAAGTCCCTCTGCTGCGAGCCCAAGGTCAGCCGCAGTCAGGGGATCGTCGCGAAACGTGAGCTTAAAATAGTTTGAAATAGATAGGATCGTGATGGCTCCGCCCCCAAGGAGCACGGAAAGCCATGCCTTTCGGAGCACAAACCAGAGCAATAGGAGCAGGATTACAACCGGCGCAATATTGAGCCAAAGGATAGATGGATGTGTGAAATAGCTGTCAAACATAGCCTGCCCAAACGGACCGGCAGCCAGACGCAGACTGCAAAATCCAATTCCAAGACCGGAAAGAATAAGCCCCAAAAGCGTCAGCCAGCGCATACGCCACACCCGCAGGGCAGAACGGCGCCCGCGTTTTCCGGTATAGCGGGTATATCCCAAAGCGGAAGGGCTTAAACTGATCCAGCGATTAGACTGTCCGGAACGATATTTTTTCATGCGTTTTTCCTCATAGTGATGCGCATATCGCGTATTGTTTTTTCTTCATTATACGAGGGTTTTTGCTATCTTGCAACCTTTGTTCATATAAAATCGGCTTTTTCGTGAGTGGGACTGGTTTTTTTGCCGGAAAATTCATGGATACATCGAGATGTTTTTGGAACGCCTTGGAATTGCGCCAGAGAAGGTTTGGTGATACAATATAAGAGTTAAACTATTGTCATTTTATCGGGATTGCAGAATAAAATCGTACCGAATACAGCCTTTCCAATTGGAGGATATTTTAGATGTGGATTGCAAATAACTGGGCGGATTACGAAGTGTTGGACTGCGGCGGCGGAGAAAAGCTGGAGCGTTGGGGCAATCAAATCTTACAGCGCCCAGACCCACAGGCAATCTGGCAGCGCACAGAGGAAAATCGGGTATGGAACCGCGCAGGTGCGGTTTATCACCGCTCGTCCTCAGGGGGCGGAAAGTGGGAGATCCGGCATTTGCCAGAGCAGTGGGCGATTTCTTATAAGGAACTGACCTTTCAGCTCAAGCCGATGGCATTTAAGCATACGGGATTGTTCCCGGAGCAGGCGGCGAACTGGGATTTTATCATGGAACAGGTACGGTCTGCCGGTCGCCCAATCAGCGTTTTGAATCTCTTTGCGTACACAGGAGGTGCAACGCTCGCGGCTGCTGCGGCTGGTGCCAGTGTATGCCATGTAGACGCTTCCAAGGGTATGACACAGTGGGCGCGGGAAAATGCAGCATCCTCAGGATTGTCTGACCGTCCGATTCGCTGGATTGTAGATGATTGCAAAAAATTTGTGCAGCGTGAATTGCGGCGCGGGCGGCGTTATGATGCAATCATTATGGATCCGCCGAGCTATGGACGGGGACCGAGTGGAGAAACATGGAAAATAGAGGAAGATGTGGCAGATTTTATAACGCTGACCATGCAGCTTTTGTCCGATCAACCGCTGTTTGTGCTCATTTCCAGCTATTCGACCGGACTTGCTCCGTCTGTTATGGCATATCTTCTGGGAATGACGGCAATGCGTCGCCATCCGGGGCGTGTGGAGGCGCAGGAAATCGGTCTGCCAGTCACCTCGACAGGGCTTGTACTGCCGTGTGGCTCCTCGGCGCGTTATATCGCCGCACGATGAGCTGAAAGAACAAAATGGGAGAGGAAAGACCCAATGTATCAAATTATTAAGACCGAAAACCTGACCTATATCTATCAGTCAGCGGAGGGAGAAAAAAAGGTTGCGCTCAATGGTGTCGATCTTTCCATCGAAAGCGGAGAATTTGTAGCAGTTCTGGGACATAATGGATCGGGAAAATCGACGCTTGCAAGTCATTTCAATGGGATTCGCCTGCCCTCTGGCGGCACAGTATATGTGGACGGTATGGATACAAAAGATCCAAAGCAGCTTTATGATATACGAAAAGCCTGTGCAATGGTATTCCAGAATCCGGATAACCAAATTGTCGCAACGGTAGTCGAGGAAGATGTGGCATTTGCACTCGAAAATTTGGGTGTACCGCCCCCGGAAATTCGTCAGCGTGTAGAGGAAGCGCTGAAGGCAGTTGGTATGTATGAGTTTCGACGGCATGCACCGCACAAGCTGTCCGGCGGTCAAAAGCAGCGTGTGGCAATTGCGGGTGTCATCGCCATGATGCCAAGGTGTGTCGTTTTTGACGAGCCAACAGCCATGCTCGATCCGGCAGGACGTCGGGAGGTTATGCGTGTGATCCGTACACTCAATGAAAAGATGGGGATCACGGTAGTGCTCATCACACATCACATGGACGAGGCAGTTCAGGCAGGGCGTGTAATTGTTATGCATGGCGGAAAGATTCTCATGCAAGGCACGCCGGAGGAAATCTTTACACAGGTAGATGCGCTGCGTGCTGCGAGCCTCACTGTGCCGCAGACCATCGAAGTGATTTTTGATCTCAACAACCAAATTGGCACGGAGCTGCCAATCAATGCGCTCACAGTAGATGCCTGTGCTGACATCTTGGAGCGATATCTGGCGAACTGAGGAGCGAACCGATTATGTCATATATTTTGGAAACAAGGGACCTGACGCAGGTTTATGGCGCAGGTACCCCGTTTGAGCGCACGGCGCTCGATCATGTAAATATAGGGGTGAAAAAGGGAGAGATTTTGGGTGTCATAGGGCATACCGGCTCGGGAAAATCTACCTTGATTCAGCATTTTAACGGTCTGCTCAAGCCGACTTCGGGAGAAGTGCTGCTCTCTGGTCATTCTATATGGGACGCAAAGGGAAAATGTGACCGAAAGACGCGATTTGCCGTAGGTCTGGTGTTTCAGTATCCAGAATATCAGCTGTTTGAGGAAACTATTGCCAAGGATATTGCATTTGGACCGCAGAATATGGGGCTTTCTGCCTCCGAGATAGAAAAGCGGGTGCGTGAGGCAATGGATTTCGTAGGGCTGGATCCGGCACTGGCAGGACATTCTCCGTTTGCGCTTTCTGGCGGTCAGAAACGCCGCGTTGCGATTGCGGGCGTGATTGCCATGCGTCCGCAGGTGCTGATTTTGGACGAGCCAACGGCGGGACTGGACCCCGCAGGGCGCGATGAAATTCTGGCGCAGATTCAGGATTACCATGCCCGTTCGGGTGCAACCATCTTGATTGTATCCCATTCGATGGAGGATATTGCACGGCTGGCAGACCGGCTGCTGGTCATGAATCAGGCAAAGGTGATGCTGTGCGGAACACCGCGGGAGGTGTTTGCGCATGCAGATGAAATTACACAGGCTGGACTGGATATTCCGGAGATTACAAAGGTCGTTCGGGAGCTGGTGCGGCGCGGCTTTGATTTAGACCCTTCCATTTATACGGTTGCAGATGCAGTCAAGGCGATTCGCACATATAAGGAGGGTCGATAAATGCTTCGAGATATTACAATTGGACAGTATTTTCCGGGACAGAGCATTGTGCACCGCGTCGATCCGCGTCTCAAGCTTTTATTGGTTGTTGCGATGATTGTTACCCTGTTTCTTGCTTCCGGACCAATATCCTATGCACTTTTGGCACTCTATATTTTTGCGGTTATTCGAATTTCGGGAATTCAGCCGAAAATCGTTGTACGTGGGCTCAAACCGGTCGTGTTTATTGTGGTGTTTACTGCAATTCTCAATCTGTTTTATACTCCCGGCAATGTACTCTGGAGTTTTGGCTTCCTGAAACTGACAGATGCCGGAATCAAGGTGGCGATTTTGATGGTGGTGCGTATTTTGCTGCTGATTATTGGCACGTCCATGCTGACCTATACGACATCGCCCATTGAACTGACAGACGGACTCGAACGCCTTTTGGCACCGTTTAAGAAAATCCATTTACCTGTGCATGAGCTTGCGATGATGATGTCGATTGCTTTACGGTTTATTCCGACCCTCATTGAGGAGACCGAGAAAATCATTGCCGCACAGAAAGCACGTGGTGCAGACTTCGAATCTGGTAATTTGGTACAGCGTGCCCGGGCAATGGTGCCGATTTTGGTTCCGCTGTTTATCTCGGCATTTCGCCGTGCAGATGAACTTGCAATTGCAATGGAATGTCGCCTATACCGCGGTGATGTCGGGCGTACTCGCATGAAGCAGATGCAGTTTGGCAAGGTGGATGCAGGCGCGGGACTGGTCTCTGTCTGTGTGTTTGCTGCCGTGATTATTTTAGGAAAAATGGGATGGTGAGCGGATATGAATATCGCACTTTCGCTTTCCTATGTGGGAACCGCATATCATGGCTGGCAGGTGCAGAAAAATGGTGCATCTGTGCAGGAAACAGTCACACATGCCATAAATAAGCTGCTGCACTGTGATACTTACCTGTCCGGTGTGGGGCGTACCGATGCGGGGGTTCATGCAAGGCGCTATCTTGCAAATTTTAAGGCGGATTGCTCGATTCCACTTGACCGATTGCCGTTTGCCCTTGGGGCACAGCTTCCAGAGGATATCGCGATTCATGGCGCGGCGCAGGTGCCAGATGATTTTGATGCACGGTTTCAGTGCACGAAAAAAGAATATGCGTACTACATATATCCTTCTAAGATGCGTGATCCGTTTTTAACAGACCGCGCCTACCGATATTCCTATCCGCTGAACTTGAAACGCATGCAGGACGGCGCGCAGTATTTTGTGGGACGGCATGATTTTAATGCGGTGCGATCGGTTGGGACACCGGTGAAATCGACGGTGCGAACGATTTTTTGGTGCGAGGTTGAACAGAATACAGACGGACTGATTTGTATCCGTGTGTGTGGAGACGGATTTTTATATAATATGGTGCGTGCAATTGCCGGAACGCTGCTCTATGTAGGGAGTGGAAAGTTTGCACCCGAAGATGTTTCAGAGATTTTACGCTCCTGTGACAGAGAAAACGCTGGACCAACCTTACCCGCCTGTGGCTTATTCATGAACCGCCTGTGGTATGATGATACCCCCGAATTAAATGGATTTCGGCTGAGTCATTAGGAAAAGTTTAATCTTGATTCACACCAATTGCATGAAAGTGTGATACACTGCTATAATGAGAGAGGAGAGGGTTGTTTGTGCCGGGAAAAAAGAATCTAGTTCCGTTCCCGCGCTCCGCTAAAAAGCGTAAGCAGTTGCTTCAGCAGGCGGAAAGTTTGAAGCAGCGCCGCCTGACCCGCTTTCGCTCGCTGGTTGGTTGGCTGCTGGTTGCAGGGCTCCTGTTGTTCTCAGCGGTTAATTTTACATTGTTTTCACCGAGCACAATCCGGCGAAATGTGCAGATTTTATTTGGTGCACTGGAACCGGAGGCGATGCGCGAGGGTGTCCTTGCGTATCCGGAGCAGTCTGCAAGTCAGGTAAAGCCAGTGGGCTCGGCGCTTGCTGTTATCAATGACGAGGCGCTTTCTGTATTGCAGCTTGGCGGCGTCGTGCAGCAAAAGACCGCTATCAGCTATACATCTCCTGTTTTGGAGACCAATAAAAATTATATTTTGGCGTATAATCGGGGGGGCTATGAGTTTTCATTTTTCTCAGAACTGACACAGCTGTTTGCAGTCACTTCGACCGCACCTATTCGCACGGCTTCGATTGGATATGGAGATAACTGTGTAGTTATTACCGATGAGGCAGGATATAAAAGTACAGTAACGGTGTATAGTGCATCTTCACGGGAGGAGGATCGGCATATCTGGCGCTGGCGCACGCCTGAATATTATGTGCAGGAAGCAGTCCTTTCGCCTTCCGGCACACATCTATGTGCCTTGACTTTCCGTCAGAATGGTTCACAGTTTGAGAGTATCTTACAGTTTTTTGATATGGATGCAGGAGAAGTCCGCGCGAGCCTAAGCTTAGGCTCAGTGGTAGGATACGATGTGCATTGGCTGGATGACAGCAATGTTGCAGTCATTGCAGATCGCTCCATGTTTACTGCGAATCGCCGCGGTGAAAAGACCTCAGAATTGGACTATTCTGCAAAGGATTTACTAGGATATGCGTTTGATGAAAGTGATTTTGTGCTTGCTCTGCGGTCGTGGTCGGGGGATGCCCGTGCAACGGTGACACGCTATGATAAGGGCGGAACTGCTAAGGCATCTCTTGACCTTTCGAGTGCACCAGAGAGTCTGTCCTATGCAGGCGGACAGCTTGGTGTGCTTACAAGCTCCGGACTTTATATCTATAACAATGCCCTCCGCCCGGATTGGAAATGTATGAATACCAGCGCGGCACAGCAAGTGTTGATGACACAGGACGGGGGGGCATGGCTGCTGTACTCCAAATATGCACAACGTGTGACCGAGTCATCGGCGATTGCGGAGGGGTTTACAAATGATAGCGATACAAGATAACAATAGTCTGCTGAATCTCCCCGATTTGCTCATTGTACTGTTTTTGCTGTTCAGTGTGGCAAGTGGGGCACGGCGCGGACTGACAGGTACTGTCATTGGACTTTTTGGCAGGCTGGCCGTTGTGCTGGGTGCAAATTGGCTTGCAGGCATGGGCGCGCCCATGCTGGCGCGAACAATGGTGGAGCCGATTACAGAAAAGCTGTTTGAATCCGAGGTTATACAAGGATTGGACGGGATACTGTCACAGGAGGCAGCTGCACAGGCAGCGGCTTCCATGGCAGAGGGGCTTGCCTATCTCATACTCGTGGTTCTGTGCTTAATGCTGCTGTCTGTTGTGCTTTCTTTGATTGCACACAGTCTGCATTTGCTGACACGATTCCCGCCGCTTGGCGCGCTGAATCGTTTGGCTGGTGCTGCAATTGGGCTTGTAGGCGGAGTTTTGTTGATTGTACTTGCGCTTTGGCTTGTGCATCTGCTGCGCCCAGAAGTTTTTACAACCATTGGCTGGCTCAGTCCCAGCCGTATTGAGCAAACTATAATCTTAAACGGCTTGCTCACATATTTTCCCATTTTATAAGGAGAGTTTACCATGCAAATGCCCATGTGTTCTCGCTGCGGCAAAAACGTGGCGGTTATATTCATCACTAAGATGGATCCAAATAATGGAGACAGTGCGACACAGGAAGGCTTGTGCCTGAAATGTGCACGCACGCTTGGCATCAAACCACTGGACCAAATGATGGATCAGATGGGTCTGAATGATGAAGCACTTGAAATGTTATCCTCAGAAATCAATTCTTTGGAGGATCTTAATGATTTGATACTGGCAGGTCCCGACATGGAAGATGAGGATGCAGAGAATATGGACGATGAAGGTGAGGAGGATGGTGCAGATGGAGAGCCGGACGAGGAGTCCGCTTTTCCATTCCCCTTCTTCCGAACTGAGAAGAAAAATAATGCATCATCGCGCAAAAAAGAAAAGGACAAGAAAAAAAGAAAATATCTCGACATGTACTGTGATGATCTCACAGCAAAGGCACACGATGGCAGACTGGATCGTATCATTGGGCGCGAACAGGAAACCGACCGCGTAATCCAGATTTTGAATCGCAGACAGAAAAATAATCCATGTCTCATCGGTGAGCCGGGTGTCGGAAAAACTGCGGTTGCAGAGGGGCTTGCCATCCGCATTGCAGCAGGAAATGTACCATATAAGCTGCGAGATAAAGAAGTGCACCTGTTGGATTTGACTGCATTGGTTGCAGGCACACAGTTCCGTGGCCAGTTTGAAAGCCGTGTTAAGGGGCTTGTCAATGAGGTCAAGAAGCTGGGCAATATTATTTTGGTGATCGATGAGGTACACACGATTGTGGGTGCAGGAGATTCAGAGGGAGCAATGAATGCGGCAAATATCCTGAAGCCTGCGCTGTCTCGCGGAGAGATTCAGGTCATTGGCGCTACAACCTTTGCGGAATATCGGAAGTATATTGAAAAAGATGCAGCGCTCGAACGTCGTTTCCAGCCTGTGACCATTAACGAACCATCTATCGAACAGACTGTGGAAATGCTTCTGGGGATTCGCTCTTATTATGAAAACTTCCATGGGGTCACTATTCCGGACGAAACCTGCCGCATGGCGGCAAGCCTGTCAGAGCGGTATATTACCGACCGCTATCTGCCGGACAAGGCAATCGATCTCATCGATGAGGCTTGTTCCCGTCTTAATCTGGAAGAACCGGCAATCAGCGAAATGCCTGCACTCAAAGATGAATTGGAAACCATCAGCAAAAAGCAAGACGATTTGCTGCAAGAGGCACAGGATGAAAAGACCTATGAACAGATGGCGGGTCTGCGCTCACGCGAGCTGCAAATCCAAAATCGTTTAGATGAATTGCAGGGAAAGCCAACACCGCAGTTGGATCTGGAGCATCTTGCCGGAGTTATTGAGTTGTGGACTGGAATTCCGGCTTCGCGTGTACAGGCACAGGAGTTATCCCGACTAAAGGGAATGGAAGAGCGGATCAAGCAGCGGGTGATTGGTCAAAACGAAGCAATCGATGCAATCTGTACGGCAATCCGACGTTCCCGTGCGGGGATCTCCCCCAAGCGTAAGCCAGTTTCCTTTTTGTTTGTGGGTCCCACAGGTGTCGGTAAGACCGAATTGGTCAAGGTGCTTGCGCAGGATCTGTTTGATGCACCGGAAGCGCTGATCCGTCTGGATATGTCGGAGTATATGGAAAAACATGCAGTTTCCCGTCTGATTGGTTCTCCTCCGGGCTATGTTGGCTATGATGAGGCTGGACAGCTGACGGAAAAGATTCGGCGCCGTCCATATTCTGTGATCCTGCTTGATGAAATCGAAAAAGCACATCCGGATATCTTAAATATCCTGCTGCAAATCTTGGACGATGGACATATCACTGATGCACATGGCAGACAGGTTAATTTTGAAAATACAGTCATTGTGATGACCTCGAATGCAGGTTCTCAGAATAAGACCTCATCGGTGGGCTTTGGCGGCACTGTCAGTGACTTGGGCAAGGAACGTGCAATCAAGGCGCTTGAAGAAATCATGCGTCCGGAGTTCCTGAACCGTATTGACGAAATCATCGCATTCAATCAGCTCACAGAGGAGGATTTTTCAAGGATTTGCCAGATTCTGCTTGGTCAGCTGGCTGAGTCGGTGGAGACACGTGGTATTCGTCTGACATGGGATGACACTTTGGTACAGTATCTGACGAAGAAAGCGTTTTCTGTGAAGTATGGTGCACGCAACCTACGCCGCTTGTTGGAGAAGGAAGTGGAAAATGGTTTGGCAGCTGAAATCATTGAGGCATGCGACCGCCCGCTGACGGGTGCCCATGTGACAGCAGACGAGAGCGAAATACAGATAGAAACCATTTGATTTGGGAACCAATTCCTGCCCGAATTTTTTCGGGCAGGAACTTTTTGAAAAAATGCTTGACATTATGTCTCCAAGCTGGTAAACTATAATAGTCTCAGGTGATACGCGGGTGTAGTTCAATGGTAGAATGTCAGCCTTCCAAGCTGAACACGTGGGTTCGATTCCCATCACCCGCTCCAATAATTTTTGGACACCTTGACTTTGTAACTCAGTTGGGAAAACCTATGCGCCAGTAGCTCAGTCGGATAGAGCAACTGCCTTCTAAGCAGTAGGCCGGGGGTTCGAATCCCTCCTGGCGTGCCACTTTTTTATGAAAAGTGGTGTTCGATAAATTTGATATGGTGGGTATAGCTCAGTTGGTTAGAGCGTCAGATTGTGGCTCTGAAGGCCGTGGGTTCGAATCCCATTACTCACCCCATTTTTGAAAACCCTTGACAATGCACACTATCTAAAGTGCATTGTCCTTAAAAGGGCAAACGCCCGTTTTATATTGGGGCGTAGCCAAGCGGTAAGGCAGAGGACTTTGACTCCTCCACTCGCTGGTTCGAGTCCAGCCGTCCCAGCCATTTTCTCCTATGGGTGACATTACTCGAAAGGCGGCTCTTAGCAATATGCCAGTGGCATGTTGCAACCGCTGTGGCTTTTCCCGCAGGAAAAGCGAGTCCAGCCGTCCCAGACAATATGGTTCATTAGCTCAGTTGGCAGAGCACCTGCCTTTTAAGCAGGGTGTCCGGGGTTCGAATCCCCGATGAGCCACCATTCACAACAATCACCACGAGGGATTCGAAAGGCAGCTCTTAGCAACATGCCGGCGGCATGTTGTAACCGCCGTGGGATTTTTACCACAAAAGAAGCGAATCTCTGATGAGCCGCTATTTATTTTTCTAGATTCTATATCTTGAATTTTTCAGGTATTGAATATGATCTCCTTGGAAGTTTAGCTCAGCTGGGAGAGCATCTGCCTTACAAGCAGAGGGTCACAGGTTCGAGCCCTGTAACTTCCACCAATAAAAAAGACCCCAATAGGGGTCTTTTTTATTTTGATTATGGAAGAAACAAATAGATAATCAGAATAGAGAGATTAACCTAAAAAGATAGGATAAAAATAAAAAACACACTTTAATAAGTGTGTTTTTTATTTCTTGGAGCGGATGACGAGGCTCGAACTCGCTACCTCCACCTTGGCAAGGTGGCGCTCTACCAGATGAGCTACATCCGCATATCTTATCTGTTTGGAACGATATTTATTATATCAGCTATTACATAGAATGTCAATGAAAAATATAAAAAATTGTAAGATAAAAAGCTCCAGCCATAACAACTGGAGCTTTGACAGGATTAGGATTCAGATAGCCGCTTTTTGAGCGTTTCCAGCGTCATACCAGTCACAAGCTGACCATCAATACGAACATTGGGAGAGGTACGGCAAGCTCGCTGACAGCCGGCTGTCCGATATATCCACCGACCATTTAAGAATGGCTTGCCATTTTGGACGCCAAGTTCATCCTCTAAATAGCGTCGGAGCTCTACGCCGCGACGCGAGCAATTGGCACCTGTGCATACGGTCAGCGTATGTGCAGCACCGGATAGCTTGAGGTCAGAAATGCGTTTTGCAATGGCTTGCAGGTAATTGGGTTTTACACCGAGCAGCGAAGCAATTTCCTGCTGAACTTGTGCGTCGAGCATACCGCCGCAGACCTCCTGCGCTTCCCGCAGACAGGCAAGCAGAGCACTTTGATCGCTTGGTGCACCGTTTTGCTTATAATATGTGACAATTTCAGTCAAATCGTTTGTCATGGGTTGTTAACCTCCAAAGTTGTGGTTCTAGCAGGACACCCCATTTGGGATCGGTTCGCTGTGCGCAGGTTTCTGATATACATGCACAGACGAAATCAGCAGCAGCTTGTGCCGCGTGCTCCATGGAATTTCCTTTCAGCAGCCCGCCTAAAAGAACGGCTGCGAATAAATCTCCGGTTCCGGGATAGTATGCGCCGATACGGGGCGTTTCTATGGTTGTGACTTGCCCCTCCTGTCCACAAAGGGTGCAGATGGTGTCTGTACCGCCGAGACCGGTCAGCACAGTGCGTGTCGCGTAGCGGCGGCATAAACGGTGTACCCAGTCTTTTGCATCCTCCAGATTGTCTGGAAGTGTATCAGGGGTATAGCCCAGAAGTACAGCAGCTTCGGTTACGTTGGGCGTGATAAAATCCGCCGCCTCACACAGCCGCTGAATTTCCTGCACAAGCGCAGAGGTACATATTTTATATAATTTTCCGTTATCTCCCATCACAGGGTCTACCAGAAAAATACCGTCTGTTTTTTTTCGTGCACAAGCAAGCAATACGCACGCAACCTGTTCCGGTGTATTGAGAAATCCGCTTTGTATGGCATCGAACTGGAGGTCAAGAGCTGCGTAATGTGCAAGTGCACGTTGCAGCCATTGGGTGAGATCTTCAGCTGCAAAGCCAGTGATGCCAGCATGACCAGAATATACCGCCGTAGGCAGAGGAACACACTGGTGCCCCATTGCAGACAGCGCGCACATGGCCTGTGTCAGTCCGGCACGTCCTGTACAGGAGAGATCCTGAAGTACCAATGCTTTTTTTTGCTCCATGGTTTTGTATCCCTTCTCATGAATTGTCCTGCTCTCAGCATACGATTTTTTATAAGCCACGTCAAGCCCCTCTTGCCAAAGAACGGGAACAATGATACGATAATAAGAAAAGAGAACGGTGTGTGGGATTTTACACACCAAATTCTGGAATTCTGATTCATGAAAGAATGGTTCTGGGATTTTTAGCATCAAAGGAGGATTTATGAAACGAGTTTTTCGCGCGATTGCATTGATATTGGTCTGTGCAGTCTGTTTTTCACTGACTGCTATGGCAGCACAGACACCCAAGGCTTCTGAGGAGATGCGCGGTGTCTGGGTATCCTCGGTGTATAATTTAGATTACCCAAAGAAGCCGACAACCGATCCGGATATCCTGAAGGCACAGGCAGATGAGATTTTGGATAATTGCGTGAAGTGGGGATTGAATGCTGTGTTTTTACAGGTGCGCCCGTCCTCAGATGCACTTTATCCGTCAGAGATTTTTCCTTGGAGCAAGTATTTAACCGGAAAGCAGGGAACGCAGCCGGCAAATGGTTTTGATCCGCTTGCGTATTGGGTCGAGGCAGCGCATAAGCGCGGTCTGGAACTGCATGCGTGGATCAACCCTTACCGAATTACCAAAGGTAAGCAGGCGGAATGGGACAGCCTCGTGAGCACACATCCGGCAAAGAAGAATCCGGAATGGACTGTTCAATATACAGATGGCAACTACTATTTTGACCCGGGCTTGCCGGAGGTACGCGATTTGGTTGTACAGGGTGCAGTAGAAATTGCAAAAAATTATGATATTGATGGACTGCACATGGATGACTATTTTTATCCGGGAAAGGATTTTCCGGATAGCAAAACCTATGAAGCCTATGGAAAGGGGTTTTCTGATATTGCAGACTGGCGCCGAGATAATGTCAATCAGCTGGTGCGTCGGCTGGATACAGAGCTGCATCAGGTCAATAAAGAAATCCAGTTTGGGATCAGCCCATCGGGTATTTGGGCAAATCGTTCTACCGACCCACGCGGTTCCAACACAAACGGCAGTGAGCATTATGCGAGTAATTATGCTGACAGCTTGTACTGGATCGAAAATGGTCTGGTAGACTATATCATTCCACAGATTTACTGGGAAATTGGACATAAATTGGCAGACTTTGCAACCTTGGCGGATTGGTGGGATCAGGCAGTCAAGGGAGAAGATGTAAAGCTTTATATTGGAATGGGTGCATATCGCTGTGCAGATGATCCGGTAGGCGTATGGAAAACCACAGACCCATTATTTGCCAGCATGGATTACTTAAAGGATAAACAAAATGTAAGTGGCTGTGTCTTTTTCAGATATGGTTCTATTCCTGCGGTTTCCGGTCTGGCGAATCGTTTGACTGCATGGTATGCAGCGGATACACAATTGCAGCAGGAAACAGGCAGTCTGGAGCCTCAAAGTTTCTCACAGATTTTGGGACAGTTTCTGCTATCTATGATTCAGTAAAGGCGGTATAAAATGGAAGCGGTGTTTGTCAAATCCTATGAGCTGACATACAGCCATATTGATTGGCGCGGGGTAGCACGTCCAGCTGCGTATTTTGATTTTATGCAGGACGCTGCAACGGTACATGCACATATGGCGCATCTGGACAGCGGTGCGCTGTCTGCAATTTGGGTGCTTTCGCGGATCCATGCGGAGTTTGAGCACCCACTTGTGCCCTATGATATCGTGCAGGTATCGACATGGTGTGCCGGTATCAAGGGGGCTAGCTGGCTGCGTGCTTTTGCGTTTGCGGTACATGGAGAGCCTGTTGGACGTGCGATTTCTTCTTGGGTGATTCTAGACCCACAGACTCATCGGATCCTTCGTCCGGCAACCGTTCCAGCGGCGGCAAACTATGTTTGTGCAGAGCCAGATACCATGCCGATGCCGGGCAAGCTGGATTGTGAATCTCTGCCCTTCCATCACGCGCATCACGTGACATATTCGGATTTGGATATCAATCATCACTTGAATAATGTAAGGATTGCAGAACTGGTTTCGGACACATTGGATCTTGGAGAAACCGATTTTGTGCGTTCGATACAGATAAACTATACCGCTGAAACCCCGCCAAATGCACGGCTGGAGCTTTGTGCAGCGCGCGCACAGGAAACCTTTTCGGTGTGTGGAGTATCAGACGACTGTGTAAGATTTCAGGCGGCTGGTACATTTGGCAGACTTTCATCAGACAGATAATTTTTTGGAAAGGAGGTATCGTTATGGAATTCCCAAATGAGGTTGTCAAAATCATTGAGGAGAGCTGTACACCGAAGCAAATTATTTTGTATGGTGAGAAGCGTACCCTTGCAACGGATAAGCTCAAGGCAGCAAGTTTGTGCATCGTGGTTCCTGATGGAACTGACAAGCATAATTTGCAGCACAAATTGTATTTATCCATTCCGGCAGATGTCCCAATCAACCTGACATTGTATACCGTAGAGGAGTGGCAGGAACTGCTTACGGATGCAACCAGCTATGCAGCATGGATTGCACGGAAAGGACGGATATTATATGAGCAGAGGGCGTAAAGGTGGCAGAGACAGCCTCTATTATTATAAGTGGCTGGACAAAGCGCTGTTGGATTTACAGACTGCACGTATTTTGATCACTTGGAATGGAGATGAATGTAATATTGCGTTTCATTGCCAGCAGGCGATCGAAAAGGCACTCAAGGGATATCTCCTGTTTAAGACAGGACGGCATTTTGACGGGCATAATTTAACGTATTTGTGCCGACAGGCGGTTGCCTGTGATGAAATGTTCACGGAGTGGCTGGATGAAAGTGCTGCGCTTAATAACCTTTACATTGAAACACGTTACCCCACAGATTTGCCGATCATGATTGATGAGCGTGCATGCAGGCAGTATCTGTCTATGGCAGAAAATATGTTTTCTGCTATTCGTCAAGAACTTTATGATGGCGGCAGACCGCATAAGATTGGCAAAAAAGAATCCCATTCCATGTAAAATCATGCAGTGCTGTACTGTGCACCTCTATCAAAAATCGTATTTCTATTTTGGAAAAATTGGATAATAAAGAAAATAATGAGACGAAATGCTTGTTTCATGTTTGTTTATTTTGTATAATAAAGAGTAGTTGATAAATATAGATGTAGGGTAAGAGAAATAGGAGATGGAGGACAAACATGAAAAAGGCAATGAAGCAATCGACATTGGTTCGTATTCTAAATGTCGGTTCGATTGTACTTTTGGCGGGCATTGCGCTGATGTTTTTTGTAAATGCACGTTATGTAGGGAAAATCGCACAGGTCAATGAGGAGCGTCATCAGCTCACTCAATATGCGGAAATGTACGTTGAGGGTTCGTCCAATTTGACAGATGCAGCGCGCGGATATGCTGCCACGTCAAAGCAGGAATACTATGATGCGTACATGAAGGAACTAGAGACAGACCGCAATCGAGATAGAGGTCTTGAGGGATTAAAACAAATCGGCATTACGGAATCAGAACAAAAAACGATCAATGATATGGCGAATATATCCAATATGCTTGTTCCGCTAGAAAAGGCAGCTATGCAGCTGGCTGGGGCACATAGAACAGATATGGCTATGCTGTATGTCTATGGTCGTGAGTATGAGGAATCCCTTGCACGACTTCGCACATTACAGACAAAATTTTTAGATGAGTTGGATATACGTTTGGCAGACAACATTGCACACATGGAGCAGGTGCGTCAGGTGCTCAATGGCTTCGTCTATTTGATGATTGTGATTATTGTTGTCATGCAGCTTATCAACTACATAGCCGTATATCGAAAGGTCATTCGCCCAATTCAGTCTATCCAGAATGAAATGCGTGCGATTGCAGCGGGAAACCTTTCCTCGGAGTTTAATTTGGAGGAGGATTCCTCGGAAATTGGCATGCTCATTGGTGATATCCACTATACCAAGAGTGAACTCAAAAGCTATATTGACGATATCTCGCGCATTTTGGTTGGCATGGCGCAGGGCAACATGGATTTGCATACCACAATGGAATACCAGGGGGATTTTGCGCCCATTATGGTTGCACTTAATGCTATTCTGGATTCTATGAATTTGATATTCTATCGTTTAGGCGATTCTTCAACACAGGTTTCTATCGGTGCAGATCAGGTTTCTAATGGTGCACAGGTATTGGCGCAGGGGGCAACCGAGCAGGCGGATACCGTAGATGATTTGTCAAATTCCGTAATCAAGCTATCGGTAGAGGCTTCTGATGGCTTTGAGCAGGCTGTAAATATTTGCAGCAATCTGGGAGAAATCAGCAAAGAGATTTTGAGCAGCAATCAGGAAATGGGCAGAATGCTCGAAGCAATGAGTGATATCTCAGATAAGTCTGAGCAGATTCGCAAGATTATTAAAAATATCGAAGATATTGCATTCCAGACCAATATTTTGGCATTAAACGCTGCTGTGGAGGCAGCAAGAGCCGGGGCTGCAGGCAGGGGATTTGCCGTTGTTGCAGATGAGGTGCGTTCTTTGGCGGCAATCACATCAGAAGCCGTACAGAATACGACCAGCTTGATTGAGTCCTCGGTTGCAGCAGTAGCAAATGGACGCGGGATTGCAGATTCGACTGCTGCACTGTTAGGAAGCGCAGCAGCTGATACAGAAACAGTTGTACATTCTGTGGAGGGAATTGTGAACTCTTATCAGGCACTGTCTTATCAGCTCAGTGAAATTGCGAATAATATTGACCGCATTTCTTCTGTGGTACAGAGCAACACGGCAACCGCGGAGGAAGGTGCGGCGGCAGCAGAGGAACTGCACGCGCAGTCTATTCAGCTGCAAAGAATGGCAAGTTCTTTCCGTTTGCGTGCGAGAGACAAGCAAGATGAGCAGGAAACAGAATAAAAAGTGAATAGATAGAGCTTTTTAAAGAAATAACCGGGAACTGTTACAGTCTCCGGTTATTTACTTTTAATCATAAGTTTTTAGGCAATAAACAAAAAGGCATCACCTTGGAATCATAAAATTGTCAAAAAAATATTGTAGGATTTTGTTGAAAAATCTGCAAGTTTGAAATATAATATTACGTAAATGTATGACGTTGTACAGATTATTAAGTTTTCGGTCAAGGACGGATATACTACCTTTTCGAAATTCATTTAATAGGAGGAATTGCTTTGCGGAAAAATATATCAAAACGTCGAGGATCGTTAGTGAAGAAAATGACGACCTTGACCAGTGTTGTATTTATTGTTTCAGTTATCCTGATTTATATGGGAAACTTTGTGATGACAAGACAGGTCATGCATGAAAACATGAATGCCCAAATGTCATCTATTGTAGAATATTATGAATCACAAGTACATAATTGGATACAATTACGTATGGATCAACTGGAACAGCTGGGAGAACAAATCTTGGCAATTCCCTCTGCTGCACGTACAGATACCGCAATTATGCATCAGTTAGAGCTCTCGACTAAGCATGGTACGGACTATGGTGTGATAACAGACTATTTTGTCAGTCCGACAAAGAAAATGATTTCAGGCGATGGCTTTATCCCGTCAGAAGGATATGATGCAACTGCACAGAGTTATTATAAAGATGCAGTTGCAAAGGGCGGTATCACTATTTCTACGCCATATATTGATATATCTACTGGGCAAATGATCATTACAATATCAAAGCCGCTTATGGAAAATGGTACGTTGATTGGTATTGTAGCCCGCGATTTGCGCATCGACAGCATTATGTCGATTTTTGATAAGTATTCGACTGAAGATGGTTCATATATATTCCTGATGGATCAGGAGCAATATATTTTGAGTCATATCAATGACGAATATCAGCCCAAGAAAGATCAGATGACCTTGGCATCTGATATCAACAATCCGGAGATTCTGACAGAGGTTACCGCTTCCACAACACCAAAACTCTATAAGGATTTTGATGGAGAAAATAAGTATTCTCTGGGTGTAAAGGAGGAAAACAGCGGATGGATCATTGGTTTGGTATATCCACGTCGAATCATTTCTGGAGAGCTTTTCCGTCAGGCGGTTATCAGTTCAACAATATTCTTATTGGCTTTGATTGTCGGTATCAGTATTATCATTTGGATGTTGAAGAAAAGTCTGGAACCCATTCACGGGGTTGTGCGGGCAGCACGTCAGATGATTGAAGGAGATTTGGCTATCCATGTGGATGTCAAAACAAATGATGAAATTGGTGAGCTGGGAACCGTATTCAACGAAACGGTTCAATATCTGAGCGAAATCATTGGCGAAATTTCAACTATATTAGATGGAATGGCTGATGGAAACCTCACCATGGAGTCTCGCTGTACCTATCAAGGGGACTTTGATCGAATTCGAATTTCCATTGAAAACATATTAGAAAATATGAATGAAACCATCGGTGGGATCCGTATGGCAGCCGATCAAGTTGCAGCCGGTTCGACACAGGTTGCTCATGGTGCGCAGCTTTTGGCTGGTGGTGCTGTGGAACAGAATGAGCAGGTTGATCAGCTTGTGACCCGTATCCAGCAGGTTTCCTCTGTAACACAAAATAATGCATCCGAATGTACTTCTGCAAGCAAAATTACAATGGAGGTTGCAGAAAAGCTTGGAGAAAGCAACCAGCATATGCATCAAATGGTAGAGGCAATGTCTCGTATCAATGCTTCTTCTGAACAGATTGGAAAAATTATTAAGACAATTGAGGATATTGCATTCCAAACCAATATTCTGGCACTTAATGCAGCAGTTGAGGCGGCAAGAGCGGGTACTGCCGGAAAGGGCTTTGCAGTCGTGGCAGACGAGGTTCGAAATCTTGCGTCTAAGAGTGCGGAGGCTGCAAGCCATACCACAGCCCTGATTGAATCCTCCATGCTGGCTGTTTCAGATGGAACTCGAATTGCACATGAGACAGAGCAGTCTCTGCAAGAAGTCGTAGATACTGCAAATCAGGTAACAGCGATTATTGAGGATATTGTACGACTGTCTGAAGAGCAGGTAGTTGAGATTGGATACATTTCAGATGGTGTGGAAAAGATTTCTCATGTTGTGCAGTCGAACTCGGCAACAGCAGAGGAGAGCGCTGCAACCAGTGAGCAGCTTTCCGGTCAGGCGCATACTATGAACCATTTGGTCGGAAAATTCCGAACCAAGTAACAGGAATTGCAAACATATCATAATAATTGTATATAAAAAAGTGAGGCATTGCCCTCACTTTTTTTACTGTTCTGAAAAGCTGCCGTGTCAAAGCTTTGAACACAGCAGCGTATTTTTTCTGTTGAAAAATAAAAATACCGCCCTTTCGGGCGGCGCTTTTCTTTAGGTTAAGGAGCGGCAATGGGGACAGATTCCATGTGCGACAAGCACATAGCCGTCTATTTGTGCATCACAAGCCTGTGAAATTTGACTTTTCAGGTCAGTAGATAAATAAAAATCAAATATCTGATTGCAGGAATCACACATGAGATGATCGTGGGGCTCCAGCTTCCAGTCAAAACGATCTGGCATACCGGGCATGGATAGCTTGCGGATTTCGCCACGCTCTGCCAGAAGATTCAGATTGCGGTATACAGTTGCCAGAGAAATGCTTGGCAGCTTACAACGAATCGTCTGAAAGATTTCGTCCGCAGTGGGGTGACAATTGCTCTCGCGAACGGCTCTTATAATCAGCTGACGCTGTTTCGTTTGAATCATAAGAGTTCTCCTATTTATCAGAAAGAATATAAGATACAAAATAGAAATGTTTCTTATTTAATTTTATTATACTAATCGAGTATGGATTTGTAAATAAGAATTTTAGTGTATTTTTATTCTTTCTGTTGATTTGCGGTTGATTGCGCAGCGGATTCTGTCTGTGCATTTAGGCGGCGTTCATTTTCAAAAACACGATGCTCCAAACGGCACAGTTCTTGAGAAAGCGGGTCGGGAACATGGATTTGGTCAAGGTCAAAGGAAGGCACACGATGTCCATCAATTTTGACAACGCGCGCTTTTAGACCAACAACCGTAGAATTTGGCGGTACCTCCTGCAAGACAACCGCATTTGCACCGATGCGCGAATTATCCCCAACTGTGAAAGGCCCCAAAACTTTTGCACCTGTTGAAATCAGGACATTGTTGCCAATGGTTGGATGGCGCTTTCCGGTATCCTTGCCAGTACCGCCCAATGTTACTCCATGATAAATGGTGCAGTAATCTCCAACCTCGGCAGTTTCACCAATTACAATGCCCATTCCATGGTCAATGAACAGACCACGACCAATCGTTGCACCGGGATGGATTTCTACCCCTGTCATGGTACGGGCAAATTGTGAAATCATGCGTGCGAGGAAAAAGCGTTTGTGCTGGTAAAGCCAATGGGTCAGACGGTGATAGATGAGAGCGTGAAAGCCGGGATAAAGCAGGAATACTTCTGCGGTAGAACGTGCAGCAGGGTCACGGTCTCGAATGGAGCGGGCATCTTCAATCAGATCATGGAGAAACATAACAAACCTTCTTTTTATGAGAACGGCAGTCAGCGGGCCATCAGCTCAGCCAGTGCATCACCCGCTTCTTTTGCACGGGCGGCATAGGCGGGCATGATTTCAGTCAAATGTGCGCGGATATCATCTTCTCGCTCCATAAGCCAAAGGAAAGCGTTTTTGAGATCATCTGGATTCTTTAGGTTTTGCACTGGAAGTGTATAGCCCTCGTAAGTGCCAAATAAATCTTTTGCAATGCCCTTGGCTTTGACTGAGTAGCCCACGACCAAGGTGGGAACACATGAGGAATAAGCGGCTATGGTTGAATGGGTGCGTGCACCCACGAAACATCGCAGGCGTGCGATATACCCCTTCAATTCTCGGCAGTCTGCATCGGGAATCAGTACCACACGTCCCGTTGCCTTGAACTGCTCATACAAACGGCGCAGAGGTACCCTGTCATCATTATAGTCCCATACAACATGTGGGATAAGTGCAACAGAGAGGTTGGTCTCCTTCAGGATATGCTCGATGAGGGTTAAATAGTTCGCCATCGTCGCACCGCCCTGTTCCTCGTTGGAAATAATCATGGGAGAAACATTGATGCCAACGGTGTTGTTGGGCTGGAATCCTTCGGGCAGTGGAAGTTCTAGGGTTTCCAGAGTAAAGGCAGGGTCTGGAATGAGACGTACCTTTTCACCTAAACCAGCTTGTTTGAGTGCGTCGGCAGTGATGGACTCACGTGCGCAGATGATATCGAAACAGGACAGCTGACGGGTGAAGGTTTCATCCAAATCACGCGGCTCGATAGAACAACCCCAGAGCAGCATTTTAGAGCCTTGCTTTTTGAGTGCACGGTCAGTGGGCCAGAACTGCTGTCCTTTATTATAACAATAGTTGTCCCCACCAACAGCAATGGATACGTCACAATCCTTTGCAAGGCGCAGACAGGTTTTTTCGGTTAGGAATTTATCCTGAAGCGCCTGTGAGTGTGTTACGCGCTTGTCAAACTGATAAACGAACCAAGCCGGCGAAAAACGGCGCAGTACCTGATCGTTTTGTACAATGGAATCGACTGCCTCCTGCATGTTGCAGGTATGGTCTTCCTTAGGGGCATAGGAGCAGAGTATGACCTCCGCTCCGGTTTTTTCCTTACTGATCGCGGAGATGGTGCGAATCAGTGCCTCACAACCATGATTGAGGCTGCCGCCGTGCTCATAAAGCATTACTTTCTTCACAATTCAAGTCCTCTGTATCATTTCAAAATTCAAAAGTTTTTGTTAAAAAAACATATCAAATATAGTCTATCCGTATTTACGCCATTTGTCAAACACAATTATATACAGTTTGACAGTCTAAATCATTTCTGTTATCATAAAAAGCAACTGTAAACAATTGTGGCAGAATAGAGGCGTTATCCGAAGAAAAAGAGATGGAAAACTTTGTAAAACCGGAAAGACATCAAGGTACATGATACATTTTGCGCAAAGGAGACAGGAAAAACCAATGGAAACCATGGAACAGCTGCCCAATGGGCTGTTATTGCTGCAAGATGACCGCTATTTTAAGCTGGGACAGGATTCAGTCCTGCTTTCGCACTTTGCACAGATCCCGCACCGTGCACGTGTACTCGACTTGGGGTGTGGAACCGGTGCACTTTCCCTGCTGTGCTGGAGAAAAGACCTTCAAATTACCGGATTGGAGTTACAGGAGGAACCAATACAATTGTTTGTGCGCAGCATTGAGAAGAACAAGCTTCTCAATGTCTCTGTGCTACAAGGGGATCTGCGCCAGATTCGAAGTCATATCCCGCATGGTTCTATGCAGTATGTCATCTGTAACCCGCCGTATTTTACAGCACAATCCGGAAAAAGTGCCGCACAGACTGCACATGCAACGGCACGTCAAGATGAAACAGCTGATATTGCACAAATCGTTTCTGCGATGGCATGGGTATTGCCAACAGGTGGACGGTGTGCAATCGTATTTCGCCCAGAACGTCTATGCCCGTTGCTGGATGCTTTACAAAGCTGTGGATTGACCCCAAAACGAATGCGCTTTGTGCATCAAAGTGCCTCTGCTGCGCCTTCTGCGGTGATGATTGCGTGCAGGCGCGGCAGCGCAGAGGGACTTGTGGTGGAGCCGCCGCTGTTTGTCTGTGATGCAGAGGGGGCACTCTCACAGGAATATCGCATGATTTATGGAAAATAGAGAGGTGTTTTTTGTATGTCCGGTACGTTATATCTGGTGGCAACTCCAATTGGAAATTTAGGGGATTTTTCGCCGCGTGCCTGTGCGGTGATGCGTGAGGTGGATTTTATCGCTGCAGAGGATACCCGTGTCACCAAAAAGCTGATGACAGCGCTCGAACTTCCGGCAAAGCCGCTCATCAGCTACTATGAACACAATCGCAGACAGCGTGGAGAAGAAATTTTATCACGTCTGCTGACCGGAGAAAGCTGTGCACTTGTGACTGATGCGGGAACACCGGCGGTTTCCGACCCGGGAGAGGATCTGGTTGCCCTGTGTGCACCAGAGGGGATTCCAGTGATTCCTGTACCCGGCTGCTGTGCGGCAGTTTGTGCGTTGGCAGCTTCCGGTCTGCCAACAGGACGCTGGTGCTTTGAAGGATTTCTGTCTGTCAATAAAAAAGCACGCAGAACGCATTTAGACATGCTGCGTGATGAAAAGCGTACAATGATTTTTTATGAGGCACCGCACAAGCTGCGTGCGACCTTAGAGGATTTGTGTGCTGCGTTTGGTACAGAGCGGCATATTGCATTGTCTCGGGAACTGACCAAACTGCATGAAGAAACACGGCGCTGTACCTTGGGTGAAGCTGTGGACTATTTTGCGGACAATCCGCCCCGCGGTGAATTTGTGCTGATTGTAGAGGGCGCCCCTGAAATCGTGACAGAAGAAGATGCAGATGCCGCAATGGAGCGTGCCCTGCAAGCAGTACAGGTACGGCTTTCACAGGGAGAAACTCTGAAAGATGCGGTCAAAATGGTTTCGGCTGAATGTGGTGTGAAGAAAAATGCACTTTATCAGCTTGCGCTAAAGGAACAGGAGTAAAAAATTTGATTCCTTTGTATAGGGAATCCAGCGGGTCACATCACGGTTTTTCAGTATATGTAAAAATCTCAGGTTGGCTGAAATACATAAATATAGGAACAGGCACAGTGCGAAATGGCACTGTGCCTGCTGTTTTGTGAATGAGAAATGTCTCAGAATACCCTTATCCAGAGAGACTTAGTACCCGATGTTTTCACCGACCATCACAATTTCGTAATGGGACATACGGGAAGGAGGCGCCATGAGAATCGTCATGGCACGGCAGATTCGTTCGGGACTGTGACAATCATGACACTGACCATCAACTGTACAGGGGGTGCGCTTGCCCAGCCGCTTGGTGTTGAGCGGTGCGGCAATCTCACGTGCACGGCGCATTGCGCTGTCTAGGTCGGGGGTCAGCTTGTTGATGCCGCAGACCACATAGCAGGTATCAAAGCCATATACTGATGCGGCAATTCGGTTGCATGCACCATCAATATTTACAACTTCTCCGGTTGCGGAAATCGCATTGGCAGAGGTCAGGAACACATCGCCAGTGGAGCGAATTTCGTCGCCCTTCCAATGCCAAGAAATCTGTGCGTCCTCTTTTTTCAGCATGTCATAGATGCCGAGGGTATCCAATGTGACAGAGCCGCCCATGCCGATTGTTTTTCCGTGGCATTGACTTGCTACATAGTCAGCTGCTTGTGCAGAGGTCGCACAGAATGTCCATGTAAAACCATTTCGCTCAAAAGCCTGCATGGCAGCATCAAGCTGTAATCGGTCAAGCAGTTGAATGAGATCTTCAGGGTGCTCAACAACGTGCTCAGCACCTGCTGCCAATAGGGATTCGCGGTCGCGGAAGCCCCAAAGTGCACCAATTGCAGTGATGCCGGCTGCCTTTGCCGTCTGCATATCTACATCACTATCTCCGATATATAAGACTTCGTCTGCCTGCACATTGAGCATGCTCAGAATTTGGTTTGTAGAAGTTGGATCAGGCTTGCGTGGGATTCCAACAATCTCTCCGCGGATCAGCGTGATCCGATTGGGAAAATAATGGGAAATCAATCGCTCTGCGGCGGCTTGATATTTATTCGAAAGAACCGCCATGCGCACACCACGACTGTGAAACGCTTCCATGACTGCGGGAATCCCCTGATATGGATGTGTGCGTTCTACCAGATGTGTTTCGTAGTGTGCTTGAAAGCGCTTGAGACAATCGTCAATGACTTGAGATTCCGTATTTGCTGGAACACTTTGTTCGATCAGGCGGCGCACACCATTCCCGACACGTGCACATACATCGGCTTCACTTAAAAGGGGGAAATGGTAATACCGCATTGCTGCATTGACGGCACTGGTCAAGTCACCTAATGTATCAAGCAGCGTGCCATCTAAATCAAAAATTACGGCTTTGATGCTCATGGTTTTATAAGATCTCCTTTCGATTTCACAAGCACAGATATGAATCCCTGTGCGCGGATTGCCTTAGAGCTCAAAGCGAGAGAAAAAGGCATTTGCTTTCAAAAGCAAGGTATATTGTTCGTTTACGTCCGTCCAATATCGGCGGGCACCATAATCCATATCCGAAGCAACTGAGCAGCACTTGATTTCAGTCAATGGTTTTTGTTCAAAGATTTCGGGGATTGGGTGCAGGCGGCGATTTACGTCGGTTACGCGGCGCAGAAATGCTGCAACGTCCGTATTGATCCCCTCTTTGCGCACACGCCATGCCCAGTTTCCGCCTACGGTAGCGGGGGTATTCATACGTGCGTCTGCTCCGAGATTTAATAAGTCCTGCATTGTTGTCATGGCAATGGAGGAGGGAGAGGAAAACAGGGTTCGGATTGCCGACCATGCAAGCGGCTCCTTACCATCCCAGCGGATATATTCTTTGGCAAAGACGGCGTCATCTGGTTCGCAGAGGTCTAAAATCTGTTCGCAAATGGACTGAGAATCATGGGTTGAGGTATAAACAATAGAATTTATCGGATAGTTATGCGGTAAGTGATCGTTATCTTCGAACCGATTGAATCCGAAAATCATAACACGCATCCCGGGAAATCCGGTACTGCGCAGCAATGCCTTGACCTTGTCTGTCATCACACCAAGATCTTCTGCAATAATCGGAAGCGCTGGCAGCGCTTGCTCCAGTGCACGGAACAGCTTGATCCCGGGACCTTTGCGCCATGCGCCATGGATTGCAGTTTCTTCGTCTGCATCGACCTCCCAGAATGCTTCAAAGCCACGGAAATGGTCAATACGAATGACATCAAATAAATCGGCGTTTTGTTTTAAACGCCAGATCCACCATGCGTATCCGGTTTTTTCGTGCTCTTTCCAAGCATAAACAGGGTTTCCCCAGAGTTGTCCGGTTGCAGAATAGTAGTCAGGTGGGACACCAGCCACTTTTTGCGGCTTACAGTCTGCATTGACCTTGAATAAATGGGGGTTCTGCCATACATCGGACGAATCTGGAGAAACATAGATAGGGATATCTCCAATGATACGCACCCCTGCCTTTGCTGCATAAGCACGGAGCGTGCCCCACTGTGCAAAGAAGATGGTTTGTAAGAAAACGCGGAAGTCGATTTCGTCCTTGAATTCCTGCCGTGCTATGGACAGTGCCTTGGCATCACGATGCAGTAAATCGGCATCCTCCCATTCCCAAAGCGGAGCCCCATCAAAGCGCTCTTCCTTGAGGGTCATAAAGAGTGCATAGTCTTCGATCCAGTCCGCTGCATAGGTGCGGAATGCCTGTACAGCTGCCATGATGTAGGGCATCTCTTTCGCACGCATATAAGCGCGGCGAAGTAAGGGATAGCGTACCCCGGTTAGCTGCATATAGTCTACTTTGTCCGGATTCCAATCCAAATCGGCTGCGCGGACCTCGTCAGTTGTGAGCATACCGTATGTAACCAGCTTATCCAAATCGATGAGTAGCGGATTGCCGGCGGCGGCAGAGTAGCATTGATAGGGAGAGTCTCCAAAGCCTGTATGTCCGAGCGGGAGTACCTGCCAATAACGTTGTCCTGCATCTCGCAGAAAGTCTACAAAATCGAAAGCGGCCTGTCCCAACGTGCCGATGCCGTGGGGAGAGGGCAAAGAGGTGATGTGCATGAGCACGCCACTTGCGCGGTCAAATGCCATGAAAATTCCATCCTTAACTTCGTAAAATGAGGGTAATACTATTGCCATTATAACGGGTTTATAGTGTGCTGTCAATTTTGGATTGCTTTCCATACGGTTGCATAGGGAAAACCTTCAAAAACAGCTTTTTCAGCAGAGCACATGCATGTTGAATAGTCAAGGTGCTGCGAACGAACGACCATCAAACGGAGATAAAAATACTGGAAGGCAGAGCTGAGAAGAAGGACATAGCCGGAAAAATCACATGTTTGAGTAGTTCTTGCGGGCTTCTTGCACAAAAAGTGCTGGATGGACTTGAAAAGGAACGAAGAAACACGATATAATAAGGGCACAAAGAGTTTCGATTTGGAGGAATGAAACGCATGAGAATGCGCAAAAAGAAAAATTTAGATGTACGCTTTGCACGGTGTGCGTCTGTTATGGTAGAAGACCCAAGGGCACAGCGCGGGGCATGGAAACAGCTGTTTGGAAATGAGAATCCGATTCGGCTGGAAATTGGCTGTGGTAAGGGCCGTTTTATTTTGGAAAATGCGCGCCGTAATCCAGAGATCAACTTTGTTGCCATTGAAAAGGAGGAGGGCGCACTAATTATGGCAACTGAAAAGGCTGTGAGTGAAGAATTACCCAATCTGCGCTTTTTATCATTTGATGCTGCTGCGCTCAACGAAATCTTTGCTCCATGTGAGATATCGCTTATTTACCTGAATTTTTCTGATCCGTGGCCGCCCAATCGTCAGCGCAAGCGCCGTCTGACATGGCGTTCATTCCTTGCGGTATATGATGAAATTTTGACAGAAGATGGCGCAATTTTCTTTAAGACCGATAATCAGCGTCTTTTTGAGTGGTCTTTGGGTGAGTTTTGCCAGAATGGTTGGCTGCTGCAAAATATTTCATTGGATTTGCATCATTCCGATTATGATAATATTATGACAGAGTATGAAGAAAAATTCTCGTCACAGGGGTATCGGATTTATCGAGTTGAGGCAAGAAAGAGAATCCCGCAGAACCTGCTGAAATAATATCCCGCTGAATGGGGACAACGTATGCAGAAGCTTTCGCAGATATTGCATGGAAATGTGATATCTGCGTTTTTTTACGCTATGCTCCTGATTTGTCAGACCTTACGCTGGAATTTGCTATTTGTTACAAGTTGAACTGAAGTTCTTTAGGTAATATTCACAGGTACAAAAAACTTATTTCTGGAACAAAGTTCAAAAGACTGCACGCATATTTACAAGTAAAAGTATAAAATGCTATACTTGCGATACCAAAAAGAAAGGGGATTTGTATGAAAAAGCTGATTTTTAATGCAGATGATTTTGGTTATTCCTACGGTGTTAATTATGGCATCATCGAAAGTCATTTGCGGGGTGTTTTGACTTCTACTACGTTGATGGCGGGAATGTCTGGGTTTAATCATGCGGTATCGCTTGCAAAGGCACATCCGACACTTGGCGTAGGTGTACATCTGACACTTACTTGCGGAAGACCGGTTCTTGATGGTCATAAAACATTGGTGGAGGAGAATGGAGAATTTCATAAGCTGTCTTTTTATAAGGATCAGGGAACTGTGCTCGATGTAACAGAAGTTTATGATGAGTGGAAAGCGCAGATTGAAAAAGTATTGGACGCAGGTATTCATCCAACCCATCTGGATTCCCACCATCATGTACATATATTCAAAAATTTAGAATCCGTGTTTATTCGTTTGGCAAAAGAATATAGTCTGCCTGTGCGTAATTCAAAGGAAGGGCGGGTAGAAGGAAATATAGATGGTATTCCATGTGGAAACATACTAATTGATTTTATTGAATGTTCAGGTGTACATTTTCATACAGCTTTACAAGAGTATGCTCCAGCAATTGAAGAAAGCATGCATCGTGCGGTGCGTGAGGCGCTGACAAAGTATGATTGTGTTGAAGTGATGTGTCATCCGGCCTATCTGGATACAGATGTAATGTTGCATTCGTCCTTTAACCTTCACCGGATGTGTGAAGTGGATCTACTGGTTTCTCCAAAATCTCGCACGTTTATAGAACAGCTGCCAGATGTTGTACTTACAAACTATGCTGCATTTGATTAAGGAGAATGGGATATGAAAAGTATATTTAACAAGTTCAATAAAAAATTAGCACAGCTGGGTCGGTCAATGCTGGTTCCTGTTACAGCAATGCCAATTGCAGGAATTTTGTCCCGTATCGCATCACCAGATATGCTCAATCTTCCGCTCCTGAAGGCTGCTGGAGATATTGTATTTGGTAATATGGATATTTTATTTGCATTTGGCGCAGTCGTTGCATTTGCCAAGGCAAAGGATAAAATTTCCCCAATTGTTGCCAGCTTTCTATCTATTCTGGTCTTAAAATCTACACTACTCTCTCTGGATGAATCTATTAATATGGGCATCTTTGCAGGTATCATTGTGGGTTGTTTTACTGCATGGATTTTCAATCAGAGCAAGGAATGGAAAACGCCTAAAATTTTTGATTTTTTTACAGGAGAGAAGTTCGTCATTACGCTTGCACCAGTTTTTACAGTTGTTCTTGGTTATCTGCTGAGCTTTATTTGGCCATCGATTCAAAATGCGCTGGATGTATTTGCTGTGGGCATTGCAAGTCTTGGTACGATCGGCGTATTTATTTTTGGATTCCTGAATCGTCTCTTGATCCCAGTTGGTCTGCACCATGTATTTAACTCCTATATTTATTTTAACCTCGGTTCCTACACGACATCGTCTGGAGATGTGGTAACGGGTGAAATGACACGTTTTCTGGCAGGTGATCCATCTGCGGGTCTTTTCCTGTCCATGTTCTTTGTAGTTATGATGTTCGGTTTGCCGGGAGCAGCGCTGGCGATGTATCAATGTGCAAAGAAACGTAAAAATGAAGTAAAGGGGCTTATGAGTTCAGCTGCAATTACATCGTTTATTACAGGAATCACAGAGCCGCTTGAGTTCTCCTTTATGTTTGTTGCACCGCAGTTGTATGTTGTACATGCGTTTTACACAGGTCTTGCTGGTGCCGTTTGTTATCTTTTGGGTATTCGTATTGGATTCTCTTCTGGGGGTAATATCATTGATCTCACACTCAATTGGGGACTTGGCAGCAATGTAATTTTGATTATCCCTGTGGGGATTGTATTTTTTGTATTGTATTTTATAACTTTCCGTTTTCTGATTACAAAATATAACCTCAAGACACTGGGGCGAGAAGATGATTTTGTGGATACAGAAGAAGTGACAGAAGAAGAAAAAAATGCAACTTTGTCAAATAAGAATTATGCTTATATGGCAAAGAAAATCCTTGAAAATTTGGGCGGAGCATCTAATATTGAAACGATAGGAAATTGTATGACTCGACTGCGTGTTGAGGTGAAGGAGCCTTCTCTTCTAAATTTGGAAAAAATCAAGCAGATGGGTGTACGTGGTATCGTGAAGCTATCGGACACCAGTATTCAGATTATTATTGGTTCAGAAGTGCGTTATATTATGAATGAGATAAATCAGATTATATGATAGTATTGTATTGATTTTGGGAGGATTTATATGAGGAAGAATAAATTTGTGATTGTTGGATCAGGTTCGTCTTACACCCCAGCAATTGTAGCGGTTTTACTTGCACGAAAAGAAGATTTGAAGCTGAATGAAATTTCACTTTATGATATCGATGCAGATCGGGCAGCAAGAACGGGAAAATTCTGTCAGTTATATGCAAGAGAGCATGCTGGTGATGTGCAAGTATCTTATACCACAAATATAGAAGAAGCGTTTCAAAATGCCAATTTCCTGTTTGTGCAGATTCGCCCGGGCTGTAATCAGCAGCGAGAAAAGGATGAAAAAATTCCATTGCGACATGGTTTGTTAGGACAGGAAACTTGTGGATTGGGTGGATTTTCGTTCGCATTGCGTTGTATTCCTGCAATCTTGGACATTGTTGGAAAGGCACAGGAACTGTGCCCAGATGCATGGATTCTAAATTACAGCAATCCAGAGGCGATGATTTCAGAGGCGATTTATCGGACATATCCCGATGCGAAGGCACTATGTATCTGCGATATGCCGATTTCTCAGGAAGAAACAATTGCAGACTTCTTGAAAATTCCGCATGAGGAATTGACGTTTAAGTATTTTGGACTCAATCATTTTGGCTGGTTTACCAATATCTATGATAAAGATGGACAGGATCTGTTGCCTGCACTGCGTGAGCGTGTCCTTGCTGGGGAAGATATCAAGTTGGTAAATTCTGAGGCAGAAAATAAGCATGATAATTATTGGACAGAGATGTATCAGCATGCAATGGAAGGATTTGCAGCATATCCTCAGTTCTTCCCGTTGGTTTATATGTCTTATTACTATTTCCATAATGAAATTGTCGAGCAGATGGATGTTCACTATACCCGTGCAAATTATGTTCTAGATGTGCGTGAAAAGGTTGTTTTTGATGATTGTGAACGCTGTATTGCGGACGGAACAACAAAGAATAGTACACTTTGCACAGGTGTGCATGGAAACTACATTGTCAATATTGCAAATGCAATCATCAATAATACACATGAACGCTTTGTGATAAATACAATGAACCGTGGAGCAATCGGAAACTTTAACCATGATGCCGTGGTAGAGGTTCCTTGCTATGTAGGTGCAGATGGAATCGAGCCGGTTGCGGTAGGTTACATTCCACAATTTCATAAATCCTTGATGGAAGCACAGAAAGGATATGAAAAACTGGCTGTGGAAGCGGCATTGACAGGCTCTTATCAAACGGCGTTGCAGGCAATCTTACTCAATCGTACTGTCCCCTCTTATGCAGTGGGTAAAGCGGTTTTGGACGAATTGATTGAGGCAAATAGGGGCTATTGGAATGAGTTGAAGTAAAAGATGGAATTGCAGCTGTATAAAGCGGTTGTAAAAATGAAATGTGATTAAAAACTGATTCTGTTAATGGGTTTGTGTTTAGCAGACAGAGAAATGAAGTACAAATCAAAAAATCCGAGGGTAGAAACCTCGGATTTTTTTGCTGTTACAGACTTGGAAGTACCCATAGAATGTGCGTGTAAAACAAGTGGTGCCTCATTTGAAACGATTATAATAGAGATCAAAAAGTTCTTCAAATGTCAAAATACAGTAGCCAAAGAAATAGTTTGACTGTACATTTTCAATATCAAACGGGTGATTATCCTTTATGATGAATACAGTATCACAATTTTTTTTCAATTCACAATTTGGATTTCCGGTAAATAGGATCGTCGGGATTTTGGCTTCTTGGCATTGCTTGGCAGCTGCAAGCGCGAAAAGATTGTTACCGGATTTTGATATGATAATCATTGCGTCAAGTTTGTGCTTAAAATTTCGGATAATTGTTTCTGCTTCCAAACTATCTTGTAGGATTGCAGTACAGGCACTGCTGATGAGTTTATTTGCCAGATATTCACCAATCAGCCGAGAATATCCTTGTCCATTGATACAGATAAATCCTTTACGATCTAATACATCAAAAAATTGGTTCAGTTTATCTGTATCAGGGTAGAAGTGAATTTTATCGTGCAGTTCATCTGGGCAATGTGCTGCTGATGGAGAAAGTATATTTTTGAATGAATAAATCATCTCCCGAAAACCGTCATAATTTAATTTTTTGGACAGACGAATGACAGTGGTAGAAGATGTATATCGTTTTTGCGCAACACCGCGTACACCAATCTGCATGGCCTCATCCAGATTGTTGATGATGTAATCTAACACTTCACGTTCCATAGCAGAAAGTTTTACATCTTCATATAGCTTGCGAAGTATGAGGTTATCTTTTTGCATGATAAACACCCTCGTTTGTTGATATGTATTTGTATTCTTTGTTTTGAGATATAACAGCTTTTATAATTATTATATCATCTTTCTGATGAAAACACTATATAGCAGTAGATTGGGCTCCTAAGCAGGATAACTTATTCTTCAAAAAAATGCTTGACAAAATCTGAAGGCAAATGTATACTTGTATTAAGTTAATAATACATAAATACAATGACTGGAGGAGAGGTTGACCATGCAATGGAAATTGACAGACGACCGCCCGATCTGGACACAGCTAACTGAGCAGTTGACACAACGCATTGTATCCGGTATTTATCCATTGGGAGCGCGGATGCCATCGGTTCGTGAACTTGCTGCGGAAGCAAAAGTTAATCCCAACACCATGCAGCGTGCATTGGCACAGTTGGAACAGGACGGACTGGTCACAACAAACCGTACCGCAGGACGTACAGTAACAGAGGATGCAGATTCAGTGGATAATGTGCGACACTGCTTAGCTGAGGAAAAGATGGAGCTCTACGTAACAGGAATGGCAACAATCGGTTATACAGAGTTGGAGGCTGCTGAAATGCTGAGAAACCGCAAAAGGGGGAATCAATGATGGAAGAAATCCGAAACGATTTTATGGCAACAGAAAAAAAACAAGATGATATGCTGATTCGTGTACAGGGGCTCAGCAAGTCCTATGGGGCAAAGCGTGCGCTGGATCATATTGACCTCAATATTGGGCGTGGAAAAATTGTGGGGCTTTTGGGACCGAATGGTTCCGGTAAGACAACCTTTATCAAGCTCTTGAATGGTCTGCTGCGACCGAATGAAGGGATCCTGCTTGTCAATGGATATGCGCCCGGCGTAGAGACAAAGTCGATTATCAGTTATCTGCCAGATCGGATGTATTTTGCAGATTGGATGAAAACCGTAGATCTCATGGATCTATTCAGCGATTTCTATGCGGATTTTGATCGCCAAAAGGCTGCAGAAATGTTTTCTGCACTGAATATCCGACCGCTTGACCGGATCAAGTCCATGTCCAAGGGCACAAAGGAAAAGGTGCAGCTGGTACTTGTGATGAGCCGAAAGGCACAGCTGTATTTACTTGATGAACCAATTGCTGGCGTTGACCCAGCAGCGCGTGACTTTATTCTGGATACGATTTTGACGAACTATAATGAAAACGGTACGGTCATGATCTCTACACATTTGATTTCAGATATCGAACGCGTGCTCGATGAGGTTGTGTTTCTTCAAAATGGGCAGATTGCAAGGCATGATACGGTCGATCATATCCGCGAAACAGAAGGAAAGTCTGTCGATCAGCTGTTCCGCGAAGTGTTTCGTGCAGTACCTTATCAAGGGGGAGATTTTTAATGTTTGGAAAATTGATGAAGTATGAGCTGAAATCGCTCTCGAAAGGGTTGCTGCCGCTTTATGGTGCGATATTGATTGTTGCGGCAATCAATGCTGTTATGATGGGGACATCTGCTGAAATAAACGTAGATGGCTGGGCGCAGGTCACTGCGATTATGCTGTATACTGCCTTGTGTGTGAGTGTCGCTGTGATGACCCTTATCATCATTGTACAGCGCTTTTATAAAGGCTTACTTGGTCAGGAAGGTTATTTGATGTTTACCTTGCCGGTACCGACATGGCAGTTGACGTGCTCAAAACTATTGGGGGCAAGTCTCATGTGTATCTTATCTGGAATCGTTGGGATTACATCGGTATTGATTTTAGGTGCAGGTACGTTTGTCGGACCTGATTTCTTTGCGGAGCTAAGAGAAATTTTGACCTATATAGATGGAGATAGCATATTATTCCTGTTTGAAATATTGATTGGAATGTTAGTGGATATTTCGGCGTCCATCTGTCAAATTTATTTGGCAATCGCGTTGGGACATCTGTCAAATCAACATCGTGTGGCAATGTCGATTGTATGGTATATTGCAATCAATACAGTGCTCACTTTTATTGGTGCTGTGCTGACAAATGTGACGATGAATGCACCGGGTGTCACAGATTTTATATTTGGCGCAATCTTTAATTCGGGAATTAGCAATGTACATGAATTTATGTGGATTGGCATTGCAATTTCAGCAGTACAGGGTGCAATATTTTATTTCATAACAAATTATGTTCTAAAAAATAAATTGAATCTGGAATAAAGCAAAAAACAGCATCGCGTAAGCGGTGCTGTTTTTGTTTGGGGATAGAAACTGCAAGATAACGAAAGAGGACACATGTAGTGTCCTCTTTGGATAAGCTTGAAATTAAAGAGCAGCCTTAGCTTTCTCAACAAGTGCGCAGAATGCAGCATTGTCGTTGATTGCCAGTTCAGACAGCATCTTGCGGTTGATTTCAATGCCAGACTTCTTCAGACCGTTCATGAAACGGCTGTAATTGATGTCACAAGCCTTGCAAGCCGCAGAAATACGGGTAATCCACAGACGGCGGAAATCACGCTTCTTCTGCTTACGACCAATATAAGCATACTTGAGGGACTTCATAACCGCCTGATTGGCAGTTCTAAAATGAGTGGATTTTGCGCCGAAGTAGCCCTTCGCACGCTTCAGAATCTTCTTTCTTCTTTTGCGCGACATCATCGCGCCCTTAACTCTTGCCATGTTATGTTAGCCTCCTTAAATCTCTGATAAAAAGAAATTACGCGTAAGGTAGCAGGCGCTTTACTTCTGCTACGTTCGTCTTGTCTGCAAAGCCTTCCTTACGGAGGTGACGCAGGCGCTTGGTATTCTTCTTGGTGAGAATGTGGCGGCGGCCAACATGAGCGCGCTTGATCTTGCCGCTCTTGGAAACCTTGAATCTCTTCTTTGCACCGCTGTGCGTTTTGATCTTAGGCATTTTAGTTTACTCCTCTCTATGTGTCGCATCCAAATAATAACTGATGCAGCTTGTAAGGTTTTTTATTTCTCTTTCTTAGGAGAAAGGAACATGTGCATATGACGTCCCTCCAGCTTCGGCTGTTTTTCCATGACGCCAAACTCGGTACACTGTTCTGCAAAGCGCTGAAGCAGCTCCAGACCGATGGAGGAATGGGTAACCTCACGTCCGCGGAAACGAACAGAAACCTTAACTTTGTCGCCGCCCTTGAGGAAACGACGCGCGTGCCCAACCTTAACGTTTAAGTCGTTGACATCAATGCCGGGTGTCAGACGAATTTCCTTGATTTCGACAACGCGCTGATTTTTACGCGCTTCCTTTTCGCGCTTCGCCTGCTCAAAACGGAACTTGCCATAGTCCATAATACGGCAGACTGGTGGCTGTGCTTGGGGCGCAATCTTGACGAGATCCATACCCTTTTCAATGGCGATCTCCAAGGCCTTCTGTGCGGAAACGATGCCGAGCTGCTCACCGTCGTCGGCGATCAGGCGGACTTCTTTGTCTCGGATGTCTTCATTGATCTGATGTTCCATGCTGCTAATAGCGAACGCACCTCCTAGAATAAAAACAGAAAATTTAACAAAAAAAGACAGCCGCGCTGTCCAAAACATAATTCCACGCCTGCGATGTGGCACAAAACTGCAAAGAAGCAAAGCTGTGCAGCAGGAAAGAAACGATGTGGACCCGTTTGCGGAAAGCGGCGGGTGAAGATGGCAAAATACACATCTTGCTTTATTGTTGCTGATTTAGTATACGGCAATTCAGGCACCTTGTCAAGCGTTTTGAACAAAAAAATATTAAAATGAGAAAACTGCTTCTTCTACTTGACAAGAGAGTGCTTTCGGGCGTAAAGTATTATCCTGAGCTGAGATGCTCACAGCATTGTGATTTGAAATCTCAATAAATATTTTATGAATTTTTCATGAAAACCCATTGAAAATTTATTGAATTTCGAGTATCCTGATGATAGCAGGAATCAAGAGCCGCCGTGCGGCATAGACTTTACTACATGGAGGTTCATGCTTTATGAGCGAAGAACTGGCAAATAATTATGTTCTCTTGACAGACGAGGACGGCAACGAAGTTGAATTTGAGCATATTGATACGGTTGAAGTAGACGGACAGCTGTATATGGCGTTCATTCCCGCACAGCTTGCTGTGGATGAGGAGGCCGAGGTCGTAATCCTGAAGGTTGTAGAGGAAGATGGTGAGGAGGTTCTCGTTTCTGTTGAGGATGATGAGGAAGCAGACCGCATCTTTGCAATCGTTATGGAGCGCGTGGAAGAAATGTATGAGGAAGATGGAGAATAATTCTCGTATTTCCTGAATATATTGTTTTATCCCCCCTGTGATGTTTGACAGCAACTCGTTTTAAACCCACATTTTGTTTTCGGGATTCCGAATACTTTCCCGTTCCGAGTGCAGGCCTCCCGTGAATCAAAAACGGATGTTGGAAGCACAGAGGTTCAGGATAGGAAACCCACCTGCTCAGTCGTGCAGGTTATTTTAATGGGTGGCATCGGCATTGCGGGGGACTTTTATCCTCGAGTTTGGGGAGATGGGTCGGTATGTAAATCATATCGTCCTTTTTTATTCTCAAGCGGCAGGGACACGAGGAGAGTTACAAATTGTTTGCATGGAGTTTACACAAAATTCATTTGATTTTTTGGTGAATTTCTGGTATACTATGCAAGAAAGCAAGAGTAAGCTTGCATTTTTAGTCCCGTTATAAATCGTGAAAGAAAGGAGGAGTGGAAAATGTTGATGACTTGGATTCGTCCGCAGTACCCGGATACGCCTGATATCGACGACCTGATCTATGGTGAAGAAACTGAGAATAGCACCAAGTAATTAGGGCTCAATGATTTGAGGTTGATAGAATGGCTTTTCCACGCTGGCGAAATGATGTCAGGCGTGGTTTTTTCTTATAAAGAGTTTGCGCGTTTCCTATCGAAAGGAAATGCGCAATTTTTATTTTCGTATTTGGCGAATCAACAAAAAAAACACACCCAGATGGGTGTGTTTTACTTTTGGAGCGGATGACGAGGCTCGAACTCGCTACCTCCACCTTGGCAAGGTGGCGCTCTACCAGATGAGCTACATCCGCATATGAAATATGTTTGGATTGCTTTCTCAAAAGCAGAGTCAATATATCTCTGATTACTGTGATCTGAATTTCGATTCCTTGCAGAAATATAAAGAAACTGGTGCCTCCGGGCGGAATCGAACCACCGACACGGGGATTTTCAGTCCCCTGCTCTACCGACTGAGCTACAGAGGCATACTTGGTGACCCGGATGGGGCTCTCCCACGGTCTCAAAAACATGCCACTGGCATATTTTTGCGGTGAAATCACCGACGACCTTTTCTCGCCCATTCCAAAGTGCGGAAATAAACTTGGCGACCCGGATGGGGCTCGAACCCACGACCTCTAGCGTGACAGGCTAGCGCTCTAACCAACTGAGCTACCGGGCCAAGTGCTTGTTTAGTATATAAGAAAAAAGGTGCTTTGTCAACAAGTTTTTTGAATTTTTTCAAAAACCTTTTTTCTTACCATTTACAGACAAGCATATTTTTACACGATTTCGCCCGATTGCGTGTCGTGATGTGCTATGTTAAAATGAGAATATAAGTCTGAGTTCAATAAAAGTCATGTGTAGAACATGGAGAGTGATTATGCGAATCATCATAGGTCGCTCACGCAGCGGCAAGACAGCTTTTCTTATGAAAGAGATTGCACAGGCAGCTTCTGAGAGACGTGGGAAACAGTATCTCATTGTACCAGAGTTATTTTCCCATGCCTATGAAAGACGTCTGGCAGAGGAAACCGAAAACAAGGGAGCGCGTACCGCAGAGGTTCTTTCTTTTACCCGTTTGGCGGGACGTATTTTTGCAGAAACAGGTGGGTTGGCACAAGCCTCATTGGACGCAGCTGGGCGGCTTTTAACACTGCATGAGGCAGCGCGGCGTGTACAGACAGGAATGCAGCTATATCCTGCTTTATCTGACAGACCGGAGCTTTTGCGTGAAATGCTGAAGGTGGTTGATGAACTGAAAACCTGTGCGCAGTCGCCGGAGGCAATCTTTCATGCAGCGCAGGAGATTCGCGCAGATGGAGATGATTTGTTGGCGCGGAAACTCACGGACTTGGGTGTGTTATATACAGCGTATGAGCGCTTGTGTGATGAAACCGTACCAGACCCGCGTGGCCTGCTCGACCGATTGGCAGATGCCTTGCCGGAGAGTACGGTGCTCAATGATGCACAGCTATATATTGATTCCTTCGCATCTTTTACGCCGCAGGAACTGAAAGTGATCGACCAGATGCTTGCAAAAAAATTGCCGCTGACAGTTGCTGTCACGGCAGATAGAAAAGAATCAGATATCTTTATTTCCGGCTGCAAGACCGTTTCCTTGCTTTCGCGTATGGCAGCGCGTCATGGGGAGAAAGTGGAAGTGATCGATTTGGGGCAGGCAGCAGACCGGCCGCATGATTTGGCGGTGCTTGAACGGGTAGGACTCCATGCCTCTGCCCAGAGCGAACCATCAGATGGTGAAAGTGTAGAGCTTATCTGTGCAGAAACTCCGTTTGCTGAGTGTACGCATGCCGCTGCATGGATTCGTCGTGTTGTGCGCGAAACAGGAGCGCGTTGGCGTGATTTCGCAGTCGCATCACGCGATGGAGAGAGCTATGCAGCCGCTTTGGAAATGGCAATGGCACAATACGATATCCCAATTTTTTTGAGTGAAAAGACTGATTTGCTGCAAAAGCCGCCTCTTGCGCTTGTTACGGGTGCGCTCGAAGCTGTGGTAAATGGAATGCGTTATGAAGATGTATTCAGCTGCCTGAAAACCGGATTGTGTGCTGTAGAGCCAGATGAAATCGACCGTTTGGAAAATTATGTACTGACATGGCGCGTGCGCGGCAATTTGTGGAATAAGGAATGGAAGAATCATCCAGACGGATATGGGTTGGCGATAGATGAGCGGGCTGCCATACAGCTGGAATCGCTCAATACCCTGCGTATACGTGCAATTGCACCGTTTTTGGAATTGCAGAAGCATATGAAAAAGGCGGAAACGGCAAGAGATTGTATCTATGCACTATATGACTTTCTGGAAGCGGAGGGCGTTGCTGCGCGTATGACCGAATGTGCAGAGACGCATGAACAGGCAGGACGCTTGCAGCTTGCAGATGAATACCGTCAGCTTTGGGAAATACTGGTTGGTGCAATGGAACAAATGGTGTGGGTATGCGGAGACGCACCTATGACAGCGTCACGCTTTTCTGCGTTATTTCGTTTGATCCTGTCTGAATATGATGTGAGTGCAATTCCAGTATCGCTGGATCGTGTGACCTGTGGTGCAATGGAACGTGTATGTCATGGAAAAGTCAAATATCTCATCGTGCTGGGCTGTAATGATGGCGTTTTGCCGCAGGCTCCCGGTACATCGTCGGTTTTGACCGAAACCGACCGATTGGCGCTGGACGGTATCGGTGTAACTTTATCTGCTTTTGGTGCGGAGCGTATGCTTATGGAGCAGGAAACTATCTATAAGGCGATTGCCTGCCCGCAGGAAAAGCTGGTGATCTCTTTTCATACCGCGGGAGCAGATGGCAGTTCGTGCCGTCCTTCCTATTTAATTGGTACATTTTGTGCAAGACTGGAGGGGCTTGCGGTACAGCAGGCAGATGTGGGACTCGACGCGCTGGAGGCACCAAGACCAATGGCAGAACTTGCCTGTGCGGCACTGGGAGATAGCCGTACACCGGCAGCTTGCGCGGCACTGAAACAATGCAGGAATGAAAAGATTGTAGAGAGGGCGAAACGATGGAGACCTGCACGCGGTCCGTTGCAGAATGAGCAGACGGTAAAAGAGTTATATGGAAACAGACTCAATCTGACAGCTTCACGTGTAGATCGTTTTTATTCCTGCCGTTTTGCATTTTTTATGCAATATGGGCTGAAAGCAAAGGTGCAGGAGCGTGCAGACTTTGCCGCACCGCAAACAGGCACTTTTATTCATTTTGTACTGGAAACAGTATTGGGACAGCTTGCACAACAACCGGGCGGTGCAGCAGGTGCATCGCCGCGCATGGTGAAAGGACTGCTGCGTGCTGCCGTGCAGACCTATATTGAAGAATCCTTGGGTGGCTTGGAGGATAAAACAGCACGTTTCCGCGTGTTGTTTCGCCGGTTGGTGAAAAGTGTAGAGACGATTTTAGACAATATCATTGAGGAACTGAAGGAATCTGAGTTTCAGCCAATCGACTTTGAACTTGATTTTTCATATGGTGGCGACTTGCCGCCGGTGGTTTGCGAAAAGGATAATGTGAGTATTTCTTTGTCTGGCAAGGTGGATCGGGTAGATGGCTATATTCAAAATGGAAGGCTGTATATTCGAGTGATGGATTACAAGAGCGGTAAAAAATCCTTTTCTCTGTCTGATGTGTGGAATGGGCTCAATATGCAGCTTATTATTTATCTATACGCCCTGCAAAAAGAGGGGCTGGAGCGTTACCGTGCCCGTTTAACAAAGGAGATCGATGAAATTCGTCCGGCAGGCGTGCTTTATGTACCTGTGCGAGATACCATACCAGACGCTGCACGGCGCGAGGACGATGAAACCCTGCATCTTTTACGCGAGCGGGCGCTCCGCAGAAGTGGACTCCTGTCTGATGATATTGATATCTTGCAGTCTATGGAAAAAGGACTGTATGGAGACGGAAAGTTTATTCCTGTACGTATCAAGGTGGCAAAGCCAAGTAAGAAAGACCCAGAACCGGCGCCTGAAATTGCAGCAATTTCATCGGTTGCGAGTCTGGAACGCTTTGGAAGATTGGCGCGCTATACGCAAAAGAAGCTGATTGAGATGGGGCAGGAACTGCTTGCGGGCAGTATAGAGGCAGATCCGTGTGTACAGGGAAATGCTGTGCAATGTGATTGGTGCCATTTTCGAGCGGCATGCCGATTCGATGAGAGTACAGGGGATCGATATCGTATGTTGAAGAAGTGGAAAGATAGCGAAGTTTGGGAAAAGCTGGAGGAAAAGAACGATGACGCAGTGGACAAGTGATCAGCTGACAGCGATTACCGCACAGGGAGCGGATTTGCTGGTATCAGCGGCGGCTGGCTCAGGAAAAACAGCTGTATTGGTAGAACGTGTGATTCGTCGTTTGACTGATCCGGTAAATCCAGTAGATATTGACGAATTTTTGCTTGTAACCTATACCAATGCAGCAGCCGCAGAAATGCGAGGTAAGCTTGCAGATGCTATCACAGCCAGGCTGGAACTTGAGCCGGACAACGTGCGTTTGCGCCGTCAGCTATTTCTTGTACACAAAGCACATATCACGACCGTACATGCCTTTTGTCTGACACTTGTGAGGGAACAGGCGGCAAGTCTGGGTCTGCCGCCTGATTTTCGTCTGATGGATGAGAGCGAACGAGGAATACTGCGTGATGAGGTGCTGGAGGATGTACTGGAATCTCTGTATGCAGCGGAGGATAGTGATTTTTTGGCGCTTGTTGATTTGCTTGCGAGCAAACAGGACGATAAACCGCTGGTTGCGGCGGTGCTGGATACATTTGAAAAGACACGTGCCCATGCAGACCCAGACGGTTTTTTGGAACAAGTAAGAAAGGGGCTTATGGATAGTGGCAGTCCGGCAGAAACAGCGCATGGTAAGTTGCTGTTGGCGCAAGCGCGGCAAGCCGTGCGGTATGGATTGGCATTTCTGCATCGTGGGTTGGAACTTTTGCAGGAGGAAGAACTGCTGGAGGGTGCCTATGCACCAGCGTTTCAATCAGATGTCAGACAGGCCGAACAATTGCTTGTTGCAATTGATGCAGCAGACTGGGACAGGGCAGTAGAGCTTGCTCAAAATTTGCATTTTGACCGTTTGGGAAGCATACGCGGCTACGAAGATAAGGCGTTTCAGGAACAGGTTAAGGGGCTGCGTGAAGAATGGAAAGATGCGGCGGGAGAAATCCGTTCCAAGCTGCTGTGCGTTACGACCGAGCAGGCAGCGTTTGATCGTGCGCTGAACCGTCCAGCCCTTGATGCGTTGGCATGTGTGGTGCAGCAATTTGCACATACGTTTTCAGAGCAAAAACGACAGCGTGGGTTGGCGGATTTTAACGATTTGGAGCATTTTGCAGTACAACTGCTCTATACAGATGGGAAACCCTCTTTGCTCGCACAGACATTGTCAGAGAGGTTTGCAGAAATTCTTGTAGATGAGTATCAGGATACCAACGGAGTACAGGACGCGATTTTTCGTGCCATCGCACAGGACAATCTATTTATGGTTGGCGATGTTAAGCAGTCCATTTATGGTTTTCGGTTGGCAGACCCTTATATTTTTTTGGATAAATATAAATCCTTTGCGGAGGAACCGGTAGAAGGGGTGGGGCAGCGTGTTGTGTTGTCGCAGAACTTCCGTTCTCGTGTACAGGTGCTCGATACCGTAAATTATATTTTTCGCGCGGTTATGTCTGAATCAGTAGGTGATTTGGAATATACCGAGCGAGAGGCTTTGCATTTGGGTGCCTCTTATCCAGAAGAGAATGGCTTGTGTGATACAGAGCTATGGCTTCTGGACACTTCGGAAAATCATGGAGAGGAAAAAGCGCTCTTAGAAGCGAGAATGGTTGCAAAACGGATTCGGGAACTGATTGATAGCGGATTTCCGGTAACAGATCGCGGAAGTGAGGGGACGCGCCCATTATGCGCATCGGATGTGGTTATTTTGATGCGCTCTCCAAAATCGCGTGCAGCGATTTACCGAGAAGCATTGGCTGAATATGGCTTGTATGCACATACGGAGGAAAGCACGGGGCTGCTGCAAACGGCAGAGGTTGGAACGATCGTGTCTTTGCTCTCTATTATTGACAATCCGCGTCAGGATGTTCCGCTCATTGGTGTTATGCGTTCGCCGCTCTATGACTTTTCAGAGGAGGAACTGGCACAGATTCGGCTTATTGACCGAACCATCAGTTTTTATGATGCGGCACGGCAAAGCGAGAAACCAAAGGTACAGGCTTTTTTAGATGCGTTGGACGAACTGAGAAGAATATCCTGTGATCTGCCTGTATATCGGTTGATTTGGTTCATTTATGACCAGACAGGGGCACTTGGACTGTTCGGTGCGATGCCGGGAGGTGCGCAGCGTCAACGCAATTTGCTTTCCTTTTTTGAACGCGCCCGCAGCTTTGAGCAGGCTGGCACGCGTGGGCTGTTTCGGTTTGTCCGTCTTTTGCGTGCCATGGAAGAACGTGGTGAGGATTTTGAAGCAGTTCGTGCCGAGGGAAACGATGGTGCGGTTCGTATTATGTCTATTCATAAATCAAAAGGGTTGGAGTTTCCAGTTGTGATTTTGGCAGACACGGCGAGACGGTTTAACGAGCGGGACTTGACCGCGCCGGTTCTGGTACACCCATCTCTTGGATTTGGTGCTAAATGTCGGGATCTTTCGCGCGGTGTGCGGTATGATACATTAGAACGACAGGCGGTAGCAGCGTGTATGCGTCAGCAAGCAGTCAGCGAGGAACTGCGAGTTCTTTATGTTGCATTGACGCGTGCAAAGGAAAAAATGATTATCAGCTGTGCTTCTGCACAGTTTGGAACGCAGCTTGCACGGCTTGGGAGACTGGCGGCATTGAAGGAACTGCCTGCGTATGCAATGGGAGGGGTGCATACCTCTATGGCATGGCTGATTGCGCCGCTTTTACATCATCAACAGGCGGCAGAACTACGCGCATATAGCGACGAGCAGATTGAGATAGATGGCAAAGCACCGGATGCCATTCAGTTTCATTGCTGTGTACCAGATGATGTGACAGGGATAGAGCAAATGAAAAGAACGGAAACACAATTTGATAAATTGCCGGAGGTTCCCGCTCCATTGCTGTATGAAAAAAGTATTTTAGCAGAAATTCCGGCTAAGGTGACAGCGACAGGATTGAAAATGGACTATAAGTCGGTGGAAACCGTGGAAAATACCAAAGCATCACGTCCAAAGCCGGAGTTGCGCCGTCCGGATTTTGAGCAGCAGCTACATGGATTGACACCAGCAGAACGAGGAACTGCACACCATTTATTCATGCAGTTCTGTGATTTTGAAGTATGCGCGAGGGGGGGGATTGTACAAGAGATTGCGCGTTTGCGAGAGCGCTGTATCCTCTCTCGGGAACAGACAGAAGCGGTTGAACCTGTGCGTATTCAAAAATTCTTCTCCTCGGAGTTGTACAAGAAGATGTGTGAGGGAGAGATCCGGCGAGAATTTAAGTTCTCTGTAACAGTGCCTGTATCGGATTATTATATAGAGGTACCGGATACAGAGGAGGAGGTCTTATTGCAGGGTGTCATTGACTGTCTTTCTGAAACGCAAGAAGGCTTTTTGATTATTGATTTCAAGACCGATCGAGTGGGTTTAAATTATGTAAAGGAACGTGCAGAGCAATATCGAACACAACTGGACGCTTATCAGAAAGCCGTAGAGAAAATTTTTGATAAGCCTGTGGTGGCGCGCGCTTTGTATTTCTTTGCTGCAAATCATACAATATATCTATAATAAAAATGGGTAGCATGTACTTTACATGGCGAAAAGTTGCTTTTTCATATTTTTTGAGAAAAAGAAAAGAAAATGGTTGACAAAGTATCGGACGCATGGTATTCTATATAAGCAACCAAGACATGCGCCGATAGCTCAGCTGGATAGAGTGTTTGGCTACGAACCAAAAGGTCGGGGGTTCGAATCCCTTTCGGCGTACCAGCAATGGTTAAAAAAGAGCCTGTGAATATTTCACAGGCTCTTTTTTCATTAAGGGAAAAGACAATGTCCATACTCTGCTACTCCAGCTAATCATATTCAGTGGAGATACTGTAGGAATGCTGAAATTATTTTTAGAAATAAGAAATAAAAATGTTGACAAAGAAAAAACAGTGTGTTATTATAAATAAGCTGACCAGTTGGACAGCAAAACCAAGTGAAAAGTTTCGAGAGAAATGATTTTCTTACGAAAGAAAGTCGAAAAACTTTGAAAAAAGTTCTTGACAAACAAAATA
>JAGZIY010000011.1 GCA_018365995.1 Butyricicoccus pullicaecorum | reverse complement strand
CGGCGACAGCGGTCTCGTGGCAACGAGGGTGCCAAAAGGGTTTAGAACCTTACGGTTCCCCAACCCTTTTGAATCCCTTCCCTCCCTCTCCATCAGATATGCCATACGTCCGCCGCAAGGGTGGGAATGTATGAGCGCCGCATAGCGGGAGCGTGCATGCGGGAACGATACCGAGCAGTGCCCCCACTTCATGGGAATGTATGCACGCCGCACCGCGGAAGCGCACAGCCCTTGTCCGGCTGTGTCCATGGCACGCATTTTCCATGAAGGCTCGCTTGTGCGTCTTTTAGGCTTAGGAAACTATGGAGAGACAGGAGGTGTATTGGAATAGTGCGGGCAGAAATGAAAAAATGGAGGCATGGAACATGAAAGGAGACATCAGGCAATGCTGCAACTGAAAAATTGGGTATTATCTGCACCGGACAGGGCAGACAGACTGCTTGGCTATGACGGCGAACATCTGGCGCGGACGCTTGCTGTGCATGTAGATGCGCCCGGTGTGTGGCAGTACAAGTTTGAACTGCGGTTTGCGGACGGCAAGGTAAATATTTTGGACGCGATGCTGCATGGAAATGTAGCGTCCAGCGAACTGAAGGAAAGCTATCTTTCGGCAGCGGGCCCGTGCGAATTACAGGTACGTGGTCTGTCTGGAGAGCGTGAAATCAAGTCCAATGTCTTGGGGCTGATGCTCGCGGAAAGTATCAAGGCGGGAACTGAGTTTGCACCGCCAAGTGAGTTTGAGCAGTTGGAACAGAATTTGACCAACATCAAGGAACAGGCTGTTGCAGCCGCTGGGCAGGCACAGGATGCAGCGGAACGCGCGGAACAAGCAGCAGAACGCGCCGAGACAGCGGTAGATAATGCAGGAACTTCGGCAGAACGGGCGGAAGATGCGGCAGACAAGGCGGAAACCTTTTCTAAAAATGCGCCCAAGATTCAAAGTGGAAACTGGTGGATATACAACCCGATATCCGGTCAGTATGAGGACAGCGGGCAAAAGGCGCAGGGGGACAAGGGCGAACAGGGGGCACAAGGGGAAAAGGGTGAGCAGGGCGCAAAAGGGGAGCCGGGAGAGAAAGGAGACAGAGGAGATGTGCAATACGCCACCTTTGACATAGATACCCAAACCGGCATGCTCTCTATGCACACGACAGATGGCTATCAGCAGCCGGATTTTAAGCTGAATGAAAATGGATATTTAGAGGTGATTTTATAATGGCAAGTACAAATTTGGGCAAGGTGACCATCACACCAAAGGGAGAATATGCGCCGGAATCAGTCTACAACAGGCTGGATCTGGTGCGGTTTGAGGGCAGTTCCTTTCTTGTATTACAGGACGGTGTGGTTGGCGTTACACCATCAGATGACGGGCAGAAGTACAGTCTGCTGGCACAGAGAGGAGATACTGGTGCGCAGGGTGTGCCCGGTCCAAAGGGGGAAACGGGTGCGCAGGGCACAAAGGGGGACACTGGAGAAAAGGGAGAGCCGGGGACACCGGGCGCAAAAGGAGAACGAGGAGAACCGGGAGCCAAGGGCGAGCCGGGAGACAAGGGAGCAGATGGGTTTTCTCCCACTGTACAGACTGCACCCGCAGAGGGGGGTACAACTGTTACCATTACCGACCATGAGGGCGCAAAGGAATTTACAATCAAGAATGGTGCAAAGGGAGACAAGGGGGAGCGCGGAGAACGCGGAGAACCGGGAACAAAGGGTGACACAGGTGCAAAAGGGGAGCAGGGAGAGGGCTTTCGCATTTTGGGTAAGTATGAAAGTCTGCAAGCGCTCAAAGAGGCTGTGACACAGCCGGAAGCCGGTGATGCGTACAGTGTAGGTGCATCTGTCCCCTATGATATCTATATCTATGACAGCGTTGCAGGCGATTGGACAAATCATGGCAAGCTGCAAGGTGCGAAAGGGGAAAAAGGAGACGCAGGACCGGCAGGGGCAAAGGGAGACCCCGGACCGGCGGGCGCGCAGGGGCAGGACGGTGCGCCGGGTGCACAGGGCGCAGATGGATTTTCCCCCACGGTACAGACCACGCCCACAGAAGATGGCACAACTGTTACCATTACCGACCGTGAGGGCGCAAAGGTGTTTACTGTGAAGAATGGTGCAAAGGGAGATAAGGGGGAGCGCGGAGAGCCCGGGCAGGACGGTGCACCCGGAAAAGATGGCGCAAAGGGTGAAAAAGGAGAGACAGGTCCTGCCGGTGCACCGGGAGCCAAAGGAGAACAGGGAGACCCCGGACCCGCCGGCACCCCGGGCGCTAAAGGAGAGAAGGGGGAACCCGGTGCAAAAGGTGACAAGGGGGAACCCGGACAGGCGGCAAGCCTGCGCGTCGGCTCTGTGCAGACCGGACAGGCGGGAACACAGGCACAGGTGACAAACAGCGGTACCGCACTCGAAGCCGTTTTCGATTTCGTCATTCCGCAAGGAGAAAAAGGAGAAAAGGGAGAACCCGGAGCCAAGGGAGACAAGGGAGACACCGGACCGCAAGGCGTACAGGGTCCTACTGGATCTGCTGGTCCGCAGGGACCAAAAGGGGACCGTGGGGAAATCGGTCCGGCAGGTCCGCAAGGTCCTGCTGGGACTGGAGGTGACGCTGCTGTCAGAGGTTCTTATGTTGGCGATGGTGGCGGTGCAACCAAAAGAGTGGTATTGGGCTTTCGTCCAAAGGCTGTTATCGTTTCCCCAAGTGAAATGCATGGACACGAGCCAACTTATTTCGGTTATCGCGTAGATACTGCGCCTGCCAGCAATACCTCTACACCATCTGGAAATATGCCAATCGATATTTACCAAAATGGGTTTTATGTTCGCAATGTCGGATCGATGTTAAACGACAATGATACATATTATTATATTGCGTTGAAGTGAGGTGCAGAAAATGTCAGCGATTTTACAGCTCCAAACAAATTATGTAGAGTCTCAATCACATCGGATTTATCCAGAAGTGTGGAACGACGAAAAGGAATGGGTTGCAGTCCCGCCAGAGTTTGAGCAAATTGCGGTCACAAATTCCCCATATATTTCTGTTGCATTTGCGCAGGATAACCGTACAATTATCGGAATCACGCCAACAGAGAGACCCGAGCCGGAGCCACCTGCACCAAATCCAATCGTTGTATTGCAGAAGGAAAATGAAAATTTGAAAAAGCAAATGACAGACGCTCAGCTTGCACTGGCGGAACTCTATGAAATGATGACACAAGGGAGATAATTATGGCAAAGATTTATGCAGAACTCATTCGCAAAGGGCTCAAGACGATTGAGCAAGTGCCAGAAATCAAGCGGGAAGAGGTAAAGCACCTGCTCATCGAAATGGGATATCCAGAACTCGCAGATTCAAAACAACAGGTACAGGAGGAATGACAGCATGATAATTCATTTAACACAAACAAAAGCCGCCCTGATGGGCGGCGCGGCAGTCATTGGCGCATGGATTAGTGAGTTGTTCGGCGGCTGGGATACGGCAATTGTCACGCTCATACTGTTTATGGCGCTTGATTACATATCCGGGCTGGTTGTTGCGGGGGTATTTCACCGGAGCGACAAGACACAGTCCGGCAAGCTGGACAGCACTGCATGCTGGCAGGGACTGCTCAAAAAGGGAATGACGCTTGTTGTAGTATTGGTGGCTGCGCAGTTGGATAGCGTGCTGGGTACGTCCTTTGTGCGTGAGGCGGCAGTCATTGCATATATTGTCAATGAGACCATCAGCATCATTGAGAATGCCGGACGCATGGGCTTGCCTGTGCCGGATGCGCTCATGAAAGCAATTGAGCAGCTTCAGGGAAAGGGAAAGGATACATGAGACTATATAAATTGTTTCTAACAGAGAATGATTGCTACAAAGCCGGAAAGCCGCTCAAGGTATCCGGTTTGATGCTGCACAGCACGGGCGCACCTAACACGAATCTGTCGCGGTATGTGGGACCGGATGACGGGCGGTTGGGTAAAAATCCATACGGCAATCACTGGAACCAGCCAAAGCCGGACGGCAGATCGGTCTGTGTACATGCGTTCATCGGCACGCTGCCAGATGGCAGTATCGCCACGTATCAGACTCTCCCATGGGATATGCGCGGCTGGCATGCGGGCGGCTCGGCTAACTCCACGCATATCGGCGTGGAAATATGTGAGGATAAGCTTACAGATGCTGTATATTTCGGCAAGGTCTACCGTGAAGCCGTGCAGTTGTTTGCGCATCTGTGCAAAGAGTTTTCTCTTGACCCGCTGAAACATATCATCTGCCATGCAGAGGGATACCAGCAGGGCATTGCATCAAATCACGGCGATGTGCTGTACTGGTTCAGAAAACGAGGGAAAACGATGGATGACTTCCGGAAAGCAGTCCAGCAAGAAATGAAAAACCCGACAAAGGAGGAAGAAATGAAGATTTATAAGCATACGACCGAAATGCCCGAATGGGCACAAGGGACGTTCCGCCGGCTGATTGATGCAGATGTGGTTAAGGTGGACGCGAAAGGTGAAATTTCTGTGCAGGAATGCAGCGTGCAGCCTATGGTTTATCTCGACCGCCTGTGCGGCGGGAAGATTGAGAAGCTGCCAGAGATGGTAAAGCAGTTGGAAGAGGAGGAGTGAAGAAATATGAAAAAACCCCGTATCGCATGATACAGGGCTTATTTCGTGGTGCCGTCAGCGGGAATCGAACCCGCACAGTATTGCTACCGAGGGATTTTAAGTCCCTTGTGTCTACCAATTCCACCATGACGGCAAATTTTTATCTTAGTTATTATACCAAATACAGGTGGGGCTTGTCAATGTAACAGATAAAAATATATGCAGTTTGCATAAAAATGAAAAATAAAAAATTTACATAGAATACTTGAAAACGGGTATGAAAACACATACAATAAAGGGGAACTAGAAAGGAGGCGGTTCCAATGGTTCCTTCATTTGAGTCTGTAACAGCAGACATTTTACTGCATCCTGCATTTGAAGACTGCAAAAATTTCGTGCATCACGGAGTAGAGAATTCTGTATATGATCATTCGGTTGCGACCGCACGTATGGCTTACCGTATGGCGTGCAAGCTGGGTGTATCAGAAGAAGAACTGATTTCTGTGACACGTGCAGCACTTTTGCATGATTTCTTTGGTTATGACTGGAGAGACGAATGGTTTAAGCGCTTTTTACGGCACTATCGCGGCTTGCGCCGGATAACACATATGCATGCCTTCGTGCATGGTCCGTTGGCGGCAAAGCGAGCATCTCGCTACTTTGCACTTACAAATAAGCAGCGTGATGCGATTGCGTCCCATATGTTTCCGCTTGCTCCTATGCTCCCGCGTTCCCGCGAGGGCTGGATCGTGACTGCGGCAGATAAAGTAGTTGCAGCGAAGGAAATGACACAATGTGTATATCGTGCAATTGCACGTACCATGCTGATAACAGATTAAAAAAACCTGTCCATCATGTCAAAGCAGATGGACAGGTTTTTTCTATCAGGATGGGAAACGAGGCACAAGCAAGCCACCATTGTTTTGAGAAATCAGCATCAAAAAGAGACAGAGCAAAACAGCTGCTGTAATGGCAGATAGCTTGGGCATCGAAGGCTCTCGACTGACGGATACAAAACAGCGGACGATTACGCCAAGTGATGCGGCGAGCGTGAAAATAAGCACACAATAAATGAGAAAAGTCATACGAGCCCTCCTTAAAAAGACTTTAGGCTTCGGGCGGCATGTCCATCGTCATTTGGCGATAGGGCAGATCCTCAAAGCCCAGAATGCGATAGAGCGCAGCTGCACGTGGATTGTCGTCTGTAACCTCAAGACGAAATCTGGCAGCATTTTGATATTTTTCGTGTACAGCAGAGATGAGCTTGCGCCCAACCCCTTGTGAGCGGCAGGTATCAGAGACCATGATCTCCTCAAGCCAGACACACAGTCCGCCTGCCTCGTTGGACCATGTGAGCGCAAGCAGACAATAGCCAACAGGGGTTCCGTCATCTGCCTCTGCAATCAGACAATCTGCATAGGGCGTACCGTGCATGAGCAGCGCAAAGGTACGCTCTGCATTTTGCGGCGGAATGGCATGGCAGACAGCGGGAGACTGGTAAAATGACTGGACCGCGGACAGAAAATATGTTCTGTCCTGTTCACAAATAGAACGAATCTTCAACAAAAACACCTCCAGATTTAGAGCTGTGCAAGTGCCTGATCAAGATCTGCAATGATATCCTGTACATTTTCAAGACCGACAGACAGGCGTACAAGTCCGGGCTGTATGCCGGCAGCTTCCAACTGTTCGCTGGTAAGCTGGCGATGAGTTTCAGAGGCTGGGTGTAAAACGCAGGTACGGATATCTGCGACATGTACTTCATTGGATGCCAGCTTTAGGCTGTCCATGAACTTCATAGCTGTTTCGCGTCCGCCCTTGATATCAATAGACATGACCCCAGAGGTGCCGAGCGGCAGATATTTCTGCGCGCGCGTATGGTGCGCATCGCTTTCCAGCCCGGGATAGCGAACCTGTGCGATCTTATCGGAACTTTGCAGGTGCTTTGCAACAATCTGTGCGTTTTCACAATAGCGCTGCATGCGAAGTGCAAGGGTTTCCAGACCAAGGTTCAGCAGGAATGCAGAGTGTGCTGCTGGATAACAGCCAAAGTCACGCATGAGCTGCATACGTGCTTTGATAATGTAAGCAAGCGCTCCAAAATCACGGGTATAGACAACACCATGATAGCTTTCGTCTGGCTCGGTGAAGTCCGGAAATTTGCCGGAAGCCGCCCAATCAAACTTGCCGCTGTCCACGATGACACCGCCGCACTGGAGTGCATGACCGTCCATGTACTTCGATGTGGAGTGGATTACAATGTCCGCGCCAAAGGAAATGGGACGGCAGAGATAAGGTGTGGCAAAGGTGTTGTCAACAATGAGGGGGACACCGTTCTTGTGCGCGAGGTCTGCCCATTTTTCAATGTCAAATACAGTGAGCGCCGGATTTGCCAGCGTCTCCCCGAATACCGCCTTGGTATTGGGCTTGAACAGCTTTTGGATTTCATCTGCATCTGCTTCAGCATCTGCCCAAATACACTCAATACCTAATTTTTTGAGTGTTACGCCGAATAGATTGATGCTGCCGCCGTAGATTGTCGTAGCTGCAATAAAGCTGTCACCAGCGGAGCAGAGGTTGAGGATAGATAAAAGAGAAGCCGCCTGACCAGAGGAGGTCAGCATAGCACCTGCGCCGCCCTCCAGTGCTGCGATTTTCTTTTCTACCGCGTCACAGGTGGGATTGGCAAAGCGGGAATACATAAATTCGGTTGGCATATCGAACAGATCTGCAATATGCGCAGTCGAGTCAAATCTGTATGTTGTGGACTGCACGATGGGAAGCGCACTTGGCTCACCGTTTTTTGGTTGATAACCCTCGTGCAGGCATTGCGTTTCAATTTTCATACGATATCCCTCCGGAGTTCTGGAATTGTGATTTGGTCTTATTGTAACATGCGTATTTGAGTCGGTCAAGAACCGAAGATCATCTGACAAACAGGAATCAGCCTGCCAGAAAAACCTGTTTGTGGTTGGGAATCAAGCAGAACAAAGGGACACAATTTCCATATAGCTGCAAAGCCAATGATATATCATCCCATAAATCTTTGTTTTCAAAAATTTCCGCGTGCATATAACAATTGAAAAGGTTGCGGCTATTTATCTAGATATTGAAAAGGTAAAGAATGATAGCAGGAAATTTATAAAAATCTTTTGCTATGTGGGGGACATTGATTGTGGTCATTGCTTTAGGTTTTGTGCTGCATTTCCGATTTCCCGATATAGAATGGATTTGGAAAAGGAATCGATAATGGGTTTCTGATGCAACTGAATATTTTTATATGCAGACCATGTGTTTTGTGTGGGATTTTTATGCTCTCTTTTTCGCGTTTCTAAGTAGTATAGATGATATTTTCATTTGTATATTTCAGCATGTACAGAAAGGCGGTAAATTTTGCTCTATGATAGCACAGCACGAGACAGCATGCTTTCAAAATCCCATTTTTATTGCGATGACAGCAGATGCCATCTCGGGTGAGAGAAGAGATTTACCGAAAATCACAATTGCTTTTGAGAAAAAGAGCATGACACAGGGCAGAGGGACTGTTATAATAGACTTGAAATAGAATGGAGGGATTTTTTACCCATGACAGACGAGAAAATTCAGCGCATCAATGCGCTTGCAAAAAAAGCAAGAACAGAGGGCTTGACGCCGGAGGAAAAGGCAGAGCAGCAGCAGCTTCGGGAGGCCTATATTGCAGGTTTTCGCAACAGTCTAAAGGCACAGCTTGACAATACCGTAGTTCTCAATCCGGACGGAACCTCTTACCGCCTGCGGCAAAAGAGGAAGGGAAATTGAAAGTTCCGGCAATCCAATTGCCGCAGGCAGTCTGTGCGGTGATTGAACAGCTGGAATCCTGTGGTCATACCGCGTGGGCGGTGGGCGGCTGTGTGCGTGACAGTCTGCGAGGCGTGCGTCCCAATGACTGGGATCTGACAACCAGTGCAACACCCGAACAGGTACAAAAAATATTTCCCAATGTGCGGCTGACTGGTTTGCAGCATGGAACCATTACGGTCTTGCAGGCGGGCATGGCGCTTGAGGTCACGACCTATCGTGGAGAGAGCACTTATACCGACGGACGGCATCCGGACAGTGTGTGCTTCTTATCCCGTGTGGAGGATGACCTTGCACGACGCGATTTTACCATCAATGCAATGGCGTATCATCCGGAGCGCGGACTGTGTGACCCATTTGGAGGGCAGACGGATTTGCAAAACGGTGTGTTGCGTGCGGTTGGAGATGCAGATGTGCGCTTTGCGGAAGATGCGCTGCGTATCTTGCGTGGTGTGCGCTTCGTGGGAAAAACCGGCTTTCAGATAGAAGAACAGACAACTGATGCCATGTATCGGCAAATGTATCGTTTGGAAATGGTTGCAGCCGAGCGGGTTTTTGCAGAGCTTGATGCGCTTTTGACCAGCCGGTATGTTGGGCGTGCCCTGCGCAGGTATCGCGCAGTGCTTGCCGTGGTTCTGCCGGAGGCAGCGCCTATGTTTGGACTATGCCAGCACAATCCACATCATCGCTATGATGTGTGGGAGCATACCGTCCGCGCTGTGGAGGCTGTGCCAGCACAGTCATGTCTGCGCTGGGTGATGCTGCTGCATGACAGCGGAAAACCGCATGCTTATACGATTGATGATGCTGGGGTAGGACATTTTTATGGGCACCCAGAAATCAGCCGCACTTTGGCAGAACAGGTGATGGTACGTCTGCATACGGCAAACGCATTGCGCAAAGAGGTCACAAGCCTTGTTTTGCTGCATGACCATCCGATTGGTCAGACAGAGCGGCAGGTACGGCGCTTTTTGGCAAAGCATGGAGAAGCGTGTACGCGAAAGCTGCTGTCCATTAAAAAGGCAGACTGCACCGGACAGGACACATTTTCCGTTCATTTGCAGGAATTGCAGCAAACCGAGCGGCTGGTCAATCAGATTTGTGCACAGGCACCCTGCCTGACCCTGCACGAACTTGCAATTGATGGGCATATGCTGTGTCAGATGGGACTGTCCGGACCCCGCGTGGGTGCGGCATTAGATTGGCTGCTTGCGCAGGTTGTCGAGGGGAGCGTTCCGAATGAGCCGGATGCACTGCGGAGCTGTGCTGCACAATGGAAGGAGAATCAATATGTCTGATAATAAACAAGAATTTCTGGATCTGTTTCGCGCCAATGTGACCAGACGCGGGGCAGATAAGCTGCTCGAGTGGCTGGAAAGCACGGATTTCTTTTCTGCACCTGCATCTACCCGATTCCATGCCGCCTATGCGGGCGGGCTGCTCGCGCATAGTCTCAATGTATACCATGTATTTCTGGAAAAGCATTATGACCCGGAGAATGATGATTTGGAAAGCTGTACCATCTGCACGCTGCTGCACGACTTGTGCAAGGCAGGTTTTTATGATGTGGAATACCGCAACCGCAAGAATGACGAGGGTATGTGGGAAAAGGTTCCGGTCTATGTCGTTAATGACCGTTTTCCCTATGGGCATGGAGAAAAATCTGTCTTTCTGATCGAGCGCTTTATGAAGCTGAAAAATGAGGAGGCGGTTGCAATCCGCTGGCATATGGGTGGATTCGATGATTCTGCACGCGCAGGCTCGTTTGCTATCGCCAATGCCTATGAGCGATATCCGCTTGCAGTAAAGCTGCATTTATCCGATTTGGAGGCAACCTATCTGCACGAATCGCGCAGTGAATGAGGAGGCAGCATGAAAACACAGTCCTTTACCCTGCATACAGAACAGCAGGGCTGTTATGATATTACGGCGGCAGTGTGTAAGTCAATCAGCGATGCGGGCATACAGTCCGGTATCTGTACGGTGTTCTGTCCGCATACCATGGCTGGCATTTGGATTGGTGAAAATACAACAGCACGGTATGGGGCGCGGCGGGAGGATTTCAGCCGTGCGTGCCACAGCGCCCGTGCGAGCGAAATCCTGATGGTTGAGAATGGAAAGCCGCTGCTTGGCACGTGGCAGAGTGTTTATTTTGTGGAGTGTGACGGACCAGACAGCCGTACCTATTTTGTCAAAGTGATGGCAGATGTAGGAGCCTGAAGACGTGTTTGATGCACGTCTTGTTCCATAATTTTGTGATAAATTAAATCAAAATACATGGAAAGAGTGGAAGTAAATGGTGATTTCCACTCTTTTTTGTTGTGTTTTTCCAGATATAAGAGATGTTTCCATTGCAATTCTGACCTAACTTTCCGTATCATGGAAAACAAGCCGTAAGGCAATCGGGCGGTTCGATATCTTTTTGTCGTATTGCCTGAAATACAGGAGGTTTTTTGATATGAAACGGAAGATTCAAATTTGCACAGCGATGCTGGTCGGAACAGTCCTACTCGCAGGTACATCAGGTGCACAGGCAGCATACGAAGAGGAAAGACCTGCGATTGTATCACAGATGCAAGGCGTGCAGTATTCCTTCGGAAGACCGCAGGGAAATACACAAAATCAGGGCGCGCAGGCTGTGATCCAGCAGGTCAATGCGGCGCGTGCAAGAAATGGGCTGCCTGCGCTGAAATCGGATGCTGCAATGAATCGAGCAGCCAGTCAGCGCGCAGCAGAGTTGGCAAAGAAATTTTCCCACACCCGACCCAATGGCAGCCGTGGTCTTACAATCCTTTCTGAAATGGGCGTATCCTATCGCACAGCAGGAGAGAATATTGCAGCAGGGCAAACCAGTGCGCAGATGGTGATGTCTGCGTGGATGGGTTCAAGCGGACACCGTGCCAATATCCTGTCCAGTCGATTCGGACGCATTGGTGTGGGGCAGGTCGTAGTCAACGGAAGAAACTACTGGGTACAGCTGTTTGCAGATTAAAAAAACTGTCACCCATATCGGGTGACAGGAAGCAGTGCTTACATTTGTTTGGTATCCTCTAAAAACTGCTGCCAGATGGCATCTTGCAGCTTTTTGAGGCGTACAGGATCCTTTCCGCCAATGGGCTGACCGTCCAATTCACAGGCACGCATACAAAAATCGCCGGAGGAAGAAACAATGATTTCATCTGCCTGACGCAGTGTATCGAGTGAAAAGGGTTGTTCGGCAACCGGAATGTCCAATGTGCCGCATATTTCAATGAGGTGTGCACGCGCAATGCCGGCAAGAATGTGGCAGTCCGCGGGGTGTGTATAGAACACGCCGTTCTTCAGGATATGGATATTGGAGTGTGCACATTCGGTCACGATGCCATCTCGGTGAAAGACTGCTTCATCACAGCCGTTTGATACTGCCTGCTGATACGCCATAACCGAGGGGATTAGATTGAGTGTTTTGATATTGCAGTGCAGAAAACGGGTATCAGCAACCGAAATCAGTCGATATGTCTGCGTCAGAGGGACAGGCTTTTCAGGGGTCAGCATGACCCACAGATTTGCCGGACAGTCTGGAAAGGCGTGTCTGCGCAGTGCTGTGCCGCGTGTGACCTGCCAGTATACGAATTGGTCGGGGTCATCGAGCTTGTGTACAAGCGTACAAAGCAGGGTACGCAGTGTGTCCTTTTCGCAGGGGACGGTAATGTTCAAAAGTGATGCGGAGCGATAGAAGCGGTCTAAATGCTCCTCTAAGTTATGGATATGGTAGCCGGCACACATGGTCGCATCATAAACACCGTCCCCAAAATATGCACCGCGATCCAGCATGGGGATTGTCATTTCCTCTAATTCGCCGATTTGCCCGTTATAATAGCCTAAGGTTTTCATGTTTTCTCCTCAAATTCAGTTGCCCGAAGTCCTTTTTTGCGTTTACGCACGGCTTCTGTCAGCAGAAATTCGATTTGTCCGTTGATGGAGCGGAAGTCATCTTCTGCCCATTGCGCAATTTCATTGTATAAGGCAGCAGAAAGGCGCAGTGGCACCTGTTTCTTTGCTTTTTCCTTGTCAGCCAAGCGGCCACCTCCCTTGATTTCATGATATCAAATCCGGATTACAGGGTCAAGTGGATTTGTGCATGTCAGCTTTGGCGATCCTTAGAGAGCCGATGTTGACAAACGGATATGGGTTTTATAGAATAAAGACAAGTAATTCTGATATGGAAAAGAAGTGTGCACGATGAGGAAAATAGGTCTTTTGTTTTTGACAGGGATTGCTGTTTGTCTATTATGGGTTACAGGAGTGCGGTATTTTACTTTGCCCAAGCTGACCCTGCCCTTTGCGGTGCAAGACGTGGAAACCGTAATCATGTACCACCATATTGTGCCGGAGGAAACGTACCAAAAGGTTGTGAAAGACCGAACAGCCATAGAGAAGGTTTATCAGACTCTCTATGACCTGCGTGTACGGAAGGGGCTGGGAACAGAGATCAGCGGGGCAGAAAATGTAAACTTTGTCTTTTGCTGCGCAGATGGAACAGAATTTGAAGTGCAGACCACACAGGTGGAAGCGGGTACACGGATATCCAATACCTACACAACGCATCAGGCGGTTTTGCCGCTCTGGTATGAATGTGGAGTGGAGCCGGAGCAGGCGTGAAAAACGGGCATAGAGCCGGATTGCAAATGCTGCAATCCGGCTTGTTTTTTTCATTTTAATAGAGAGAACCGCTGTTCACGACGGGCTGTGCATCTTTGCTGCTGCACAGAACAATCATCAGATTGGAAACCATTTGTGCCTTGCGTTCTTCATCAAGCTCTACGATTTGTCTTTCGTTCAATTTGTCGAGTGCCATTTCCACCATACCCACGGCGCCGTCAACAATCATTTTGCGTGCATCAATGACAGCGGAGGCCTGCTGGCGCTGCAGCATGACAGCGGCAATTTCAGGGGCGTAGGCAAGATGGGTAATGCGGGCTTCCAAAATTTCCAGACCGGCAGGTGCAACGCGTGCGGCAATCTCCTGCTTGAGGTTTTCCGCAATTTCCTGAGCAGAGCCGCGCAGACTTTTTTCATCACTTCCGTCGTCTGCTACATCATAGGGATAGAGACGCACGATGTTGCGCAGGGCAGAGTCACACTGGATAGACAGGAACTCCTGATAATTATCGACCTCAAAGACTGCCTTGGCAGTATCTGCAACGCGCCAGATGACCGCAATGCCAATGATAATGGGATTGCCCAAAAGATCATTGATTTTCTGCTTTTCATTGTTGAGCGTCATAGTTTTGAGGGAAATCTTTTTGCTTATGCGGGCAGAGCCTACGACAACCTTTCCTCTGGAAGCAGCTTCGGTTTCCGCTTTGCCCAGCTGGGCATTGATGCTTTCTGCTGCGGGATTAACGGACGAGCAGAAGGGATTGGTGAAATAAAATCCGGGGGTTTTGATTGTGCCGATATAGTGTCCGAACAGAGTCAGGACAAGCGCTTCGTTGGGTTTGATGACATGCAGACCGATGAGAAGCAGCCATGAGGGCAGTGAGAGCCACAGAATACTGATGCCCATGAGGATACCAAAGAACAGAAAATTGGTTTCCATGTATCCCGCGCTGATCACGATGGATATGATGGCAAGGACGCAGAGGACGAGATCGAGCATTAAAATCGAAAGTCCGCCGATGGGGTGCAGTTCCTTTTCCTCAGGAACCATATGTACGTCGGTTTGCTTGCTTGTCATAGAAATCACTCCTTAAAAAGTATGATATCAATTTGATATCACAATAATACACCTGCTCCTCTCTATTGTCAAGCCGTATTTTGGAGAGCATGGAAAAAAGCAGAACATAAAAAAAACCCGCTTAGATACCCCTGAAAGGGCATCATCTAAGCGGGTTTTGTCTTTATTTTACTCCAGATGCTCGGGCAGTGTTGCAACCTCATCTTTGATTGTTTTGAGGACAAAGTGGGTCTTGGTCGAGGAAACACCCGGCATACTCTTGATATTGCGGTGAATCTGCTCCAGACTGCTGGAGGAATCGGTTACGATTTTGAGCAGGAAGTCAAACTCTCCGGTCAGATAATGACACTCTGCAACATTGGGATGCTGACGAATCATATCCACCAGATCATCATAATATTTGGGATGCTCCAGACTGACTTCCATGAGTGCGGTTAAATCATTGCCGACCTGCGTGGGATCAATCAGAACGGTGTATTGCCGGATGATGCCCGAAGCTTCCATACGTCGGATACGCTCAATGACAGCGGAAACTGACAGATTTACTTTTTGGCTGATATCGGACGCTTTACAGCGTGCGTTGATGCGCAGACAGCGCAAAATATCCAGATTGATGCGATCAATCATGAAGGATAACACCTCACTTTGAATCATTGGGACTTAACCGAAGAAAATTTAGAATCATATCAAGATAAAGGGCACATAAAAAAGTATTTGTGTCTGTATGGATAGAAAATAAATCATCTTTTTTTATTATAACGCGAACACTCGCCTCTGTCAAAAAAACCTATCGGGAAGGCATAAATCATGAGCAGGAATTTTATCCCATGAGAATTCGGAAATCAACTCAGAGGGATGGACAGGAAAGGGCTTTGGAATAAGTCCAGCGGCACAGGCAAGTGCGCCGGTCAGTTCAGAAGGGGTAAAGCGCTGACGCAGAACACCGAGATCCAAATCGGCATCTCGCTTGGAAAGCCGTCTGCCGTTGGCATCATTGAGCAAAGGGATATGGATAAACAGCGGCGGTGTAAAACCAAGCAGCTGATGCAGCCAGATTTGTCGGGCAGTAGAGTCTAACAAGTCCCGCCCGCGTACGACTTCAGTAATGCCTTCGCGTCCGTCATCGACGACAACGGCAAGCTGATAGGCAAATACGCCGTCCGAACGCTGAATGATAAAATCTCCACATTCCTGTGTCAGAGATTGCTGACACACACCTTGCAGTCTGTCGGTAAAGGTGATGATTTCATCTGGGACACGAATACGCACAGCAGCACCACGCGTTTGAAGCTTTTCAGAAACCTGCTCGGGCGTGAGGCTGCGGCAGGTGCCGGCGTAAATGACCCGTCCATCAGAGAGATGCGGAGCAGAGGCTGCATGCAAAGCGGCACGCGAACAAAAACAGGGATATAGTAGTCCCTGAGAGGACAGTACGTCGAAATAGGTCTGATAGATTGCAGTGCGCTCACTTTGATAATAAGAGCCGTCTGAGCCGCCCTTCGATGCGCCGGCATCCCAATCCAGACCCAGCCAAGAGAGATCATCTTCGATGATATCGGCATAAGAACGTGGACAGCGCTCAGGATCGAGATCCTCGATGCGTAAAATATAGGAGCCATGCTGACTGCGGACAGACAGCCATGAGAGCAGGGCGCACAGTACATTGCCAAGATGCATACGCCCGCTTGGGGAGGGCGCAAATCGTCCAATCAATGGGTTCAACTCCTTCAGGGAAAATGAGCAGCTGTATGGGGCAACAGTACAGGGGATGCCCCAAAGCCAAGTATTTTTATTATATCATAGGATATCTGATTGTGCATCTTTAGAAAAGAAAAAGGTGCGGCTCTCTTTTTCCCTGTGGTATCATAGTCACAAAAGTGACCATGATACAAGATATTTTATAATTATATCATCAGCGGTGTATGATGCGGCAAGAAAGATTTTCAACTTCCTGCTGCTGTGGTATAATAGTCACAAAAGTGATTATTATACGAGATATTTCACGATGATACCACCAGCGGCGCACAATGTGGTGAGGGAGATTTTTTGTTTGCTGCCGCTGTGGTATAATAGTCACAAAAGTGACTATTATACTGGATATTTCATGATTATACCATCAGCGGCGCACAATGCGGTGAGGGAGATTTTTTTGTTTGCTGCCGCTGTGGTATAATAAAAAAGCTGGCAAGCATGCCAAAGTACGAAAGGAGAGGGGATAGATGAGGCGAAATACTGCAATTTTGTGTGCAGTTTTGCTGGCGGTTGTGAGTGTTGCCGCATTTGTTTTTATATTTCCGGCTGGAGGTCCGGCACTTCCGGGAACCAGCATCATGGACGATGCACCAAAGACTACGCAAAAGGATACTGTGGAAAAAACAGAGCCAAAAGAGGAAGAAGCTGCACTCGGCGCACATCCGATGGACACGCTGATAGCATCTATGACACGCGAAGAACAGGTTGCTCAGCTGTTTTGGGTGCGCTGTCCCGATGAGGGGGCGGTAGAGTTGGTGCAAAAGTATCAGCCGGCGGGTTATGTGCTGTTTGGACGCGATTTTGAAAACAAGAGTCAGGAAGATGTTGTACATACCATTCAGTCTTATCAGGATGCGGCAAAGATTCCACTTCTGATTGGAACCGATGAGGAGGGCGGTACGGTCGTGCGTGCCAGCGCGAACCGCGCGCTCAGACGGTGGCCGTTTGAATCGCCGCAGAGGGTCTATGAGAGGGGCGGTCTCAATGAGGTAGAAGCCGATACGGCAGAGAAAGATCGGTTTTTGAACAAGCTGGGGATCAATGTCAATTTGGCACCGGTTGCAGATGTCTCTACAAATGCAAAGGATTTTATCTATCCGCGTACCATTGGGAAGGGAGCACAGGAAACTGCTGACTATGTTGGTGTTGTCGTGCGCACTATGAAAAATGATGGTATGGGAACAGTGCTCAAGCACTTTCCCGGCTATGGTTCAAATGGAGATACCCATACAGGGGCAGTCACGGACACACGTCCGGCAGAGCGCTTTCATGAAGAGGATTTTTTGCCGTTTCGGGCGGGAATCCGGCAGGGGGCAGATGCCGTGCTTGTGAGTCATACAATCGTGCAGGTTTTTGATGCCGCACACCCCGCGTCTTTAAGTTCGAATATCCATCAGATTTTGCGTGAGGAACTTGGGTTTCAGGGCGTGATTGTGACAGACGACCTTGCCATGGACGCAGTCGCTCTGCCTGAAGGGGAGGCAGCTGTGCAGGCAGTGCAGGCGGGCAATGATTTGCTGCTGTCCTCAAATTTTGCGGTGCAATATCAGGCAGTCCTTGACGCGGTCAATCAAGGACAGATTTCGGAAAATACACTTTATCATGCGCTTCGCCGAGTGCTGCAATGGAAATCTGATTTGGGACTGCTGCAAGCGGAGGGGGCATAAATATATGGAGAGAGAACAGCTGAGAGCCTTGCTGCAAAAAAAGCAGGATACTGATTATCAGGCGTTTCAATATCGTCTGATTCCAAATGCAGGGGTGGTGATTGGGGTTCGTATGCCTGTGCTTCATGTCATTGCAGACGAAATTGTACGGGAGGACTGGCGTACATGGCTCGAAAGTGCATGGACAGAAAGCTGGTATGAGGAGATCATGCTGCGTGCACTTGTCATTGCGCGGGCGAAAATGCCGCTTACTGAACGCCTGACACGGATACAGGATTTTGTACCGGAAATACAAAACTGGGCGGTATGTGATGCTTTCTGCGCCGCGCTGCACATCGCAGAACGAGATGCACTTTGGACGTTTTTACAGCCCTATTTACAGAGCAAGGCAGAATTTGCGGCGCGGTTCGGTGCGGTGATGCTGCTGCAAAATTTTATTACAGCAGAGGATTTATCACGCACGCTGTCTGCGCTTGCCAAAATTCCGGCGACGGGGTATCATGCACGCATGGGGATTGCATGGGCGCTCTCTGTATGCGGCATTCAATTTCCGGAACAGACACTTTGCTTTTTAGAGACCGCCGAGCTGGAGGATTGGACATATAACAAGGCGCTGCAAAAAATGCTGGAATCGCGTCGTCTGCCAGAAGCATTGCGGCAGGTTGTGCGTGCACGGAAGCGCAAAACTCATCGCGGCGCTCAGCATTCAAGTGTATGATGATACTGCACACAATGGAGATTGACAGGGGAAAGAGATTCCAATGCCGAAAGACACTGGAATCTCTTTTTGTGCTTTCATAAAATTTTCGAATATGCTAATTTCTTTGCCGTAATGTCCAGCGATGAATTTTGTATCGATAGCTATATGTATAAAATACTTGAATTTGTATAATCCTTGCCGTATTATTGATATCATACGAAGAATTCATTAGGCAGAGGTGATATTATGTCTGTTACCTTGAAACAGATTGCAGAAATGGCAGGCGTACATAAATCGACCGTAGATAAGGTGATTCACAACCGACCGGGGGTAAGTACGCAAACAAGGCAGCGAATCAAGCAGCTTTTAGAAGAGCAAGGTTATGAATCCAATCCACTGGCGAAAGCGTTGAATTACCAAAAGAAAAAATTAACTGTCGCGGTGGTTCTTCCGCAGGTTGATGCATTGGGTGAAATAAAAAAAGGTATTGAACTGCTGCGTCCAGACTGCACCAGCTTCAATATTGATATTGTGTACCATCAGATTCCATACTCAAATGCCAAGGCGCAGGCGGATTGCTTGTATGAGTTACAGAAAAATGGAGTCTCGGGTGTGATTGTCAGCCCGTTGGAAGATGAAGCGGTACAAGATGCCATTAACAATCTTGCAGAGCATCATATTCCTGTTGTCATGCTCAATTCCGACATAGAAGATGGACAACGGATATGCTTTGTAGGTCGGAATGAACTTCAAGCTGGCCGAGTTGCCGGAAGGCTGATGGGACTGCTGCTCGGACAATCAGGCAGTATCGGCGTGCTTACCAGCACATTGCATGCAGTAAAACAACGTGAAAAAGGGTTTACTGAATATTTGTCACAACATTTTCCTGAAATCAGTATTTCATATGTGGGAGATACCCTAGAGGATCCATACCGAGCATATCATTTGACCTGTGAAGTGATGGAGCAGGCATGTGCGCCAGATGGTCTGTTCATTGCTTGTGGCTGTGTGGCAGATATTTGTAAGGCCGTTCGCGATTGCGGTAAGGTTGGACAAGTGATGATAGTATGTTTTGAACGCTATCCTATCATTGTAAAGCTCGTTCAATCAGGGGAAGTTGCATGTACCATCAGCGGAGATCTGACCGGTCAGGGGCAGAGCGCGATGCGTATTTTATTTGAGTATCTGATTTATGATAAAATGCCGCAGGCCGATGAAGTTTATTTGCAGAATGAAATTCTTTTGCCGGAAAATATTTAATTTTATTCTAAATACGCCACAGAGAGTCCGGTCTCTCTGTGGCGTATTATTGTTTAAAGTGCCTAAAAACTTTTTATTATTTTGTTACTTATCGATATTGAAAAAGAGACCGGTCTCGTAATATAATTATCCTATCAAATCAAGGAAAAATATATAATTTACATTTTTTTGATGTTATTTTGCTGGTTAAGAGATCTCTTATACATTTGCAAGAGACCGGTCTCTAGGTGGGGTAACACAATAATACAAACGTGAAAGGATTTGATCAGAATGGATTTAAGAATTGGACTGATAGGCACCGGCGGCATTGGCCGCACCCACATCGAGCGTATCAATAACAAATTACAAGGCGGAAAGGTAGTCGCCTGTGCCGATCCGGCGAGTGCCTTTGGAATGTCAGTTGCAGAGAAGTATGGCATCAAAGGATATGAAGACGCCTTGCAAATGATCGGTGATCCAGAAATTGATGCAATTATGTGTACCACAGCAGACCCTTATCATGAGGAATACGTTCTTGCTGCCATTGCAGCTGGCAAGTATGTGTTCTGCGAAAAACCGCTTGCCCCTAAGGCTGATGCCTGCAAACGTATCGTGGAAGCGGAAATGAAGGCTGGCAAGAAATTGGTGCAGGTCGGTTTTATGCGCCGTTATGATGCAGGATATAAACAGCTTAAGGAAGCACTGGATAGCGGAAAGTATGGAGAAGCACTGCTGCTGCACTGTGCACATCGTAATCCTGCTGTCCCAGATGATTGGGATAATGCAATGGCGGTTGAAAATTCTATGGTGCATGAGATTGATGTGCTGCGCTGGTTGTTGGGTGAGGACTATGCGACCGCTGAGGTTCGATATGGCAAGTCCACCAACAACGGTCCCAAGGATCTTCACGACCCGCAGATTATGATCCTGACCACAAAGTCAGGCGTGCGTATCGATGTTGAATCTTTTGTCAACAATCATAACGATTATGATATTAAGTGCGAAATCGTATGTGACGGCGCAGTGCTGAATATGCCGAAACCGAACTACATTTTGGTCAATGCCAATGCAACGACCGGTCAGGCTATGTATACTGACTGCTTCCAGCGTTTTGCAGACGCTTATAATGATGAGATCCAAGCGTGGATCAATGCTTCTAAAGAAGGCAGGGTAGATGGACCAACTGCTTGGGATGGATATGCTTGTCAGGTAGCAGCGGCGGCCGCGTCTAAGGCGCGTGAAACCCAGACTATCATTCCAGTTGTGTATGATCCGATGCCGGACTTCTATAAGAATTGATTTGGGAGGTTATCTTATATGAAAATCGCTTTTGATGTTGATGTACTCGCTAAGCAGATGCCTATTCGTGAGTATGTGCACAAAGTTGCGGACTGGGGATATAAATATATTGAGCAGTCCCCTCACCCGCGCATCAATCCCTTCTATAAGCACCCTCTGTTCTCCAAGGAGTGTGAGCAGGAATACCGTCAGGCACTCAGGGAAACTGGCGTGGAAATCTCTTCGTTTATCGTTGTTTATCGCTGGTCTGGTCCGACCGAGGAACAGCGTCAGCATGCAGTCGCAAATTGGAAACGTATGATTGAGATTGCGGTCAACATGGGTGTGCCAGTCATCAACACTGAGTTCTCCGGTGATCCAAACCAGCAGGAGATCTGCAACGGCATGTTCTACAAGTCTATGGAAGAACTTCTGCCCATTATCGAGCGTGAGGGCATCCGTATTGAACTGCAGAGCCACCCATACGATTTCTGTGAACTCAATGACGAGGCATGTGATATCGTCAAGTCCTTCCGTTCTAAGAATCTCAGCTATGTCTATTCGGCATCGCACGGCTTCTTCTACGATCAGGGTAAGGGCGATGTGCGTCACATGCTCAAGTATGCAGGTGATGAGTTGACGCATGTGTTGCTGGCAGATACATGGAATCAGACCAAAGACTGCCGTTATATCTTAAATCCACCTTGGCTCAACAGCCGCGGCCGCGCTGACGTCACCATTCACCAGCACACTGCAATGGGTGAAGGCGAAGTCGATTTTAATGGCATCTTTGAGACTTTGCGTGAGATGAACTTTGCAAACAAGCAGCTTTCGCCCAACGCACCTAAAGTGGGCGGCGACAATATCATTTGTGTGTCTTACTTCGGATTCCCAGAAAAGATGGATAAGCAGGCACCCGAAGCCCTTGAACGTATTCAAAAGGAACTGCTATAAGACGATATAATGAAAGGAGATTCATAATGGAACTTGCAATCTGTACCGATGTTTTTGCTGATCTGTCCTATACGGATATGCTGGATAAAGTAAAAAGTCTTGGCATCAGCGCAGTGGAGATGACTGCGGGGGGCTGGGGTGCGTGTAAGCACGTGAATACCGCTGAGCTATTGAAAGATGAAAAGAAACTTGCCGCATTTCAGGAAGAACTGAACAAACGTGGTATGAGAATCTCGGCACTCAATACATCATGCAACCCACTTTGGCCTTCTGAAACTGGTATGCAGTATAAGCAGAGTATGTACAACTGCGCTGCACTGGCTGGAAAGCTTGGGGTCAAGAAAATTGTTGCAATGGCTGGTCTCCCTGCCGGCTCTCCTGATGATACTACACCAAACTGGATTACCTCGACTGTATCTTGGCCGGATTTTATGGAACCTGCCTATAATTATCAGTGGGAAGTAACGATTCAGTTCTGGAAGGAATTCGTTGCACACTGCAAAAATTGCGGCCTAGAGCAGATTGCCATTGAGGAGTTCCCGGGCACTATGGTTTGGAGCGCAAGCACGCTTTTGAAGCTGCGTAACGCTGTGGATCCCATGATTGGTATCAATCTAGATCCCTCTCACATGATGGTGCTGGGCGCAGACCCGATTGCTGCTGCCCGTGCGCTGAAAGGGTGCATCTATCATGTGCACGGAAAAGATGCCCGTATCGAGCGCGGTCTGGCTGATGCAGACGGTCTGCTGGAACCTCGTCCAGTGACCGAATCCGCCGATCGTGTCTGGAATTATGTCGCTGTTGGTTGCGGCAAGGATCTCCAGTGGTGGAAGGAGTTTTTCTCAGTCGTTCATATGATGGGCTATAACGGTGATGTTTCTCTTGAGATGGAGGATTTGACAATGACTGTTGATGCCGGAGTACACACTTCCATTGATGCACTAAGGCAGACCATCAGTCAGTAATCTTACTCCCCTGCATCCAGAGCGAGAGCCCATCATCTGTTTGATGGGTTCTCATTTTACCAATCATGAAAAGAAGAAAGGCAGAGGATTATACTATGAATCTAACTGGATACAACCATCTGATTCAAAAAGATCGCGTTACCGGATTCGAAAAATTTGCATTTGGCTGTGGAGAAATTTCAACCAATATCGTTTTTACCATTGCAACAAGTTTGCTCGTTACATTTTATACAGATGCTGTGCATGTAAATCCCGCAATTATTGGTCTGATTATCGCTGTTTCTCAGGTCTTTAACGGTATTTCAGATATTACTGCAGGTTTTATTATTGATCGCACCCGTTCCAAATATGGACGTGCACGTGTTTGGATGCTGCGTATGTCAGTTCCTTATGCGATTGCCGCTGTTTTGCTGATGACAGTTCCGGCTCATGTTGGTCAGCTCGCGCAGGCGATTTATATCTTCATCACTTATAATCTGATGCTTACCATTGTGTATACAATGTTTCAGCTGCCATTTGCGACAACGATGACGTATATGACACGCAGTCAGGAAGAGCGCTCCAAGATTAACATTATTCGCATGGCAATGAGTCCCATCGGAAATATTCTGATTACGCTGGTTTATACGAAGATCCTTGCAGTAATGCCGAATGGTGGTGCAGCAAATCAGCAAAACTGGATTATTCTGACAGCAATTTATGCTTCAGCTGCTGCGGCGCTTATGCTGTTCTGCTTTGCCTGTGTACGTGAACGTGTTGAAGTATTAGATGAATACGGAGAGGAAAAGGTTCCTCTAAAAGAGGCGGTTCCAGCACTGTTTAAAAACAAGTATTTTATCATGCTGTTTCTTTTCTTTGTGGCTTTCGCGATGTACCAAACCTTCTCTGGCACAGTCACGACATATTATTGTAAATGGATCATGGGTGACATGACCATTATCGGCAATGTCAATACCGCTTGTTATGGTATTACGATTATCGCAACTCTTCTTTTAGGCAAAGTCATGCACCTGACAACCAAACGCAACTGGTGTATTCTGGGTGCATTGTTTATTATCGCAGGTTCTGTCATCGTTCTTGTCGGCCCAACCAGCGTTACAATTGTAACGATTGGCGGTTTGCTGCGCGGCATTGGAATGACGCCTATTCTTGGCATGATCTTTACTATGATTGCGGACGCGATTGAGTACGGTCAGTGGAAAACCGGACTGCGCACCGCCGGCGCAATTCAATCTGCTGCAACTTCGGGACAGAAGTTCGGTCAGGGGATTGGTTCGGCGCTGATTGGCGGTATTATGGCTTCCAGTGGGTATGATGGAAGTCTGACGGTACAGTCGCAGCCAGCACTGGATATGATCTCAAATATGTTTGTGTGGGGGGTTACTGCACTTGGTATTCTGATGATTCTTGTTCTTCTGTCCTACAAGTTGGACAAGGAGTATCCGACGATTATGAAGGAACTGCTGGAGCGTGAAGCACAGAAAAAATCTACAATTCAATAAAGATATTTCTAAAAACAAGTTTTGCAAAACAGGGACTATATCATTAAAAGATATAGTCCCTGTTTATTATGAGATGGTCATATTTATAAAATTATAAACGATATAGATTTGCTGTATCTTTCATATTTTCATGAGAAATAACCAAATTTTCACTATTGCCTGTCAGTGAGTCAAATTAGTATGCAACACCCTGCCACAGCATCGCATCGCAAACCTTTTCAAAACCTGCGATATTGGCGCCTGCAACAAGGTTGCCCTCCATGCCGTATCGAGCAGCTGCATCTTTACAGGACTTGTAGATATTGACCATAATGCCGTGCAGCTTTTCGTCAACCTCCTCAAAGGTCCATGACAGACGCTGGCTGTTTTGGCTCATTTCGAGACCGGAGGTTGCAACACCGCCTGCATTGGCAGCCTTTGCCGGACCAAACTTAACACCGGCAGACTGGAATGTCTCCACAGCCTCTGGCGTACAGGGCATATTTGCGCCCTCAGCGACAGCCTGTACACCATTTGCAACCAGAGCCTTTGCCTCGTCTCCATTCAGCTCGTTCTGGGTAGCACAGGGCAGTGCAATATCACAGGGCGTTGTCCAAATACCGCGGCAGCCCTCTACATATTTTGCGGACGGTACATAGTCGAGGTAGGTCTTGATGCGTGCACGCTTGACCTCCTTGATTTCCTGAATGACCTTGTAGTCAATGCCGTTTTCATCCACGATATAGCCGTTGGAATCGCTCATTGCAATGACCTTGCCGCCAAGCTGGGTCGCCTTTTGGCAGGCATACAGCGCAACATTACCAGAACCGGAGATGACAACCTTTTTGTCTGCAAAGGAGGTATTCATATCGGAAAGCATTTCCTGCATATAGTAGCAGACACCGTAGCCGGTTGCCTGTGTGCGTGCCAGAGAGCCGCCGTAGGACAGACCCTTGCCGGTCAGTACACCGGTAAATTCATTGCGCAGGCGCTTATACTGACCAAACAGATAGCCGATTTCGCGTGCACCGGTGCCGATATCGCCAGCTGGTACGTCGGTATCCGGTCCGATATGACGTGCAAGCTCGGTCATAAAGGACTGACAGAAGCGCATGATTTCATTATCGCTCTTGCCCTTTGGATCAAAGTCAGAGCCGCCCTTGCCGCCGCCCATTGGCAGACCGGTCAGGCTGTTCTTGAAAATCTGCTCAAAGCCCAAAAACTTGATAATGGACTGGTTTACAGAGGGGTGCAGACGAAGACCACCCTTATATGGGCCAATTGCGGAATTGAACTGGATACGCCAAGCGCGGTTTACCTGCACCTTTCCTGCGTCATCTACCCAAGAAACGCGGAAGTTCAGAATACGCTCCGGCTCTACAATGCGTTCGATAATGCCGTTTTTTTCGATTTCCGGGCGGGCAGCAATGACAGGTTCCAGAGATTCAAAAACCTCACGGACTGCCTGAAGAAACTCAGGCTCATGTGCATTGCGTGCAGCAAGACCTTCATAGACACGGTTCAGATATTCGCTCTTGAACATAATAGTGACCTCCATATTCATTCGAATCACAGAAACAGCGGTTTACTGCTCTGCTGGGTTCATAGTAGATGCCTTTATTTTATCACGCGAGCGGGTTCGAATCAATCACTTTTACCTGATAAAACGTCAAAGATACGATAAAATCTATACGTGATATGCGCCAATTATCAGACAATTTGCATAAAATAAGCACCGTTTGCATGAATCCTATCATTTTTATAGGAAAAATGAGAAGGGATGCAGGAATGACGTAGTTTTGAAAGGGATGGTTTTCCCTGCCTTTGCCGCAGGGTCTGCGACCAGAGACATGGAGCACGATATGAAAAATGCCTGCTTCCCCAATAAAAGGTATGGGGGAGACAGGCGGGAAGGGTCATGGTTTTTTCTGTTCTGCTGCCCGTGCATCAATGATGGACTGGCACAGGCGCTGGAGATAGGTTGAGGCAGCAGACAGGGCGAGACAGAAAGTGAGCACCTCGTTGGGGTCTGACAAGTCGATGTCCAGATAGGTGGTCAGTTCTTGTGGAATCATTTCACGCAAATGCTCTTTGCTGCTCAAAAAGCGGTTAAAGCACTGTTCAAAGTCCACATCATTGCGTCCAATCAGCGCCTTGACATCAGCGAGAGAAAGCGTTTGCTTGAGCTGATAGATGCAGAGCATTTGAATAATGTGCTGCCTAGTGTATTTTTTACCCTTTACAGGAAGAAGCAGCTTTTCTTTTGAATAGTTGTTGATCATGGTTTTGGTCAGCAGCTTATCCTGTGGATAGCGCTTGTTTTCTGCCAAGCCTTCATTAAACAGGGTAAGAACCTGATCCATATAGAGATCCAGCATGGGAACTGCATCTGGCATAATATCGTGGTCACGTATGACTTCTTCAATGAGTGCAGATAAGTTTTTCATCCAGTCATTTTCCTTCCTGTTTGGAGAACAGCACAAATAATTTTGCGTGGTCTTGAAATTATTTTATCGCAAATGGCAAAAACTTGCAAGAGGGTCGTTGCAATTTCGATGAAAAGTGGTAATATAAATAGGATAATATCGTTTTAATAACTATATAAAGGGGTGCATGGATATGCCGTGTGTATTTCGAAGAGCCAGAGAGCCATTTTCTTGTTATTCACACTTTCTTGGGGCAATTGGTGGTGTGATTGGTCTGATCCTGATGCTGTTTCATGCCGTGGGACAGCATGCGGACGCGCTGACGATTTGCTCAGTCAGCCTGTTTTGCCTGTCGATTACCGCACTTTATACAGCGAGCGCAGTCTATCACTATGCGCTTGCTGGAGAGCAGACACTGCGGCTTCTCAAAAAACTCGACCACAGCATGATTTATGTACTCATTGCAGGCAGTTATACACCCATTGTCCTTCGCTATATGAAAGCACCCGATTCTTATCTGTTTCTTGCAGTGATTTGGGGGATTGCACTCTTTGGTATTGCGGTCAAGCTGCTGTGGATTGATGCACCGCGATTTTTGGGTACAATCTTATACCTGCTCATGGGCTGGGCTGTCCTCTTTCGCTTTGACGTGGTGCTTTCCATGTCACCGCCTGCCATTGCCCTGCTTGCCATTGGCGGATTCTCCTATACCATCGGCGGTATAATTTATATTTTGAAAAAACCCAATTTCTCTCCCATGATTGGATTTCATGAGCTGTTCCATCTGTTTGTGCTTGCGGGCAGTCTGGCACATTATTTCGTAGTATATTGGTTCGTTCTATAAAAGTATTTGTCAGGAAAAATGCCAGAAATCGTTCATTTATGTGCGGTTTCTGGCATTCTTCGTTTAGAGTGCTTTATACGGCGGACGCGTCAAAAACCGCAGTGTTTGGACGGACTTCGGCAGCTTTTATATAAGCTGACATTATATTTGGGGCGACTGGCTGGATACACAGGATATTTGCGAAAATAAAAAATAGGGATCGCTTTTTTGCAACACCATGTTAAAATAGTTTTAGCGATGATTGTGGAAGGAGAGACTGCCCTGTGTCAAGAAAATCATTGTTTGACAATCGTATCAAAAAATACGCCTACTATGAGGTATCAGAAATCTATCAGGCGCTGGAGACATCTCCAGACGGCTTATCGCATGAGCAGGTCGAGGAGATGCGCCAAAAATATGGAATGAATCGCTTGAGCGGACAAAAAAATGATACGATTGCACGACGGTTATGGCATGCGTTTGTCAATCCGTTTCATGTGATTCTCTTTGTGCTGGGTATCATCTCCTTGATGTCAGACGTCTTTTTGGGTTCCAGCTTTTCCAAAAACAACACAACGGCAGTCATCATTTTTTTCATGATTGGAATCAGCGGTATCATTCGGTCGATTCAGGAGCTGCGGGCAAAGATTGCGGCACAGAAGCTGGATTTGATGATTCACGAAAAGATTACCGTAAAACGACAGGGAGAAAGTCTGCAAATACCCGTGGAAGAACTGGTGGTGGGGGACGTTGTCCGTTTTTCTGTGGGGGATCGTGTTCCAGCAGATATCCGGCTGACAGAGGTCACAGACCTTTTTATCTCGCAGGCAGCTGTAACAGGGGAAAGTGCGATTGTGGAAAAGAGCAGCCAGAAACGCAGTTATGCCGACCAGAAAACGCTGACCCAGCTGGACAATCTTGTGTTTATGGCAACAACGGTAATCAGTGGTAAGGGAGAGGGCATTGTGCTGGCAGTGGGCGAGAATACGCTCTATGGCAGTTTCGAAAAACCGCGTGCAAATGATAAAAATTCTTTTCAAACGGGAGCCAATGCGATTGCTTGGGTGATGCTCCGTTTTATGGCGGTGCTCGTTCCCTGCGTGTTTGTCCTGCTCGGTGTCACAGGCGGAAAATGGCTGGAATCCTTTGCCTTTGCGCTGTCTGTGGCAGTCGGACTCATGCCGGAGATGCTTCCCATGGTAATCACTGCCTGCCTTGCGAAGGGCAGCCTTGCCATGAGCCGCGGGCAGACCATCATCAAAGACATCAACGCAATGCAGGGATTTGGCAGCATGGATGTCATCTGTATGGACAAGACAGGAACACTCACAAACGAGAGTATATTGCTCGAATATTACATGGACGTGCTGGGAAATGAAGATACAAAAGTGCTGGATCTGGCGTTCCTAAACAGTTCTTATCATTCTGGCGTCCGCAATCCGGTCGATAATGCAATCCTTGCCTGTCAGACAATGCCGGAGCGCGAAATCCATTATAAGGAGTTGCTTGGGCAGTATCCAAAAATCGACGAGATCCCTTTTGACTATGGACGCAAATTGGTCAGTATTCTTGTGGCAGATAAAAATGGACAAAGTAAACTCATTATAAAAGGAGATATCTATCACGTCGCTGCACGATGCAGTCATGTGGAGTATCGAGGGGAAGTTCTGCCTGTCGAGAGTGATAAGATGCAGAGCGTAGCCTCTGTAGTAGATGAGATGCTGCAAGACGGCATGAAGGTAATTGCTGTTGCACAAAAAAATATAAGCGGGCAAAGCCAGATTACCGCAGATGACGAAACTGATATGACGCTGGTGGGGTATTTGGCGTTCTTTGATGCACCTAAGAAAACGGCAAAGGCATCAGTGCAGGCACTCGAACGGCTGAACGTGACTCCAAAAATTTTGACGGGGGATCAGGCAGATGTGGCAGTCTCGATATGCAGCCGCGTGGGGATTTCTGCGGAGCGCGTACTGACAGGTGACAGACTGGACGAAATGACGGACAGACAGCTATGCACAGTGGTGGAGCAGACCCATGTCTTTGCAGAGCTTACACCTGCTCAAAAGGTACGTCTGGTTTCTTCTCTGCGTCAAAATGGGCATACAGTCGGATTTTTGGGTGATGGAATCAATGATATCCCAGCACTTTGCGAGGCAAACGTAGGCATATCTGTGGATACAGCAGTCGATGCAGCCAAGGATGCAGCCGATGTAGTGCTGCTCCAAAAGGATCTGGGGGTACTGGAGCAGGGCATTTTGGAAGGAAGAAAAACGTTTATCAATATGCTCAAATATATCAAAATTACTGCCAGTTCCAATTTTGGCAATATTTTTTCCATTGTCTGTGCCAGCGCATTTTTACCCTTCCTGCCTATGACTTCGGTACAGCTTTTGCTGCTCAACCTGCTGTACGATACCCTGTGCATTGTTTTGCCTTGGGATTATGTGGACGAGGAGGAAATGATGCACCCGCGCGAATGGTCTGGAAGAAATCTGGGGCGATTTATGTTGTCTTTTGGCGCAATCAGTTCGCTGTTTGACAGCATCACGTTTTTGTTCCTATACTATATTCTGTGTCCGATGCTGTGCGGCGGAGTCACCTACCTGCATCTGACAGATCCGGATTTGCAGATGCAGTATATGTCTATCTTTCAAACAGGCTGGTTTTTGGAGTCCATGTGGACGCAGGTGCTGATTTTGCATTTTTTGCGCACACGAAGGCTCCCCTTTGTACAGAGCCGTCCGTCTGCGCCAGTTATTTGCATTACACTCACCGGAATCATTACGTTTACTGCAATTACTGTTACCAGCGGCGCGTGGATGTTCGGCTTTACAAAATTACCATCGGAATACTTCGTGTTTTTACTGGCTGTGGTGTTATCGTATATGATGCTCACGACAATCGTCAAATATTTATATCAGAAGAAATACCATGAATTGATTTGAAAGGAGGAATTCATTTGAAAAAGAAAATCAGCTTTGTACATATGGATTCCTCTCTTGAACTGTGGCTCATAGAAAAGCTGGTGAAAGAAGCGCCCAAAAGTGATTGCGCAGAGGATTTCCTTTCGGGTATGCAGGAGCTGCTGTGCGGAGAGGTCGCATCCCTGTTGCTGAGCGCCCCAGATGAGGAGGACGTTTGTGCGATGGCGCTGCCAGATGGCATGAAGCTTGGGGAACTGGAAATCTATCCAAGGAGTAGAAGGGTTGCGGTACAGGGAACGGAGGTCAATCTGACCCCCAAGGAGTTCGATATCCTGTATTTTCTTGCCCAAAATCGCGGGGAGGTCTTTACAAAGGAACAAATTTACCGCGCTGTTTGGGCAGAAGATTACCTTTTGGACGACAGCAATGTGATGGCGTTTATTCGAAAGCTGCGCAAGAAAATTGAGCCTGCTCCCGATGCACCAAGGTATATTTTGACCATTTGGGGAATTGGATATAAGTTTAATGACCAGTTGTAAAGAGATGAATTCTTACCAAATCGCAAGGAAATCGCAAGGTTTTGAACATGTGACTTTCCTTGCGATTTTTCTATACTATAAACAGAGAAAAATGGTTTTCTTCATATTTTATCAAACAGTGAGGTGAGGGACATGGGCAATGACAGCAGCCCGCGAAGGCATAGAGCAGAGCATGAGGGCATTTGTTTGTGTTCCTCACGCGGTCGTCTATGCCTCTATGTATTACAAGGAGGTAAGACCGATGAACAAGAAAGAAAATCGACAGGTGCTTCGTCAGGGTGCGGAAAAGGCTGCGGTTCGTGACGAGCAAAATCGCCGCATACAGTTTGCGGCAACCAACCCCTTTGAGGAGGTTCTCAAAAATCTCCACACAACAATCCATGGACTCGATGCGGAACACATCTCCATAAGCCGTGCAAAATTCGGCTCCAATCAGGTAACGCGTGAAAAAAAGAAATCTCTGCCAAAACGAATGGCAGAAGCCTTTATCAATCCCTTTACGGCAATCCTGTTTTGTCTGGCGCTGGTGTCTACGGTGACAGATATGGTTTTTCCATACTTTTCCCTCTTGGGCAGTGTGCCGGAGGACTTTGATCCGGTCACAGTGCTGATTATTGTGACTATGGTTTTGATTTCGGGTACCCTTCGCTTTGTACAGGAGTCCAGAAGCGGAAATGCAGCAGAAAAATTGCTGGCGATGATTACAACCACCTGTACGGTCACACGCAGGAATCAGGAAAAAATAGAGATTCCCATGAATGATTTGGTGGTGGGCGATATCGTCCATCTGTCTGCTGGTGATATGATTCCTGCCGATGTGCGTATTTTAGATGCAAAGGATCTCTTTGTCAGTCAGGCAAGCCTGACAGGTGAGAGCGAGCCGATTGAAAAAACAGCCGTTCTGAGTGCACACAAGCAAAGTGTGACCGATTACACAAACATTGCCTTTATGGGAAGCAATGTGATTTCCGGCAGCGCAGCGGCTGCTGTGATTTGTGTGGGCGACAATACGCTGTTTGGTTCGATGACCTCGGCGGTTGCAGGAGAAGCCGTAGAAACCAGCTTCACAAAGGGAGTCAATGGGGTTTCATGGGTGCTGATTCGCTTTATGATGGTCATGGTGCCGCTGGTGTTCTTTGCCAATGGCATAACCAAGGGAGACTGGCTGGAAGCCTTTCTGTTTGCCATCTCGATTGCGGTGGGATTGACCCCGGAGATGCTCCCCATGATTGTGACGACCTGCCTTGCCAAGGGCGCTGTGTCCATGAGCAAAAAGCAGACCATTGTCAAAAATCTCAATTCGATTCAGAACTTTGGCGCAATCGACATTCTATGCACCGATAAGACCGGAACTTTGACACAGGATAAGGTGGTTTTGGAATATCACCTCAACATAAAGGGGGAGGACGATACACGGGTGCTGCGCCATGCGTATCTCAACAGCTATTTTCAGACGGGATATAAAAACCTGATGGATTTGGCAATTATCCACAAGACCGAGGAGGCAGAGGCAGAGGACCCGCGGCTGCTCGATTTGTCCGAACACTACATCAAGGTAGATGAAATTCCCTTTGACTTCAATCGCCGCCGTTTGACAACCGTGGTACAGGATAAAACTGGAAAAACACAGATGGTGACCAAGGGGGCTGTGGAAGAAATGCTGTCCGTCTGCACCTATGCAGAGTATGACGACGAGGTACAGCCGCTGACCGATGCCGTGCGCCGCAAAATTCTGCAAACGGTCGATGCACTCAACGATAAGGGATTTCGGGTTTTGGGTGTCGCACAGAAAAGCGATCCTTCTCCGGTGGGGGCTTTTGGCGTAAAAGATGAGTGCGACATGGTGTTGATTGGATATCTGGCATTTTTGGATCCGCCAAAGGAGTCTACGGCAGATGCAATCAAGGCGCTCAAGGCGCATGGCGTGACCACCAAGATTTTGACCGGAGACAACGACAAGGTGACCCGTACCATCTGCAAGCAGGTGGGGCTGAAAATCCGCAATATGCTGATCGGTTCAGATTTGGAAACCATGAGCGATGCTGAGCTTGCAAGAGCGGCAGAATCCACAGACGTATTTGCAAAGCTCACACCCGACCAGAAGGCACGTGTTGTCTCTGTCCTGCGTGAAAATGGGCACGCAGTCGGTTTTATGGGCGATGGCATCAATGATGCTGCCGCCATGAAGGCCGCTGATATTGGGATTTCGGTGGATACTGCGGTAGATGTTGCGAAGGAATCGGCAGATATTATTTTGCTTGAAAAAGACCTGATGGTTTTGGAACAGGGAATCATTGAAGGGCGCAAGACGTATGCTAACATGATTAAGTACATTAAAATGACGGCATCGTCGAATTTTGGCAATATGTTTTCTGTTCTGACGGCGTCTGCGCTGCTGCCATTTCTGCCAATGATGAGCCTGCATTTGATTTTGCTGAATCTGATTTATGACCTGTCCTGCACGGCAATCCCATGGGACAACGTAGATGAGGAATTTATTGCAAAGCCCAGAAAATGGGACGCTTCCAGCGTGGGAAGCTTTATGCTGTGGATTGGACCGACAAGTTCTGTCTTTGATTTTACAACCTATATCTTCATGTATTTTGTGCTGTGTCCGTTGTTTGTATCCGGCGGCGTGCTGTTCAATGACCTGCCCGCACATTACAACGGTGCCGAACTTGCCGCAATACAGGCGCGGTACATTGGAATGTTCCAAGCCGGCTGGTTTGTGGAATCCATGTGGAGTCAAACGCTGGTCATTCACATGATTCGTACCCCAAAGCTGCCCTTTATTCAAAGCCATGCTTCCGCGCCGCTGACTCTGTTGACGTTGGCGGGAATCACCATACTTACGGTGATTCCGTTCACACCGCTGGGAACCATGCTGGGGTTTGCCGCACTGCCTGCTGCATACTTTGCTTATCTGATTCCCTGTATCCTGCTGTATATGATACTGGCAACCAGTTTGAAAAAGGCGTATGTCCGTTACTATGGTGAACTTCTTTAAGGAGGGATAACGATGATGATGAACTGGAATGAAATTTGGATGACACTGTTTGGAACCACCGAATGGCTGAATTTGAATATTGGCTTCTGGGTTGCAATGAATGTGGTTTTGCTCATGACCATTTTGATGAATGTGATATTTTGGGGACGAAAGCCCCGCGTATCAGAAACAGTGGAATCCGAAAAATCTGAATAGTATTTCGTGATAGCTCACGTGTGAAAGCAAAAATTATGGCATGAACGATGATTTGATAGATAAAAAGCGGATTGCAGATATCATTTATATCTGCAATCCGCTTTTTGGCGTCATGGTGTGCAGTTGGATACTCCTTGCTGCTTTTAAAAAATATGGTGCGGGTTTTGCACAGAGCATATAAAATTTCATAGAAATGCACCTACTGTGGTTGCTTTCGGTACTGATGAATCTGAAAGGAAAATTCGGTTGTCAGCTCAGGCAGATTGAGGAGACGCTCCGCAGCTTCCCGCGGTGTTTTCCAAGCGTAAGGGGTCATTTGATAGAGCGCTGCAATGTCACGGCGATCTTTTAATGTGATTTGTCCGTCTACACAGATTTCTTCTTCAAATACGAAGCCGGACAAGGTGCGTACTGTGGTCGGATTTTCATAAGGGGTAGTATAGAGCACCTTTTTCATACCCCAGAGATGCCGTGCACCGGGCGTAACCGTCAAGAGAATCCCGCCCTTTCGCAGTACCCGCGCAAATTCTGGCGCACACATCGGCGCAAACAGATGGAGAACCAAATCTACGGACTGGTCAGCGAGGGGCAAATCAAACAGGCTTGCGATGGCAAGCGCTGCCTGCGGACAGCTGCGTCCGGCATGACGCAGTGCATAGCGGGAAAGATCAATGCCTGCTATACGGGCATGGGGAAGTGCTTCTGAAATGGAGCGGGTGTACCAGCCTTCTCCGCAGCCTGCATCTAGAATGTCGTTTGGTGCAAGGTGCGTGACTTGCTCAGAAAGCTGATTGCGCAGTGGTGCATACCAGCCGCCTTCCAAAAAGCGGGTGCGTGCCTGACACATCTCGGCGCTGTCTCCCGGGTCACTGCTGCCGCGGCGCTGCTGGCGCAGCAGATGAATATAGCCGCCGCGTGCGGCGCGATCATAGGTGTGACCATTTTTGCAATGCGCAGAACGTTCTGCAAAGGTCAGTGGATTGCCGCAAACAGGGCAGCATAATAGAGAATTCATAGAGATGTCCTTTCCAGTAAGAGGTTTAGGAGTGTGGTGCCGGAGGTCATGGGCAGCGTTTTGGTATGCTGCTCGTCAAAAATCCCGCCCGACTGCGGACGGCGGCTGTCATAGAGCAGGAACGGAATGGGGTCTGCGGTATGATGCCGCAGACAGACCGGCGTGGGGTGGTCGGGCAGAATCAGCATACGGAAATCGGTTTTTGTTTTATGAAGCCGTTCGGTAAGCGGTGCAAGGAGCCGTTGGTCTAGGTATTCGATGGCAGCAACCTTTTGCGAAAAGCTGCCGGCATGTCCAGCTTCGTCGGGAGCTTCTGCGTGAATGAGGACGAAATCCATCTGTCGGAGTGCGTCCAGCGCTGCAAAGGCTTTGCCTTCCCAGTTGGTATACAGCGTACCGTCTGTATGCGGTACCGATAGGACAGAAAGCTGCATTGCCTGCCCGATGCCACGTATGAGCGGAACCCCGCCGATTACAGCACCGCGAAGCCCAGTCTGCGCGGAAAATGTGGGCAGATTTGGCAGGGTACCGCCGCCCCAAAACCAGATGGCATTGGCGGGCAGTCTGCCGTCTGCCTGCCGCGCAAGATTGACCGGATGCGCGGCAAGGATTTTTTGCGCTTGTGTAAACAGCCGACATAGGTCAGTGTCCTTTGGCAGATGGGAATGGGCGGGCTGTCCAAGCAGTGTTTCGGGGGATGGGGAATCGAAAACTGGACCGCTTCCCTTGCGAAGCAGCAGCGCCCGGTAGGTCGTACCACTGAGAAAGGTATGGCAGGCATCTCCAAGGGCAGCAGAGAGCGACTCAATCAGCTGCTCTGCCTCAGTCTGCGTGATTCCGCCGGCATCATGTGCTGCGATACAGCCCTCCTGCAGCGAAATGAGATTACAGCGAAATGCAGTCAGAGAAGTATCAAATTCTGCGCCAAGTGCAAGCGCTTCGAGTGCAGCACGGCTGCCTTGACAGGCTTCCTGTGAAGCACCCAAGAGGGTCAGGAGGGCGGGGAGACTGCCGGGGGGACAGCCATTGGGAATGAGGCAGGTTTGCCCAAGCTGTGCTTTGGACGCAAGCGCGGAAAGACAAGGGGTTTTTGCATAGTGCAGCGGTGTGCCGAGATTGGGAAGCGGCAGGTCTGCTGCGCCATCCGCGATAACAACAATGTATTTCATAAGGAATGTTCCTCTGTATTGGAAAATTTGGGTTATCTGATTGTATTATAGCATAAGGTGCGGGTGGAGTGAGAGAAATATTGTATGGCAGCATATGCGAGGAATGGATGCCCGCAGAACGGGATTCTATACTTGACATTCGGTCGGGGAGAGACTATCATAGGACGTACTGAGAATGATAAAAATGGGGATTTCTGTTTGTTTCAGGAAATCGGTATTGCTACCAAGTAGGGAGATTCAAAAATATGAATAAAAAAAGGCAATTTCGCTTGTCTGCGCTGACCTCAACGCAGATTATTTTGCTGGGATATGCGGCGATTATTTTTGGGGGGGCGCTGCTGCTCATGCTGCCGATTTCGTCGCGTGCGTGGCAATGGACGCCCTTTTCGGATGCGCTGTTTACAGCAACTTCTGCCACTTGTGTGACCGGATTGATTGTTGTTTCCACTGCGGGATATTGGTCGCTTTTTGGTCAGATTGTCATTTTGGGGCTGATTCAGATTGGCGGCATGGGGTTTCTTACCATGGCGGTCATGGTTTTTGTGGTGACCGGACGGCGCATTGGATTGCGCCAGCGTTTTACCATGCAGGAGTCCATTGGTGCACCGGCGCTGGGCGGCATTGTGCGCCTCACACGATTTATTTTCAAGGGTGTGTTGATTTTTGAGGGACTGGGCGCTTTGGCACTGTCCTTTCGTTTTGTACCCATGCTTGGCTTTGTACGGGGGATCTACTATGCAGTCTTTCATTCGATTTCTGCATTCTGCAATGCAGGCTTTGACCTTATGGACGGGGTTGCTGGAAAAGGCTCGCTTACGTATTTTGTAAATGATCCCTATGTCAATATGATTATTATGTCATTGATTGTCATTGGCGGTTTGGGATTCTTCGTCTGGGAGGATTTGTATTTGCATAAGGGGCGGCTCAATCGCTGCCGCTTACATACAAAAATTGTGGTTATCAGTTCGCTTCTGCTGATGACCGTTCCGCCGTTTCTGATTTTTCTTTTTGACCGGAATGTAGAGGCGCTGCAAGCACTGGGCGGTGGCAATCGCTTGCTGGCATCGTTCTTCCAGTCCATATCGGCGCGTACTGCCGGATTCAATACCATTGACTTAAATCTCATGAGCCATGCCAGCAAGATGCTGATGATTATTTTGATGCTGATTGGCGGTTCGTCCGGCTCGACTGCGGGCGGCATGAAAACGACAACCATCGCCACCCTGCTGTTGTGTGTGCGTGCCTCTATGACGCGCGAAAATGAGCTGCGCGTATTTGGGCGCCGCATGGACGACAGCTGTCTTCGCAGTGCGGTTACGGTATTTTTCAGCTATATCTGCCTGTTTATGGGCGGCGCCGTGCTGCTGACACAGTTTGACGGTGTTCCGATGATGAGCGCTATGTTCGAGACTTCGTCGGCGGTTGCGACTGTGGGGCTTTCCTTGGGGATTACACCGGGACTGAGCACAGCTTCCATGTGTGTGCTCATCTTCCTGATGTTCTTTGGACGGGTTGGCTGTCTCACTATGGTTTATGCGTTTGCAGAAACACATCACAATGCAAATATCAGCCGTTTGCCGTTGGAAAAAATTGCAGTTGGTTAAAGAAAGACAGCGTATTCCCAAAATGGTTTTGTGATGTTATCCTTGGGGCAAAGCAGATGAAGAATCTTAAAATCCAAGAACAATGCTTTTCTGGTATCCGCTGCAGCATTAAAATCTTGTGGACAAACAGCGTGACGCATGACAATTTGACAGAAATATGTGCTTTATAGGCTTCCTTAGTCACGCAATTTTGAATAATAATGTGGGGCGACAGCAAAATGCTGTCGCCCCTTGATTATCTGCCTGCAAGAACAGACGGGACTGTCAACGGTGGGCGAAAGCCCATTTACTTGCCGCCCGCTGGCTTGGCTGGATTTGTTATCCGTTCGATAAACTGGAATTGTGTAAATATCAAATATTAGTAATTATCAATTTATTAATAACTATATCCCAAAGTATTTCTAAATTTTGATTTCAGATGTCCTTAGGTGGAGACATAATTTTTAAAAATAACTGTTTGCACTTTTTACATCATACCATTTACCTCATCTTCAAAATTACATGCGATAACCACGCCTTTACAATATTCTCTTAAATAGCTAAGCAGATTTGCAATTTTTTTTATATATTGGCATTCATCAATATTTTGTGGTTCTATATCTAAGTAATACTTCCAATATACAAAATCGGTAGAATCCAATATATATTGCTCAACATTATATTCTTTATTCTTTTGAATAAACATATCACACCAGTCTGCAACAACATAACTAAAGGACTCTTTTTTTCCATCAACATAATTCATTATTCTTGAAAACAGTTCTTCATAACTTAAATTAGTATCAATAAACACCTTACAATATAAATCGTCGTACATTCACATCCTCCTACTCAAATGGAATAATCACTTCCACAACTTCCGATTTGTTCATAATCTTATTTTATCATACGGGCTTTCAGAAATTGATTCATTTTCCTTTGATGTTAGGAATAGTAAGGGTAGTTGTCCATCAAATTCTTGTGTGTTGCTTTACCGCACATGAGCAATTTTCGGCGGGAATGTTCCAAGTTAAATTCGTTTCTGAAACAGCCCGTGATGATTGCAGTACCAATACAGTATCCCATGTCCACGACTGAAAAAGCGTACTTCGATATTGCTTTCTGGATAGAGTTTTACAGATTCAAATCTTTCTCCAGTGCAATATGCCACGAACGAAATATAATGTTCTTTCGTCATGGGGTGCTGCATGGATACGAAAACTTCATCTTCGATATTTTCGCATTTTATTTGATGTTCCTCGTCAGCCTGCTCTGCCTCTAAGGGGGGCAGTGTAACGCCGCAGCATGAAACCATTGCCGAGCCGGTAGAGTGAAAGATATTTCCGCAAATGGGGCAGACATAAAGATTGGATTTCAACATATTTGCCGAACGATTGGCATTGATGATTTGTTCTCCAGACAACAGTTCAGGGATAGATACCCGTAACACATTCGCTAAAGGCTCAATCAATGAGATATCAGGAAAACCTTTTCCCGTTTCCCATTTTGAGATCGCCTTATCACTGACACATAGTTTCTCAGCCAGCTGTTGTTGTGTCAGGTGATTTTTTTCTCGTAGTGCTCTGATTGCAGCACCGGTAATATAATTATTCATTTTATAAATCTCTCCTTTGCATATCTAAGATAACATTTTCTCAGGCAGCAAACAACCTACGCATCGTAGAGTATCAGTAAGTTTTCTTAATATATTGGAGAAATAACGGAGTGGCAGTCTATGCAAATCAAATTTTTACTGCTTTCATGAGACGAGAGCATTGCGAGACAGCTTTACACCATTTCGGGTGTGATAACACTGGTAGAAACATATTTGATTTGACTGCGCGGCTTGCGGTCGTGCATGAGAAAATCGTAGAGTGCCATGATGGCTTCATAGACCTGCGCAGAAAATTCCTGCTGCAATACAAAATCCAGTGAGCCTGCACGCAGCAGCTTACGGTTGAGTGGGGTCAAATCATTGGCAATGACGTGTACGGGACGCTGAATATGGGATTTATGGATGCCGTCCATACAGCCAAGCACGCTCTCGGTGCTCATATAGATGCCGGTCGTATGTGGGTGTTCGTGGAGATAACGTGCAACGGTATCACAGGTCAAATCGTACCGCTCATAACATTCAATGATTTCGAACCGGTCAGGTGTATAGCCAAGTTCGGTGAAACGGCTGCAAAAGCCATCGACACGGCGGCGGTGAAATTCCATATTACCAGTGATGATGAGAAGGTTTCCCTGTCCGTTGATGGCGAGGTGCATCAACCCTCCGGCAATGCGCCCGCACTGGATTTGATTCTGCCCGACAAAGCACAGGCGGGGAGATTGGGGAAGATCGCTGTTGTAGGTCGTAACCGGAATCCCTTTTTCTACAATCTGTGCAATTTGTGTTTGCATAATCAAATTGTCCGGCGCATTGAGGACAAGTCCGTGTATGCCTTGCCTGCACAGTGCCTCACAGCATTTGACATATTCGTCCGTAGAACGGCTATGCAGTTCTTCTACAATTAGTCGGACTTCACGGCTGCCGAGCAGCCTTGTTGCCTGTCCGATTCCATGACGGGTTTGCTCGGTGAAATAGGGTACCTCCCATTGCGGAACAATCACACCAATGCGCAGGGATGCCCCTGTGCTTTCTCCAAAGGGCATGTGATAACCGAGTTCACGTGCAATGCGCTGTACACGTGCCCGTACCTCCGGACTGACATGTGCCCGGTTGTTGATGACACGGTCGACTGTGCCGCGTGAGACACCGGCAGCGGCAGCGATAGAACGAATCGTTGGCTTGTTGGAAGCCATAAAAATACCTCCCGAAGGGCAATTGGATTTTTGGTTTTTTACACCCCTAGTATAGCATACAATCCACTTTGTCACAAGGCACAGCGAAATGGGGTATCACCATGCACATTCTCTCGTCGCATCAAACGAAAAATGTAGGGCAAAAAAGGCATGTTTCACGAAGATAACGAGAGCCGTTGACAGTGGTATTTTGGCGCGGTAGAATAGAATAAGAACAGAGAAAAATTGTGTTTTCAGACGGCAATCCGGTCATATTGTACGGTATTGCCTAAAATATAATGCAAGATCACAGGAGGCATTTTACAATGAAGAAAATCAAAATTGGTGTCGCTGGTTTGGGACGTCTGGGCAGAGTACATGCAAACAATATTGCGTATAAAATTCCAAATGCAGAGCTGACAGCAGCCTGCTCAATCGTGCCGGAAGAACTTGAATATGCAAAGAGTCATCTCGGTGTGACAGATGTATATGCGGATTTCCGTGAAATGCTGGAAAAGGCAGATATTGATGCTGTGGCAATCGTTACAACTTCCTCAGAGCATTGCTGGCAGATCGAAGCTGCACTGGACGCAGGCAAGCATGTGTTCACAGATAAGCCGTTGGGCGTGGATGTGGAGCAGTGCAAACAGGCAGAGCGTGCTGTCGAGCGCCATCCGGAACTTACCTTTATGCTGGGCTTCATGCGCCGCTATGACAAGTCCTATGCCTATGCAAAGAAGAAAATCGAGGAGGGTGCAATCGGTACTCCATATCTCGTGAAGGCAACCGGTATCGATCCGGAGGCTATGGTAGATGGTGCCATCAAGTTTGCAGCAACCTCGGGCGGTATTTTCCTCGATATGGCAATTCATGATATCGACCTGATGCGTTGGTTCTTGGGCTGCGAAGCAACTGAGGTTTATGCACAAGGCTGCACCTTTAAGCATCCGGAGTTCCAGGAGGTTGGAGACGATGAGACTGCAATGGCATGCTATAAGTTTGAAAACGGTGCGATGGGCTTTGTACATGTAGGACGCACTGCACCGCATGGCTATCATGTAGAAACCGAAATCGTTGGTACAGAGGGAAGTATCCGTATTTCTGCGATTCCGGAAAAGAATCAGGCAATGATTTATAATGTCAATGGCGCAGTAACCGAGTGCGTTGGCTCATTCCCGGAGCGCTTTGATGAGGCATATCTGCTCGAAATGCAGGAGTTTGTAGACTGCGTATGTGAGGGCAAGCAGCCGGGTGTCAATGTATATGACGGTACCAAGTCCACTGCAATTGGTTATGCAACGACCGAGGCATGGAAAACAGGTAAAATTGTGAAAATCGGCTAATATCCGATCTCTCTTTTCTAAAACGATGCCATATACGATATGGCGACGGGCAAAACCGGCTGGCTATCCAGTCGGTTTTGCTTTTTTGCACGGAATATGATATGCTGGAGAAAAACAGAAACACGGGAGATCCTATATGAAAGCTTATGAGATAGAGCAGCAAGTGCGGAAAAATTTTGAGTGGCTGTGCAGGGTACCGCATCCACCCAAAGGGGAGCAGGCGTTAGCACAAGAGCTGATAAAACGCTTATCAGATGCTGGCTGGCGACCTTGGCAGGATACACAGGGCAATGTGATATGTGATTTGCCCGCCGCGTCTGGACGTGAGACAGAAGCTATGACTGCGATGCAGGCACATCTGGACATGGTGTGTGCTGTGGGACAGGAAGGATATGTACCGGCGCGGGATTCCATTGCCCCCATCGAGCGTGATGGATGGCTGTGTACAGCAGGAAAATCCTCTCTGGGTGCAGATTGTGGTGCTGGAGTAGCGGTGATGCTCTGGATTGCAGAGCATTTCGCGAATCGCCCGCCGATGCGCCTGATTTTCACGGTGGAGGAGGAAATTGGACTGCTGGGTGCACAGGCGCTTGACCCGAAGAGTGTTGCTGGTGTGCGGTATCTCATCAACACAGATGGATTCCGGTGGGGACGCATTGTAATCGGTTCGGCAAGCGGCGTGCGCGAGCAGTTTACCCGTGCGCTGACCTTTGCCGACGCACCGGCACTGCCCAACGGGCGGGCATATCGCCTGACCTTAGAGGGCTTTTGTGGGGGACATTCTGGCTTTGATATAGGGCGTCCGCATGAAAACGCTGTCATATTGATGGGAGAAATCCTGCGCGAACTGCGCATGGAATCTCCGTTTGCACTTGCACACTTTGCGGGCGGCAGTGCCTGCAATGCAATCCCATATCGTTGTACAGCAGAAATATTGACCATTGCGCCGGTGCAGGAGGTCATAGAGCAGCTTGTGCAGCCAATCAAAGCGCGCTGGCAGCTGCGGGAACCCGAAGGACGGCTTACGGTTGAGCAAATCGCAATCCCCCAAAAGGTGTGGAATGGAGATGTCGCAAGTGGACTTTTGACCGTGCTGGGCGGATTTGCAGATGGGGTATATGCTATGTATCCCACCATGCCGCATGTCGTGGCAGATTCCTCCAATCTGGGGCATGTGTATGAAGCAGATGGCACTCTGCATCTAGATGCTATGATTCGTTGTATGGATTTGGAAGCAGAAAAAGCGCTCCAAACCAGTCATAGGGCAGTGGCAGGTATGTGCGGGTTTGAGGGAACGGTGGTCAGCCGGTATCCGGCATGGCCCAGTCAGGAGCAGGGACACCTGTGCCAGACCGCTGCCTCAGCTTTCGCGCAGGTGACGGGGCAAAAGCCGGAAATTACCGTACAGCATGTCGGATTGGAGCCTTCCTTTCTTTTGGAGAAAAATCCGGACATGGAATGTATTTGTATAGGAATGGAAATTGAGGGTTGTCATTCGCCCAAAGAGCGATGGAAACTGGATACCATTGTGCCATTTGTTTCCATGCTGTGCGAAATTTTGAAAAATTTATAAAAAAGCCCAAACCATTTCGGCTTGGGTGAGATTATTGAAAAACTGTGGTTTTTCGACGTGTATGCTGCACAAAATATGTGGGACGAAGAATACCCGAAGCCGCACTCATGCGCGGTTTCGGGCATTTGGTCGTGTAAAAAATATACCGAGGCTTTTTACCAAATTGGATACACGCCGGGGACATGGTTTTTTGACAGACTCCTCTTAGGATAATTGAGAAAATACTTCTCCGATTGCGCCTTGTATTACAAGATTTGCCAGACGGTCGGCTGGGGTCGGCGTTTTGTTAATCAGCACTAGCTTGTTTCCGGTATAGTAGTCCAAAAGTCCGGCGGCAGGATATACGGCGAGTGAAGTGCCTCCCACAATGAGGATATCTGCATTTTGGATATATCCGATGCTTTCTTGCAGCGTATGGGTATTGAGGCTTTCTTCATAGAGTACTACATCGGGCTTGATGATACCGCCGCAGGTACAATGCGGAACACTGGTATCCTCTGCGATTTCCTGCACCGGATAGGGCTTGTGGCAGCGCATGCAGTGGTTGCGCAGTACACTGCCATGCAGCTCCAACACCTTTTGTGCACCTGCCTTTTGGTGCAGACCATCAATGTTTTGGGTGATGATTGCACGCAGCTTTCCCTGACGCTCCCATTCTGCCAGCTTTCGGTGTGCTGCATTGGGCTGTGCTTGCAGATAGAGCATCTTGTCACGATAAAAACGGAAGAATTCTTCTGTCTGTGCCATGAAGAAGGTGTGAGATAAGATAGTTTCCGGTGGGAATTTATATTTTTGGTGGTAGAGTCCATCTACCGAGCGGAAGTCAGGAATCCCGCTTTCAGTGGATACGCCCGCGCCGCCAAAGAAAACAATGTTATCTGAAGCCTCAAGCCATGTGTTGAGCTGGTCGATTTGCTGCTGCATGATGACAAACACCTCACTATTCGATGATGGTAATCGTATGCGCCTTGCGCGGCTGTGGCTTTGTTTCGGTTTCTGCATAGCCCAGTGCAATCGAACCGATGACAATATAATCTTCCGGAATACCATATTGTGTCAGCAGAGGACGGATGGAGGGGTCATCGGTCAAAGGTCGCAGCTGGTTGATCCAGCAGGTTGCAATGCCGAGTGACTGGGCTGCAAGCAGCATGGTTTGAATGGCGGCTGAACCATCTGGAAATGCGTGGATTTCATCGCGCTGGTAGGAAACGATAATATGACAGGGCGCACCATAAAAATTGTAATTCGAACCGCGGTTGTCTGCCTGTGCCACGGCACGCGCGAGTGCAAGACATTTGTCTGCGTTGTGAATGGCAGAAAAATGCCAAAGCTGCTTGCCCATACCGGTGGGTGCCCATTGACCAGCCTCCAAAATGGTTTCGAGGTCTTGCCGGCTGATCTGCTGGCTGGTGAATGCACGGGTGGAGCGACGTGCATGAATGACAGATAATACTTCGTTCATTGAATAGACCCTCCTGAAAACAATGCTACTTACAGTATACCGTGCGCATGGTGTCATTGCAAGCAATGCACCGTCAAAAAGTAAGATGTATTTTGTATTTTGGGCTGGACAAATGACCTGTGATATCGTATAATAGATAAGCAACGCGGGTGTGGCGGAATGGCAGACGCGCCAGATTTAGGTTCTGGTGTTTTTGACGTGCAGGTTCAAGTCCTGTCACCCGCACCAAAAAAAGTAAATCCGAACTTATTTCTGCTAGGAGATGGGTTCGGATTATTACTTTTCTTTGGTCAATAGAAATTAGTTATATGAAGTTAACTATAATAAAAAAAGGTGGTGACCGCTTATTTTGCGGTTGCCACCTTTTCTATTGCCCGAATGATTTCTTCGGTCAACTCAATGTACGGCTCTGAAAAACCGCTTAATGCTTTTTGGACGGGATTGGATAGCTGTGCGAAAGAAGTTTTGCCCAAAAGAAGATAATCGGCTGACAAGTCAAACCGATTGCAAATTTTGAACAGTGTTTCAGCTGACATTCCTTTTTTCCCGTTTTCAATTTCAGCAAGGAATTGAGGTGATATGCCGACTTGCTCCGCAAACTGTTCCCGTGTCATTTCCAGTTGTGAGCGAACTCGCCGTAACCGCTTGCCGACTTGCTCTAAAGATAATTCCTTCACCGCCTCACCTCCAACAATTGTATTATAACTATTGCTTTTAGCATAATGAATAAGCTATAATATAGATATTGCTGCTATTAGCGTAACCAGAAGTTGCGAAAAAATAAGCACGCAACTTCTGCGTGCTGAAATGTCAAAGAAAATTGGTGGCATGCAACCTCGAAAAGAAATAGAATATTTGTCGAAGGGAGGACGATATACATGATTTTTTCAGAGAAATTACTGTTACTTCGGCGGCAAAAGGGAATGTCACAGGAGCGGCTTGCAGAAATGCTCGATGTATCCCGGCAATCAGTTTCAAAATGGGAAGCACAGCAAACCTTGCCAGAGCTGAGTAAAATCATCCTTATAAGCGAGATATTCGAGGTGTCTATTGATCAATTGCTTAAAGATGATTTATCTGTTGTAGATCAGAGTACAACAATGATAGATTCAGAGATTATTGATACTATTCCAGCAGCGGTGAAATTGGATGTTATATTCTGTACGCAATGTGGAAAGGAAAACAGGGCGGATAGTGCATTCTGCGGTTACTGTGGAAACCCATTTACCTCTTTTGTAGCGGACAGGTCAGAAATGGGGGAACTCACAAAAACGGATATGGACTTGGCTTACTACAAAGCCAATCTGCAAATGCAGGAACAAGCCTTGCAGATGCAACAGCAGGAATTAGAGGAAGCCCGAAAGCAAACGGAGCAGCAACGCCAACAGCTTCGACTTCAGCGTAAACAGTACGATGAGATGATGAAATGCCCTCGTTGTGGATCAACTTCATTGTCCGGCAACAAAAAGGGATATGGTGTCGGAAAAGGCGTTGTAGGCGCTGCCATTTTTGGTCCGCTGGGCCTGGTAGCGGGAAATATCGGCTCCGGCAAAGTCATGGTTACTTGCATGAAATGCGGCTATAAATTTAGAGCATAGAGAAAAGAGGGTATTGAAATGAAATATTGCTATAAATGTGGGAATCCAATGGAAGATGATATGCTGTTTTGCCAGAAGTGCGGAACAAGAGCAAGCAATGATACGGTTCCAACACCGAAAGCCCCAGATCCAGCTGCACAGGAAGTCGAGTTAAAACAAGTACATACTCCAACGAATCAAGTGAAAACTGCTCCTGCGAATAACAATGAAAAAGCAAATAATCTGATTTCTCTGCGAAAAGGCATGAGGATTTGGATGATTGTATGCATCGTGTTTGCTGGACTATATATGCTTATCGGAACTATGTATGGGGAAGCAGGTATGGCTGTTGGTATGGGAGGGTTCTTTGCTATTCTTGCAGCTATGTTTTTTATACTTGCCAAGTCGCCAAAAGGCAATCCATATATTCTGAATCGACAGTCTGGACTGAAAAAGAAAATATTTGTACTGATTTGTGTCGTTATAGCCTATGTGGTTGTCGGTATCGGTATAAGCACAAGCAGTAGCATTACTACTCAAGATGGGGAGAATCAGCATGCTTCACAGCCTGTCTCCACAGATAAGCAAAAAAATGAGATTTCGCAAGACAGTAGCACAGACACAGTTACTACCCTGTCTGATATTCAGAAGTGGTATGAAAATCAAATTCCTGCTGTTAGCCAATCTCTTGTAGACTATGCGAAATCTGTTAACGGTTTAACTTTGCTGAATGTTGACAGTAGCAAATTTAGATTCGGAGAAAATAACGGTTGGTATGATTGCCATTATACTTTTATGTTTACTTGTGTAATCAATGGCACGACATACAACGGTGAGGCAAGAGCATTTATGAAATATCAAGATGCCACTGTAAACTGGTTTCATTTTGAAATTTTCTCCAATACAGATGTGCAGTCTTTAGTAGAACACTATGATGATTCTTACGATCAGATTATAGAGGATTATTATAAAGAACTCGAATCTCTATACCAATAGACAAAGGGAGAATGAGGAATGAAGTACTGCGTAAAATGCGGAAACCCAATGGATGATGCAATGAAATTCTGTCAAAAATGCGGCGCAAAATGTGCTATATCTACTGATGAAGCAAATTATCCTCCGCAGCAAGATCAAGATAATTATGCGGAGTATTGGGGACTTCACTATAAAGATGCAGAAAGCGGAAACGAAATCGAATTAACGCCCGATGGTGTCCATATATTTCACAGCAAAGGAATGAAACAGTTTCGCTTTGATAAAACAATCCCTTATTCTGAAATTATTGAAGTCAATTCAGAACGGGCTATGACAATGAAAAGTGGTTATCTTTCGATTATCACAGCGACGGAAGGTATTACAGGGAAGGCAAGCCGTCAACAGCTTCTTTTCGATCACAACACGGTTTTGTTTACAAAAAAGACCGAGCCAGAGGCAGAGCGTATCTATCGTGCACTTGAAGATATATGTAGTGCACCGCCACAAAGTAATGCCCAAACGACCTATTACGAAAGCTATTCTGGAGAACAGGTAAAAACGCAATCTCCAACATTATCAAATCCCGCAAAGCCTAAAAAACGAAGTGGGTGTCTTGTTCCGATTGTGATTTTCGCTGTTCTTTTAATTGTTATTATCGCAATACCAAAATCGGACACCGATAGAAATTCCACCCAAAGCAATTCAGCACAAGAAAACATAAAAAGCCCTAAAGATTATACAAGCGATGTTTTTACTGCGTTTTGGGAGGGTGCAAGCGATTTCTTTGGTGTCGAATATAGCGACTACAAGTGGACACATACGACTACAAGCTATATCTGCGACTATGAAACCAGCGATGGATATACAGCTCATTATTACTTAATCGAAACTGCCTTTGAAACAAAAAATGCTTTTGGTCAAGATGTTTTACATAAAGTAACTGCACGCTGCTACTATGTGCCGGATTATAGTAATACAGTTTACAATACTTATCTTACTTTGGACGGGGAGACAGTTGGCTTTGATGAGGAAAAAGAAAACTGGCTGATGGGTATGGGGTGAACAACACCTTGTAGTGCAGATTTCATACCTGCTTTCCTGCCGGATAAAACAAGTGTGTTTATCATGAGACACCTTCATTTTACTCGTCAAATGTAGTAGTAGGTATAACACACTACACCTTTGTTCCAATTGAGGATTTTGGTGCCGAGGATATTATGTGGATACTGTGGGAAAGAACGAGCGGCGAATTGCGGAGTATGTTAGAAATCAACTAAAAGAGGGTGAGTTAGGGGAACAGCTAAGAATGCCATCAGACAGCCCGTTTACAGGTCGTAAGTAACCGTCCTTACGCAATTGGCAGATCGTAACTTACGCGCTTTACGCGTAAGCGAAGAACAGAGGGCTATGCCCGTTAAATGACAACCACCGGCTACGCTGGTGGTTGGTTTTATGCACCGACCTGTTTGGGGTCCCACCAGACAATACCACTGCGAAATCGGAGTTGTGCGGTCCAGCTTCCGTCGGGCTGTTGGGTGAAATGCCTGCACAAAATGGACTTTGCGATTTCGGGTGCCAAATCAGGACAGCCGCAGCGCGCACATTCTCCCTGTACAAGGTAAGCTGTGTTTGGGTAAGTCAAGGTTTTTTGGAAAGGCAGGATTCGCACATTGGGGTCAATGCCCATTTGATAGAGCACGCCTACGAAGTACATATAGTCTTTCCATTCCCAGTGGATTTGTGCACCTGCCTGTTCCAACTCGTGCACCCAAACAGGGGCAAGTCCGGTGTTCATTCCGGCAACGCATAGCTTGCGCGCCGTGCGCTGCATACGGGAAAAACAGTCTGCCAAATCCTCCTGCCGGTAAAAGCAGTTATAGCCAAATACAAGGTCATACTGTTTGTCAGGCTCGAAGGCTTCCCATTTGACAGGGTAGGTGGTCAGGTTGTGGTATCCATGTGCGGCACCGGTCTCCAAAACAAAATGCAGAACATCTGGTGAGATGTCTACACAGGCAACCTCTCTGCATATTGCAGCAAGATCCAATGTATAGTTTCCCCATCCGGGACCGATTTCCAGTGCAGTTTCGATTTGATAGTCTGCAAAAAGGGGGCGCAGAAAGGCAAGCACCTGTCGGGAGGAGGCTTCTGGTGCATAGACCTTGGTGCGTATAAACTGTCTCCAAAATTCCTGTTCGGCAGTATCTTCTTTCATACGAGAGGAGGTACTCTGTTTGATTTGTGCAGTCCATTGCTGTGCAAAATCTGTTATGGGAATACGTTCTTTCATAGCACTCTCCTTATTTCCAATCGGTGTATGCACGAAGTAATGTTTTTGTATAGGGGTGGGAGGGGGATTCTAGAATCTGCTCCCGACTGCCGCGCTCTACCAAACGTCCTTCCTGCATGACACCAATGGTATCACCAATCCAGCTCAGCAGTTCGATATCATGGGTAATATAGAGGTAGGTAAGACCAAAGTTTTGCTGAAGGTCTTTGAGCAAATTCAAAATAGATGCCTGTACAGATACATCGAGCATTGCGGTCGGTTCATCGAGCAAAAGCACTTGCGGATTGAGCAGAAGTGCACGGCAGATAATAAGCCTTTGCGCCTCTCCGCCGCTGATTTGATGAGGATAGCGGGAGAGCAAATGGTCTGATAAGCCAATCTGTGCAAGCATTTGTATAATCCGTGCCATACGTTCGTCCGGTGTTTGACCAATTTCGTGAATGTGCAGTACCTCAAGCAGGCTGTCACGAATCCGCATAGTGGGGTCAAGTGAGGCTTCCGGATTCTGGAAAATCATTTGCACTTTTTGATGATAGGATTTTGCTGTGCGGCGGTCAAAAAGGGAAATATCCTGCCCCTCAAAATAAATTTTCCCAGAAGAAAGCGGCAATAGGCGGGTAATCAGGCGGGAAAGGGTCGTTTTTCCGCAGCCGCTGTTGCCAACCAGACCAAAGGTTTTTCCTCGCTCGAGAGAAAAGCTGACATCTTGTACGGCTTGTACCGTGCGCGGCTGAAAAATTCCATGTGAAAAATTGCGGCAGACGTGATGAAGTGCCAGCAGCTCAGGCATAGAGAAAACACCTTACCTTTCTGTCGTGCGGAAGGGAGAAATCTATGGGCTTTTGCTGTGCGCAGTGTGTGGTTGCCTTGGAACAGCGCGGATAAAAGACACAGCCGTTATGGTTTTTGCGGGCAGGGTCGGGGGTGGGAATTGGAATCATACCGTGACGCGGCATGGCGTGCAGCAGCCCTGCTGTATAGGGGTGCAGGGGCTGCTCCATCACCAGCTTTGCCGGACCCTGTTCTACCAACTGCCCTTGATACAGGACACGGATATCATCGCATAGATGACGTGCGAGATCCAAGTCGTGAGTAATGACGATCATACTGCTTTCATATTGCAGATGGATTTTCCGCAGAACGGTATACACCTGATTGCGTACAACAGCGTCCAATCCTTTGGTGGGTTCATCGGCAATGATCCAGCTTGGCTGACAGGCAAGTCCCAAGACAGATACCAGACGCTGATTCATGCCGCCGCTCATCTGAAAAGCATATTGATTCAAAATAGTTTCTGGTGTCTCAAAACCGAATTGCTTGAGCAAATCGGCAGCATGCTGTGCGGCTTTTTTGCGGTTTCTATGACTGTGTGTCAAAACCGCTTCTATAATCTGGTCTTTTATCTTCATAACTGGGTTGAGAGAAGCGTTCGGGTTTTGCGGAATCAAACCAATCATGGCACCGCGGATCTTGCGCAGCTCTCTTGGGGACATGCTGTATAATTCGTGCTCCCCAAACAGGCAGGAGCCGCTTACCTTGGCGGTATTGGGAAGCAACTGCAAAATCGACATTCCCATAATGCTTTTTCCGCTTCCGCTCTCTCCGATGATACCAGAGATGCGTCCGGCATAAAAGGTGGTGGATAAGTCATGTACTGCTCGGACAGAGCCGCTCGAGGTCTCAAAACAGACCGAAAGATTATGTATTTCGATATTAGGGGTCATATCTCTTTCACCACATCCTGTTTCACATCGAGCCAACTGCGCAGCAAATCGCCCAGCAGATTGATTGACAGTGTCAGCACGATAATACAGATGCCCGGCGCCCATAACAAATGCGGGGCAGAGCGGAAGTAGCGGCGGGCAGAGCCGCTGATCATTTCTCCCCAGTCGGGGGTCGGCGGCTGGATGCCAAGCCCCAGATAGCTGAGCCCTGCAACCGACAGCACGACCCGCCCGACACGGGTCGTAAACAGCACAATGATATTGGTGCGGATATTGGGTAGGATATGTTTCCAGATGATACGCCAATGGCTTGCCCCTAAGCAGTACATGCCCTCGATATATGGTTCCTGTTTGATTTTGAGTACTTCGCCTCGTACCACACGGGAAAATCCTACCCATGAGGTGAGTACCAGCGCGAGTACAATGCTGTAATTGTTGGCGCCTAAAATCCCGACCAGTGCAATCATCAAAATGGTGCTTGGCAGTCCCTGAAAAACATTGGAAATGCCGGTGATGATGGTGTCTATCACGCCCTCACAATATCCGGCGGCAATGCCGATTGCAAGACCTAACCCCATGGAGCAGCAGGTCGCAATCACGGCAAGTAGGAGGGAAGCACGTCCGCCGTAAATGACGCGGCTGAGGACATCGCGCCCAAGTGCATCGGTTCCGAGCGGGTGTGCCTGACAGGGCGCAAGTAAACGGTTTTCCATATTTACGGCAGTGGGATCATAAGGGGCGATCCATGGCGCGAAAATAGTCATCAAAAGGATGAGAAGCAAAACGGTGCTGACTGCAATGAGTTGGTACATTTGCTTTTTTCGTCCGGTCATGTGGCGCCCCCCTGAATCCGAATTTTGGGATTGACTGCAAGATAGAGCAGATCAATAAATAGTGTAATTAGTACGAAAGTTGTCCCTGTAATGAGCACATATCCTTGAATAACGGGATAATCGCGGTTTTGAATAGCAGAAAGTACATAACTGCCTAGTCCCGGAATGGAGAAGATATTCTCGATGAGGGTACTGCCGCCCAGAATTCCGCCAAAGTAGTTTCCAACCAGTGTGATAATGGGAATGAGAGAATTGCGGAATGCGTGGCGAAGCATAACAGCGTTTTGGGAAAGTCCCTTGGCATTGGCGGTGATAATATACTGCTGTCCGAGTTCAGTGAGGATATTGGCCTGTGTTAAGCGGGCGGTGGAACCGATATTGGCAGAGGCAAGCGCAATGGTTGGCAGAATGAAGGAGGAAACTCCACGGTCAAGTCCGCTTGTGGGCAAAAGATGCAGCCATTCAGCAAATATGGTAATCAGAAAGAGTGCAATCCAAAAGCTTGGGACAGACAATAGCAGGGTAGAGATGGATTTTAAGAAGGTATCCACCCATGTTCCGCGAAATGCAGCCATGAGAACACCGCCGCCAATGCCAAAGAGAATCGTGGCAATGAGCGCAGAAAAGGATAATTTCAGTGTGATGGGTAAGCGGGTGAACAATTCATGGGCGATATCTTGATTGCCGATGTACGAGCGTCCCAAATCGCCTTGCAGTGTTTTGCCAAGCCAGTCTAGATATTGTACGAATATCGGCTTGTCCAAACCAAGCGCTGTGCGCATCTCTGTACGGTCGGCTGCTGTGGGAAATTCAATACCGATGCGAAAGAGTGCATCATCTACGGGGTCACCGGGCGCGATGCGTCCCAGCAGAAAGGCTGCCAGAGAGATTCCGAAAAGTACAGGAATCAGTATGAGAAGCCTTCGGCAGATATATTTGAAAATGGTCATAACGTTTCAGCCTTTTCGGTACATTGGTTTTGGTAAGAAATAAGCCTCCGCAAGCGGGAGGCTTATTTTTACTTTGCCCAGCACACCTGCGTAAATCCAGTCAGACCATATACAGTGGCCTCATATCCGGTGATGCTGCTTGAGGAGGCAACAACCTCCTGTGAATACATAATAGGGATATTTGGAAAATCTTCTGCGGAAATTTGCTGAAGCTCAGTGTAGATTTCAGTCAGGCGTGAAGCGTCCACGCTGGTGGACGCTTCCTCAATCAGTGCATCTACCTGTTCGTTGTGATAGCCAAGTCCATAATTGAGGTTGGTGCTGCCATTGGTGGACATAAAGTTTTTAAAGAGGGAGAAGGGATTTGCAGAGGGCAGACCCTGAATTTTGAGACAGAGGTTATAGTTTCCGGCTGCCATTTCCTCCTTGCACGGACCCCAGTCCATCAGCTGGATATTTACCTTGATCTGGGTGCCCTCGATGTTTTCAAGCACGGACTGCAGATATTCTGCGACCTCCTGATAGGGGTAGCGATTGGCATCTACACTGGGGAGCAGGAAGCGCAGCTCTACCGCGCTGTCTCCAACAACCTCACGGATTAGGGCAGCGCCCTTTTCTGCATCGTGCTGTACAGGCTGTTCCTGATAGAAGGGGCTTGTATAGCTGAGAAAGCCGCCGGCAGGCAGTCCATAGCCGTTGAAGAAGCTGTCGATGATTGTCTGGCGGTCAAGGAGCAGTGAAAGACCTTCGCGCATACGGACATCGGAGAAGGGGAAGGCAGCGCCGTTGACATTTAGAAAATGGGTGATGCCGGAATCGCCCACGGAAACATGGTAAGCGGGGTCATCCGAAATTTCGGCAGCCTGTGCAGGGGAGATGGCGCCAAGATCGCAAAGACCCTGCACTTCTCCGGCACGCAGTGCGGAGTAGCGGGTTTCTGCATCGGGAATGACCTTGAAACGGAAGGTCTTGGTCAAGCCGGGCGTGCCCCAATAGGCATCGTTCCGCTCGATGACGCAGTACTGTCCCAGCACATTTTCTGCAATGGTATAGGGACCTGTGCCAATGGCAAAGCCGTTAAAGGTGCCGTCCTCTGCAAAGCAAGAGGGCTCGAACATGGCAGAACCATAATTGACCATGGAATATGGCAAAAGCGGCTGCGGCGCGTCCAGTGTCAAAACAACGGTAGCGTCATCAACCTTTTCGCAGGAGACAAAGCCCGGGTATAATGTGTCCAGATTCATACCATAGAAGGACGACTCAAAGGGGCCTTTTTGCATACGTTCAAAGTTTGCAAGTACGATATCAGCATTGAAAGGTGTGCCGTTTGAGAAAGTGACATTTTTTCTCAGGTGAAACGTCCAAATGCTAGAATCCGCGTTTGGTTCCCAGCTTTCCGCCAGAGCCGGAATGGGTTTGCCGTCTGCATCTTTGGTGATGAGCGGCTCCCAGATACCGAGAGACATGGACGCATAGTAGGCGTCCTGCTCCCCCGGGCATTGATCCCGAGAGGCTGCAAAAACGATTTCCTGTTCTTGCGATGCCGCAGGAACTGTCCCGCTGCCACAGCCTGTGAGGAGCAGAGTAAGAACCCCTAGGAGACAGAGCAAACGGGAGAGAATGGATTTTTTCATAGTGTTTCCCCTTTCTGAACTGCATGAAAAAGGAGGGGATAAAAAAACCTTCCCAGTGCGGGAAGGCGCGTATACCAGCTGCCAAAGCAGTTTTGTCTGTTTTTCCCCGCCGAAAAACATGCACTTCACGCGAATTGGCTGGTCTCCTGACTCAGATTCGGCCGCGCACCCACCTTCCCGTCCGGAACACTGGACAGTGGTATGTAGGGGTGTTTGTCATCTTTACAGTAGAGAGGGCTGCTGCGGGCTTTCACCGCATTCCCATTCAAAGCAAAATTCTGCAAACCGCAGAAAGCTACCAAAACGCATATTTGGTTGTTTGTTTAGATTTATTATAGATATTTGGAAATGGATTGTCAAGTGCGCACAGGAACTGAAATGAGAGAAAAAAGAGCGCTTTTCTAAAGCGCTCTTTTAAGGGCAATTCGTTCAATTACTTTTGCTTGTCGGGGTGTGTCTCTTTCCGTTCTTTCAAACCAAAGGTACGTCTTACTTTGGGAATGAAGGCAGAGGCAAATTTGCCCTTACCTCGACTTTTTACATAGAAAAATCCGATAATGGAAAAGCAGACTGCGCCGACAAAGTTCACGATCAGATCCTTCATAGTATCGATAAGACCAATATCGATATAGCCGCCATATTTTGCAATCCAGTCCTCTCCGTTGATGACCATACTTTCAATGGGGACATGTCCAACAATATTTAAGCCGTCCGGATTAAAGAGGACAGAGTTGATGTTGTGAACGATCCAGTCTTTCTGCATATCGGTTCCGAAATATATGTCCATGCCAAATTCGAAGAATTCCCACAGAACACCGACTGTCATTGAAAAGCAAAAGGCGACAAGCGCCAAAAACAGCGGAGACAACTCGAAGGAGAAGCGTTCACTGCGGTTGAAGATATCCACAAGTGCAAAGCCAATGGCAGCCATCAGAAATCCGTTGAGGGTGTGCAGCATGGTATCCCAATAGGGGATTTTGGTGTAGTAAGAATTGATTTCTCCCAGAATTTCAGCCGAGAAAATAAAGCAGTAGATAATGGTTTCCAGTGCCGGCGGCAGGTCAATGCCGAGGGTACGGTCGATGAACATGGGAACGCAGAACAGTGCAAGCGTCAGGATACATACAAATAGATGTTCATAATTTCCACGGAAGAAGGCGCGGACAGCTGTAATCAGCACCAGAATAGATAAAAGACCACGAATCGTAAGGCGCTGCCGTTTCTTTTGTGTTAACATAGAGACTCCTTTCAAAAATAATAAAAGGTCTCCAGCGGCATGCGCCGGAGACCGGACTGCGAGATTATTCGATGCCTTCGGTTTCCCCTTCGGAGCGGGTGTTGAATGCATAATCGTCACAGTTGTTTACAGCCTCTACCTCATTTGCGTAGGGGCAGACAAATACGCGTCCTTCCGTCTCGGCTTTTGCAACACAGATCTTTGTGCCAACTGCATCACGGCGACGGAATAAACACCAGAGCTTTTTTGACATAGGTACTCATCCTTTCTCGAATCAAAAAATCCTTGTTAACATTTTATCATGCGTTTGTACTTTCGACAAGCCTTTTCCTATCATTTTCCGATTTCACAAAATACGCTTGCAACAAAATAAAGGGTATGATAGCATAAAGGGGAAAACACACTGGAATGGGTGCATGCGCTTGCAGCCACAGTTTTGAAAGGGGAAGATGGATTTTGAATTACGATATCAATTATTTGCGTTTATTGGCTGAAAAATTTCCTACCATTGAGTCGGTTACAAATGAACTTGTGAATTTACGTGCGATTATGCACCTGCCGAAAGGAACGGAATACTACTTTTCTGATTTGCATGGAGAACATGAAGCATTCATTCATTTGCTGCGGTCAGGCTCTGGTGTGATTCGAGAAAAGGTAGACTACCTGTTCCATTCCTCTGTGATGGAAAAGGATCGTGCAGCACTGGCAGCGCTCATCTATTATCCATCGACACAGATGGCACGCGCCCGCAAGACCGAGCAAAATTATGATGATTGGTGCAGAATCACCATCAATCAGCTGGTCATCGTGGCATGTGAGGTGTCTGCCAAGTATACACGCAGTAAGGTGCGCAATACAATGGATCCGCGCTATGCCGGCATGATCGAGGAACTCATGAATACAGACGGAACCGATATGGATAAGCGTACCTATTATTGTGAGATGATCGAATCGGTCGTGCGGGTTGGATGCGCGGACGGATTGATTAAGGCGCTGTGTCATCTCATTCAGCAGATGACCGTCGATCAGCTTCACATCATTGGTGATATTTTCGACCGCGGCCCGCGCGCCGACCGTATTATTGAGGAACTGATGAAGCATCATGACGTGGATATCCAGTGGGGGAACCATGATGTTTCGTGGATCGGCGCCATGTGCGGCAATCCTGTGTGCCTGATGAGTGTGCTGCGTATTGCCATCAGCTACAATGGATTTGACTGTCTGGAGGACGGTTATGGCATCAACCTGCGTCCGTTGTCTATGTTTGCGGCAACCACCTACGCAAAAGACCCCTGTACTCATTTTATGCCGCATGTGCTCGATGAAAATGAGTTCGATCCGGTCGATCCGGCGCTGGCGGCAAAAATGCACAAGGCAGTTGCCATTATGCTCTTTAAGCTGGAGGGGCAGCTTATCAAGCGGCATCCAGAATATGGCATGGAGGGACGTCTGCTTCTCGATAAGATTGATTATGAAAAGGGAACGATCCAAATTGGCGGCAAGGAATATAAACTCACAGACAGCAGCTTCCCGACAGTCGATCCCAAAAATCCATATGCCCTGACCGCAGAGGAGCAAAACATTCTGGATGGATTTCAGGCATCATTTCGACATTCGGAGCGTTTGCGCACACAGATTGATTTTATCATCAATCATGGTGCCATGTATAAGGTTGCAAACGGAAAGCTGTTGTATCATGGCTGTATTCCGGTCAATGAGGATGGTTCCTTGCAGGAGGTAGAACTGTTTGGCAAAAAGTGCAAGGGACGTGAACTGCTCGACCAGCTCGAAATGCACGTACGCCGTGCATACCATGCAGAAAATCCGGATTCTGTGGACTTGCTTTGGTATCTCTGGTGCGGTGCGGCATCGCCGCTCTTTGGCAAAGACCGCATGACCTCCTTTGAGCGATACTTTATTCAAAATAAGGAACTGCAAAAGGAGAACATGAATCCATATTATAAGCATTATGATGATCCGGAATTCTGCAAGGCACTCATGGAAGAATTTGGACTCGATCCAAAGCACAGCCATATCATCAATGGACATGTGCCGGTAAAGCACGGAGAAACGCCAATCAAGGCGGGCGGACGTCTGTTTGTTATTGATGGCGGCATTTCTAAGGCATACCGGTCAAAGACCGGCATTGCGGGATATACATTGATTTCCTCCTCTCATGAAATCCAGCTTGCAGAGCATCGCCCATTTCACAAGGGCAATGATTTGGAAAGTCCGGAAACCTACACAACTGTTCACATCGTGGAGCATATGCCGCAACGCTTAATGGTTGAGGATACCGATGCGGGAGAACGCTTCCGCCGCCGTATCGATGAACTGCAGGAATTGCTTTCGCTGTATCGCTGCGGCGTACTCGGAGAAGTCTACACAGGGGTGTAAAAAGCGTTCACCTCCTACGTGCACTGTGGCTCGTTTCATAGGAATTTTGACATGTTTTGAATATTTGCAAAAATATTGTAGCAATCTCTCCTCTTATGTGATATACTTGGTGGGAAGAACGTTAATTCAGTTGAAGATGTTGTACGCTTCTGTGTGCAAAAAATTTGAGAGGAGTGAAACTGTATTATGCTATTCAAAACTTTACAGGAATATGATAATAAGCAGATCCGAACGGAGTTGACCGCATATTTATCAGAGCTTGGATTGTCAGAGAGCGTTTTGGAAACGCAATTGGAGGGAAAAATTACAGTAGCCGAACTGGTCAGCAGGCTGGCAGGGCACTTGATTGAACAGGCAGCGCAGGAAGATCGCCGCCGGTTCCGTCAGAAGCAAAGTGAGGGGATTGCGCGTGCGCAGCAGGCTGGTGTTGCAATTGGTCGTCCAACAAGAAAACAGGACAAGCGTTTCCGCCGTGTGCGTGAAATGTATCAGGCGCAGGAAGTCACCGGACAGGAGGCAGCACGGCTTTTGAGCGTTGCACCCAGCACATTTTACCGCTGGCTGCGTCAGGAAAATGCAGACGAAAACTAGGTTTTGTAAAGATGCAGGGGATGTCCACTGGCTGGACTCACTCTGCATCTTTTTTTACACAATAGAAGGACGCGGGGAAAAGCGGGTTGTACTGTTCAAACACCATTTTTTGTGATACACTGAAAACGTATCTTGTGAATTCAAAGGCTGTAAGGAGACAGAAATGAAAAGACTTTTCGCAGGTGTTTTCCTGCTCGGTTTTTTATCGGTTTTGACAGGCTGCACCCTCAAAAACGGGGTGGATTTGATGCAGCTGCCAAAGCCCAACAAAGATCGTCAGGCAATTACAGATGAGCTTGCGCGGGTCAAACCATCTGACGCGGTGGAAGATGCGCCCTATCAGGGAGAAAACCGCAATACGGTGCAGATGGTCGATCTGGACGGTGATGGAACCGAAGAGGTGGTCGCGTTTTTTCGCACGCCTGCAAATGGTAATACCTATGAAGCGGTCGTCCTCACCAAGGAGTCCGATGAGCGGTATCGCTACGTCGGAAGTGTCCGCGGCATTGGCTCGCGCATTGACTCGGTGGATTATCCGGTCATCACACCGGAGGGACAGCGTGCCATTCTTTTCAGCATGGAACAGATGGGCGAGCAGAGCAATCATCTCATTGCAGCAGATTATATGGGAGAAAGCGTTCGGGTCATGCTGGAAACCGACTATGTCGATATGATGTCCATTGATTCAGACGGCAATGGCACGAAAGAGATCTTTCTGATTTCGGGGCAGGATACTCGCCATATTGCCTCTATTTATAGTTACGATGTCAATAGCCGTGGACTAAAGATGATGAGCGAAAGCCCGCTGTCTGCATCAGCAAAGATTATTGAACGCATGCACAAGGGCTATATTGCAGACCATATCCCTGCGGTTTTTGTAGAAGAAACTGTGCAAGGCAGCAACGGACAGCAAACCGATATCTTTGTCTGGAGGCGGGAAAGCGGTCTGCGCAATCTGGCGCGTAATACAGAGAGCGGTACAGGGAAAGGAACATACCGTGTGGTTCCCGCCAATGCCTATGATATCAATGGAGATGGTCTTACAGAAATTCCGCGTGCCGTAAAAATGGTTGGCTCTGTGGGGGAGGAGGGCAATGAGGTTTATATGCTCGACTGGTATTTGTATGCAGAAAACCGTCAGCCCATGTACGTACAGACAACCTATCGAAATGTCAGCCAAGAATGGGACTTTGTGATGAGTTCTGAATGGCGGGACAGGGTGCGCGCGGTCAAGGGGACAGAAGATGGCATTGACTATACGACCTTTGAGGCTTATGCACCCGATGGTAAATCAGTTCCGCTGCTGACCATCTATTATCTCCTTGGAACGGCAGATGATGTCAAGCAGGAGATAGAGGAAAAGCAGCTGTTTGCGCTGGATACCGTGACATCAGGAATCTTCGCCGCAGAAATTCCACAAGAAGCGGCAAACAGCAGCTTGGCTTTGACAGAAGCACAGGTAAAAGAACGATTTGCACCGATCACGGTGCATTGGAACGAAATTGAGTCGTGACAGGAGGCTTTTCAAAAGATGAAGCGTAAGGTACTTGTCTTAGAAGATGAGGAAAATATTCGGAGCTTTGTGGTTTTAAATCTCAAACGGGCAGGTTTTGAGGTCATTGAGGCGGATACAGGTGAACAGGCACTTGAGCTGTTTGCGCAGAATATGGATATTTTGGTGGCAGTATTAGATGTCATGCTGCCGGGAATTGACGGATATGAGGTGTGCCGAAGTATTCGTGCCCATGGCTCCCGTGCAGGTATCATTATGCTGACAGCACGCACACAGGAAAGTGATAAGGTCACAGGTCTGATGACTGGTGCAGATGATTATGTGACAAAGCCTTTTTCGGTTGTAGAGTTGGTTGCACGCGTGGAGGCGCTGGTGCGCCGTGTGGCAGGCAGCGGATTTCAGGAAGATGACAGTCTGCGTTCTGGTCCGTTCCGGCTGGATACTCGTGCAAGGGAGGTCACAAAAAATGGCATCAAAATTGAGCTGACCCAAATCGAATATGGGATTCTAAAGGCGTTTATGAGCAATATCGATCGGGCGCTGTCGCGAGATGATATTTTGGAGATGGTTTGGGGACACCATTTTGTGGGAGAACTCAAAATTGTAGATGTCAATATCCGGCGGCTTCGCATTAAAATCGAGGACAATCCGGCATCCCCCCGCTATATTGTCACCGTGCGCGGCTATGGTTATATGTGGGAAGGTAAGGTATGAAATACCGAAAAACGCAGATGCGACCTGCGCCAAAGCCTAAGACTGCACCCCAAACACGTATCCAACATTCTCCGGGCGGTTTGCGCGGACGTTGGGTCATGAACTCTCTCTCCTTTGTCGTGGTCATTCTAGCAGCAGTCGTGATTGCTGTCTCGGTGGGATTTTCCAGCTATTACTATAATAGTATTTATGATATGCTGAGCTATCGCATGAGTGCTCTGACAACAAATTTTTATAACGGCGGGTGGCTCAGCAGCGCAGAGGATTATTACTATGGAATGGAGAAAACCATAGGAGACTTCGATGTCAATATGCGCGATAAAATCGAGTTCCAATTCTTGAATGAACAGGGAACGATTGTGAAATCCTCTTCCGGACTCAATGATGGCACGCTCGCGGCAACCGGAGACGTGGAACGTGCACTGCGGGGGCGTATGCCCGCACCGCCGCAAGCTGAGGAGCCGCCGCACAAGGCGTTGTTACAGGCATGGACGGGCAAAGATCCCATGACGGGAGAACGTGTCCTCAGTATGACAACGCCGCTCTATATTGATGATGGACACATGGTCGGCGGGATTCGTATGGTCACTTCGCTTGCCATTGCGGAAAAACAGACCATGTATTTTGTTTTGCTTGCGGTGGCTGCCAGTCTGCTGTTTTTCTCTCTGGTAGTTCTGTCAAACCGTTATTTCATTAAGTCTATTCTGGAACCGGTAACAAAAATCAATGTCATTGCCAAGGAGATTGCAGCCGGACGCTATGGTATGCGTCTGCAAAAGGTCTATGATGATGAAATTGGTGAACTGTGTGATACCATCAACTATATGTCGGATGAGATTTCTCGAACCGAGCGTATGAAGAATGATTTTATATCCTCTGTCTCGCATGAACTGCGTACCCCGCTGACCGCAATCGACGGCTGGAGCGAAACCCTTTTAACAGGCGGTGGAACCAATCCTGAGGAGGTTCGGCAGGGGCTGGAGATTATCCATAAGGAGAGCCGCAGACTGACCCGCATGGTGGAGGAGCTTTTGGACTTTGCACGGATGGAATCGGGACGTATGAAGCTGGAGGTTGAAACCTTTGATCTGGAAATGGAACTTTATGAGGCTGTTTATATGTATGAGAATCTGCTGTCAGGAAGCGGCATGACACTCGCCTATCATACAGACGAGGCGGATCTTTACTTTATTAACGGAGATCGTCACCGAATGAAGCAGGTATTTTTGAATATTATTGATAATGCGGCAAAATATGGCAAGAGCGGTGGGCGTATCGAGATAGACCTGCGCCATCAAGACAAGAATATCGTTGTTTGTGTCAGAGATTTTGGTGCAGGGATTCCCGAAGCTGAACTGCCATTTGTAAAGGAGCGTTTTTATAAAGGCTCCTCTAAAGAGCGCGGAAGCGGCATTGGTCTGTCTATTACCGATGAAATCGTCAAGCTGCATGGCGGAAAGTTGGAAATCCGCTCAAAGCAGGGGGAGGGAACTGCTGTCTATGTATCGGTTCCTGCAATTGATGTGCATACCGCGCTTGGTGTAGAAACGAGCATTGCAACAGAGGAGAATGTTGATGAGTCATTATGAAATGCCGCCCTGTGTGCGGAAAACCACGATTGGCGGACAGGCAATTATTGAGGGGATCAGTATGCGCGGACCCAAAAACACCTGTGTAACTGTGCGTAAGCCTGATGGTACGCTGGAGTTTCAGGAGCGCCCGACCCCAACCCCAAAGCACTGGTTTTGGAAGCTGCCCATTGTACGCGGCGCATATACCCTATTTACAGCAATGAAGGACGGTGTGTCTGATATCAATTTTTCAGCACAGTTTTTCGAAGATGATGATAGCGTAGATACCGAGCCGTCCCGATCTGAAAAGTGGCTTGACAGGCATGTTTCTTCTGACAAGCTGGAAAAGATACTTCTGGGAGTGGCGATGGTGCTGGGAACGCTCATTCCCATCGCCCTGTTTCTGGTTGCGCCGACCCTTATTGTCAGCATTCTGCCCAAGGATACGCCGTATTTTATGCGCAGTCTGCTCGAAGGAATTGTCCGTATCGTTCTGTTTTTGATTTTTATGTGGTCGGTTTCCCACATGAAGGATATTGAACGAACCTTTCGCTATCATGGGGCAGAGCATAAAACGATTTTCTGTTATGAAGCCGGATTGCCGCTGACCGTGGAAAATGTGCGCAAAATGCCGCGTTTCCACCCTCGCTGTGGTACGAGTTTTATGATTGTAATGATGATTATTCCCATTCTGATTTTTGCATTTGTGCAAATGGATAATGTATGGATACGCATGCTGCTGCGTCTGCTGCTTTTGCCTGTGGTTGTTGGGATTGCGTATGAGTGCAATCGTTGGGCGGGGCGGCATGACAATTTGCTTTGCCGCGTCATTCGCTGGCCGGGACTGCAAATGCAGAAGCTCACAGTATTTGAGCCAGATGACAGCATGATCGAAGTGGCGATTGCGGGCATGGAGCGTGTGATACCGGAGGATGACAGCGATGCGTGGAAGTGATGCCATGACGATAAAGGCATGTTATCAAATGGTGTGCAGCCATCTGTCTGTACCTGAGGTTTCCATGCCTGAGTTGGAAGCACGGGAGTTGGTGTCATGTGCGCTGAGATGTGATTTGAGACGGCTGCCGCCCGTGCAGACGGTTTCTCCAGAGGAGCAAGACCGGCTTGAGGCGCTTGTAAAGCGCCGTCTGCAAGGTGAGCCGCTTGCCTATTTGCTGGGAGAATGGGATTTTTGTGGGATCACTCTGCGGGTGACTCCAGATGTACTCATTCCAAGAAGTGATACTGAGCGTCTTTGTGAACTGGCAATCGAGCGGGCGCAGGCGCGGCAAACGCCGCGTGTTCTGGATCTTTGCAGCGGTTCGGGCTGCATTGGGCTGGCGCTCTTACATGAGGTTCCCAAGGCGGTTGCTCTGGGAATAGATCTGTCTCCTCGGGCGGTACAGCTGGCACGAGCCAATGCCGAACTATTGGGGCTTGCATCGCGCTATCGCTGTATAGAAGGAAATGCGCTGATGGTGCCGCCGGAGGAATATCAAACAGCATTTGATGTAATGGTGTGCAACCCGCCCTATATTACCGAACTGGAAATGCGTAGTCTTGATGTCAGTGTCTGCGCTTATGAGCCGCATCTTGCACTCTATGGCGGAATCGATGGACTGGATTTTTATAGGGCGGTCATGCAGGGCTGGGCACAGGCGGTGCGTCCGGCAGGAGATATTTTCTTTGAATGTGGCTGGACGCAGGGACAGGCGGTTGCGGATATCTGCATCAAAGCAGGCTGGAACAATACAACAATAGAGACAGATTATGCGGGCGTACCGCGTATTATCCATACCATTCGTCCAAACTGATGTGCGATGGATTTGGGGTAAGGTGTCATAAGGGCACAATCTGCTCAAATGCACCGTCAATGTTATCTGCCTTTGGGCTGCGGAGCATATAAAATATTGTATTCTGATAAAATATCCAGTACAATGTACATACAGCCGTTTCCGCTTGTACAGAAAGAATAAGCTTCTGATATCTGACAGGAAAATAATATCTGTCTGTGTACAATCGCGGTTCAGACAAGCTGCAATGCGCAGTGAAAGACGCAGAAAACAGTATATAAAAAGTAATATTTTGAATTTTTACGGAGGAATCATCGCTATGGCGTCAAATAATAAAAAGAAGTTAGAGCCTGTCGTACCTGCGGCAAATAAGCAGGAGGCACTTGCAAAGGCACTGGGACTGATTGAAAAGCAGTATGGCAAGGGTGCAGTGATGCGTCTGGGAGAGAACACTGGCATGTCGATCGACCATATTTCAACCGGATCCATTGGTCTGGACTGTGCACTTGGCATCGGGGGGCTTCCGCGCGGCAGAATCGTAGAGATTTACGGCCCTGAGTCCTCTGGTAAAACGACCGTGGCGCTGCATGCAATTGCGCAGGCGCAGAAGGCAGGCGGAGAAGCGGCGTTCATTGACGCAGAGCATGCACTCGACCCTGTATATGCACGTGCGCTGGGTGTCGATATCGACAGTCTGCTGGTTTCTCAGCCGGATACCGGTGAGCAGGGACTGGAGATTGCAGAAGCACTGGTGCGCTCAGGTGCCTTGGATATTGTCGTTGTGGATTCAGTGGCTGCACTCGTTCCGCGGCAGGAAATTGAGGGGGAAATGGGAGACTCTTTTGTGGGTCTGCATGCCCGCATGATGAGTCAGGCGATGCGCAAGCTTGCAGGTTCGATTGCAAAGTCGAACTGTGTGGCAATCTTTATCAATCAGCTGCGTGAAAAAGTAGGTGTCGTATACGGCAACCCAGAGGTTACGACGGGCGGACGCGCACTCAAGTTCTATGCCTCGGTTCGCATTGATGTACGCCGCATCGAGCACATTAAGAATGGCACCGAGCTGCTTGGATCACGCACGCGCTGCAAGGTTGTAAAGAATAAGGTGGCACCGCCGTTCCGTGAAGCAGAATTTGATATCATGTATGGTGAGGGCATTTCTTTTACTGGAGAGTTGGTAGACCTTGGCGTAGAGCATGGATTTATCCAAAAGTCCGGCGCATGGTTCTCTATGGATGACGTGCGCCTTGGACAGGGCAGAGACAATGCCAAGACATATTTTAAGGAACATCCGGAGCAGGCGGAAATCCTTCATGAAAAGATTATGCAGGCAATCACAGAGGAGAATAATAAGCTGGCAGCCAAAGCTGTAAAGAAGAACAAGGACGAGGACCTGCCATCTGCGCCTGCAAGTAAGCCAGAGCCAGAAAAGAAGGCGGCAAAGTCCAAGGCAGTTGCAATCGATGCAGATGACTTTGATGAAGATGATGATGGAATCGACGTATGAGAAGTCAAAGTCAGCAGAATGACCCGCTTTCCATGACACAGGAAGAATTGGAAACGCAAAATACCTTGGAGGCCGCGGCGAGACAGCTGTCTTACCGCGCACTTTCTGTCAGCGCTTTGCGCGATAAGTTGTTGTCGCGTGGCTATCAGGAAAATGCGGTCGATTATGCGTTGGAGTATTTACAGGCACATGGATTTTTGAATGATATACAATATGCAGAAAGCACTGTGCGCTCCTATCAGCGCCGTGGATATGGAAAGCTGCGGATTCAGCAGGAGCTGCGCCGCCGCGGGATAGATACCGCCCAAGCAGAAGCAGCTATGGATTGCTATGAGCCGGACTGGGAGACTATGGAAGCCCTTTTGGACAAACGCCTGCATGGGAATCTGTCTGACCGTAAGGAGGTCAATAAGGCTGTGGCGGCCTTACAGCGCCGTGGTTTTGTGTGGGAGGATATCCGCACGGCACTCAACCGATATGGCGCTTCCATAGAAGCAGAATTTGATTAAACCCTGCAAAATCACACAGGAGGCATTTTATGTTATCAAAAGTGAATCGTGGATTGTGTATTTTTAGTGTGGTGCTCGCGATAATCGAAATTGTGGCAGTGTGCATGAACCGCTCCCTGTTTGCTTTTTCTTATGTGGTCTTGGCAGGTGTCGGCGTGACTTCGATTGTATGGTTCGTGGCACAATGGAAGCGCGATGACCGTGCAGTCCGTGCTGCAACCATTGCACTCGCGGTTTTTGTGTTGTGTTTGGTCATTTGTTGTATGCAGCTGTTCTCATCACTGCGTACAATGCTATAATAGAGATGAAATGTCTCATAGGGAGGAACACGCCATGATACATAAACTGATTTGGCCAGCAGCGATTTTGGCTTTGCTATTGCTTGTGGCTGAGATTTTGAATTTATCTGCAATGCAGCATTTTGGCGCAATCTTATCTATTGTTGGGATTGCGTTCTGCCTTTTGGCGCGCATGTCTGCCCGTAGTCGAGATGATAAACATTCTGCAAAGGTAGCGCTTGTGGCGCTTGCCATATATGCCCTTGTATTAGTGCGCTGGATTGTATTGCTTGTATAAGCATGGATGATGAGAGAAAAGAGGAAGATGTTATGAAAATAGGACTGATTTCGCTGGGGTGTGCAAAGAATCTGGTAGATTCGGAGCACATGCTGGCCAGACTGCGAGAGGCTGGTCATGAAATTGTCATGGATATGGACGATGCGGAGGTTGGCATTGTCAATACCTGTGGATTTATTGAGTCTGCAAAAGCAGAGGCAATCGAAACCATTTTAGAAACTGCACAGTATAAGCAGAACGGAAATATGCAGGGGCTGGTTGTGACCGGCTGCCTTGCACAGCGCTATCGGGAGGAAATAGAAACCGACCTGCCCGAAGTTGATGTGATTTGTGGAACCGGAAGCTATGAAAATATTGTGGACGCGGTACAAGCTGCCTATGGGCATGAGAAGCGGGCATACTTCGGTGCTATGGAGCAGGCAGACCTCAATGGGCAGCGCAGCCTTTTGACACCGGGATACACTGCGTATTTTAAGATTGCAGAGGGATGCTCGAATACGTGCGCTTACTGCATCATTCCTAAATTGCGCGGCAAATACCGCAGCCGCGATTTTGAGACCCTTTTGCAGGAGGCACAGCTTTTATCAGATGCAGGAGTCAAGGAACTGATCGTCATTGCACAGGATACTACAAAATATGGCGTAGATCTCTATGGAAAACGCCGTCTGCCAGAGCTTTTACGCGAACTGTGCAAAATGGACTTTACATGGATTCGTCTGCACTATCTCTATCCGGATCAAATCACAGATGAGCTCATCGATGTGATTGCCCAGCAGGATAAAATCGTAAAGTATCTGGATATTCCGCTTCAACATGTTTCGAAGCGTATTTTGCGTGCCATGCGCCGACCGGGTGACCGGCAAAGCCTCACCGCGCTCATTCAAAAGCTGCGTGAGCACATTCCGGGTGTGGTGCTGCGTACCAGCCTGATTGTAGGTCTGCCGGGAGAAACCGAGGAGGAGTTTGCCGAACTGTGTGAATTTTTACAGGAGGTACGCATAGAGCGTGCCGGTGTGTTTGAATTTTCGCCGGAGGAAGGCACCGCGGCGGCAGAAATGCCAGACCAGATTGCAGATGAAATCAAGGAAAGACGCCGTCTGATTGTGGAGGAACTGCAATCCGGTGTGATGGACGAATATAATCTCTCCCGCATACATGAGAAAATGCAGGTATTGTGCGAGGGCTTTGATGAAGATGCAGGGCTGTACTATGGGCGTACCTATGCAGACTCGGTCGAGGTAGATGGTAAGGTTTGGTTTGCTTCAGAAGAGCCATGTCAGGCAGGAGACTTTGTGCAGGTGCGCATAGATGACAGCCTTGGCGCAGATCTTTCTGGTACGCGAGTAGGAGGAGCGGTATGACAACAGCCAATAAAATTACGCTGGCACGCATTGCACTCATTCCGTTTTTCATCTGGTTTGCGACTCGGTGGACACCGACAGCAGATGCCATTGCGCTTGTCTTGTTCTGTGTGGCGTCGGTCACCGATTTTCTAGACGGTTATGTAGCGCGCAAATATAATCAGGTGACAGATTTTGGTAAGTTCGTTGACCCGCTGGCAGATAAGCTGCTCGTAACCGCCGCGCTGGTGATTTTCGTGGAGCGCGGACTGTTTGCTGGCTGGATGGTGTTCGTGATTCTGGCACGTGAGTTTATCATTACCAGTCTGCGCAATATTGCAGCGGCAAAGGGACAGGTCATGGCGGCGGCGTGGTCGGGCAAGGTCAAGACCTGTGTACAGATTGCAGTCATCATTGCCATCTTCCTGTTCAGTATCGTAACCGGTATGGGAACCCCCTTGCCGGCGGTGCTGCCGTATGCCTGTGCTTGGATTGCGACTCTTGTAACCATTTATTCTGGCTATGATTATATGCACCGGAATTGGGAGTTGGTTGCACAAGGTGCAACCAAACCCAAGGCATAAAGAAGAAGCAATGTAAAAATGGGGCTGTTGCAAAATAGCCTCTCCAAAAAATAATGCACAAAAAGTGGCCTTCAAAAGAAGCAAAACCGCTTCATTTGAGAGCCGCTTTTCATTTTTAACTTCTAATATTTTGTGCAGATTGCTATTGCGTTTTCATTTTGTAACAGATCCTTTTTTTATTCCCTATCTCTATTGCATAATTTTCTCTATATTTTATTGTTATATATTTATATTGATTTATATTGTATGGTATACTATACTAAATATAACAAATTAGGAGGTGTATCATATGAATTTCTCCCGTAAACTTCTATCGCTTACCTTGTCTCTCGCCCTTGCATGCACACTTTCCCCCACTGGATTTGCCACGTCAGATTTTTCTTCAATGAGTCAATCAGAATCTCAAGAAGAGATCATGGAAAATCTTCGTGCGCATGTTGCTAAATATTATTATGAGCTCAGTCCTGAAGAACAAGAACAAACTGTTTGGGAAATTTATCAGGAAAAATATGTCATTCCTGCACAGGAAGAAATTTCTCCGCCGATTGAAGATACTTCAGATAATGAAGCATATGAGCAAATGATGGAAGAAGAAACTTACATTGTCGATCTCATTAATTCCATGAGCGATCAGCAAACT